>CAZLWA010000081.1:0-5058 GCA_964563165.1 uncultured Bacteroidota bacterium | reverse complement strand
CAGCGCGTACGATTGATATTTACCGCCGATCCGGCGCAGGACCGAATCCGGACGCTCATCGGCGGATTTCCCATGCTGGTAAAAGATAAAAAGAATATGGTCGGCGGCGGAGAAGCCACGGAGTTTTATAATAAAAAACTGGCGCGTACCGCCGTCGGCATAGCAGGTAAAAAATTATTTCTTGTGTGCGTGGACGGCAGCCAGACCAATTACAGTGCGGGTTTGACGCTGAATGAACTGGCGGATCTTATGATCGGGCTCGGCTGCGAGAGTGCGCTGAATCTCGACGGCGGGGGCTCGACGACGATGAGCATACGTAACGAAACGGTCAATCGTCCGTCCGACGGGCAGGAACGGAATATTTCGAATGCCCTGATGGTAAGAAAAAAAGAATAAAGATGCACAAGTCGAAAAAGAAAACGCGGTCCGTAAAGAACCCTTACCGGTTAACGGTGAATTTTAAAAGCGGTTTGTTCGTTTTTGCGATCGTGATCATTTTCGCCGTGATGGCCTACACGCAATACGTCGTGGAGCGCCTGCGGGAAGACTCACGGCATCTCGTACGCATTTATACGCAGTTGATCGCACGCATCGGCCAGGAGGATCCGGAGGGCGAATATACTTTTATGTTTGATCAGGTGATCAAACGCCTTGATTTCCCCATTGTTAATACCGATCCCAAAGGCATGCCGCTTTCCTGGAAAAATATCAAAGAAATTCCAGGAGATACGTTGACCGCCGTGACGACCGAGCGGCTTAAACAGATCATCGCTGAAATGGATAAGGGTAATGAACCTATTCCGATCCTTTTTCAAACTACGACGCTGGGTTATATCCATTATGACACGGATACGAAACTCATTCGCCAAATGGCGTGGCTGCCCGTTGTTTCGATCGCGGTCGTCGGGGCGTTCATTTTGATCGGGTACATCGGATTCAGCAACATCAAACGGAGTGAACAGCGTTCGATTTGGATAGGAATGGCGAAAGAGACGGCGCATCAATTGGGTACGCCGATTTCTTCGCTGATGGGCTGGCTCGAATTGATGAAGCAAGAGGCCGACGGACGGGAGAGCATGCTGAAAATTATCAGTGAAATGGAAGTGGATCTCAAACGCGTAGACAAAGTTGTTTCACGCTTTTCTCAAATCGGCTCAAGCTCAGACTTGAAACCGTCTGAAGTGGCGCCGCTGGTCAAAGAAATTGTCCAGTATTTCAGAAAACGATTGCCGCAATTAGGCAAGAAAATTGTCATAGAAGAGGACTACGGCGCGGAAACGTCCCCGTACCTGAATCCGCAGCTGTTCGGCTGGGTAGTTGAGAATGTCGTAAAGAACGCGGTGGACGCGATCGAGAACCGCGAAGGCATCATCAAATTATCCTTGAGCCGCAACAACGGAAATGTATATTTGGATGTGACGGACAACGGCCGCGGCATTGAACTGAAAGATCACTACAATGTTTTTCGCCCGGGCTTCAGCACCAAAAAACGCGGATGGGGACTGGGATTGAGTCTTGCGAAACGCATTATTGAAGACTATCATCACGGAAAAATATTTGTGAAGGAAAGCGCCCCCGGTCAGGGGACGACGATTCGAATTCAATTGAAAGAAAATTGAATAATAACCCGGGAGAGATATGGCGATAACAGAGGATCAAATTCGAAGTATTGTTCAGGAAACCAAACGTCAGTTGGGTTCGGAGGCGAGCGATGCGTTGGTAAAAAAAGTCGTCATGGAAACGGTCAAGCGGCTTGACGAAGACCATTCCAAGTTTGTTACCGAACATCCCAGCACATTCAAATATCTTAATCAAACCGAGGGACGTATTATTGTGACGGCATTCGGGAAAAATCAGCCGGGTATCATTTCCAGCATTTCGCAAACGCTGACCAATTGCAACTGCGATATTCTCGACGTCAGCCAGAAGATCATGCAGGAATTTTTTACATTGATCATGCTTGTCGATATCAAAAATTCCGTCTGCCCGTTCGGCATTATCAAAGACAATCTTTCAAAAACAAGCGAACAGATCGGCATTCGCATACTCGCTCAGCATGAGGACGTATTCAGGGCGATGCACAGGGTCTAGTCGTCAGTTGACAGTTATCAGTTATCAGTTATCAGTGAATAATGAATAATGAATAATGAATAATGAATAATGAATAATGACTAACAGCCAACAGCTAACAGCAGGCCTTGCGTTGGAGAGAGAATAAATGCAGTTTAAGAACATTTTATATCAAAATGAAAATGGGATCGTGACGGTCTCTCTGAACCGTCCGAAAGTGAATGCGCTCAACCGGGAATTGCTGGCCGAATTATCGGAAGCCTGCAGCCGCATCCGCGCCGACGCATCGGCTCGCGTCGTCATCTTAAGGTCCGAGTTGGAAAATTTCTGCGCCGGGGCGGACCTGAAAGAACGGCAGGGCATGAGCGAAGCGGAGGTGAAAAAATTCGTTAAACGGGTTATCGGCGGTGTCATCCGGAAGATCGGCGATATTCCAATTCCCACCATCGCGGCGGTGAACGGCAGCGCCCTCGGAGGCGGATGTGAATTGGCGCTGGCCTGCGATTTCAGGATTTTCGCGGATGATGTGAAAACGGGTTTACGCGAAACCGCTCTGGGTATAATTCCCGGCGCGGGCGGTACGCAGCGTCTGCCGCGGCTGATCGGTTATTCGAAAGGACTTCTGTGGATCCTGACGGCGCGTATTTTTACGGCGGATGAATCCTTGCGCGACGGCGTGGCCAATGCGGTCGTGCCTCTGAAAGAATTAAATCCATTCGCGATGCAGCTGGCAGAGGAGATTGCGGCGAATGCACCTATCGCCGTTCGTCTCGCAAAAAAAGCCGTGCGCCGGGGGCTCGATAAGTCTTTAGCGAAAGGCCTGAAAATTGAAAATGAATGCTACCACGGCGTCATTCCGACCAAAGACCGGCTGGAAGCATTGAAAGCCTTTGCGGAAAAGCGAAAACCGAAATGGAGTAATTCGTAAAAATACTCACCGCGGAGACGCCGAGATGCTGAGAAGTCAAAATTGAAAAGGCTGCGCCAAAGGCGCATCAGCCTCTGGCTGAAAAAGGCAAAGGCCAAAAGCCAAAAGCCAAAGGCCAAAAGCCAAACGTTAAATATTACACTGAGAACTGACAACTGACAACTATTAACTAAAGGAAATTTGAAAACCTTTCTTTCCGAGCAACCTGTCGTTGTTTTATCGAAAGCCTTTTCTACGCCGTTTCAGAATGCGATCGCAACGGCACGGACCTGCTACTCGAGCAAGGGCATTGTCCGCGACGAGCAAATTACGGATAAGAATTTTTTGCTCGCGCAAAGCGTCTATCAGGCAGGCCATCACACGGTTTTTACACATGCGTATTTTCAATTTCAATTGACGAATATTTCGCGGCAGTTCATCTGGAGCTTCCTGCACAGCCATCCGTATTATAACTCCGAACAAGTCAGCCAGCGGTATGTGGAAATCAAAAAAGACAGCTTTTTGATTCCGCCGATGGAAGGCGAAGCGCTTTCCGTCTACCGCACAGCCATCGATTATCAAATGGCGGCGTATGTGCGCCTGAATACGATGCTCAAACCGGTGGCGGAAGACGCCTATTTCAAACGATTTCCGTCGCGCGTGAAGGTGAAGGAAAAATACGCCAAAGAAATTCAGAAAAAATGCCAGGAAATTGCCCGCTACGTGATCCCGGTTGCGGCAATGGCGTACATGTATCACACCGTGAGCGGCATTACGCTGCTGCGCTATTACCGTCTGTCCAGCCAATTCGATACGCCGCTCGAACAAAAAACGGTCATCGAAAAAATGGTGCAGGAACTCATCAAAGTAGACCCGCTGTACAAAGTCATTCTCGAAGAGGAGATTCCCCTCGAAGAAACAACGGAGTACAGATTTTTTACCGAACATCAGGATTATTACAATCAGAAAAATCAAACGGCTTTTTTGAAGGAGTTCGATCAAAGTCTGGACGGGCGCATTTCAAAGCTGGTGGATTACAAGATCAACAACGAATCGATCCTTGCGCAAAGCGTCAGAGAAGTTTTGGGGGTGACTAAGAATCATTTGGCGGATGAAGAGGCGATCCGGTTGGCGCTGGATCCGTCTAAAAATAAATTATTCGGAGAATCGCTGAACCTGACCACGCTGTCCAAGATTTCCCGCGCGCTGTTCCATCCGCATTACACGTTCCGGAAAGTATTAAGCCATACGGCGGATTCGCAGGACCAGCGGCATCGCATGACGCCGGGATCGAGGCCGATATTGATGACGCACAACTCGGATGAACCCGATTATATCACGCCCGTGTTGGTCGAGCAGGACTCCGAAATACAGAAATATTATGACGAAGTCATGATGCAATCCTGGGAGTATATGCGCCGTCTGAAAAAACTCAATGTTCCGGACGAATTTGTCATGTATCTCTTGCCCAATGCCGTTTCGATACGGTTTACCGAATCCTCCGACCTGCTCAATTTGCATCATAAATTATCCATGCGCCTGTGCTATCTCGCGCAGGAAGAAATATGGCGCGCTTCGGTGGACGAAACGGAACAAATCATGAAGATCAATCCGCTTATCGGAAAATTCTTGTTGCCGCCGTGCGGCATACGCCAGTTAGCCGATATCCGTCCGTATTGCCCGGAAGGCGCCCGGTTCTGCGGCGAGCGCGTGTGGACTTTCGATATCAAAGATTATCAGAGGGTGATCTAAACCTATGAGAACGATCCGCGCGCCGCGAGGCACTCAGCTCACATGCAAAGGCTGGCAGCAGGAAGCGGCCATGCGCATGCTGATGAATAATCTCGATCCCGATGTGGCCGAAAATCCTCAGGAACTGGTCGTTTACGGCGGATCGGGAAAAGCCGCGCGTAACTGGGAATGTTTCGATGCGATCGTGAGAAGCCTGCAAAACCTTGAAAATGACGAAACGCTGCTCGTGCAGTCCGGGAAGCCGGTCGCCGTTTTCAAATCGCATGCGGATGCGCCGCGCGTAATCATCGCTAATTCGAATATCGTTCCGCACTGGGCAACTTGGGAAA
>CAZLWA010000080.1:0-33669 GCA_964563165.1 uncultured Bacteroidota bacterium | reverse complement strand
TTCACAAGGGATATTCGGTAAATGTTTTTCCTTCCGAATGGTCTTTTCCAATTCTCGAAGGGACATCAGCTTGTAATTATTATCAAACACATTATCCGGCCAGACTGTGGTCGTCAGATACAATTCCTGCGCTTTTACTTTTCCGTTGACGCTCAATTTATAATTCGGATCCGGATTGGAAATGCCGATGCCGACGCTTCCGCCGCCAAATGCATTCAATGTTAATGGAGATGTTCCTTTCGAATAAATATTCAGTTGCTGATTTGCCGATGTTCCCGTTGCGTACATGGACGCGTAACCGAATCCAATTCCCTGCGAGAGATTATCTTGACGGAATTCAATTCCTCCGTCATAATTTGTTCCGGCGTTCATATTACCTGATACAAACAGGGTTTTTCCATCATCATACGTTCCGGGATCGGTGGCTCCTTGCCTGATGGTAAATTTTGCGCCCGGATTGGCAAGACCGATACCCGTATTTCCCGTATTATTATTATAGATATTACTTCCGCTCGTCGTCCACTGGCTGCCACCCGAAATTGCGCTGCCGTTTATCAAAATATTTTGAGCGTTAATAGTACCGCCGACATCTAATGTGTAAGCCGGGTTTGTTGTCGCGATACCCACCTTACCGGCATTATAGTAGATATCAATGCCGTTGCTTGCATACAGCCATGCACCATCCGCGCCCGATCCGCCAAGAGGAAGTGAGAGAAGATATTTCTTTTTACCGCCTCCGGAGTCGCCATTCCCTCCGCCATCTCCGCTGCCCCCACTAAATCCTCCTCCTATCACATTCCCGCGAAATTCCACGTCACCATCAAAAACGATTTTGTTCTTGTTAATGCTCATTAATTTAGAAAACGACACGCCAAACCCGCCTGAATTCCCGTTGCTCGTGACTAAACTGATCCCGCCGCCTGTGGGAACAAATCCGTATTCATTACCACCGCTTTCAAACGCCAGGGCCTGCGATTCTCCGAGGCGAATCGTCTTCCTGAATCCGTTCCAATCCGGCCCGCCGTTCAGATCCAGCAACGCTTTCGGCAATTCCGTTCCGATGCCGACGTGCCCGTTCCCGTTGATGAAAAAACGGCTGAGCCCGTTGATGCGGAAATTGTAGCCTGCAAACTTCGCTTCGCTGTTGTTGTGATACAGGTCGAAGATCGTATGGCCTCTGTATTGGTTAACATTCTGTCCCATCACGCCGATCTTCAGAAAATTCTGCGCGAGATTATTGTAATCGCCGACAAGCGCGAGATTATACAGGTCTTTATCGCTGCCGATCGTGAGTTTGCCGAGCGGCTGATATCCGCCGACGATAACGGCGCCCGGGTTACGGTTGAATATATGCGTGGAATCCGAACTCGTCCACCAGCCGAATTGCGCCTTGGCAATTCCGTTCATGCTCAAAGATAAACATAGAATCAAAATTATTTTTTTCATGGACACTCCTTCTGGGGTATGCTTATTTATTAACCTCACCCCGACCCTCTCCTTGGTAAGGAGAGGGAGAGGTTAATTGTTTCTGTTTCGTGTTTTTTCGCGTGTTTCGTGGGCCATGTTTTCACCGATCGCGTGTTTCGCGGGAAAGAGTTTTCATAACGAAATCAATTTTGTGTGAATCGCCAATCCCATTTTGAACTGACGGATCTGCCTGGCAAAGTCAATATTGTAATAGTCCTGCCCCTGATAAAAATTCGTAAACAGCCACGCCAAATTTTTGAATCCGGGTATTTTCCAACTGAAATTAATTTCCAGGATATTCGGCGACACGCCTTTCGCCAGTTCCCAACTGTCGTAAATTCTCGTATAGTTTATTTCCGCCGCAATATTCTTTTGTTCGTACTTGTAAAAACAGTGGATGCGCGTTCTCCCGTAACTGCCTTTGATCGCGTCGTCAATACTGAACCACCATCCGTGAACCGGATGATGTTCGTAAATGATGCCGATCTTGTGATGCGGCCAGGCCGACGACGACATGGCGTAGCCGAGCTTGTAGAAATTCGTGTAAAAATCTCCGGTCTGAGTATTCACTTCTCCCGTTGAATCGTAAGTCGCCCCCGTCTGACCGTTGGAATGATGGCCGATGGTGACGAACGGGTAAATGGTCATGGCGCGCATTTTCCAGCAGGCCTGGAATGTGATCATCGGCATATAGGAAGGGCTTTTCACAGGCTGTGATCCTGTCGAGTAAACCTTCAGCAAGACTTTTGGGGTGACGATGACGTCCAATGAAAATCCGCGTTTCATTTTGTCCGGATCTTTTCCCAAATGAAAAAGCTCGTAGCTCGGGGCAATTTGCCCCTCAAAAAGCACGCCTTTTTTTGCGGGATTGGCCAAATAGGAATTCTCATTGGATTGTGAGAATACAGTCGATGTCATTTCTATAAAGGCTGCGATCACAAATAGAACAGCTTTCATTCTTGTATACCCTCAGGTTATTCTAATTGCCCTGCTCTTTGAACAAGTGAAGTCCGCTGCCTGACGATGCGGAATATGATTTCATTTTCACTTCCTGCTCCTGCAGATAGGGACTGTCAACGACGCTCCAGTGCGTTTTATTGGCCATACCGTCGTGCGTTCCATACACGATCAGGTAGCCGTCTGTGTCGAATTGATAAACGCTCACTCTGAGCAGCTGCTCTCCCACTCCTAATTTCAGATTTTTAAACACGCCTGCTTGCATCGCCTCCATACCGGTGACGGATTCGTGGTGAGCGATGCGGCATAATTTGATCCGGGAATTCAGTTCATAGGTCTCGCCTGCGTTCGAGCCCCAGCCTGCGACCGCGAGCATTCCGGCCAATGCGCCGGCAGCTGCCGTTGCGGCCTGCAGCTTGTGCTGACCTGAACCGGACCTGAAGTTCGAGGTGCTTCGGGATACGGCGGTGCCAACTCCAAAGCCGGTTAAGCCGCCGATAACCGCTCCCGCAAGCAGTGATGGATGGTCCGCTTTTCCATGATATACGGTTATCGATGTTATGGCCTTGAGCGGGATTTCGGACAAGGCGTCTCTATTCTGAAACGTCAGCATATCTTCGCCAACTTTTACCAACTGACAGGGATATTCCTCTCCGGCTATCGTCACCAAGGCCATCGAGCTTTCCTGCCGGCGTAAAGCATCAACACTTTCTTTGAACGGCGCGTCTTCATCTTCTTTCACCACGTGCACATTGAAAGTGCAGGAGTTGAAAAAAAGTATCCACATGATCATACCAAACCGCTTCATAAATTTCTCCTTACAATATTAATCTTGTCGGCGTTCGATCATAATCGGTTAAAATCAAAATACCTGGAGCATATGGCTCAAGACCAATCACCCGTGTGGCTTTTGGCGATACGGCATGTTATGGTGTATCGAGACAAAAGTTGTGGATACACTTTCGCCTTTTTATATTGGCTCAAGAAAACCGATAACAGCTTTCTTGTCATTCATTATTCCGAGATCATTTGAAATCGATCCATTAGATGCAAATGGGGAAGCGGATGGCGGGTAAAACTTGCTCCCCCATTGGCTTAAGATAGAACTAACACCTAGCGCCGGATAGAATCAGCGCTGTTTCAGAGGCCACGATAGAGACCCGCAATTTGAAAACGATATCGAATACTAAATAGAATGCGAAAAATAATCAATACCCGGAATTGCTGGTAAGAACTGATGGTGGTTTTCTTTTTCTCCTCACTTGCCGGAAATCAATAACTGCCTGCAATCCGATGGGGTCATTCTAAATCGCCTCTTGGCTGCATTTCTGAATGTCTTATACGTATTGAATCCGCACTTACACGACAGATGGATCATAGAAATATCCTCGGTTGAAAGGATCGCCATGGCTTTTTCCAGTCTTCTTGCTTCGATGAACTCTCGCGGGCTAAGGTCATGTTCTTTGTTTATGATTTCTCCGAGGTAAGAATGATTAATATTTATTAACTCGGTCAATTTATTAACATTGAAATTAGGGTCGGAAATATTGTCCTTAATACATTGTTCCACACGTTTCAATGTTGTTTTGGATCTTCCCTTCATAAAGCCTCCCCGTTTCCGCTTCCAGTGCGATGCAAAACCCAAGTTAATGCTTAAAGTCCTAAATTTTTTCAAGAAGAAAAGATCTCATGGATTAGTAGTTAGAAAAAAGCTCAAAACGTTTCAAAAAAACTTGAAATTTTTAACCGATTGAGTTGCAACACTTTAGTTTTTCGATGTTTATTGCTGAAATATTATTTTTCTTGGTAGCCGCAACCTTTAGGTTGCGGAATTTGAAAACCCGCAGCCTGAAGGCTGCGCCTACCATTCTATTCAAACGGTTGGTAGCCGCAAACCTCTAGGTTGCGGAATTTGAAAACCCGCAGGCTAAAGCCTGCGCCTACCATTTTATTCAAACGGCTGATAGCCGCAACCTTTAGGTTGCGGAATTCTAAAACCCGAATCCTGCGCCTACCATTTTTCCTGGTAGCCGCAAACCTCTAGGTTGCGGAATTTTAAACCCACAGGAATTTGAAAACCCGCAGCCTGAAGGCTGCGCCTGCCATCCTATTCAATCTGTTGGTAGCCGCAACCTTTAAGTTGCGGAATTTGAAAACCCGCATGCTAAAGCCTGCGCCTACCATTTTTCCTGGTAGCCGCAACCTTTAGGTTGCGGAATTTGAAAACCTTCAGCCTGAAGGCTGCGCCTACCATTCTATTCAAACGTTTGGCAGCCGCAAACCTCTAGGTTGCGGAATTTGAAAACCCGCAGGCTAAAGCCTGCGCCTACCATTCTATTCAAACGGTTGGCAGCCGCAACCTTTAGGTTGCGGAATTTGAAAACCCGCAGCCTGAAGGCTGCGCCTACCATTCTATTCAATCAGTCGTGCGACGCGGCAATATGTTCTGAAAAGAAATTATTTCCGCAATACGCGGAGGGGCGCCAACAACAGAAGAGATTGATTCCTCAGGGAATATTTATTAAAAATACAAAATCGCAATCCGTTTGTCAAGACCCTCAAATCGCAGGTTGTAATCGCAGGTTGTAATCGCAGGTTGTTATCGCAGGTTGTTATCGCAGGTTGTAATCGCAGGTTATTATCGCCGCCGGGCGCAAAGGTAACATCATTCTAAACAGAAATCTTCTTCCCTTTCGTTTCCGGGAACACCCATATCCACGCGCCGGTCAATAGCGCAAAGAACGCCGCCAGAGAAATTCCGCCGGATAATCCGTATTGCTGAGCGATGACCGCAATGATCACCGGCGTAAAAAATTGTATGCCGCGCGCGAGGTTGAATGCCGAGCCCATCGCCGTATTCCGTATCTCCGTCGGAAATAATTCCGCAAATAGCGGCCCGTATCCGCTGAACATACCCGTTCCGAACCCGACCAGGAACATGAAAGACAAAATAATTGCCGGATAGTCCACCACGGTGTCCCACATGAGCGTGATCATCACCAGCCCTGCGGCCATCAGCGCCGAGTAAATAGAATATGCCGGACGACGCCCGAATTTATCCGCAGCAAAACCGAAACTGATATAGCCGAGCAGCCCGCCCGCCTGAGTGACCAGCATCCACACCGCAGATTTTACAAGCGTGAATTGCCGCTCCTGGTGCAGGTAACCCGGAAGCCAGGAATACGTGAACCAATATGCCGACATATCGAAGAGCGCCAGTATGAGACACTGAATGAAAAGTTTCCTGTACGGCCCGGTGAACAAACTGAGGAATTTTTCAAAGAGATTTTCTTCCGGCGCTGCGCCTGTTTCAGCCGTGAGATTTTTTCGAGCGAGCCAAACATCGGATTCAGGAAGCCGCTTGCGGATAAAAATCACAAGCAACGCCGGCAATATCGAAACAAAAAAACACATGCGCCACCCGATCTCAGGTGCGATGAATCCTCCGACTACCGATGCCAGAACTATTCCTATCGGCGCGCCGGTCTGCATGAACGCGCCGTAACGCCCGCGCACATCTGCAGGGAATGTCTCGCCGACATACGTCTGCCCCGTCGCCCACTCCCCGCCTACTCCCAATCCCGTGATGATCCGGAAAACGATCAGCACTTCCAGCGATGACGCCATGCCGCACAGGAACGTGCCGATGCTGTACGTGAGTATCGTCCATTGCAAAACGGTCTTTCTGCCGTAGCGGTCGGACAGAATTCCGAATAGGACCCCGCCCACAGCCGTTGCGGCCAATGAGGCTCCGAGAACATACGACAGCATGATATTGGAGAGCTGCAGTTCCTGCCCGATGGGAATGAGAAGAAACGTAAATAAAATGAGGTCGTAAAAATCGAAGACCCACCCCGCCCAACTCATCGCGAGGATCTCGAAATGCTGTTTCTGAGGCTTTTGGTATTCGTTGAGTAACATGGGGCCTGTCGCGGGCTTTGATCGTATTAATGTACCAAATAATAAAATGATCCGCATGACAAAAATCATGTAATGGTGACAATTCGTTCTGCATGTTGAAAATTACATTACTGTTTTTATTTAATTTATGTTGACATTGAATGTCCACCTCCCTACATTGCATTGTATCCATCATCTATCATCGTAGTCTGCGTCACATCTTAGACAAAATATTCTCATGATGGAAACGTATTTAACCCTCCTCTAAATTTCCTTTCTGACAACGTTTTAATTAATTTTCCATCGCAAGCTGACCATTTCGGCTTTTGCGGGAACAGGCGGTTGCCGATAGACCGGTTGGCCTGCCTTAGGAACTGCGAATGAACATTATTTATTTGAAATGGCCTTTCAAGCGGCAATCACAAGGGAGGGATTTATGAAGTACCTGATGCGGTTGATCATGACAACATGGTCATTATCAATTTTGTTTTGCGGCGCGTCTAATTTGCTAATGGGCCAAGATTTTGTAGGCATATTGGCTGATCAACTTATAAATGCGCTCACCGATTCCATGAGGAAAAATGAAGAATTCGTACTCCATGATTCTACTACAAGCAAATTGGGTCTGGATATCAATGCGGTTTGCAGAGTTGTCTTGATAAATGGCGCCCTGGTTGAGGGATTTGTTGAACTCACAAGCGATGGCTGTCCTAATTGCTTCTATCTTGAAGACGGAAAGTCAACCTACTGGAGGTTTGAGCAACTTTTCAGGGTTGACTTTTATCTAAATAAATTTACTCGTCAATCCGATCAGAATTATACGATTTTCAGAACATTCGGAAGTCTTAATGATACGATCTATATTACAAATGTGAAAGGCGTGTTCTACCTGGATTGGAGCAGTAGTTCTGAAATAGGAACTCTGGAAAAAACGAATATTGTAACAAAGGATCAGGTTTCATATCTAGAAATTTCTAACGCTATAGAATGTAAAACCCGATATGAACTAAACGACAGCTTAGTGATCTTCCAGGAACTCGCACCGGATACGTACATTAGAAAACATTCCGGATTAAACTATGTAAAAGTAAAATTCTCGGAAATCAGTTCGTTTGAATTTGTGACCAAACCCGACAAAAAGTGGTTGGACATAATAGATATGAATAGAATTGAAGCCAACACTAAAGGGCACGGAAAATCAAATTGGTATCACCTTATTCGCAGGGACCTTACTCTTATGAAGCATGTCCAGAAGTGCATTGATGCTTCAGGACAGTTTGTGGTCCATTAGAAGTGATTTAAGCGAAAACAACATATTGCCATAGGAACTGACGATATTGCTGGATCAATCAATTCTTACAAGAATCAAGAATTGAGCGGCGGCTCCACGATCGCATAACACGCGCTCCGGCGTTCGTTCAGGCGCTTGTTTATGAATTTTCATTGACTTGAAATATTCGTTTCCTATGCTTCCCGGCACCTATCCGGAACGATCGTACCGGGGAGATCCCCATTTAGATATAGTTCTAAATGGCAACGGCTTAAACGGAGTGACACATGAAGATCATCATCACGTTTCTCAGTTTGTTAGGAATTGTATTTAATACGCAGGCTCAAAATAATGAACGATTAATTCGATACTATGACTCCTCCGCGGTCACGATAAGTCTCGGTACATTCAGCGGCATGCGTCTGTCTCATCAGGGAGAGAGCTGCTCATCGATGTTCGGAGTGTCACAATCGATGAAAAAAACGCTGTGCCAGTATGAAAGCAGTAAGGAACATTATCTTAGCTACCGATCGAAAAACACGACCGCAATAGTTTTCATGCTGGGCGGATTAGCTATGACCACTGTAGGATATTTTCGGGGAAGTTCGAGTGCATATAGTCCACGCAGGAACAACAATGCAGCTTACTTGGTACTTGGCGGGGCGATATCCACGTTGATAGGTGCGTTTGTCCTGCAAAGCGGTTATAGCGAATTACTGCAATCCGTAAATGAACATAACCGGGAGGCAATAAAGAATTATCGGGAATGACAGTATTTCGCTTAAAGAATTATCGGTAATTCAAGCAGCGAAGAAAATGGGACGATGCTGCATTTTTTGCGGCAAATTCTCTTGAGCGCAGTGTTTTTGTTCTCACCACATCCTTTACTACGTATCTTGTCAGGCCGGTGTCCTCCGGAATCATCCGGTCTGTCGGCAGAATAGTCAGCCAAAATAAAACGCAATTCATCGCTGAGTCGGCAGCCTATGACAGCGCGGGCAAAGAGCTCGGCCGCGGAAGCGGTATTTTTGTTAAGGGAAAATTCCCTCTGGTTGAGGCGCTGGGTTATGCAGACACGCAATAACGTATATTCATTAGTCAATCGTCGAAGCAAAGGGTAACTGTTCTCCGAACTTTTTATTGACTTTAAATTTCTGCGTTCTTAGTTTTTGCAGTTCCTGTCTTAATCTCTCTCGTCTTTGACGTCTTACACAAGTAAAATGGAATTACTACCAGTAGAAATTATTCAAATAAATCAAAAAAAGATAGATGAAATTGACAACATTATAAAGTCAATTTACAGACTAATTATATACAGCCGACACCACCTTGACGATGACCTTTTGGACATCTATTTAGACGGAGTAAATAATCTAAAAGAACTATTGAGTATTAAGAATGCTCAAATGGAAGCTCAAAATGAAGATGAAGCCAAGGAGTATTTGCAAAACTTTAAAGTATCGCTTGATTTTGTTATTGAAGAAATAATTTTACACAATAATTTTGAAAAAGAAGTGCAATTATTTCAGCTACTTCGTTTAGTTTCCCCCGAAACTAATGCAATCCATCCAAACCGATACAGACAAACCCTAGTTCAGATAGGAGCCCATATTTGTCCTGAACCAACAACGGTTCCACAATTAGTTTCAGAACTATTCTTTAACATACAATCTATTTCAAACCCAATCATAAAAGCTATATACTTTCATCACGAGTTAATTAGAATACATCCTTTTGTGGACGGAAATGGAAGAGTAAGCAGAATTGCAAAAAACTGGATGTTGATGTATGATTTATATCCTCCAATATTTATTAATGATGCTCCTCAAAAAAAAGAATATATCACTACACTTGCAAAAAGTTTTAAAGAGCTTATGAACCACCCAAATAAGTGGAATGATCATACTGACCAATTTTTTGAACAAGAACTTGACCGTTTATTAGTAAATGCGAATTTACTTTATGAGACAATAAATAGAATCGGATTAGTGAGAGAGAAATCAAAAACAAATCATAGCTAATACACCAATAAAGTGGAAATACCAATAAGTAAAGACAAAGACTTAATAACACAGTGGACAAGAACGCCGGCGCAATTTGAAGTTTAGTTTTTATATTTCGTTTCGGCATGTGGGACAGGACGCAGCTTCGACAGCCGGAGCCGTCATAAACACGGGTCGTTGTGTGATATTGCCGCGGATTCAATTTTTATACTTAACCTATATTAACTCTCAAGCTTAAGATAAATCATTGCGATACCTTGTTTTTTAAATTAAGATACCTAAACGTTACGTAAAAAGGAGCAAACGTGTATAAACTAGTCATATTAGTTATTGTGGTTATATCTTTAGTCGCATGTTCAAAAACAAATGGGAGTTTTAAAATGAAAAAAGAAGAAAAACAAAAAATTGAATTCTTACTTAATGCTTATAAAAAAGCATTAAATACAAGTGATGCTGGGTTAGCGCAAAGTCTTTACACGAAGGATGGTATTTTTATGCCAACCGAAGCGCCATCTGCTGTTGGATCTGAGAACATAAAAAAATCCTATGAGTTTATTTTTAAACAAATTCAACTAAATATTGAATTTTTTATTGATGAAATTCAAATTGAAAATAATATGGCATACGCAGTCACAAGCTCAAAAGGATCGGTTTTAATCCATGAAAATGGATTAAAAGTAGCAGAGGCAAACAGAGAGCTTTTTGTTTTTGAAAAGATATCTGATGAATGGAAAATAGCTAGGTACATGTTCAATAAAACTGAACCCAAAAAATAGGGATCATTTTTATAAAAACAGTAAGGACTTTATCTTAAGAGAAGACTAAACATTTGCCCCATTAGATAAAAGAATTCGAGGCAACATCGCACAACACGACGCTATCCGCTCCGTTCCTCAGAAACGACGACGTTTCTTCCGGTACTCGGCCTTCGGCACATGCGACATTCGCCTGCGAGCAAGCTCGCCTATCCGGCTCATTGTCGGACGTCAGATAGCGCTGCCGTTATGTGCCATATTGCGCGTGGTAGGAACTTCTCAAATGCTGGATTGTGGCAATGGTTCATCTTAAACCAGTTATGATCCTAAAAGACGGCACCACCGAGCTTGATGTTGAGTTATCGGAAGCCGCAAAGGGTGTATGCATTTCAACCAGAGTTCTGTATGAGAAATCCGGATATGAAGTGCCATGGGTCGGTTATTTGGTTATGCTCGACAATAATGTGGTTGGAACTTGTGCCTTTCGTTCAAAACCGATATTGGGTCGAGTGGAAATCGCTTACTTTACGTTTCCTGAGCATGAAGGGAAAGGAATTGCAACTGAAATGGCGAAGGAATTGATAAGTATTGCCGGTCGACAAGATCCGAATGTCAAAGTCTTTGCTCTGACATTGCCACAAGAGAATGCGTCGACTGCCGTTTTGAGAAAGTGTCTCTTTCATAAATCGGCGGAGATCATGCATCCCGAGGATGGTTTTGTATGGGAGTGGGAGTTGTAGATGCTTGCGATGAACCCGCATGGCAAGACCGCACATAACATGGGCGCACACGTTTGTTCGGTGCTGGGTATTTAACGATAAAGAGATTGTGCCGCACGTTTAATTCGAAAAACTGACTGGACTATAAACTGTCATTATTAATTTCAACAAAATGAACTATACTAATGAGCTAGAAGATTTCAAAGTAAATGTAAGAATTAAATTAGCAGCAGTATGGACATCCGTAATATGAGTTCTGAGTTGCTGGGTATCGTGCCTGTTCTGCCTTCCTCAGATGTGGCGAGAGATGTCGCTTGGTATGAGGAAAAAGCAGGTTTTGAACCACTTTTTGCAGATAAGATGTATGCCGTTCTTAGCAGAGATAATCTTTGGCTTCATCTGCAATGGCATGCCGGTACAAAAGATGATCCGCTCTTGGGTGGTTCTGTGATAAGGATATTTGTCAAGGATGTCAGGCAGCTTTTTGATGAATTTGTGAAGCGAGGCACAGTCAAAATGGGTGCGTTGAAACTAGACACTCCTTGGCAGACTCAAGAATTCGGTTTCTATGATTTGAACAATAATGCGATTTTTATTGTTCAGGACCTTTGAAGGAAATGACTTGGAGCCTGGCTGCAGTGCTCATAACACCGGCAGGGCACGTACGCTGCGAGAGGCCCCCGCTGTTTCATGGCAAGGCCGTCAACATCGTATGCAGCTATGTATCTTATATGTTCGGATATTTTAAATGCTTCATCTAATAATTTTTCTTTATCTTTCATGACGTTACCTTTCATTTTTCGAACGTTAGTATATTTCGGTTAAATATTCAAGAGCAAGTCAGTGAGAGTCTTTTAGGCAGACAATAGGAAAAATCATAACATGACCAATAAGAACAACATTTCGACTATTGTATTCTCGATCTATATTCTGCTAGCTTTCTATGTTTTTGGCGGAGGCATAGTAAATTCGTTGGTTGCTTACAGGACATGGCGTGCGGTAGGCGCAAACGAATTCCCTGAATTTCATCATATTGACAGTTCGCTAATTATTCCGCTATTTGTTGTTTTCTTTTTCTTATCCTTCATTCCTCAGATCTTATTGTTTTGGTTTCGACCGGTGGTTATACCCAAGTGGTTAGTTTGGCTGGCATTATTTCTTAATTTTATAACCCTTGTTTCAACAATAACTATTCAAATCCCTATTCAAGTTGAGCTCGATAAAAAATTTTCTTTAGAATTAATTGAACGTCTTATATCAACCGATTTCATTTATAGAAGGATTCCGATGTTATTAATGGCTATTGTCAATTTCATAATGTTATATAAAGTAGTGAAACATTCTAGTAACAACCCGAACCTTTCGACATAAGAAAGGCTATGCCGCTTACAAAAGATTTGCCCCAAGTCTGGCAGAAGAGCATTGGTTTGTTGTTTTGATGAATTAAGACTTTATTATTAAACGCAAGAGGAGTTCTCAGCTGTTATGGTGGACAATTACTTTATTCTTTAATCTACAAGACAATGAAAATCCGGCCGTTTAAATTAGAGAGATTTTTCGCGAAGTATGAGTTCTCGGCTCCATATCTATTATGCTGCTCGGATTGCGAAGCTTTATCAATGAAAGAATTGTTGAGCATGTCAGATAAAAGTTCACTGGGGCTTTGGAATGACCTGAAGCTTGGATACACAGAATCGCAAGGCAGCCCTATCTTACGCGAAGAAGTATCCAAACTTTATAAAACGATCAAGCCCGGGAATGTATTGATACTGGCGCCGGAAGAAGGAATTTATATCGCTATGAATAACATTTTAAAAAAGGGCGACCATATTATTACAACTTTTCCCGGCTACCAATCCCTGTATGAAATCGCGAATGCTCTGGGCTGCGAAGTATCAAAATGGACCCCAAAAGAAGACCACGGTTGGTTTTTCGATACTCATGATCTGCAAAATCTGATCAAAGACAATACGAAATTGATTGTTATCAACTTTCCGCATAATCCGACGGGAGCAACCATACAGCAGTTTAATTTGGAGAAAATTATTGAAATAGCTAAGCAAAGAAATATCATTCTTTTTTCCGACGAAATGTACAGATTTCTTGAACATGATGAAACCGATCGAACATCTTCCGCTTGCGATCTATACGATAATGCCGTTTCCCTTTTCGGAATGTCAAAAAGTTTTGCTTTAGCAGGCTTAAGGATCGGCTGGCTTACGACAAAAAATGACGGCCTTTTCAGTCAATTTGCAAATTACAAGGATTACACGACCCTCTGCAGCAGCGCACCGAGCGAGATCCTGGCACTTATGGCATTAAGAGCAAAAGATAGAATATTAAAGAGGAATCTCGATATTATTAAGAATAATTTAAAACTGCTCGATGAGTTTTTTGTTGAACATACAAGACTTTTTGAATGGCATAGACCAAAAGCAGGTCCGATCGGTTTCCCAAAACTGAAAGGCGGCAAAAAAGCAGCCGAATTTTGTTTAGACCTTGTTGAAAAAAAAGGAGTCATGTTGCTCCCCGCAGATCAGTATGACTTTGAAGGAAATAATTTCAGATTAGGTTTTGCGCGAAAAAACATGCCGGAAGCGCTTGCTAAACTCAAAGAGTATATTGCCGGGAATTAGTAATAATCGCCCAACAACGCATACTGAATAACCGAGTTTCATCGTAATAATCGGGACGAAAACATCAGATATGGGTTATGCGCAAGCAGAGATTGATTTTCAAAAGGCGTTTTTGGGCACCCGCGCGAGTTGTATGATCCGGAGACGTTATAGACTATAATTACGATTAAACATGACAAATCGGACGGTTGAAACTTCAACTAACCATGGGGTTTTGGCTTTTGATTAAGGGACTACGGTCATCTGTGGCAATTCACATAATTAAAGAATCACAATGAGCAAAGGACGGATCGTGGGCTGCTATATTGTTCAACTCTACTATATCTAATAAATAACCCATGACAACAAATTGCCAAAACTGTAATAAGGAATTGAATGGGTACTTTTGTAGTAATTGCGGACAAAGTTCCGCCACTCACAAAATTAATCTTCATTTTTTATGGCACGACATTCAACACGGACTATTACATATTGACAAAGGAATTCTATTTACTGCAAAAGAATTATTTACAAGACCCGGGCATTCAATAAGAGAATTCCTGCAAGGCAAGCGGGTAAGGCATTTTAAACCAATTTCATTAGTCATACTTCTTGCGGGTATTTATGGTTTTTTATCACATTATTTTGATATTAACTTGTTATCCAACAATATTGAAGTAACTGGTAGCGGTGAGAAGTTTAACCAAACCAAGGCGACCATTGAAAATATGAGTGAGTGGATGTCCCAACATTATTCAGTTTTAACTTTGCTTCAAATTCCCGTTTTCTCGATCGGCACTTTTATCTGTTTCAAGAAAGTCGGATATAATTTTATTGAACATCTAGTTATAAACTCTTTTATAGCAGGACAAAAGTTAATATTGCATATTGCGGTTTTCCCTTTATACTATTGGTTCAACCAAACGTCTTTCTTAAGAACGACAGCGCGGCTAAGTGATTTTATCGGACATGCAATTGCAATGTTGACAATTTTCCAATTGTTTAATAATTTAAATTATTTCCAAAGATCTTTGAGAACTTTACTTAGTTTACTTGTACCACTTATAGTAGTATTCTTAATACTGACGTTAGTAAGCAAATTAATATTGGGCTGATCAATAAGTCAGTCAAGCACAAAGACATCACTTTGAATAAAGAGTCATATAAGATGCTGTAATTTGCGTTCTCCGAAACACGGGGAACATTTTCCATCATTATCTCCCGGAAGGAGGAACACTATGAAACAGTTCAGAAGTTTATGGATCACGATTGGAGTTCTGTTCTTCGCGGTACTTTCCTCAATGAAAGTATCTGCGCAAGAATGGTCTGCAGCTCAGAAAGACGTGTGGAAGAGTGTTGAAGCATATTCGGCACTCGCTGCGCAAGGAGATTTCGAAGGTTTCATGGCCTATTTTCATCCTGACTATCGCGGTTGGTCTAACGGGACCGCAGTTCCAAGCACCAAAGCCTCAACGAGAAAATTCGTTGAGTACGGATTTAAGACTTCAAAGAATCTTCTAACTGACATATCGCCTGCTGCCATCCAAATATATGGCAACGTTGCATTCGTCCACTACTACTATACCTCAATTGACAAAGAGATCGATGGTAAAGCCAAGACTACATCAGGTACATGGACTGACATCTTGATGAAGCAAGGTGACAAGTGGGTCATGATAGGTGACCATGGTGGACAGACATCGAAAGATTAGGCGCCTGAGTAACTGCTGGTGGCACTTCGGCTAACGCCGGCTCAGCCGTTCGTTCATGCGCCAGTGGCGCATTCACAGACAGCGAATCGCACGGAGACTCAATTGAAAAGGCAATTTTATGCCGTGCGATACGCTGCCTCGGCTGCGCATTTAAAAACAAGATTGCGCATATAGGTGTAAGAATTTCTAGAAAAAACCGAGTCCAAATCAACCTCGAAGCGGTGTCATGATTAAAGAAGAAGAATCGAAAAAAACTCAAGAACCCCGGAAGGGTGAAATAATTAAAGAATCACAATGAGCAAAGGACGGATCGAAGCGTTCAGCGACGGAGTGATCGCGATCATTATCACCATCATGGTATTGGAACTAAAGGTGCCGCATGATCCCGATCCGGCGGCGCTCATGCCTCTGATACCGGTAATTCTTAGCTATGCGCTCAGTTTTATTTTTCTGGGCATTTACTGGAACAATCACCATCACCTGCTGCAAGCGGTGAAGCAAATCAGCGGCGGTGTGCTCTGGGCAAATCTGCATTTACTTTTTTGGCTTTCGCTGATCCCGTTTGTCACCGCGTGGATGGGCGAAAATCATTTTGCCGAATGGCCGGTCGCCCTATATGGTGTGGTACTCTTATTTGACGGGCTTGCTTACTTTATTCTCACACGCGTCCTCCTGTCTATCCACGAACAAGATTCGGTACTTGCCGTTGCGCTCGGGGATGATCTCAAAGGCAAGATATCCTTGGTGATCTATCTTGCTGCTATTCCATTTGCATTCGTAGACACGCGCATCGCTTTGGCTCTCTATGTCTCGGTTGCGGTCATCTGGCTCGTCCCCGACCGCCGCATTGAGAAGACCCTGGCTAAGTGATAGATAGTTTTGACTTTTGAGTTTTGCCAGCTCCTTTGAAAGAAAACTTTTTATTGACTAGGAACATCCGTCTCCTTAGCTTTGCGCTCATGCTACATCAAGGCTTGTGGCTTTCATCTCTTCCTGGAAGCATTAAATGCTAAATTCTCATGTCTGAGAATTTTTTCAACCGGATTTGAAATTGTATTAATGAAATGAAATTTGCTCCGTGAAAAATGTATCACGCGTCTCTCAGATATTTTTCAGAAAACAAAATACCAACGTCAGATCTCTTTTGAATGACGAATGAGTAAAATTAACATCTAAAAAAAGGAGCCGCCATGGCTGACGTACGAATCACTTCAACGGACGGACGGGAGACCGTTCTTGCCGGAGCTGCAGTGGAGGATTTCAGGTCAAAATTGCTCGGCCGGCTGGTGTTGATGGAAGACCCGGGCTACGATGAGATAAGGGCCCTGTGGAATGGGATGATCGACCGGCGGCCGGCGCTCATCGCCCGCTGCGCCGGAACTGCCGACGTGATCAGCTGTGTGAAGTTTGCCCGCGAACACAAGATCCTTGTCTCTGTAAAAAGCGCCGGGCACAACATTGCCGGGACGGCATCGTCAAACGGTAGTCTCATGATCGATCTCTCGCAGATGAAATTGGTTCGGGTCGATCCTAAAGCACGCACCGCATGGGTTGGACCGGGCGCAACTCTGCGTGCGATGGACCATGAAACGCAGGCTTTCGGCTTAGCCACGCCTCTCGGAATAAATTCCACAACCGGTGTTGGCGGACTCACGCTCGGCGGCGGGTTTGGCTGGACCAGCCGGAGTCTCGGACTCACCATCGATAACCTCTTGTCGGCGGACGTCGTCACGGCCGAAGGCAAGCTGGTACGGGCAAGCGCGAAAGAAAACGCAGATCTTTTCTGGGGTATCCGTGGAGGAGGCGGGAATTTCGGTATCGTCACGTCGTTCCAGTTTCGTCTCCATCCCGTGGGACCAACGGTACTGTCAGGACTGATCGTACATCCGTTCAAAGACGCGGCGAAGGTCTTTCGGCATTACCGTGACTTCGTTGCGAAGGCGCCCGATAAACTGACGTGCTGGGTTGTATTGCGAAAAGCGCCGCCGCTCCCATTTCTTCCCCCGGACGTGCACGGCAAAGAAATATTCATCATCGCGGTACTTTATGCGGGCGACATGAAAAAAGGTGCGAAGATCCTGGAGCCCTTGCGGAAATTCGGTCAGCCGATCGCCGACATCGTCGGGCCAATGCCGTTTGCCGGATTTCAGCAATTATTCGATCCGCTCCTTACAGCCGGCGCAAGGAACTACTGGAAGTCCCACAACTTCACCGAGCTTTCTGACGGAGCTATGGACACGCTCATAGACTACGCCGGAAAACTTCCGACGCCCCTCAGTGAGATCTTCGTCGGCCATCTGGGCGGCGCCATTAATCGTGTCAAGAAAAACGCCACGGCCTATCCGCACCGGGACGCGAATTTCGTCATGAACGTTCACACCCGCTGGGAGGACAAAGCGGCGGACGCGCAATGTATAGAGTGGGCGCGGAAATTATTTGACGCGACCGCCAAATTTGCCACCGGCGGCGTGTACGTTAACTTCATCAGTGAAGGTGAGGAGCGGGTGCCGTCAGCCTTCGGGGCAAACTACAAAAAGCTTGCGGCGATCAAGAAGAAATATGATCCAAGCAATTTCTTCCGGACGAATCAGAACATTAAACCGAAGGCGTAAAAATCAATCCTGTGAGGTTCCTGAAACCTCGCAGGCTTTTGTTTGCACCGAATGTCAGGGAATTTCCAATCGGAAATTCCTTTTTTATTTCTTGTTAATAACATTCTTATTGACTTGAAACATCCCACTTATTACGTTCGTTCCTAATAATTACATCCCTTCGGGATTCAAGAACAACCTGACTCCTTAACGCTCGCCCCCGCCGCCCCGCTGCCATGTTCGGCAGAATTCCTGCAAAGTACTATCGTGATATTATGTTCATGAATTTTTCGGGCGGAATAATATGAATACCCAGGGAATTAATCTCATTGGGCGATATGATCCGATTAAATGCCCAATAGACATTGTAGCTGATGCTATCGCAGCTTTTTATTGCTTTGTCCGTTAAAATAAAATCAACAAAGCGGTCTATATACACGGATGAAGTGTCATCTTTTACTGCGAGAGTAATTCGTTTAAGATTGTAGATCACACCCTTCTGACTGTTGTTTATTATTTTAACCTGTCCATGCAGCTGAGCTTCCGGCTTTAAGAACCGGTCAACCGTGCAGACCACATCCAGATCATCCAGCTTAACCCGTAATTCAATATTCTGTTTGGAACATCCGTAAAGAACGGAAGCCACCCCAAAGACGACAAGAATTTCAGTGATCCTTTTCCTCATAGCACCACCGCCTCCGCTTCCATCTCGACCAAATATTCGTCGCCCACTAACATGGCTTGCACCAGTGTATTCGCCGGCAGAATTCCTGCAAAGCGCTCGCCGTGAACGCGCGCCACGATCTCCCAATCCGAAAGATTCCGGACAAATACGCGTGTCCGCACGACGTCTTTCAATTTACCGCCAAGCGACTGCAAAGCCCCTTCGATCTTGTCGATGACAAAGTGCATCTGAGCCGCGGGATCTTTTCCGCCGATGGCGCGGTCTCCGTGCGTAGCGGTCGTTCCGGAAACCCAGATCGTATTTCCGCGCCGAATCGCGCGGGAAAAACCACCGATCGTTTCCCACTCGGTCCCGCTCAACGCCCACGTACGGCCGTCTTCGCCGGGCTTCGTCGGAAATGGCGAAGGAAACGTTTCAACATGATGGCTGAGATCGCCCGACGCAGTAAGAAACGGCGGTTTGCGGTACTCATCGCCGCAATCACCTGGAAGAGTCAGCAATTGGGATGCTGCGCCTGCAAGTTCGGATTTATCGGATTCGTCGAGCTTAAACTGAAATATTTTCTGATTGTCCTCCACGTGCTCGCTCTGCCCCAATCGTGCACCGATAATGATACCTGCAACGGCAGTTTGCTCGAGTACGTAGCGGCAGGCAACATTGGCGATCGAAACTCTGTGCTTGCGCGCAATCCGGTCGGCAGCTTGCAGAACATTCTGGAATCCTGTCCATCCGCCGGCGGCGTCGATGAAGCGTTTGTATTTCATCGCCGACCACGTCTTGAGATCGTCGGCCGGAGGCTCAGGTTTTCCAAGCCAGCGTTCTGATAAAAAACCGCCGGCAACCGTTCCGTACGCCAATAACCCGATACCGGACTGCCGGCATAATTCCGTCATCCCTTTTTTCGGGCGCCCGTCGATCAAAGAAAAACAAACCTGGTTCGATATGACCTTGATTCCGCTTTGCACGACGATACGTAAATGCGCCGTGTCGAAATTGGTCAGGCCTAAATGACCGATCAGCCCCGGCTTTTCTAATTCCTGCAGCCAAAAAAGGCAATCCAGCCATGCCGGGTCGGCGTAATTCCACGCATGGAATTGTAATAAATCGATCCGCTCGGTTTTCAAGCGCAGGAGCGAACGCTCCACAGCCGTCCGGACGTCATCGCGGGTGACCGGGCCGGGCTTCGGAACCCATTTAGTAAAAAGTTGGAGGTCTTTTCCGCCGGAATATTTGCTTCTGAATACCCCCGCGATATCTTCAGCCGAGCCGTAATGATCTGCCATGTCGAATGTCATGAATCCCGCTTCGACGTATTTCTTCATGGCCGTTGCCGCCGTATTGAGATTTACGGATTTTTCATCGCGTTCCATGTCCGCAATCTGCCATAAACCGGTCAGAATACGCGAAATCGCTAGATCAGGCGCAAGCTTGTAAGATTCAATATTTATGGACATAGATCGTCAATACTTTCAGGTAACATGCTCCCGATTTATTCAGGTGGTAAAGTGGCGAAAATAGCCTTCACATCCACACCGTTCAGCTTTAATTTGCTCACTTCACGGATATAAATGAGCGTTGCGATTGCCATGACGAGGAGCCAAAGTATCGAAGAATGGTAGTACCACGCATCTAATTCAGCTGAAATATCTTTCCAAATATGAATTACCAGGAAAGCGCCGAGCACAATGATTCCGAGGCCCGACAAAATCATGCGGGCGGTCCCCGATTTCAGTACGCCGATATTTTTTGCGATCTCAGGATTTCGCCGCGGCAGAAGAAGTACCGACAAACACATGAGGAGAAAATTGACCAGCATCGACAGAACAAGAATATCGACACCCAGGAAAAAATCGCTTGCTAAATAATTGCCCAGAATTCCGGCGGATGCCATCAGCCCGCTGAGAAGTATCGCAACATCAGGAATGCGATGTTTCGGATGGACATGCGCCGCAGCGCGCGGGAAAATTCCGTCCTCCGCCCAGGCGAACATCAGCCTCGAAACTGCGAGCAGCATCGCCGGCAGGTCGTTCATCAGGCTGAATGCGGCACCGGAAATGATCAGAACTGTCCAGCCGGGAGAAAGCAAATTTCCCAGCAGACCCGGTGCGGTGAGGTCATGCGTTTTCGCTTCCTCCGCAATATATTCCCATGGAACCGCATGGTACATGGCTCCGGTAAAAAGCATGTAGAACGTTCCGACGGTCAACATCGAAATGCCGATCGCGATCGGCAGAGAACGGTTGGGATTCCGCGCTTCCCCGCCTGCCTGGGCGATCGAGTCGAAGCCGATGAAGCTCGAAAACAAAATAGCCGATGCGGCGAGAAGCGTCGTGAAATCAAACGGCGCCGGTATAGGCGCCGGTACGCCATGATCGTATTTTCTTAGAATAGCGGCCGCGAAATCTCCGTGATCGAATGTAAAACCAGCGACGATCACGACCGCACCGCCTGCGAACATCAATATCATCAGGACGACCAGCGTGCGCGTATACAGCTGCAGCCCGCGCAAGTTGACCAGAACAAATATCCACAGAAATGAGAGCGCCAGTGCAAGCCGGATAACCTGGATATCGAGCGCGACGGCAAGGCTTTTCAATTCCATAGCGGTTGCGATGTCGCGAAGAAAGGGCGGTACGACGTACGAGACCACGCCGATGCCCATACAGAGCCCGAACCATTGAGAAAAACTGGCTATGAAGCCGACGTATGGACTCACCGCCCGGCTGGCATAAACATAACTTCCGCCTGCCCTCGGCATGGCTGAGGCCAGAACCGCGTAAGCCAGCGCCGCAAGCAGCGCAGGTACGGCCGCAAGTACGTAAGCTGGAAGGACATACGGGCCGATACCTGGTACGTTGCGTTGGATCATTATAGGGACAATATTGATGCCCGCACCGATCATCGAGCAAATGCCCGTGGCGGCGAGGCCGAGCAGGCCCATCTCGCGTGATAAGCCGGTTTGAGGTTTTTCGGTTGTCATTTATACTCGATTGATGAAGTCACGCTCAATAATGGCTGGTTTGAGGTTATTACTTAAATCCCCCTAACCCCCTTTGCAAGGGGGAATGAAAATGTGGCACTTCGCGCGGCGTTTCACAAACTTCAAGGCTTGTCCCAGAAAACTTCCTCTTATTAAAGGGACTACAATATGCAAACGCCGTCGCAGCCTTACTGTTTGACGTCAGGATTAAACAATGTCCTGAGATCATACCCTTTCTCCAGGAATACCTTCTCGTTCTTTTTGATAAAATCGACGATCGCTTCGGTTGAAATCGAGTGCGTAATGCCGTATTTGATGTCCGTTTTGAGTTTTACATACACTTCGCCTTGATACGGAAGATCCGGCGCAAATTCCGGTTGATCCACATCTTTCGCCGGAACGAGAAAATAATCCGATTGCGAGGCGACGGAATTGGCCATACCCACTAATTCAAAATTCGGTACGCCGTCACGAATCGCGAGAACAATGCCGCCGCTGAATCCGTGATTGAACGGCGCATCCGTCAAGAACGATCCGTTGTGGTCCTTATTCGGGCTGCTCACAATGCCTTTGGTCACCATTTTCTGTCCCGACGGAAACCCGACAACATAAATAAACGTTCCCCAGTCGAGTTCTTTCGAATTCCCGAAAGGATAATTAAAGACCGGCAATCGAACATTGACCGCATTTGAAATTTCTTTCCCCAAGATCGTAATATCTCTCTGATCATCGCGTGCAAGAACTTCAAACTCCCCCGCCTCCGGCACGTCGCTGATGAAATTAGTCTGGCGTTCCTTGAATGAAATGCTTTGAACGATTTTTTCATCCTTATCCCTGGAGCTGAAGTAGGTCACGATCGTATCCGGAAAGTCTATGATATGCGCACACGTCAGTAAGGCAATACGTCTATTCTGATGATAAATTAGCGTGGCCGTACCCGATACGGAATTGCTGGAATAGAATGCCTTGGTCGATTTCGTTTTGATCAGTTCCTGAGTGATCCCGGGGGCTTTGATTTTTCCATCGGCTGAAAATACGAACGTCTTGTAATAGGCCGTCGAGTAGATCATCTTGACGGTCTGACTGATCAATTCGAGCTCTTTGGAACAGTCCTTATAGGGAAATTCCGAATCATATTTCCCGTCGCCAAGCGTCGGGTAAGCGATCTTGTAAATCTGTCCCGTACACGCCGTGAATAGAACCACAAACCCCATAACGTAAGTCGAGATTCTCATAGTATTCTTTGGTTGGCCACCGGCACCGGGAAAGCGACCGGTCATAATTTTTCTATTTCGATTTCAGCAAAAAGTAGATCAGGGCGATCATATTTACCTGCATCGCCACGAAACCGATCGCCGCATACCGATCGTAGCGATGCGTTTGACGGGTCAGCTTATTCTGCAGCGCGGTATCCCCGTCCCGCCGTGCCAATTTGGCTTTCTCGAAACGAAGATCCGCCTGATGCTTGTAATAAGCGGCTACCGCTCCGGCGCCAATGCCTACCGTGGTATTCACGATCAACGGGAGCTTGTGCTTATTCGGGCCCTGCTCTTTCCATTGTAGATTGACAAATTCATTTTCATTATTCAAAATACTTTTGACTTTGGGTTTCAGAGTTGCCGTCACATATCCGCGGCGGATCATCGAATCGTCAACCGTTACGAACCCGTCCTCATAACCCGTCTTTTTGAACTGCAATATTTTGTTCCGGTAATCGATTAACGGGATCTGAAGCGGCGTCACGCCCAAACTCATTTGGCCCGACAGGACGGAGGCGCTCATCGGGTACGAATTGACTTCTGACAAATCTTCAAATTGAACGTTGATCTGCAGGTGTTCGCCGCCTCGTAATTCGAAGTCTTTAACAAAATCTTTTTTTTGAAAATGAATACGGTCTGGATTCGGAACGACTATGCGGTGAGTTCCTGCAGGCACGGTTAAGCGGTCGCCGTTCACATACGTCGAATCGTCAATCATCACCGCCGGGACCGGCTGAGAGGAAATGACGGAAACCGAGCCGAAAGCCTCTTTGTTCTGGCAGAAGGCTGACGCGCACGCAAAAGCCGGTAATGCCGCTAAGAAGAACTTTTTAAAAATGGTTTTCATAGACTCTACTGGGGTGAGCTTTTGAACACATATACATACTTATTTTCGGATGCCAATATGATATAGTTTCCATAAACGACAAAGTTGGTTTTGATGCGCCCTTCGGTCTCGAACTTCCAAACGGACACGCCGGTCGCGAGGTCCACGGCGAAGAAATTTTTGTCCTGCGATCCTATGAATACGTAGTCCCGTGTGATCACAGGCGCCGTACTGATCGCGCCGTTCGTTTGAAATTTCCACAACAGTTTTCCGTCATTCTTGCTCAATGCATACACGGCGCCGTCGCTCCCGCCGACGATGACCCGTTCTTTGTCCACGGCCGCGGAAGCGAAAAATTTACCCGGCGTACCCCCGCCGATCTTGAATTTCCATTTCAAACTTCCGTCTTTAAGCGCGATCGCATAGAAAGTACTGTCTGTGGAGCCGACGTACAATGACGTTTCGTCCAACGCGGGAGCGGCGAAAATAGCCTGATGCGTTTGAAATTTCCAAATCACGTTTCCGTTGAAGCGATTCAGTGCATAAATATTTCCGTCATCGCAGCCAAAATAAACGGTTGTCCCTTGCACCACCGGAGACGACCTCACCGGCAGCGGGGTCTCAAACGTCCAAAGTATGAGCCCGTCGGACAGATTCAACGAGTAAAATTTCTTATTCTGCGCGGCAACGTAAATGTACTCTTCATACACGAGCGGATTAGTCTCGATTCCGCCGATTTCTTTGATATAATTGTACCGGCTGTCGAACACGTCGTAGCTGATCAGCGTCTCCTTGCCGTTGGCCAATCCGAGAATGGCGGTTTGATGTTTGACGGAGATGCCGCTGGTCAGGGCATACAGGAATTTCAGCGAACCGATGACGTCGCCGTTGCGCAAGTTCATGGCATACACCCTTCCGTCCAGAGTTCCGAGATAAACAATACTGTCCGATACCGCGATAACGGAACCGACCGCGGACGAGACTGATTTTTTCCAAACGAGATTCAGGGGTAAGTGAAAATTTACATTACGGTAATTATCTCGCAGCGCGGAACCGCCGAAATTCGGCCAATTATCGTTGGTACTTTTTCTAAAATACCCCACGACACGGATATTACCGGACATCCCGCAGGACAGCAGGAGATTAAAAACTATTGGAAACAAAATTAAATACCTTCTCACAATCTCTCTACTCCTTAATAGCTTCCCTGGGTGATTCTAGAAATCATAACCGAACCAAAATTGAAAGAATATTCCGCGCGACCATCGGCGATTCTCGGTAAGCGTCTTAATGCCCGGTACGGAGCCGTCGTCAGTACGGCCGCCGAAACCCTGTCCGAGGCCGCCGTTCGTCTTGCCGTCCAATTTAGTGGCGATGAATCGATCCCTGGTGCCCGGCAATTTGAATTTTCCTAAGTTATATCCCCGGGCATCAAACATCTTTCCGAAATCAAAACGCAAAACGATAATCCCGAGAAAATTCAGTCGAAATCCAGTTCCGACGCTGCCGATGAATCCGTCAAATTCTTGATGCCCGAGTATCACGCGCGTATCCGTGGTCTGCGCGCCCCAGGCGCTGCCGATGTCCATAAACAGCGCTCCGCGAATCGACCGAAAACCCAATCCGCCGAAAGGGAGATTGAAATTCAACGCATCCACAAAAGGGAACCGCAATTCACTGTTGATCACAAAAAAGCGGGTTCCGGGCAGATTCCATCGCGGATAACCGCGCAGGTCCCAGCTTCCGCCGAGCAGAAAATTCTGCGGGTTCTTGCCGTGATTGATCTCCACCATGGCGCGAAACGCCAATGCCGAACGCATCGTCAGGCGCCGGTAATTTCGATAGTCAAATATCGCCGTATAATAATTCTGCTGAGATCGGTACAGATCCGTCGTATAACCCAGTGTCGTATTGATGCGCGAGCCGTCCAGGGGACCGGTCTGTCCCCAAAGTGAGTTGTCAAATGTGTACCCGACAAAATTGCTTGCCAGCACTCCGTCGATGGGCAGGAGACTTCCCAAAACCGAGCCTCTTTTGAACCGGCTAAGATTCAGGCTGGTCTCCACGCGCTGGAATTTCGAGAGCGGATACACAATCTGAAAAAAACCGCCATACCGGTTCTCATCGACCGTCTCAAACTGCCCTTGATCGCCGATCTCAAAAAATTCGCCCTTGAAACGGTAAATTCCATACGCAAAATTGCTGCGTTTTCCGAGATCCACTTTTGTCAAGATAAAATTCCAATTTGTCAACAGGTCCTTGGCCTTGGACGTACGGGCAAAATTATAGAAGGTGAAGTAGTATTGGTCGTCGCCGAGCATATCGGTCACGCCTATCTGTGCGCCGCCGCCGCTTCCGAAAACCGGATCGGCCTGGAACGCGCCCTGCACGAAATCCAATCCGTACTTTTTCCGGTAAGGTTTCGTGTTGGTTTGCGTGATGGTTACTCTGGGCGTGGTCCACGGCGATTTCACCGCCAAAATTTTCGAGCGGTCATCGGCATCCGCCGCCAAAGCTTTTTGATATGCGCCGGAAAACTGCCGGAGTTTGAAACTGAAATTTTCGAACGCGCTGAAAACAATGTCTCCCGATTTGGTCCATACCGGATCAAAGGACGCGGATGTCAGATAAGTCAATTGCCGCGGAGAAAATTTTATTGCCACGGAGTCAGCGGCGGCGGTTTGCGCCCACGTCCCCGTCAGGTCCTTATCACCGGCGCGAAACGGAACCGCCCAAATGTTGGTGGGGCTTCCCAGGCGATTCGATGTAAACGCGATCATATCGCCTTTCGGCGACCACGCGGGCGCATCATCATTGTAATTTCCGGCCGTTAAGCACACGATCTGGTGTCCTTCCAGATCGTACAAGAAAAGGTTGTATCCGCCCACGTTTCCGAAATTCGTGCGATCCGAGCTGAACGCGATGGTTTTGCCGTCGGGGCTCCATGCCGGATTGCGGTCGTCGTAAAAATCGTTCGTGATCTTTTGAATCGTACCGTCATCCTCTGCCTGGCTCACATGGATGATATACAAGTCGTTGTTGCCGGAAATGCTGAGGCCGGAACACACAATGGCCGTGCCGTCGGGCGACCAGCTCGGCGATGTCATCCCGACAAGATCTTTGTACATGTAGCGGTGGATCACTGTTTTTTTATAAACGTCATACACGTGCAGGACGTCTCTCTCTCCGCTTTTGGTGACAAACGCGAGTTCGCCTTTCTTATTAATATCAATTTTACTCTTAAAAAAGTGAAAGGCTTCGTAATCCTGAGACCGCTCGCCCTTGATGACCACCTCGGAATTAGCCTGATCCAGCCCCTGTTTATAAATATTCGTATAGCCATCGCGATTCGCCACATAATAAATTTCTTCCAGTTCATTCGAAACGAAATAGGCCGGCTTGGTATTAAATCCTTCCCGTGTAATTTCCCGCGAGACCATGCTGGGCGCGTCGTTAGTGTGCAGGGTCGGGAAATATTTTTTCTTCAGCCAATACAGCCATTCCTGACTCAGTTGCGGGTATCGTTTGCCGACGGTCTTTTCCAGCACGGTTTCAAATTCGTCGGATTTCCAGATATTTTCCATCAAGAGCAATACCGTTTGCGGACCATAGGTTTCCGATAAAAAATGCAAAAAGTTTTCGCTCAATTTATACATGTAGTACGTTCCGTACACCCGGTACATATCCTCCAACGGCACAACGGTACCGTTGATCGTCGCGTCGCGCATGACCATCTCCGCCTGAAAATCAGGCTCCCCCGACCAGAATTCCGCGAGGCCTTCCGAAAACCATAAGGGCGGCCCGGGGCTATTCAATTTTCGGTGCTGGGATAAAATACGGTCGACTTTGGAATCCATGAAAACGTGTACGAGTTCGTGACGGATCACACGTCTGAAATTCGTCGTCGAACCGTCGCTGGGCAGTACGACCCGTCCTTTGAAAAATTCAAAAAAACCGCCTACGCCTTCGGGAATTTCGTACGGCGTCGTGTTCGTTTGCTCAAAGAATGAATGAGAACTGAAAATGATCATCGGAACTTTTTTCACGAGGGAGTGATTGAATCTTGTTTGATTCTCCAAATACTGCTCTTCGGCTAACCCCGCGGCGCGCTCCGCCAATTCGAGCATTTCCGGATAGTAATAGATCTCAAAATGCTCGGTCTCAAGAATTTTCCAATTGAATTCCGTATAATGCACCTTATTGGTGCCAAAATAATTTTCATAATACTGCGCCTGGACGCGGCCGGAAAGTATCCACATCAGAACGACAAAAATAATTTTCGCAAATCTTATCATATCCACTACGCTGTAAAATACAGCGGCCGGGAATCAGGGTTTCATGAAACTGCGGCGCGCAACGAGTCCTGCCAGGCAGGACAATTTTCAATCGGACAATTTTTCTGCGATGAGCGCGCGTATGTAGTGAGAAGCGCGCGCAGTTCGCGTACCGTACCAGCAGAAATACGTTCCATCGGCCAGAATGATTCGTCTTTTTTTTACGGTAGATCTCGGGATAGAAGCCAATTCCGCTTTGTGTTTTTCCAAAAAATGATACGGCTCGTCCGGTAAAATGATCACGTCCGGATCAGCTGCCTCGATATCTTTTTCCGTCACTTCGAAGTACCGCTCGGCACGATCGGCAAACACATTTGTCAAATTATGAAGCTCCATTACGTCGTGAATAAACGTGTCCGAATTGATAGACATCCACGGGCGCCGCCAGATGAGGTACAGGGCCTTGAGTTGAGGACCCGCACGGAAGCCCTGCGCATTCAATGGACGGCGTATCCTATTCGCATATTCCTCTGCTTTGGCTTCAACGTTAAAGATCCTTCCGAGATCCAGCAGCAATTTTTCCGTATCGGCCCATCGGCGCGGATACGTGACATACGTTTGATATTCCCGGCTCAATCGCTCAATATCCCCGGGCTTGTTTTCCTCCACATTGAGAATGATCAGATCCGGATCCAGGCGTTTGATTCTTTCAAAATCCGGATTTTTTTGGCCTCCGACTCTGATTTTGTTTTTTACACCGGCGGCCGGATACACGCAATATTTTGAAACACCCGCCACGGAATCGCCGGCGCCCAATTCAAATAACGTCTCTGTGATGCTCGGAATCAGGGAAATGACACGGCTCGGCGGCTTCGCTAATTCCAATATTCTCCCGGTCACATCCGTTATTAAGATCATGGGTGATGGATAAAAACATTTACACTTTTAAAAGATACGCGGAAAGCGGGTGCGAATCAACACAATTTTGTTTGCTAATGGTGAAATATCCTTTTATTTTAGCCGCATTCAATAATATTTTCCCGGAAATCTATGTTAAAGGTTTTTAACGTTATCCTGCTCTTAATCCTTTCCGAATCGCTGCGGGCGCAAAACGGGATCCCTTACGACACCTATTTTGAAAATGCAGCCCTGCGCGTGGATCTTTTTCACGGCGTGGACACGTCCTCCGACGTGATTATTCCCGATGGACTCATTAGAGAAACTTTCTATGCAGGCAGCAGAAAAAAATTAATTAACGACAAGAATCTCGGCTACTGCCGCTTCAGCATATTCGACTCGGCATCCAGCCGGCTTATTTATTCCGAATCCTACAGCGATTTGTTTGAGGAATGGCAAAGCAGCGCCGAGGCCAAAAACGGAGTTAAGAAAGTTTTCCACGAATCCGCGCGTTTCCCGTTCCCAAAACATACCGTACTGTTCAAACTCGACATCCGAAATCGATCCGGCCGGTTCACGGAATTTTACAAAACGTTCATTAGCCCGAATTCCATCGCCATTCACCTCGATAAAACGACGGCCGTTTTTGAAACCGGAGACCTGTTGATCAACGGGCCCGCGGAATCCAAAATTGATATTTTATTTCTTGCCGAAGGGTACACAAGAAACGAACTGGAAAAATTCAAATCCGACGCGAAAAAGATGATCCAATTTCTAAATGACGCCGAACCCTACCACAGCTATGCCAACCGGTTTAATTTCCGTTACGTGGCTTCCGCTTCGGAAGAATCCGGAACGGATGAGCCTGACAAGGGCGTTTTCAAAAATACGGTTTTCAGCAGTTCCTTCAATACATTCGATATTCCGCGCTACTGCACGACTTTTGACAATAAAACGATGCGCGATGTTGCGGCCGAAGCGCCTTACGATTACATCGTCGTCCTCGTAAACTCAAACCGGTACGGCGGATCGGGATTTTATAATTTCTATTCCATGTTCTGCGCCGATATGCCCTTCCTGCGGGATGTTTGGATCCATGAATTCGGCCATCATTTTGCTGGACTCGCCGACGAATACGAGGGCGGTTTTACCGGCGGAGATTACTACAAAACGGAACCGTGGGAACCGAACATTACGGCGGTTTCGGAGCGCGATAAGATCAAATGGAAGAAATTCATAAAAAAGGAAACACCGGTCCCCACGCCTAATGATGAAAAATACGTCGATGCCGTCGGCCTTTTCGAAGGCGGAGGCTATGCAGCGAAAGGCATCTTCCGCGCGCAATTGCACTGTCTCATGCGCGAACTCAAGATCCCCTACTATTGCGCCGCATGCAGAGAACAAGTCGTCAAGATCATTCAATTGAATTCCGAATGAGTTGGCCGGTATTGAAGTGTTGAATTTTTTTACATATATTCACGCGGCTTGGATCGTTCGTAATCCGGTTTGGCAATCAAATTTGAGACTAAAGGAAATTCATGTCTGAAGACATCAAAGAAGAGTGCGGCATCTTCGGAATTTACGGTCACGCCGAAGCGGCAAAATTGACGTATCTCGGATTGTATTCCCTTCAGCACCGCGGCCAGGAATCCACGGGAATCGTTTCGGCCGACGGGGAGAGTCTCTACCGCCATGTCGGAATGGGCCTGGTCGGCGACGTCTTTGACGATACGAAAATTTTTGAGCAATTGCCCGGCGTCGCGGCTATCGGGCACAACCGCTATTCAACTACCGGCGGCAGTTTTTTGAAAAACGCTCAGCCGGTTATGGCTATTATTAATACCGGAGAAATTGCCGCAGGACACAACGGAAATCTTATCAATTATTTTCAGCTGCGGACCGCTTTGCAGGATCAAGGCGCGATCCTGCAATCGAACAGCGATACGGAAGTGATTTTGCATTTGGCGGCTCATTCCGGCTTCAAAAATGTGGAGGATCAACTTAGATACGCATTGACGCAGATCAAGGGCGCCTACTCGCTGGTTTTACTGACCAAGGACAAGCTGATCGCCGCCCGTGACCCGAACGGCATACGCCCGTTGTGCATCGGTAAAATGGGTGACGCAACGATTGTGGCCAGCGAATCCTGTGCGCTGGATATTATCGGCGCCGAATATTTGCGAGATGTTAAACCCGGCGAATTTATTGTCGTGGATGCCGGCGGGCTGCGGAGTGAAATGCTGTTCAAAGAAGCGTCACAGCCGGCGCATTGCATTTTTGAATTCGTTTATTTTTCGCGGCCGGACAGCAAGATCTTCGGAGACAATGTAGACAAGGCCCGGCGTAAACTGGGTAAGCGCCTGGCAGAAGAGTTTCCGGTCGATGCCGATATTGTCATCAGCGTGCCTGATTCAAGCAATACCGCCGCCGTCGGTTATTCGCGGCGTACGGGAATCAAATTCGAATTGGGTTTGATCCGCAATCATTACGTCGGACGAACCTTTATTCATCCCGTGCAGGCGATGCGCGACCTGAAAGTGCGTGTAAAATTCAATGTGGTTGAAGGCGTGTTGAAGGACCGGCGCGTAGTGGTGGTGGACGATTCGATCGTCCGCGGCACGACGCTCAAACCGCTGGTAACGATGATCCGTAAAGCGGGCGCGAAAGAAGTTCACGTGCGGATCAGTTCCCCGCCGGTCATTTCCCCGTGTTACTACGGCATGGATTTTCCTACCAAAAATGAATTGATCGCCAATCGCATGACCAAAGAAGAAATCTGCAAAGAGATCGGCGCCGATAGTTTGGAATATCTCTCGATCGAAGGCATGAGGTCCGCCGTTCCCAACGGCGAGCATAATTATTGCACCGCGTGTTTCAGCGGCCAATATCCCATCCCCATTAACACAGACACCGACAAACTTCAGTGCGAATTGCCGCTCAATAAAAAACCTGCTTAATGTCCAGATTCAGGAACAAGGTCGTGATCATCACCGGGGGCGCCCGGGGCATCGGACGCGCGGGCGTTCGGCTCTTTGCTTCCGAAGGCGCCGCCGTGATCGTCTGGGACATACATTCAGAAAAAGTCAAACAAGAATTTGGTCAGGGCGACATTGAAGTCGAATTCCAAGAAATAGACGTTACGGATTTTCACGCTGTAGAAAATGCCGCTAAAAGAGTTTTTGAAAAGCACCACCGTATTGACGTGTTGATCAACAACGCGGGAGTGACACGCGACGCCACGCTATTAAAAATGACCGCGGATCAATGGAAAGAAGTTATGGACGTTAATTTGAACGGTGTGTTCAATTGTACTAAAGCTGTAGTGCCCTACATGATTGATGGAAAATCCGGCCGGGTCATCAATACCGCGTCGGTGGTAGGTTTGTACGGTAATTTCGGACAGACAAATTATGCTGCGTCCAAATCCGGCGTCATCGGCATGACCAAAGTCTGGGCGCGTGAACTGGGGAGAAAAGGTATTACGGTCAACGCCGTTGCGCCGGGATTCATTGCGACCGGGATGGTCAAAGACGTACCTGAGAAAATATTACATGCGATCATCGACCGTACGCCCGTCGGACGGCTTGGAACTCCGGAGGAGATCGCCCACGCTTATGCATTTCTAGCGTCCGATGAAGCGGCTTTTATCAACGGCGCCACATTGAGCGTTGACGGCGGATTTGTGGGATAGAACTCAGCTGCACCGGCTGATATTTTGCCGGAGTCCGACGATCGGCATCCCGGTATTTTTCTGACTGTGCGTTTCGCTGGCCGAGACGCCCATACAAAACATCTCGATGCCGCAAGCGAGCCCCCGCTCAAGCCCTTTGTTGTTGAGTACCAGCCCTGAGAGTACATCCCCATCCGGTTTGGATGAAACAAAATGCTTAAACAGGGCGTCGGTGTCTGCCATTTGCGGGACTTTTGCAGGATGGACAAAAGAGCCGAGCTGAATGGTATCAATTCCCGATGCCTTCAGCGTTTCAGCCCATTTTATCTTTTGGTCCGTCGGAACGACTTGCTTCTCCATTTGCAATGCGTCCGCAGGGATACTTCGTGTATGATGATCGGTTACAAATTCCCCATGACGTCAGGTTTATGGTCAAAATAGCAAAAATAATTGGGATGGATGGGCGGGCCAAAGAGGGCTTGGGAAGATAACTCCGGCTGAGAAATTCAGTTGAACCGGCTCAGCCTTTGCTGAAGATCACCAAAAAAAAGTCTCAAATCTGCAGTTTTAATTTCCATTCTTTGATCTGTTCGCTCACGAGTTTTGGATTGGGGCTCCCATAAGTCTTCTTCCTTTGCAGTGCCCTGTCGATATTAAAACATTCCAGGTCCTTTTCATCGAAACCCGCATAAATGGAGTCCAGTTCACTCTTGGTCAAGTCGGAAAATTTTTTTTTGTGAGATTCCGCAAATTGAACAATTTTTCCGACGATTTCGTGAGCTTCACGAAACGGGACTCCTTTGAGAACCAAACTGTCAGCCAGATCGGTGGCTAAACAAAAATCGCCCTGTAATTCGGCGGTAAATCGCGCCTTATTCACCTCCATCGTGGCCACCATATTCGACATCATTTCCAGGCTGTCTGAGTACGTATCAAACGAATCAAACATGGGCTGCTTATCTTCCTGCAGATCCCGATTATAGCTTAGAGGCAGCGATTTTAATGTGGTCATCAGAGCGATGTAATGGCCGAAAATCCTTCCGGTTTTTCCGCGAATGAGTTCTGCCATATCAGGATTCTTTTTATTCG
>CAZLWA010000079.1:0-4290 GCA_964563165.1 uncultured Bacteroidota bacterium | reverse complement strand
AACATTTTTCGATCAGGCAGCGCAAAAGGAATTGAAAGAACGGTTGACCAAGCTGACGCCTCAAACGCAGGCGCAATGGGGCAAAATGAATACCGCGCAGATGCTGGCGCACTGCTCGTGCACGCTGCGAGTGCCGGTCGGCGACTTAAAGGTCAAACCGATCTTTCTCCGGCATATCGGCCGTTTTTTCAAAAGCCTGGCCGTCAATGATAAGCCTTTTTCAAAAAACTCTCCGACGGCGCCGGAATTTCTCATTAAGGATGACAGGGATTTTGACGTGGAAAAGAAAAACTTCATGGCCGCTTTCAACAAGTTGGCCGCGGGAGGCGAACAAGGCGTTGCGGTTTCGGAGCATGCTTTTTTCGGCCCTATGACGCCATCCGAATGGGCTTTCCTGATGTACAAACATTTGGATCATCATTTCCGGCAGTTTGGCGTTTAATCAATTTCGAATTACGAATTACGAATTACGAATTAAGAATCAAATTCTCCACCGCAGTTCCATGATATAGCCACCAACAGCCAACAGCCAACAGCCAACAGCCAACAGCCAACAGCCAACAGCCATTTTTTATCCGTGAAACTTTCGTAAACAGGTCACGTAAGCCACCCCGCTTGGAGCCGGCGAAATGCGGTTAGATAATCCGGAATAATAACGGACCTCCTGAGTTATAGGGCACGTGACCAAGAATATAAAGCGGATCAAATAAAATGGAGAGGATAGGTTGATGGTTGGATCAATGACTGAAACTGCGAAGATGCGGAACAGAATTTCAGAATTGGAAGCATTGGAATTTCGTCTAAAAAAGTCCGAAGCCGCATTGCTCGAACTGTCGGACGCGACGGCTTCCGTGATCGGCGACGAGTTTCTGAAGCGGATGGTTTCCCGGATTGCGTCGGTTTTCAAAGTCCGCTACGCCTATATTACGGAATGCCTGGACGACCGTAAAGCCAGCGCAAAGATATTAGCGATCTGGATGGGCACCGGCCTCGGAGATCATTTTGAATACACGTTAGCCGATACGCCCTGCGAAGCCGTGATCGGGGGAGAGGTGTGCTCTTACCCGCGGAATTTACAGGAGATGTTCCCGAAAGACAAAATCCTGGGCGAATGGAAAGCGGACAGCTATATTGGCGTTCCCTTGTTTCACGGTGACGGGACGGTCATCGGGCATTTGGCGGTTTTGGACGATAAGCCGATAGACGGGGCAGAGACCATGATTCCCATTTTGAAAATCTTTGCCAAGCGGGCGGAAACCGAAATCCAAAGACGGTATTCTGAAAAAGAACTGGAAAGAAAAAAAGAAGAATTAGAAAATATCAATCGGATCGTACAGGCCATTAATTCAGAGTTGAGCATCGGCGGCCTGTTGAAAGACGTCCTGGAAGAAACAAAGACAATTAAAGGCGTTGAAAAAGCCGCTGCGATCTTGTTTGATGAATCATCCCGGATGTTCAAACTGGCTTCGAGTACCGATCCCATCGTCGATTTGGAAAAAAATATTTATCTTACGCCGCAAGAGGCGGATTCACGTTACGTTCAGGGGAATCGGGAGATTTTTGAAGAAATTTACTTAGTCAAATCCATTCCCGGAAGGGCGGCCGAGGAAAAGATCATCCGCTTGGGCATACCGAAATCGATGCTCGTCATGCGGATCAGGATCCGGGAACGCGTCGAGGGCTATTTCATTTTTAATAATATGACCGTCGAGAATGCTTTTGATCATGAGGATATTGCCCTGTTAAAGAATCTAAAAGAGCCGATCCTTTCCGCCATTATTAAGATCAGAATGCTGGAAGAACTCAAGGCTCTGAACGAAACGAAAAATGAGTTTCTAAGCATGGCGGCGCACGATTTACGCAATCCTCTTCAATGCATCATCGGGTATGCGGAATTTTTCATGGAGGATGCCAGGCAGAACCGGTTTGATTCCAAGGCAGCGGAATCCGACGCCGCGTTTATTTATAATGCGGGTAAGAGGATGATGCGGATGATCAACGAGCTGCTCGATATTTCGATCATCAGTTCGGGAAAAATAAAATTGTGTCTGCAGGAAGAAAATTTGGTTGCGGTGGCGGCGGAGTGCGGGGAACTGCACCGGCGGGCAGCCCAGAAGAAAAATATTCAAATGAGGATCGAAGAGGAGAGCGGCCTGCCCAAGGTCATGATCGATAAAACCAGTATGGCGTCCGTGATGGATAATTTGTTAAGCAATGCGATCAAATATACGTATCCGGGCGGAACTATCCGCGTGTTTTTTGATAAGCGTCCATTGGAAATCGTCACGCATATTCAGGATACCGGCCAGGGATTGGATGAAAACGACTTGAAACGCGTGTTCAGCAATTTCGGAAAATTAAGCGCCAAACCTACCGGCGGAGAGACGAGTACCGGGCTGGGCCTGGCGATCGTGAAAAAAATTATCGAGATGCACGGGGGATGTATCTGGGTGGCCAGTGAAAAGGGAATTGGATCGACGTTCAGTTTTTCACTGCCGGTTACCGCCTGACCCGCCAGCCCAGGCGGTTCCCAAGGAGAACGGGCCTATAAATCGTGAACCCAAACCGGAGCTCAAAGTTTTACACCTTGTGATTAAAAGTAATTTTTATTAAATTTTGCGGTTGCGCTTGCAGCAACGCTGACAGGAAAAGATACAAGCTTGTTAATTGTGATCGGGGCATACTGAAAGCAGGTCATAACCTAACCTCATAAAGTGAAAACTATTTATTTAGACCGGAATGAAAGTCAATACGGCCCTCCCGAGGCGTGCTTTGATATTTTAAGAAACGTCACGGTCGAACAATTGACACAATACACGCGGGATTTTAATCGCGGGGTCAAAAGCCGCGTTTCGGAGCGGCTCGCCGCGTGGCTTGGCTTGCCGGAGAAAAATATTCTCCTGGGTTACGGCACGGAAACACTCTTGAAAATGGCGGTTCACCGGTATCTTAAAGACGGACAAACTTTAATGGTGCCGAACATATCGTGGTGGTACTACAGTGCGATCGCGGCCGAAGTTCAGGCGCACGCATGCACCTACCGCGTTTTTGCCGAAGGCGACGCCTATCATTACAGGCAGGAGGAACTGATGCGCGTGTATGATGATTACAAACCGCGCGTCGTTTTTATTGCCACGCCCAATAACCCAACGGGCAATCGAATGCCCCTCGACATGCTGAGAAAAATATTGGCCCACTTTAAGGAATCTGTGGTCGTAGTGGACGAAGCGTATTGGGGTTACGCGTCCCTGGATTCGGCGTACGTGAAGGAACTGATCAGCGAGTTTGATAATGTGATGGTCTTTCGCTCGTTTTCGAAATACTATGCGCTGGCAGGCGTACGGATGGGCTATGCGATGGTCAGCGACCGGTTCAGGGATTTTGCGAATTTCACAACGTTATATCTGGGATATAACCAGGTCAATGAAAGCGTGGTGCTTGCGGCATTGGATCATCCGGAACATTATCAAACGATCGCCCGAAAAATGGATGAAGACAAGAAAATGTATTATAAAGAACTCGGTGCCCACCGACAAATCACGTGTTACCAATCCGACGCTAACTTTTTACTGATCAAACTGCACCATGAAATGGTTGAGCCGTTGAAAAAAAGACTGGACAGCGCCGGCCTCAAAGTCAAGTTCTTCACGGAGCCGCTGCTGCTCAATCATATCCGGTTGAGTCTTGGAACGCAGGAACAGAACCGAATGGTATTGGATAACATTCTGATCGTTTCGAACGAAATGAAGGGGAACTATGCGGAACTGGTACGCTGAGTTCAGGACGTCCCTCAAGAATCCACAGGTTGAAGAGACCTTCGATTTAGTTTTGTTCCGCCCCTTGGCGTTTCTTCTGGTGAAAGCGCTGCATCCATTCTCCATTACGCCCAATCAGATTACATTTGTAGCGATCGGTTTCGGGATTGCCGGCGGAATCGGCTACGCCTTCGGGACCCCGCAGAGTTTTTTCGCTGCCGCATGGCTGATCGGGCTTGCGAACGTCTTTGATTGCAGCGACGGCATGATCGCACGGCTGAAAGGCAACGGTACGAAAATCGGACGCATCATTGACGGGGCTGCCGATTATATTATTGGCGCCAGCGTTTATCTTGGGCTGGCCATCGGACTGAGCCAGGACGGTTTTTCTGTGCCTTACGATCCGTGGCTCCTGGCTGTTTCCTCCGGGATTTGTGCGGCGATCCACTCCATCCTTTTTGACTATTACCGCAACGAGTTTATGGCGCACGCTCTGAAAAAGGCTAATACCACTAAAGAAGAAATAGAAGAATTT
>CAZLWA010000078.1:0-104757 GCA_964563165.1 uncultured Bacteroidota bacterium | reverse complement strand
ACTCACTACTCACTACTCACTACTCACTACTCACTACTCACTACTCACTACTCACTACTCACTACTCACTACTCACTACTCACTACTCACTACTCACTACTCACTACTCACTATTCACTACTCACTACTTGTTGGTCCGATCATCTTTTCCGGCTTTACAATTTCATCGAATTTTTCTCCGGTCAAAAGGCCCAGTTGCACAGCGGCTTCTCGCAGAGTGCTGCGGTCGTGGAATGCCTTCTTCGCCACTTTAGCGGCGTTGTCGTAACCGATATGCGGATTGAGCGCCGTGACGAGCATGAGCGAATTATTCAGATGTTTTTGGATTGCCTCCGGACGGGCTTCGATCCCCGCCGCACAATGTTCATCAAAAGACCCACACGCATCGGCAAGCAGGCGGACCGAATTAAGCAAATTGAATATCAAAACGGGTTTGTAAACATTCAATTCAAAATTCCCCGACGCGCCGGCAAATCCGATCGCGGCATCATTCCCCATGACCTGTACGCACACCATGGTCATCGCTTCGCATTGCGTCGGATTAACTTTACCCGGCATGATGGAGCTGCCCGGCTCGTTATCCGGAATGGTAATTTCCCCGATTCCGCACCGCGGCCCGGATGCAAGCCAGCGCACGTCATTGGCGATCTTCATCAGCGACGCGGCGAGCGTTTTTAAGGCGCCGCTGGCAAACACCACGGCATCGTGCGCGGCGAGCGATTCAAATTTATTCGGCGCGCTGCGAAAAGGAAGCCCGGTGATCTTGGCAATATTTCTTGCGCCGAGCTCGGCAAATTTTACGTGCGTGTTCAAACCCGTGCCCACCGCGGTTCCGCCCAGAGCCAAATCGTACAGACCCTCGAGCGCAAAGGCGACGCGTTTCAAATCATTGTCCAATTGCTGAACGTATCCGGAGAATTCCTGGCCGAGTGTCAGCGGCACCGCGTCCATCAAATGCGTACGCCCGATTTTGATAATAGACCTGAATGATTCTGATTTTTGATGAAGCGTTCCGCGCAGGTGCGTAACCGTCGGAATCAATTTTCGATGGATTTGTTCCGCCGCGGCAATGTGCATCGCGGTGGGAAATGTATCATTGGAAGACTGAGACTTGTTCACATCGTCATTCGGGTGAATCGGTTTCTTGCTTCCCACGACCCCGCCCGCCAGTTCGATCGCGCGGTTAGAAATAACTTCGTTTGCATTCATATTCGTTTGAGTACCGCTGCCCGTCTGCCAAACAACCAACGGAAAATGATCATCCCATTTTCCTTCGATGACTTCATCCGCCGCTTTAATAATGAAATCCGCTTTTTCAGACGTGAGCATTTCCAATTCCTTATTCGTCATCGCCGCGGCTTTTTTCAAAATGCCCAGCGCGCGGATCATCTCCCGGGGAAACCGGTCGCCGCCGATCTTGAAATGTATCAGCGACCGCGCGGTTTGCGCACCGTAATACTTGTCATTCGGAACTTGAATTTCACCCATGCTGTCGGTTTCGATACGAAAATTCATCCTGAACTCCTCGTTAGGGTTTGCATTCCTGATCGGTCAGATACCACGCGCCCGTGCAGGCACCGTTTTGATCGCGTTCCATAAAATATATATACAGCCTTCCGCCCTGGCAAGCTTCAAATCCACCCGAACAGACCGACCATTCATTTTGAAATTCATTGCTTTTTTCTTTCTGCTTGGAAAGCAGTTCATTCAATGGCGCTAAAATACCCTGGTCAACGACTTTTTCTTTGGCGACGACCGTATGCCCGTCGATATAACGAAACACCTCGTTGGCGCGCGTCATCATGCTGAACGTCACTCCTAATCCCATATTACGCAAACGTTCTTTGACTGCTTTCAATTCCATTTTTTGTTTTTCATTTTCGATTTTTTTCTTCTCCAACTCTTCCCGCGCCATCTGTTCTTCTTTGCGCTTCTCTTCTTCCTTTTTCTTCATTAAACCTTCGTCAACCGATTTCTTTTCATCGCCGGCCGCTTGATTCCCGCCTCCGGTTGTTTTTTGGCCGGAACTGCATCCCAGCGACAGCACGATCAGGACCGCGATACCCATCGTTAATGTCTTCATATCCAGTCTCCTAAATAAAGTTTCGAAAATAGATCACATTTAAAAGTTTATTCTTAACGCGTCAATAATGGAACTTACTTCATCCTCCCGCACGGTGCGCATATCCAGGAAAAGAGCGTTTCCGCGGACCGTGCCGATAATCGGCGGATCGTTTTTTCTGAGCGTCTCAGCTATTTTTCGGGCGGAAATGCTCCGGGATTGAATTTTCACGGCAACACTTGGAATCTTTTCAACCGGTAAAGTTCCGCTGCCCGCCTGGGCATCTGCCTCAACGATCTGACAATGTACGTCAATTTGATTCCGAAACGCCACAAAAATTTTGACGGCCCGCCCGCGAATCGTCTCCAAATCTTCCGTCAGCATTTTGAACACCGGCAGTTCGTTCGTGCGGGAAAATAAGTGATATCTCAGGGTCGCTTCCAATACGGCATACGTCATTTTATCGCATCGCAGGGCGCGCATGAGCGGATTTCGTTTGATACGGTCGATTATTTTTTTTCTTCCGACCAGAATCCCGGCCTGGCATCCTCCCATAATTTTGTCTCCGCTGAACGTTACCACGTCCGCGCCGGCTTTGATACTGTCGCCGATCACCGGCTCGTGCGGCAGTCCGTAATCTTCCAGATCCACCAACGCACCGCCGCCCGCGTCCTGCGCGACAGGCAATTTATGTTTTTTCCCGATAACGATAAGTTCTTCCAAGCTCAGCGACCGGGTAAAACCAAGCACACGGTAATTGCTGGTATGCACCTGCATCAATAACGCGGTGCGCTTCGAAACGGCCCTCTCAAAGTCTGCAGGATGCGTTTTGTTGGTCGTGCCGACCTCGCGCATGACAACGCCGCTTTTTTCCATGACTTCAGGCAGGCGGAACGATCCGCCGATTTCGATCAATTCACCGCGTGAAATAATCACCTCCTTTTGAAAAGCGAGGGAATTCAGCAAGATCAAAACCGCTGCCGCGTTATTATTGACGACCGCCGCTGCTTCGGCGCCGGTCAGCAGGCACAGCGCCTCTTCCACCGGAGCCGCGCGTTCCCCGCGCTCGCCGGTCGTCACATCCACTTCAATATTACAATAGTTTTCAACAACCTTCAGTAACTCCGACTTGGCCTCGGCAGAGAATGGTGCGCGTCCAAGCCCGGTGTGAAGAATCACGCCGGTTGCATTGATCACGCGCCGCAAGGCCGGCACCCTAAGCTTCTCGATCCGCTCGCGAGTGCTCTCTTGAATTTCTCTATCGATCGCCGATTTCGACATTTCCTGATCTCGTCGTGCCGGCGTTTTCTTGTGCCTGTTAATTTCATCCCGGGCGATCCGCACCAAGATCCCCTGCGGCAGCGAGGAGAACTGCGAAGCCACGCGGTGCACCGCCGGGTATGACGATAATACTTTTTGCGGTGCTTTCTTTTTCATCCGGTTTGCCTTCAGTCTAATGCGTACCTTCCTGCACGGAAATTTTGTATTCCAAATCCTGCTCCAGATCAGGCCCGCCGGCCGGAACGTAGTGTTCAATGAATTTTGCGGCCTCGCCGGTAATTTTGACCGAAACCGGGATGCTGATTTTCATTGCTGCGGAATCAATGACTGCGCTCTCCAGGAGCATCTTCACGACCCAGTTCATGAAATCAGTATGCTTCTTTTTTACGCGCCCCTCGTCGAAATACCGGTTGTATTTTTTCGGGTTGGGAATGATCGATGCCAGAAAAACAGATTCTTTCGTCGTCAAGCGTTCGGGTTTCTTATGAAAATAGAATTCCGATGCCCGCCCGATACCGTGAATATCCGGCCCCCACTCAATAATGTTAAGATAAATCTCAAGCAAGCGCTTTTTGTGATCTTCCTTTTTCCGGCTTTCCGCCAATAGATTTTCCCGGCTCATCAGCCAGGTGATGATGATTTCCTGAAATTTACGTGCCATGGTTTTTTCGCGGCTTAAAAAAATATTCTTAACCAATTGCATCGAGATCGTACTCGCCCCGCGTGCAAATTTTTTTTCTTTGATATTGTCGCGAATGGAACGGCTGATCTGCAGCACATTGAAGCCGTCATTCTTAAAAAACGAATTGTCTTCGCAAATCAGAACCGCCTGGACCAGCGCCGGCGGAAGGCTGTCGAGCGGAACGAAGTACGGATTACGCGCACCGATGAGGATCGTGCTGTCGCTTTCATCTTCTTTTTTAAACATATATTTGAACGTATCGCGCAATTTTAAAATGTCGATCGAATCGCCCAACGATATCACCTTGAAATCGTCGCTGAGCGTCAACTTCGGATCGAATTTAACGCAGTCCAGCTGGGCAAAATCTACTTGAAGATTGGCTTCGTACGCGAACGCCCCGCGCACTTTGACGCCTTGAATTTTCCGCATCAGCGCCAACGGAACGGAATTAAAAAAATCATCCGTCGTCATCATAGGAATCTGCAGATGCAGATCGAATTGAGGTTTGGAATCCGTATGACCGATAGCCCCGTCCAGCAAACCGGTGATACGGTTCAGATAACACTTCGTGCCCGGATTGATGCGTATGTCATCCTTTCCGAAATTAAAGTTCAAGTCAAAACCCAAATTCAGATTGCGCAATTTTTCATCGGCAAGGGCCTCCGAAAAGACATCCAAGCCGTTGATGTTCAGGGTTGCTCTGAGATTATGGCTGGCCTTGCTGTCTTCCAAACTGAGAATCTGAACGTCAAAGCTTTTCAGACTAACTTCGGCATTCGAAAATTTTTGAATGAACGGGACCTTGAATTTTGAATCGAAAAAACCGTTCACGGCAAGTTCGTGGCGGCGGTGATTGAGCGTGCCGGTCATGGTCAGGCGATTGCCCGATTCGCCCTGCCGGATCTCGCCCGTCAGCTCCAGCTGCGCATCACGGAAGAAACTCTCTTTCAATTGCAGATTAAAATTCTCGAAATCAATCGCCGCCCACACCGGGAGCGACGGGCGTTTGCCTTTAAGCGTTTGGAGCGATGAAAGATCCCGATACGAAATATCCAAATGACGCACATCGATCGAAGGTAATTTCTTGTCCAGATAATCATCAATGAATTGCGCGATCTTATCCGTGGACCCACCCGGCGGCGCAGCTTCAGAAGAATTCGTTTTCCGGAATGCGTCCACGATATCGGAAAAATTGTACAAGCTGTCCGTGTTTCTTTCCAAATGGAAGGCAATCGAATCGACTGCAACGGACTGAATGAAATTGCCCGTCAGGAATCCGCCGAGATAAAAATCCACGGCAATACGCTCCACATGCAGAAGCTCATCGTAGGACTCGGCCGAATCCGCACCGGTGCGAATGGCGGTCCTTTGAGTGGATGAGGTCTTTGTATTCTGAGCGGCTATAGACAGATCAAGAATCTGAAGAGAGGTCGAAGTGGTAAAATGCAGTTCGCCGACGGTAACGGTGCGATGAATTTTTTGTTCGAGCCGGGACAGACCGTCCCGGATTTTATTCTCGATGATCAGGCGGGCCATCGACGGAAACGCAAAAATCACAATCGCCGCCAGCAGAACGGCGGCGATGAGAATGCGTTTCCAGTGTTTCAGAAAAAAAATCTTCATGCGACAAACAGTTACATGATAACGCCGGCGATCGTTCCGGTCATCAGCGTCGCCAAAGCCCCGCCGAGCACGGCCCTCAGGCCAAGCGATGCGATATCTTTACGGCGTTCGGGCGCCATCGGCGCAATGCCTCCGATCTGGATCGCAATCGAAGAAAAATTGGCAAAGCCGCACAACGCAAACGTAGCGATCATAATGGATTTGGGATCTTGCAGCGTCTTATCTTTGATCATGCCCGCCATCTCGGAATACGCTACAAATTCGTTGAGCGCAATTTTCGTTCCGAGCAAACTTCCGACCTTGTGCGCTTCTTCCCACGGCACCCCAACCACAAAAGCGAGCGGCGACAAAACATATCCGAAAATATTTTGTAACGTGAGATTCTCGACGCCCGCCAAAGAACCGAGGTTGGAAATAAGGGAATTGATCATAGCGATCAGCGCAATAAAGGCCAGCAGCATACCGGCCACGTTGAGAGCCAGCTGCAATCCGTCTGCCGCGCCGCCCGCCGCCGCTTCAATGACATTCGCTGCATTTTTCTCCACGTTCATTTTCAGCGTCCCCTTGGTGACCGGATCGCCGGTCTCAGGAAAGATAATTTTCGAAATCGCCAGTCCTGCCGGAGCCGCCATGATGCTGGCTCCAAGAAGCTGAGTCGCAAAAAGCACCTGCCCTTGCTCAATCGTGACGCCGTTCGCATCAGCGTAGGATTTTCCGAGCATCTGAATGTATGCCGCCATGACTCCGCCGGCAATCGTCGCCATACCGCCAACCATGATAGTGAGCAGCTCCGATTGCGTCATGGTCTTGATAAACGGCCGGATCATCAACGGCGCTTCGGTTTGACCTACGAAAATATTAGCCGTATTGGAAAGCGATTCCGCGCCACTGGTGCCCATGAGCTTTGCCATGACCCATGCCATGCCTTGCACGACCTTCTGCATGACGCCCAAATAATATAAAACGGACATCAGTGAAGAAAAGAAAATAATGGTCGGAAGCACCTGAAAGATAAAGAAAAAACCCATACTGCCGTCTTTGCCCGGACTGATCGCCAAATTTCCGAACACAAACTGCGCGCCGGCCGTGGTGTACCCCAGAATGGCCACAAAACCCTCCCCGATGGTTTCAAAAGTCAGGGCAAGAAAATTAAATGGAGCGCCCCACGCCTTGCCTTTAATGACCAAAAAGCCGAACACAACCTGAATGAGAAGGCCCATGCCGACCAGGCGCCAATTAATCAGCCTTTTATTGTTAGAAACTGAAAATGCAATGCCGATGATCACCGCCAAACCGATGAGCCCAATGAATCGTTCCATGGCGCACTCCCATAAGAATGTTTAGAAGAATATTAGAATTGCGAAAATTGAACGGTCAAAGTAGAGAATTATTTTTTTTTAAGCAAGGCAATCTTGGAAGGCTCTCCGTGATGAGAGTTCCGGAGGCTCTGAAACAGCGTTTCTACTTGCGATCGAAGTTCAGCCAGCGTACCATCGTTCGTGACCACGCGATCGGCCCGCTTAACTTTTTCATCCAGCGGCATTTGCGATTGAATACGATTGAGAATTTCCTGATCCGGCAAGTTGTCCCGCTTCTGTATACGCGCAATCCGTTGCTTGAGTTCGGCATAGACCGCAATTACAAGGTCGAAGATTTTTTCCAGCCCGGCCTCGTAAATCAGCGCGGCATCCACGACGATGATCTCCCGGTTCTCCCTCTTTGCGGATGCAACTTCTTTTTTGATCCGGATCAACAGATGCGGATGGACAATGTCGTTCAATTTTTTCTTTTGCTTTTCATCCGCAAAAACAAAACTGCCTAATTCTTTTCTTTTCAACTTTCCGTCCGAATTCATAAACTGGCTGCCGAAAATATTCTTAATGGCTATCCGCACCCCCGCATTTTTCTCGACCACTTTCTTCCCGATCGCATCGGCGTCAATAATTTTTGCGCCGAGTTCTTTAAACATACGTGCGACTTCCGTCTTGCCGCAGCCGATGCCGCCCGTTAACCCGACCAAGAGCGATTTATTCTTCAGTGAAGTCATTATCCATCCATGGTCACCCAGAGCAGCCCCGATTTATCGGGGCGTATCGAAAGGCGGCATAAAATCCATTAGAATTTTTGAGATGTTCAAAATACTTTAATTCACCGATATATTCAAATATAATAGTCAACTTTCCCGTTGCAAAAAAGCGTTTAATCCACTAAGTTTACACATTCAAAATTACGAAGTCTACCATGAAAACAGTCGATCTGCGAAGCGATACGGTAACCAAGCCTTCTCCGGCTATGCGCGAGGCGATGTTCAAAGCGGAGGTGGGCGACGATGTTTTCGGAGAAGACCCGACGGTCAATGAACTGCAGCAGGTCGTGTCAAAAATGTTCGGCAAGGAAGACGCGCTATTCGTCGCCAGCGGCACCATGGGCAACCAACTCGCGCTGAAAACCCACACGCAGCCTGGCAATGAGATCATTTGCGAAGCGGATTGCCATATTTTTAAGTACGAGGCGGGTGCTTCCGGTATGTTGTCCGGTGCACAAATGCACATCGTTAAAGGAGAAAAAGGGATTTTGAAGGTCGGGCAGGTTGAAGAAGCGATCAATCACGAAGACATTCACAGCGCCCCGACGGCCCTGATCGCGCTGGAAAATACTCACAATCGCGCCGGCGGAACGGTCTATCCGATCGAGGAAATAAAAAAGATCAGCGCGCTGGCGCGTGAACGGAAGATCGGTCTGCATCTCGACGGCGCACGATTGATGAACGCATGCGTGGCGGAAAACATCAAACCGATGGAATACGGAAAATATTTTGATTCGATCTCATTATGTTTTTCCAAGGGGCTCGGCGCACCGGTAGGATCCGTTTTGGCCGGAACAGCAAAGTTCATTGAAAAGGCGCGTTATTACCGGAAGGCATTCGGCGGCGGAATGCGCCAGGCGGGCTTTCTGGCTGCGGCCGCTTTGTACGCGCTCCGCTATAATATAGACAGGCTCAAAGAGGATCACGCCAAAGCAAAAGAACTAGCTGAGGCTATTTCGCAATTAAAATATTTTTCCCTGGATCTGTCTGCGGTGCAAACCAACATCGTGATTTTCAGCGTGAAAGAGGGTTCGTCGTATGACGTTGTGGAAAAACTAAAGACCGCTGGGATTTTGTGCATTCCTTTTAGCGATAAGAAAATCCGGTTCGTTACCCACCTGGATGTATCGATGGAGGATATGGATTATTGCATTGCGTGTTTGAAGAAGAATTTTAATTAAAATGTCATGCTGAACAAAGTGATGCATCCCCAATTCTTCAGGAGATTCTTCGCTGCGCTCAGAATGACAAGTAACAAGCCAAGCTGAACAAAGTGAAGCACCTCTTATTCTACAGGGGATTCTTCGCCCCGATAAATCGGGACTCGGAATGACAAAAAACGGTCAAGCTGAACGAAGTGAAGCATCCCCGCATTCAGCAATATAAAATATGGACCCCAATAACGAAAAAATCATTGCCGATCACGTGGACAAGATCTTGAATGACCTGAAGGGATCATCGTACCTCCGCGCATCACCCAAAAGCACCTGCGAAGACTGCACCAATCCGGATTGCCTGCGTTCCGAAAGTTGCCATTGCATCTTGGATAAGCATCCCGAGGTCGCGGATGAAATGGTCGCTTGCGGCGCGTGCCGGATCTCCTCGGGCCTCGGCATTAACCCGGCGCAGGAGCGAATCGCCCGCATGATCGACCACACCATGCTTAAGCCGGAAGCGACGCTTGCGGAAATCGATCAGCTCTGTGAAGAAGCCCGGAAATACTGCTTTGCCTCGGTGTGTGTGAACCCTTGTTGGGTCAAACGCTGTTCGCAAAATCTGAATCGCAGCGGCGTTTTGGTCTGCACCGTAGTTGGATTTCCGCTCGGCGCGACCAGCACACAGTCCAAAGGCCTCGAAACGCAAACGGCCGTTGCGCACGGCGCGCAGGAAATCGATATGGTCATTAATATCGGTTGGTTGAAATCCGGCGAATATGAACTGGTAAAAAAAGACATCCGGGAAGTCGTTCGCAATGCGCGGCGCTATCCTGTCAAAGTGATCATCGAGACGTGTTTGCTCACGGATGAAGAAAAGATCAAAGCCTGCCTCGTCGCCAAAGAAGCTGGCGCATCGTACGTCAAAACATCGACCGGATTCAGCAAAGGCGGCGCGACCGCAGCCGACATTGCGCTGATGCGTAAGGTCGTCGGATCGGAACTCGGCGTGAAAGCGTCCGGCGGCGTGCGCACGTATGAGGACGCGGTGAAATTACTCGAGTCGGGCGCCACCCGCATCGGCGCCAGCGCCAGTGTGAAAATTGTCAGCGGCAAAGCTACCTCCGGTGAGGGATACTAATTCCTTTGCCACAAAGACACTAAGACACGAAGGCTCACGAAATGTTGAATTTTGAATGCTGAATTTGCCTTCTTCGTATCTGTGCCTTCGTAGTTAGGAATTCATCTCAATTCTTAATGCTTGATTTAATTTGCCACAAAGACAGTGAGACACAAAGGTTTATATTTCCTAATCTTCGTGTCTTAGTGCCTTCTTGGCGAGAAATTCATCTCAATTCTTAGATTCTAATCTTTTCGCGTGTTTCGCGGGAAAGTATTCCTCCGTGAGCTGTGTGTCCTCTGTGGCTGATGCGTTTTCAATTCGTAATTTTTAATTCCTAATCCTTAATTAGTTTCATGAGCTTAAAAACGATCGAACGTCACATCGTTGAAATGGAGCGCGCGCATCCGGAAGCTACCAGTGAACTGACCGGATTGCTCGCCGATATTGCTTTGGCCGGAAAAATTATTTCGCGCGAAGTGGGCCGTGCCGGTCTCGTCAGCCTTCTCGGTATGACCGGAACGGAAAACGTACACGGGGAAGCCGTAAAAAAATTGGATATTTTTTCGCACGACACACTCGTCAATATCATTTCAGGCGGTCGCGGCGAAATTTATATGCTCGGCTCAGAGGAAATGGAACATCCGATGAGCTTGAAAGATAATTATCCCGGCGGAAAGTATATCGTCAATTTCGATCCGCTCGACGGCTCCTCCAACATCGACGCCAACGTCAGCGTAGGTACTATTTTTTCGATCCTGCGCAAATACCCGCAGGCCAACGTCGCGGAAAAAGATATGTGCAAACAGCGCGGCATTCAACAGGTTGCGGCAGGCTACATTATTTACGGGTCCAGCACGGTCTTTGTTTACACCGTCGGCTACGGCGTGCACGGATTCACGTTTGACGGGAGCGTAGGTGAATTCATTCTCTCGCATGAAACGATTCGCACGCCGGTCAAGGGAAAAATTTACAGTATTAATGAAGGTAATTATAATAAATGGCACGAAGGCACCCGCAAATACATTGATTACCTGAAACATGAAAGCAAATCCGACGGACGCCCCTATTCTTCGCGCTACATCGGATCGCTAGTTGCCGATTTTCATCGTAATTTACTTTACGGCGGAATTTTTCTCTATCCCGCCGACAGATCCAATCCTCATGGAAAATTGCGATTGCTTTACGAAGCCAACCCGCTCGCGATGATCGTGGAGCATGCCGGCGGAGCCGCCTCTGACGGGCATCAACGCATCATGGACATCGAGCCGAAAGACCTGCATCAGCGCACGCCGCTTATCATCGGCAGCAAGAAAGACGTCGAACTCGCGTGTGAATTTATTCAAGGGAAGAGATGAACTCCATTTTTCATTGTTTGAATTTAAAGAAATACGCGCAATGCGTGGACACAAATCCAAAGACGAGGATGAGGATGAGGATTAAGTAGAATTGCAATAAGAGCTGGGAAAGCACGGCGGCACCTGCTCGACTGACTAACGCCGAAATTCAAAAATCAAAACTCCCAAATCACTCCGGCGAATGGTGTAATACCCAGCCATGTCTCTTTTTGTTTTATTGCTGTAAAACCGCTTGCATCTGCCGACAAGATTTCATGATCGGCGCCGCTGACATTCGTATGATTGAGCGCATTGATTACATGCACAAAGACCGTGATCTTTCCTTTGGACGTGTAAAAATGTTTGTTAATTCTGGCATCCAGGCGCTGGTAAGAAGGGTAGCGGCTGGTATTGAAGGTACCGTAGTCGTGGAAATACGCAAAAGTACCGTCCGACCGTCGCAAGCGTACTACGTCAAAGTCCGTAAAAGACCAGCCGCTTCTGTACTGCCAGGCAATGTTGAATTGCCAACTCGCATTTAAACGATAATACGCATCGATATTAAGTGTATGGCGTTGATCCCATGGACGGGGCTGATTTCCGGTTCTTTCAGTCATCTTTCCTGCAAAATTCACATCCGTCACATTGTCTTTGGCTTCAGATAAGACGTAACTCAACCACCACGAGATCTTTTCCCCGGAATCGTATTTCAAATAGAATTCCATCCCCTTGGCCGTTCCCTTGTTGGCCGTCAGTTGGACTAAGTCGTCTCTGGATTCAGGATAGAACTCATCGATATCGGCACCCAGAGTGACATACTTTACGGGCATACGGCTTATTTTTTTCAAGTACCCCTCCGTGCGGAAATAGAGTCCGTTATCAAATTGATGATCTACGCCTAGTACATAATGCACGGCTCTTTGAGCCCGATTAGTTGACGTTTCTTCAAATTGAATTCTCAATTCGTCAGCGGCTTGCGTCTGATAGTAATATCCCCAGCCACCCCTTAATGACGTGTTCCTGGTCAGCGAATAAAGTGCGTTAACGCGCGGGCTCCAGAGTTTATCCTGCGTGTACGAAGAATAATCATAACGTAAGCCCGTTTCCAGTGTCAACGGTTCCAGAATCCGGAATCTTGTCGACAAGTAAAAAGCTAATTGATTTCCGGTCAGCGTTTTTTTAGTATCAAACTGGGCCGTCCGATCTATGATAATAGTGTCGTTTGGAAAGTTTGGAGACAACAGTTCGTTTTGGATGTCTTTAGAATAGGTATAGTCCACCGTGGATCGCCTTAGATCAAAACCGAATTTCAAGAAAAGATTACCGGCAGCCTCCAGGCCCCAATCCTGTTTGAATCCAAAAAGCTGAAAATCCCTGTTGTCACGGATCGTTCCGCTGTTAAAATGAGCCTTGGGATCATTGTCAAAATTATTCCAAAATCGTCGTTGATCAATGAGTCCTCCATATAACAAACTGCGCGCGTACAAATTGGGTCTAAAGGAAGACCTCAGGGTAACCCAGGTGTAGTAGCTGCCATAGCGGGTGTTGGAAAAATCGATATTCGGAACCGTTATCCCCGGTTCTAATTCCATTTCATCCAACTTATACCTATCGTACGCAAGGAAAAACTGGCCTGACAGGGTATGAGTTTGATTAAGTTTGTGTTCCACTTTTCCCAAGGCATCGTAGTACGTGGGTTTTAGTTTGAACTCGTTTCCCGTGAGCTTGTTCAAAACATCGAGATAACCTCTTCTGGCAGAAATCAACCATGAACTCTTCTCGTCATTAAAACTGCGCATGGAAAACGCACGGGCATTGATGAGACTTACACCCACTGAGGATTGGCTTTTCTGACCGGCTTTTGGTTGTTTGGTTCTCAAATTGAGGACGCCGCTCATGCGATCGCCGTATTCCGCCGTGAAACCCCCGGTTGAAAAATCAACACCAGCAATAGTTTCTAAGTCGATGGTACTGAAGAGCCCTCCTCCAAAATCCTTCTGATGAAACGGTTTATAGATTGGCATGCCGTCGAGCAAAACCAATACTTCGTCCACGTCCCCGCCGCGGATGTAGAATTTTGCCGCGAGATCGTTGCCCGATACGCCGGGAACTCTCTGAATGGCCCGAGTCACGTCTTCGGCCCATCCCAGCATCTTGATGTCTTCATGCGTTAGAGTTTGTGTCGATGGTTCAACGTCCATCAGCGAATAACTCCCGGCCGACACGACAAGTTCTTTCAATGGAATGGGTTGTTCTTCCATTTCCACGATTTGAATATCCGTCGTGTCATTCTCCGTGACTTGAATATTCTCATATTTTCTTTCAGCGTATCCGATTATGCCGAATCTCAGCGTATAGGTCCCCGCGGGCAGTTTTGAAATGATAAACGCTCCATTTCGATTGGTGATGGTTCCCAATCGGGTACTTTCTACGAAGATATTAACTCCAACAATTGGTTTTCGTGAGGTTTTGTCCAGGACAGTTCCCTTGATGATTCCATAAGACTTGCTCTGAACCGTCATTGTTATTTGACTACTCAGGACTACATGGTTGTTTTCCCCTGTGATTGAAAATGTGTTGCCGAGAAAGTAGATTGTGGCTGAAAAAAGGACTAATGTACTCATCGTACGCCTCCAAGGTGATTTAATCGACCTATTTCTACGATCCCCTGCCTTGACTGGTTGAATTTCGCATGATCTTGTCGAGTACGCAAAGCAAGGGTTTAAAATTGTTTGTTTTGACATTCGGATGAATATTGGCGATCCCAATGCAGTATTTGCTGCAGCCCGTGAGGTCACTGCCCGTTCGGCGAAAAAGCGCTTCGCCGCCCGAACGGTTGATGTGTCTATTTTTCTTGACCTCTACAATTGTTAATGAGGGAAACGTGCAGGATTTGCCATGGAATGAACACACCAGCCCCGTATCTATCGTTATACGTTCCGCAAAAGAGTTGTCGACGAGGGTCACCCGGTTAAATAAAACTTCAAGTGACAAAACTAATTCGCCGGGAGAAGGAGAGATCGTCGAAGCAATGAAGTCACCGAAGTTTGAGTCCAGCTCATAGTTTAAGGTTTCTCGAGGAATTCTGGTCTTAATAGTCATGTTTTTTTTTGCGCTATATTTGATTTCACTAAAGACCTCACCGGTAGATTCGTACTGGCGTGAGCGAATTTTATAGCGGGGTAACTTCCCATTATGATGCTGCCTGTACAACGAAAAGTCGTGCGTATCGAAGTAGATTGTCTTGTACGGGTGAACACGCTGCCCTTTGATTTCAAGAACAGAATACGATTCCTTCAAGCTTGAAAGGATATCTGACAAAACCGATTCGCCAAAAACATACTTGGCATCGGTTCGGTTTGTATATAACAAACGGGATAATTGAGCAAGCCCGACGGGATTGTATTCTGAAAGAGGCGATAAGGATGTTGAATTCGGCATCATCTGTTCTCCTTCAAAGAAGTGGTCTTAAAAAATTATCAATTACTTGCTTATGCCGCCTAAAACCGAACTTGACACCAGAGATACAGCCGATTGTCTTCGGTGTCTTCTTCGGATTTCCTGAATTCATAATTGAGCAGCACACGGAATTTTGCCGACGGCATACCGTAATAGGCGCCGATGATCCAACGTGTAAACCCATCCGCAAGCTCATTCTCGTAGCGAAGAAGAGGCCCCGCTTGCCATGGAGTTTTACCGGTCAGATAACCATAGAAGCCGGAGACTGTTTCGCCGCCTTCAAACGGGTCATTGTTCCACCCTTGCACATACTCCGCAACGGCTGTAAACCATTTATGTTCAAGTTCGAAATCCGTACCGAGGCGTTTGAAATTAATAAGCAGATCGGAGCTGTCCGGAGCTGCCTCTGCTTCTAAAATATCGCCGTACCCGCCGGAAACGCCGAACCTCCACATGAGATCATCCGTCTTGTATCGGACACCCGCTCGTCCCCAGATGTTTTTCTTCTTGGTTTCATCTTTTTGAACATTCAGGCCTGAACCGTTGACTAACGTAGTTGCGTGCTCAATCCTGAATGTTTTGCTGAACGGAAAATTCCCTAGCAGACCGACTCCGATATCGCGAAGGTTAATTCCACGAGAGAGATTGTCAGAAACATCGGTACGATTCACAAAGTACAATCGGGACGATGATACGTTGTTCTCGTAACCAAACTGAGTTTTCTGTTGGCCGAACCGAATTTCATGCCTTGGAATATGGTATAGGGAGATATAAGCATCCCTTAGAAAGCCTGTAATTTCCGGTGCTCGCGGATCTATCTCAATCTGGTAACCAATGTTTTTTTCAACCTTGCCACTAAATTTCAGCCTGACACGTTGAACCCGGAATCGGTCGGCCGCAGCTTCACCATCGTGATTTGTATCAAATTGCTTTAAAAAGAACTGCTGCATAAAGCCGGAGACACGAACACGCTTATTACCTTTGCCTGCTTTTGCTGAATCTTTGGGCGCCACTGCCTCTGAATCTGTATCGATTTCGGAATCGAGTTCCTGGGAATAACTCGGCTGACACCATAGCAATAGCCAGCCAAAAAAAACGGCGGCTACGAGTTTTGACCGATGTGTGGCAATATCCAGGAAAAAATTTGAGTTTCTTCGATAAGCCTGTTTATCAGAGAGGCTTTCCTCCTTTAGATTTATTGATTCGAACATTGTTTGACACCTCCTCTTAAGGTTTTACATAACTTTTGAATCTTAGAATATTTGAACCACGCAGATCATTCCTTTGGGACTAGGGCTTTGCCTTTTTCATAAAATACCCGCAGATCGGCCGTGTCTTTCAGATAGTTTATGCCGACGATCTCCACATCTGTGACCTGTAAACCCGTGCGGACTTTTAGCTCCGCAATGAGTTCCTGCTTCTTTGTCACATTGATATGCGTAATGGTGTCGTAATTAATAATAATGTTTTGCTGAAAGCGGCCAAACCATTGTATTTCCAAAAAGTACGTTGCAAGCAGAATAATAGTGTTTGCGAACAGGACTTCGACAAGGCCGACGGAACGTGTTGCGAGAGAATTGATTACGGCAAGAATCGTACATATGAAAAGGAAGGCCATCTCTTTGATTTCAATCTCTTGCGCACGATAACGTAACATCGTAAAAACAGCAAAGAGGCCAAAACCAAAACCGGTCTGCAACTCTACACTTGCAAGCATGCTGGAAATGAAAAATATCAGAATATTGAACAAGAAAAATGTAAAAAGGAATTCACTTTTTCTATTGTTCCGGTAATAGATAACTCTGATGATTGAAAAAGCAAAAATAAAATCAATCGCAAATTTGACCAGCAGTTGCTTGAATGACTCAAGATAAATAATTTTCAAGCCGAACAGCTCCATGGTTTCCATTACTCTTTCCCTTCCGTTTTAGTTTAGGTCGATTCATAACCACAAGTCCCGGACTCCTAGCAGCCCGGGACTTCGGTCGATATCTCATTACGGCGTAACGGATACCAAATCTTCGAATCCCGAACCTCCCTTCGTCGCCACCGATCTTACCAATCCGACTCCAGGCGCATAAATTTTATTCTCCTCGTTACCCGGTTGCAGAAGGGGATACTCCAGCGTGCGCAGACAATTGGTGAAAGTGCCGTAGGGTACGGTAATCATTTCGCCGATATTCAGAACCTGGGCGACGTCCTCTGCTTCCCCTTCATAATATTCCTGGCGATACCACACGCCGGTTAATGGGTCCGCAAACATAATAATACCCGGTAAAGCGCCGTCCACTCCGGCTTCCCACGATCCATGAGAGTTAACCGGTACGCCATTCTCGATCTCGTGCGTATCCTCGCCAAAATACCAGACGTTGCCGCTGCGGTCTTGCGCATACCAGTCAAAGGTATCCTCAACAAGTTCGCCGTTTTCAAACGCCTTGTCACGAACGATCCTGCAAGCTATTCCCATAATTGTTTTTATACTATCCATGATGGTGATTTCCACGGTCTCGGACACGCCGCCATCCGTGCCTTCATAGACCAGAATTCTCCCGACCGGAAGCGGGTAATACGTATTTCCTGTGATGGAATCGCCGGGTAAAAAATCAGCCGGATCAATCGTTACGGCATAAGGCGATCCCGCCGGATTTGTCGATACCGTAGGACAGTGTTCCTGGCATCCAAGTTGAGACAGCACCACGGCCGCCGCTAAGAACCACATTTCTGCTTTCATAAAGCTCACTCCTTAAAATTGGTTGGTGAAATACTGACTATTTCCGCGACAAAGTTATCGTGCCGCATGATATGAATGTAATACACAAACCTTAAGTGAGTCTTAAGTGACCATTATACTTACTTATGATGAGTTTTTGTGTTTGCGTAATCTTCGTTTGTGTGTTATATTTGAACGTAATTAGTGCGATGAAAAGCAAACATTTTTCTTTCGAATTTTCTTTCGTGAAAATTAATTAAATGGTAAGAGCGGCTATGCGAATTTTAGTAATCGAAGATGATGAACGCCTGGCACGCTTTCTGAAACAAGGCCTGAGCCAGGATGGTTTTGCAGTTGACGTTTTCGGCAACGGCGAAGCAGCCTTGACGGAATTTGCGGTAAACAGCTACGACGTCGTTATCGTGGATTGGAAGCTTCCCGGTATGGACGGTATAGCAGTCTGCAAAGAAATTCGTAAGACAGGATCGAGTGTCCCCGTCTTATTTCTCACCGCCCAGGACAGCATCGACGATAAAGTCAAAGGATTTGAATCCGGAGCAGACGATTATCTGACAAAGCCATTTTCTTTTATTGAACTTGCAGCTAGGCTCCAGGCACTGCTGCGAAGGCGCCACGATCCGATCGAAACGCTTAAGATCGACGATTTGGAAATGAATATTCAGGAACGAAGGGTTACGCGCGGCAAGGCTCGGATTGAGTTATCTAATAAAGAATTTGCGATTCTGGAATTGCTCATACGAAACCGGAACCGCCTGATGACCTACGCCGCACTGACCAATCATGTATGGCAGGTTGATTTTGATACGGGGACGAATGTTCTGTATGTCCATATCGCTCAGTTGAGAAGCAAATTGAATTGCGGTTCGCGCCGACCGCTTATTCACACGGTGAGAGGCTCGGGCTATATACTTAGAGAACCGTTGTGATCTCAGTAATGACGTGTTCGAGATATCAGCATCTATTAAGGAGTTCGACCATGGCTACGAAAAAACTGCTCTTCTTGACGGGACTCTTACTATTATGCTGTCAGCTTGGAATTTCCGCGCCGGAGAAACTCATGGCTCAGGATTCAACCAGCATATTCAGGCTCTCGATTGAAGACCTGATGAATCTGAGCGTGGAGATCTCTACCGGTATGAAATCTTCCACGACCTCGGATGAAGTCCCGGCGGCTGTATTCGTGATAACCCGGGAAGACATAGACCGAATGGGACTTTTGACTCTCGGAGACGCCCTTAATTTCGTTCCCGGATTTACGGTGGGTAAGTCAATTCAGAGCGGCCAGCAGAAAAATATCTATGTGCGCGGCGAATTCAGCTCTCAGTCCCAAGGAATCCTGTTTCTTTACGACGGCCAGAGGCTCAATGACGGCATATCCGGAGGCGCGGTCGCTTTTAATACCGACTACGCACTCGATAATATCAAGCAAATTGAAGTCGTGCGCGGCCCTGTTAGCGCCCTCTATGGCGCCAATGCTTTTGTGGCCGTCGTTAATCTGATCCCCTACCGTCCGGACGAAATCACAATATCATCTTTTTCCGCGCGGGCGGGAAACCGCGGCAGCCTTTGGCTTAACGGAAACCAAAAATTGTCCTTACCCGGAAATGTTGATGCTATTATCTACGCAAGCTTTCAAGGCCTTGATGATGTGATTCCGCAGCGAACCATACACCAGGAAGTTTTTGACAGCGTTTCCGGTTCATTCATCCCGCGTGTCTTTTCGAACCGCTTGAACTCTGAAAAAGCGACACTATTGAACATAGGCTCGTCGATCATCTACAAACAGTTAGAGATAGACGCGTACTTCAATCGTTCAAAAGCTTTCAACAACTGGGGTTCAGGCACCTCAGTCCGCGATTCATTTCAAAACGAACATTTAGCGCGGAATGTTCGCGTCGACTCAAAATTCATCACTGGCTTTCTTAAAAACCATCGCCTGACTTTCCTTGGCAGTTACGCATCCCATAAAGCCCAGAACATTTACAAAGTAGAAAACTTCCGCACCGTTTTATCTCCCGGATTTAATCCGCCCGGAAGCGCGAGTATTTTTGAATCTGACCTCAGCACTTCGACGATCAATATTGAATCCTACGCCGAGTTCAATTTTTCGGCACGCCACCGGACAATTATCGGCGCTAATCTTCAGAAAGACTTTATTTTCAATATTGACAATTCCACAGCGATACTCGACAGAAATGGCGACGGGATTTTTGATGCCGTCGCCGCGGATGATACATTGGATACCGTTTTTCGCGAAAAAACACAGAACATTTTTGCCGCCTTTTTACAGCATACATTTTCTCCGATGAAACTCGTCGCCTTTACCGGCGGTGCACGATTGGACAAATACAGCAGTTTTGGAGCAAGACTCAGTCCGCGTCTTACATTTGTGCTTCAACCGAATGAGCAATGGACTCTCAAAGGAATGGGCGGAAGAGCCTTCAGGGTCCCGACTTTTTTTGAAACCAATCGAAGCGATTTTAACATCCTCAGCGGAAACCGGCTGATCGAGAATCCGAACCTCAGACCGGAGACCATAGAGACCGGAGAATTGCAGCTGACTTACAAACCTCATGAAGCCTTTTCGTTTACCATCAACGCATTTCACAATGATGTCCAACACGTGATCAGGCAAGTAGCGATAGAGCAGAGCGGTGTCCCGACACAATCGAAATGGGAAAATGCCGGCAGCCGCGATTGGTCGGGATTTGAAATGGGTTTACAGTTCTCATTGCGCAACCATCTCTCGGTTTCTGCAAATTACTCCTATACCCAGACCGCGGATGAAAAAGTAGCCAATAAAGAAGATCCTGTTTTTGGCATTCCAAAACATTCGTTTAATTTTGGCATCAACATGACGGGTGGAAAGTTTAACCTGAATCTCAACGGTTCTTCACGATTCGGGTGGAACGATGTTCCGGCTTATGATTCGTCCACGGTGCGATTGGAACGCATCAACCTCGTACCCTATACAATCCTGAATGCCAGGTTAACGGCAAAGAATATTTGGAAATCGCTGACGCTGAGCCTGGATGTACGCAATATTCTCGATCAGAAATACTACTTCACCGACGATCGGATTTTCGTGCCGCAGGGTATCGCCGGGAATAGCCGGCGATTCGTGTTTGGCGCGCAATACACTTTCTGAAAATGCAGTTCATGGAAATTTCGATGTACATCAAATTTGTCCGGACCATCGCGCTTGTCGCTCTTTTTGGATGGGCAACTCCCGCAAAGGCACAGGATAGCCGAAGCCGGTACAAGATACCCGAGATCGAAGCCGGTTATATCTATAACTTCATCGACTTCGTACATTGGCCGGAATCTTCCCAAGCGCTTTCGGACACGGTAGTGATCGGAATTATCGGAGATGATGAATTTGGAGATGCGTTTGCGCCGGTTGAAGGCTCACGAATCGGAGGAAAAATTTTGTCCGTCCGAAGATCCGATCGGATCGGCGATCTGCAAGAGAGCAGGATTGTTTATGTTGCTTCTTCTGAAGCTCCCAGATTAAAACAAATTCTCGAGACCCTGAAACACCGGCCGGTCCTTACGATAAGCGACATGGATGGATTTACAGAAGCCGGCGGTATGGTTCAATTTTATACAACGGAAATCGGAGGCAATCTCAAGGTACGATTTGACATCAACAAGGACCTTGCCAATGAGGCCGGCCTCAAAATCAGCTTTCGTCTTTTGTCACTGGCGAGGCCAAAAAAATGAGATTCCATTTTAAAATGAAATCGATTCGCCAGAAACTCATCGCTATCATAATGTCTGTCACGATGGCGGCATTGATCCTCGCATCCGTTGCATTTGTCGTTTATGACATCCTGGCCTACCGCACAACGCTTGAAGAGGAACTTCAGGTACTGGCAAGAATCACAGGAGACAACTGCAAGGCTGCGCTTCAGTTTGATGATGCCGACGGTGCGAAAGACGTTCTGGCAAATCTGAATAGCCGCCGGTCGATCCTGACAGCCCGCGTCTTTACTACACAGAATAAACTGTTTGCCGAATATCTGCGAGATGACCGTAAGAAATCCGATTTTCCTGATAGCCATAAGATAAGTACGGGTGTAAGCTGGTCCGCTGATCATGTATTGGTCGAACAGCTTATTCAATCGAGAGACCGGACCATCGGTTCGATAGAACTTCAGTCCGACCTGAATTCCCTTGCCGGCAAGCTCCGCCAAGATGTTCTGGTGGTCAGTTTATTATTAGTTCTTACGGCTGTCGCGGCGCTTTTTCTTGCATCGAGCCTGCAACGTATTATTGTAGCACCCATCCTAGGCTTAGCCGAAACAGCCAGGCAGGTCTCGCAAAGCAAGAATTACGACCTGCGGGCGCCGCATCCCAACGACGACGAAGTGAGCGATCTTTCAAGAGCGTTTAACCGGATGCTGACCGAGATTCAGGAACGGGAAACGTCTCTCAAGGCATACCGCGACCACCTTGAGGATCTGATCGAAGATCGAACTCGCGAGTTGAGAAAAACAAACGTGCAATTGCAAAAAGCAAAAGAAGAGGCCGAGGAAGCCAATCGTCTTAAATCCCAATTTCTTGCGAATATGAGCCATGAATTAAGAACGCCGATGAATTCCATTCTGGGCTTTTCCGACATTTTAACACGGAACAAGGATCCGAAAGTGCGGGATTTTGCCGAAACGATCAGCCGCAGCGGAAAACGCCTCATGATGCTCATCGACGATGTTCTTGACTTATCAAAGGTCGAAGCCGGAAAAATTCGTATCCGAAAAGACATCTTCCCTCTGAAAAACATAGAAGTGATTCGGGATACGGTTCAACCTCTTCTCCTGGGCAAACCGGTCGAGTTCTCGATACACTTCGATCATCGGCTGCCGCAGTCGATTCACTCCGACGAAAGCAAAGTCATTCAGATCCTTATCAATCTTGCCGGCAACGCTATCAAATTTACGCAGTCGGGTTATGTGAGGGTCGAATGCGAGCTTCCGGAATCCGGACAGGAAATTCTTTTTACAGTAAAGGACAGCGGCATCGGAATCAAGTCTGAACATCTTGAGCACGTTTTTGAGGAATTTTATCAAGTGAACCGGGACAAGAGTAAAGAAGCAGGTTCCGGCCTCGGACTGTCGATTTGCAAACAGATTGTGGAAGCCCTGGGAGGTAAAATATGGGTTGAATCAACTTTCGGACAAGGTTCCACGTTCAGCTTCACATTGGACATCGGGGAAATGTCCGCGAAAACCTCAACCGAGAAAATCACCGAATCAGAAGTTCAGGACTCCGCTGATCCGGATCCTAGGCATCCTAACGTCCATTTAAATACGGCAAAATCAATTTTGATCGCAGAAGATGAGGAATCCAATCAAAAACTTTTCCGTGAAATTCTGCAGGGCTTTGATTATTTCATCGTTGGAGACGGGGTTGGGGTAATTGAACGATGCCGCACTGAGAAGCCGGCAATCGTGCTGATGGACATCATGATGCCGCTCATGAGCGGCGAGGAAGCTTTAAAACAACTGAGAGAGGACTCTTCTATGAATGATATTCCTGTTGTCGCAATAACGGCAAAAGCAATGGTAGGTGACCGGGAAACCATACTGGCTCAGGGGTTTGATGACTACCTCTCAAAACCTATTGATCAAGAAAAACTAAAAAGCATGCTTGCTAAATTCGGTGTTAATCCAAGGCATGACATTGCCGATGAGTACGAAGGTACGTCGGCTCTTTCTGAAGAAGAGATCCATGCAAATCTCAAAGCTCTGAATGGGCTGAAATTTTTTCAAAGTAAGGATATAAAGTCGATCTTGGAAAGATGGATCACAGGAACAACAGGCGAATCTCAACAAAAGGCTCAAGCTCTACTGGCAACCTATCGAAGGCGTGATGAAGCGTTATTTTATCTGGAGATTAAGAAGCTGATTGACAATTCAACCGCAAGGAAAGGAGATCGGTGAAAAATCCCATGACCCCTGCTTTTCGGAAGAGCTCGGCCTCGACGGCGAGTCCGCTGGTTCTCATCGTCGACGATAATAGCGACAACATCAGTGTCATCGAAGAAATGCTAGAGCGATATGATTTTGACTACTACGCTTTATCTGATCCGCGGCACATTCAGGAAGTGCTTGAGTACCGCACACCCGATATCATCTTATTGGATCTTTACATGCCGCACCAAAGCGGATTGGAAATATTGAGGATTATCAAGGCCGATACCCGGTTTGAATCTACTCCCGTGATCATGCTGACTGGGGAAACCGACAAGCAGATGCTGTCGCGATGCCTTGATGCAGGAGCGATGGACTACCTGAACAAACCTATTGATGCCGTTGAGCTCCAGGCACGCATCCGGTCGGCGCTCAAGCTCACCGCTCTCAACAAAGCGTTGTCCGATCGCAATGATGAGCTTGATCGGAAGAACAAAGAAATTCAAAAGTTCACCGGGACTATCGTACATGATCTCAAGAACCCCCTGACCGTCATTACGTGTTCCATCGATTTTATTCGTAACGCATTAATCAATACGAAACAGATTCAAGCCGTTGAATTTACCGATATGATAAAAGAAACGGCCTTTTCGATGCGTGATTCTATTAATGAGATGTTGAATGTGAGCCGGATCCAACAAGGCGCACTCAAGCTTCTCATGATACATGCAAATCCTGTTTCGCACATCGATAAATGCCTTCATCGTCTGCGCCTTTTGGCGAACAAAAAAATGATCACAATCATCCATGAAGCGATCGAGATCCCGCCGGTGCGCTACGACGAAAAAGGCCTCGACAGCATCGTGATGAATCTGGTAGGTAATGCCTTAAAATACTCACACCCTAATTCGGAAGTACGCATCACATATGAGATTGAGGACGAACATGTTAAAATATTGGTGACTGATCAAGGACAAGGATTGACCGAAAAAGACTTAAACCTCGCATTCAATACATTTCAGCGGCTGAGTGCTAAGCCCACCGATGGAGAATCTTCAACCGGATTGGGATTGGCTATCGTCAAAAGCGTTGCAGAGGCTATGGGTTCATCTGTGGGAGTAACTTCCGGCGGAAAAGGCCGGGGAGCCACATTTTGGTTCACATTGCCACGGTAAAGTGTCGGGTGAAGTCTGCACCTATCGCGGATACTTCAAATAATCGGAGCAAGAAAAATCAATTTGTTTTGAAATGATTTATGATTAGACTGTCTGATATTATTGTCATGCTTAGGAACTTTTAAACAAAACAATTCAACCTGAACAATTTTATGAACACGCCGCTCCCCCGCCCGAAAAACCCGCCGCTGGCTTTGTGGTGGACCGCTTTCATATTTCTGGTTTTGTCCAGCGCCTTCTTCATCCTATTTCCGATCACGGATATCCTGCAAGGCGATTACGTCGGCGGCAGGCCGGATTACACCAAAGACAAAACGACGATGTCTACGCTGATCGGAATACTCGGCGTTTGCGGATTGATCCCGATGATCTTCGCGGGCTATATTTTTCGGAACCTGACCAAAAAGAAAAAACTGCATGAGACGGAACTAAAGCAGTGGTTCGAATCGAATATTCTCCGCTACTCCGCCGCGCATAAAGGACTCGTTACGGCGGAGGAGATCGCGATGGAATTCAGTATCGAGATCAGTCGCGCGAAAGCAATTCTCGAGGGTCTGATCTTCCAAAATGTTGCCGAATTGCGCGTCAATGAATCCGGCACGATGGTCTATTACATCCGCGGGATCAACGAAGACAAGGATCACACGGAAAGGATCTAGATAAATTTTCGGTCACTTCCGGTTGTGGAAATGATCGTCACGACGTTTCCAAAATTAGTTTTGCAGGATTTCAGGCGGCGTTCAGAAGTCAGGGATATGCTCAAGCAATTGCAGGCCGAAAATGTCGGGAAAAAGGATATTGATGCCATCCGGAAATTGTTCTTCGAAAAATCAAGAATTCGCAAGCAGATCTCTGCGCTCACGCTCACGCAAAAGCTATTCAGGCATTGGCACATCCTGCATTTGCCATTGACCCTTGTCATGTTCATCATTCTGATCGCTCATATTTTAATTTCCTTTTTATTCGGATATACCTGGATCTTTTAGTTAACCCTCATATTTACGGAGCAACGTCCCATGAAGTCCAAACAGAACCTTATTTTATTGACGGCCGGCGGAGCGCTTTTGGTTTTTGCACTCGTTAATTTTTATTTGAATTACGATTCATCAAAACCCCATTCACATACCGGGATGGCATTCGATAATCCCAATTCCCCTTCCGGAGGATTGATGGATCAAAGTGCCGGTTTGTTGAATAACAAGTCCATGCCGCCGAACCATGATGCGCTCATGCAGACACAGTTACTCAAGGAGCAGCTCCAAAAAAATCCGAATGATCTGGAACATTGGATTCAGCTTGGCAACTTACTGTATGACAACAGTGATTTCCAGGGAGCGATCGAGCCTTATGAGAAGGCCTTGGCTCTCGATGCCTCCAACACCAATGTCAGGAATGATTACGCGGTGTGTTTCTTCAATACCGGTAATCCGGAGAAAGCCGTTAAGGAACTGGAAAAAGTCACTGCGTCCGATCCCAATAACATTTCCGCGCTCTATAATCTCGGTGTCGTCCATGCACACAGCGGCAGAAAAGATCTCGCCGCAAAATATTGGAACATGGTCGTTGCCCGTCAGCCTAATTCAGACATGGGCCAAAAGGCCGCCCGGGGACTTGCGGATTTGAGATCATTTTGATGAAAAGGCTTTTGCTGACTTCGTATCCCCTGTCCTTATCTGTTTCGTTCTCGCGCAGCTCCGAGGAGACGTGAGCTGGCGGGCAACGAAACATCTCACTGTATCTGCAAGCTCGAATATACGTACGCGTGCGGGAGACGCTCATAAGAATTATTTGAATTCAGCCCGTTTGTATTATTACAACTTGTTAAACTCACAATTACCCGGTATCAAGCCGCTTGATTTTACAGATTGGATTTTCTATATTAGGACACTGTCCATTCACTCATCTACGAAGCTTAATGATTGACTCGCCCACGTCCTCCATAACGGAAACGCCGTTCATCTCTCAAGAACAGCGTTTTTTTTCATATCATCAATATATCAAATCCCGTTTTGGCCGGCGCATTCACCGGATCACCGTAGATGCGGGCTTCACCTGTCCTAATCGCGACGGTACCGTCGCCAGCGGAGGCTGCACGTACTGCAACAACGACGCTTTCAGTCCCGCATCGCAAACCTTCCGGCAAAAAATTTACCTCAAGCCTTCGACGCCAGTTCGCGCTCAAATTGACCAGCAGATCGATTTCATGAAACGCCGGTTCAAGGCAGATAAATTTTTCGCTTATTTTCAAGCTTACAGCAACACGTACGCGCCGGTGAGCGAGCTGGAAAAACTTTATTCCGAAGCGCTGGGTCATCCGGATATTGTCGGGCTCACGGTCGGTACCCGGCCGGATTGCGTCGATGAGGAAAAATTGAGCTTACTCGAATCCATTGCACAAAATTATTATGTCGGCATCGAATACGGCTGCGAATCCATTTACGACCGTACCTTAGTGTGGGTCAATCGCGGGCACAACTATCAGTGCTTTGTGGATGCGGTTCATGCAACCGCGGGAAGGAACATCGACATCAGCGCGCATATCATTCTCGGATTTCCGACGGAAACACGAGAAGAGATGATCGCAATGGCGGATGCGATGTCATTTCTGCCGATCGGTTTTATTAAGATTCATAATCTCCACATCGTCGAGCAGACTGCGCTCGCCCATGCGTATCAAAACAATCCTTTCCCTATTTTTGAGTTGGAAGAATACGTGCAGCTCGTTACGGATTTTGTCGAACGGCTCTCTCCGAAAATCTGCATTCAGCGTTTGTACGGCGACGCGCCGAAGGACATGCTTATTGCGCCGCGCTGGCTGACCACCGGTACGGACATGGCAAAACTGGTTAATGCAGAACTCATACGCAGAAATTCTTATCAGGGTCAAAAAGCGATGCAAGGCTCTTTCACGTCTTGATTTCTTATTTCAACAATTGATTCCTTAAATATGCTAAAATCTTCTTGTGATCTTTTAACAGATGGAGCCGCACATGCTCACTCACAAAACCATTGAACGCCTGTCGAAAATGGGTCAAAAGGAATTTTATATGACCAGTTTTTATCTGAATATTGATAAAGGTCATCATCACGACTTCAAAATTGTAACCAAGGACCTATTGAAAGACCGGCGCCATAAACTCGAACAATATAGGGCCGCAAAAAAAATCACGCGCGCGCAGGCTCAGTCCATCGAGAAAGACTTCGAAAAAATAGAACATTTCGTTCAGCATGAGCTGATCCATGCAGATCCTCATAAAGGGCTCGTGATATTTTCGTGCACGGCGGCCCAGTTCTGGGAAAAAATGGAATTGCCGCAAGCCGTCGCCAGTTATTTGAACGCAGATTATGACCCGTTCGTCCGCCCGCTTAGCGAGTTAATCTGCGCCCACCGCAGTTATGCGGTCCTGCTCATTGACAGCGCGAAGGCAAGAATTCTAAATGTCACGCTGGGATTGGTCAAAGAACATCTGCATATCGAGGATCCCGTGCAGCCCAAGATCAAATACGGCGGTATTGAAGGTACGCAGGAGCGCAATATCGGCCGTGCGCACGATGAGATGGTTCATAAACATTATAAACATGTGGCGGCCGAGGCGGAAAAATTATTCGATCACAAAGACCTGACGTGGCTGATCATCGGCGGAAAGCAAAAGATCATATCCCAATTCGAATCTCTCTTGTCCGGAAATATCAGGAAGAAAGTCATCGGGCATATGGTCGTTGAACCGGAGGCGCCCCTTCATGACATTTTGAGGAAGTCCGAAGAGGTAGCGAAGCGCGCGGAAGAAAAATACGAAACGGATTTGATCAATAGACTGAAAGGCGAAGCGCACACCAGCGGCGGAAAAGGGACCTTCGGATTGCAACCTACTCTGCAGTCTTTGCGTAAAGGCGGCGTGAACACCCTCGTGGTCGCGAAGGGCTTTACCGCACCGGGTTTTGTGTGCCACAAATGTTTTTTTATCGGCACGCCGGAGGAAAAAGGCGCGAGAGATACCTGCCCCATCTGCGCCGGAGCGGCTCATAATGTGGACGACGTCGTTGAAGAAGCCATCACGTTTGCTTTTATGCAGGGATGCCGCGTTGAGAATACAAGGGAAAATTCACGGTTAAAGATCATGGGCAACGTAGGCGCTTTGTTAAGATATTAAAACAGACAAAGAAACTTCAGAATGTCCGCGCTGCTGACTTAAAAAGGAGAGCACATATGAAAGTGACTAACTTGATGTTTGGGTTTTCTGTTCTTGCTGTTATTTCCTCAAGGGAAGCATTTTCCCAGGACAAGAGCCATTTAGAGAAATTCGCCAAAGTGCAGGCTGTCTTCAGTTCCAAATGCATTTCGTGTCATTCCGGGAGCGATGCACCTCATGGAATGTCGCTGGAAGCAGGCGAGAGCTATAAAAATATTGTCAATATGGTCAGCGCGGAAGATCCGAATTTGAAGCGTATCGCGCCTAATTCAGCGGAAAGCAGTTATCTCTATCGAAAGATCATGCGTGAAAAAGAGAAACTCCCGTTCGAAGAAGCCGCCATGCCTCTCGATGCGGATAAATTGTCTCAAAGCGACCTCCAGACCATCTCCGATTGGATCAATTCTTTTCCGGCGGATATTTGGGGCGCGCCGGGTAGTATGGCGGCAAATATTTCCTCCGAATCGCCGATGGAAGATGCATTTCTGGCAACCCAATTGATCAATCTGCCCACGACGCGCGTGCTGGGTTCGCACAGCGCGGAATTCCGTATCATGCACCGTTGGGGTTTGATCAACGGCGGCGGCGGTCAAACGTTTTCAAGCTTCTTCGGGCTGGACGCCGGCGCGAATACCAGCATCAATATGTCCGTAGCGTTGACAGACAATCTCGATTTTCTCGTTCGGCGCGCAGGGACTCCGCATAAGGATATTGAAGTGGCTTTTAAATACGTTCCGGTTCAGCAGAATTCAAATATGCCCGTCTCGGTCGGCGTATATGCAGGATTCGATTGGATCAGCCGTGCGGATGTGGCCAATACGACAAATCGCTTGTCACCGAATCTTCAATGTATGATCGGCCGGCGATTAAGCGATAAATTTTCGGCGCTCGTGGTACCAAGTTATGCTTTCAGGAGCGATCACGTTTCGACGCTTATCAAGAATTCACTGCCTTACAAAGACACGCGCGGAACGTTTGCCGTCGGATTCGGCATGCAATATGAATTCGTCAGGCACACGGCATTCAACGCGGAATATATTCCCAGAATCAGCGGCTACAAAGGCAATCCCTTCGCGGGAGACAGGCGTTTTAATTTATGGTCAGTCGGAATGGGTTATAAGATCGGCCTGCACGTTTTCGAATTGCTTTTTTCCAACAGCCAGCTGATCAATACCAACGAATACATTCCCGGCAGTAATAAAATTAACGAAAATAAAATTTTTTCACAGGGAGCCAATTTCCATTTCGGATTCAACATCCACCGTCAATTCAAATGGTAGAATTTTCAAAAGGAGGTGAATATGAAAACCTTTACAACTGTCCTCGCCGTAATTGTCGCGGTTATTTATTTTAGCTGCGGAGAAATGAAACCCACGGATTCATCCGGTCCGAGCCGGACGCCGGATAACGTTCAGGTTATCTTTACCGCCCATTGCGCTAAATCGGGATGCCATGCCGGCAGCTCTCCCGAACATAATCAGAATCTTGATTCATTGCATTCGTACAGCAACATCGTGAATGTATCAAGCCTCCAAGAGCCTTCGCTTAAGCGTGTCAAGCCCGGCGATCCTGCCAACAGCTATCTTTTGCAAAAAGTCAAGGGCACCATAACCAACGGCACGGGTCGTATGCCTTTCGATGGGGCTATTGCAGGCTATTTGACAACGGCAGAAATTGATACGATCCAATCGTGGGTTCAAAACGGTGCACCGGCGAAATAGTCAATCCATACGAACTTGAAAAAAAGAGTGTCATGATTTGACCATATCCTTTTCATACAATCTAACCCTACCGGAGAAAAGCAAATGGAATACAAAAAACTCTTGCCGCTGCTTGTGCTTGCATGGGTCTCGTGCGGACAGCCCGTTCCTGCTGAAAAATCTGCGTACGTTGGTGAGTGGAGGTCGCAAACGATGCAGCTTCTTATAGCCCAGGACGGCAGCGTCAAATGCGAGCAGCTCAAAGCCGGCGCCACTACGAGCGTTACGGGGCCCCTTCAAAAATTCGAGGGTAATAACTTCACAGTAGGCATCGGACCCATCGCTACAACTTTTGTAGTATCGAAGCCTCCTTATCAGGAAAACGGGGAATGGAAAATGGTAGTAGATGACGTTGAGCTTACGAAAGTTCAGTAGTCATCATGAGGTAGGTCGACAGAACAAGTTCTTCATGACGCGGTTTGAACGGGTTCGGCTACTGTATCAGCACGGAGACCACCGTCCAGTATTTCGCCGGCTGGCCGCCGGAGATACCTGGTTCAAACACCCATTTCTTAACAGCGGAAATCACCGCATCATTGATAATTTGATCAAAATCTTTATTGCCGATCTTTTTCGATACGTAAATTTCTTCCGCCTTACCGTCTACACCCACTAAAACCCGCAGGGACACCGTGCCTTTGATCTTAGCCTCAATGGCCCGTGCCGGAGTTTCAGGTTTGACCGTCTGGATCGCTTTCGGGTTATTATCTAATTCATTCGACATCTTCGTAGGAACGAATACCGCTACTACTTTGGTTTGCTTCTTTGCCAAAGCCGCGGCGGCCTTTTCCTGTTCCTTCTGTTTCTCCAGCTCTAACTGCGCTTCCTGTTCCAGTTTGATACGCTCCTGCTCTTTCGCCTGCTCCTCAAGTAATTTCAGACGCTGCATCTCTTCCGCATCTTTCTTAGCGGATTCTGCTTTATTCTCTTTCGCCGTATTCGCCGCCAATTGCTTCTTCAGCGCTTCAATCTCTTTTTGCTTCTTGTCTTGCTCTTCTGCCGCGCCCTTCACGTCAACCTTAGACAGCGATTGCAATTCCTGGAAAGATATTTTTCCGGAAGTATATACCGGCGTATAAACCACCAAACCGTATTTTACATTTTCGTCGTCGTCCTTGATTGTTTTGTCTGCACTGGAATTATTACCCCAATCGTTGCGCTGCGCGTAAATCACATTTTTGGTGTGATTGTACAAATTATATTCCAAATTGCTGTAGATCGCATTCTTGCCGGTATTTTGCCCGAGTCTGGCATCGCCCAAATTAGGATGCGCAACATCCTGGACAAGGATGCCGTAGCGATTGCCCGTTACTTCATTACTGCTCACCACAGGAGCTGAGGCAATTTTGCAATTGATACCGGCGTACCCGTTGTTCAAAATTTGGTTGCTGATAATCTTTGGCGACGAAACGATATCGCATAAGACGCCGTTCCAGTAATTTCCTTCAATGCGATTGTGATAAATCCGCGGCGAAGCGTTCACGCATGTAATTCCGTCGTAAGCGAATTCCACGATGCAATGCGATACGATGCTTCGATCGTTACCGCCCTTTTTAAAAACGATCCCGTACCAATCGCCGGCCTGCGGCTGCGATTTGGCCTTGTTGTCTTCTTCGCCCGGTAAAGTGAAATTAGTCGACGTAAACCGAATCTCAAATTTTTCCTGCCCTTCGGCGCGCAGCGTACCTTCGATGATGAGCTCGCATTTCGTAATGTCATAACCGGCTTGCCGATCGTCACGGTTAGCATAAAATTCGATCAGCGCATTCGGCCGGATGTTCAGCGTCATTCCTTCGGGCACGAGGACGTCGCCGGTCAACACGATCACACCTTCCCAGGTCTCATTACTCTTGAGGACGCCGGAAGTCGTTGCGGGCGACGACGCGTGAACGGAAACGATACAAAACAAAAAACTTAAAAATAGACAGCCAAGCCGATTCATACCCATTCCTCTTGAAAACTTTAGTGTACTTCTTTTTGAGTGGAAAGAGACATATCTCCGAGCACATCCCCCTCCTCGTGCGATAATTGTTTCAATATCGGATCTTTCGTTACTTCAATATCGTCAAAATCTTCGGCGGGCGCCCTAACGGTTTTTTTCCTGACCGGCTTGGATTCCTTCGCCAAGACTTTTTTCTCAGTCACAGATTTGTCGGCCAGCTGATCCTTGATCGATTGAATCGCCTGCGTGGAATCGCGCTTTTCCATTTTGACGGCATTAGACGGTAGTTTTTCAACGCGTGAAAGCTGAGTCAAAACATTTTCCACATCGACATCTGTGCCGCGCGCGAGCGTTTGCAGGAGCTGAACCGCGCTCTCGAACATGTTCCAGATAGCTGTATCCAGGTCCAGCGCGCCTTCGTTAATGCGTTCGGCGATCGCTTCAATCGGACGGGCTAAATTGCCGATCTTTTGGAACCCCAGCATTTTTGCTGAACTGCGCAGGCTATGGGCGGATTTTTCAATATCGTGAAGCGCCCCTTCGTGGGTCATGTCGGAGCGAAGGGTTTGAAGCGCACCGGCCATCAACTTAAAATACGTCAACGACTCTTCTTTAAAGATCTCTACAATTTCCTCATCGACACCGAGTTTTTTGAAATAATTTTCCTCCACCGGCGCTTTTTCTCCGGCAACTGCTTTTTCCTCCACGGGCTTGGCTTCCGGAATCCCTGTTTGTTCAACAGCTGCCTTCGATTCCGTCGAGCCGGTTTCGTCCGTTTCAAGCACGCCGGCCTCCAAGGCGCCGGGAATATGACTCGTAAAAATGCTCGGCGCCGACATGGCGGATTCCAGGTTGAATAATTTTTGAATGACCGGAGTCACGTCGGCTTTTTGGCCGGCAACAATGGTGCGGATAGCGGCGGCAACGGAGCCGACGAGTTCCAATATTTCTTTTGTGAATACAAGCTCATTTTCATTACTGCGCTCGGCGATCAATTCCATCGCGCCGGACAGCCCGCTGACCCGCTCAAATCCAAGCATACGTGAAGAGCTTTTCAGGCTGTGACTGACGCGCTCGAGGTCTTTCAACGCACCGTCATCTTTGATATTTGTTCTGAGTTTTTCAAAGGCCTGGTCAATCGTCTTAAAGTAGCCCGCCGATTCCTGATTAAAAATATCCAGAATTTCCGGGTCCACCGAAGCCGCATTCGTTTCCTGCAGGATGAGACTTCCTCTGACGGTTTTTGGGATTTCTCTTTTCGCCGGCACCGGCGATTCGACTTTTTCTCCGGCGGTAATTTTTTTGACGGCTTTTATTCTGATCTTTTTCTCGCCGGGCGTTAAGATATCCTGCGGTTCAACGGACAGCCGCTCGGCAAAATTCAGAATAGTACGGTCGCTGATATTCAATTCTCCCCGGGCCATCGCATTGATCAATTCTTCCGGGATTTCAACGTGCATTTTTTCAGCCGAACTTCCCCCGGTGATTTTTTCGGCGCTCTTCGCTTTGATTTCAGCGGGTTGCTCAACCGCCACCTCTTTCTTGACACTCACTTCAGGGGCCCGCCGCTCTTCGTTGACGGACTTCGGCCGGGGCGTTCCACCTTTTTCTTCCACCGGACTCAGGGCTATGTGATTGTGCGCCATCAAAATATTTTGAAATTCTTCCACCCAGTGCTCATTGGCTTCTAAGACGGAAGGTAGGGCTTCATTAATTTTTTCCTTATTCGCCATTCCGGTTTCGGAAATAGGCGATGCTTCGGCTGTTTTCGAATCCCCCGGCGATTCTTTATAATCGGTAAATTTCATCAGCCCCGTATTGATGCGCAGCCATTCGGCATCCGTTACAAAATCATGCTGCACCAGAGCCGAACACGCCTGTACGGAGGCCTCGGTACATTCACGCAATTCGTCAGAAATGGGCTCGTGTGTCTGGAGCATTTCCTTAAAAATGGAATACAGTATTTCATAATGTGCGGCCAGAAACGACAGACGGAGCAATTTGGAACTGGTATGCAGCGCGCGGGCGGCTCGATGAATATCTTTGACGGCCTCCGTATCCGAAGAGGAGTTTTTCAGTTTACGGACCGCCGAGGTGATGATCTCAAAATTATACCATGCTTGCTCTCTGAAAACCTTCCAATCCTCATCGGCGATGTGGGCAATATCTAAACTGATTCTTTTCGATTCGGAGATCGCTTTTTCTTCCGGATCGATGTCGGCGAACGCTTCCCTCATCGTAAATGAATTCTGAAAATTGTCCGATGCGCGGCTTAGTTCCTGCAGTATGCCGGCGGTGAGAGGAAATAATTTTTCATGATAGATTTGACCCAGCGTTTTCGCCATCGCTTCCAACGCAGCCACCGAATCGTCAGATAACTTTAATTTTTGATCGTCCAGATTATCAGCGATATTATTCAATTTCTGTTCTGTATCGATCATGTAATCACGCAGGCTCGGCAGATCAAAAATCTTTGCCGTCTTTTTTATCAGCCCGAACGCGTCCGCCGTCTCAATGATCCGGCGCGTCTTGGAAGGATCCGTCCTCAATTGCTTCAGAGCATTTCCCAGCGCGTGAATTCCGTCATCCAATTCCGTCAGAAATTCACTCCGATCCGAATTCTTTCCTTCGGTATAATCGTCTCCGGGCGACGGTGGCTGATAAATTTTTTTACTGGCGGGGACGGACGTTTTTCCTTCCGGCGTCTTTTTGCTCCGCCGCGAAAGGAAACCGATCATATCGTCCACTTTACTGAAAGCGGTCGGCTCTGTCTTGAACATGGGCTCCGTGGAAACAACAGGCGGCGTCTTGACCGGTACAAGGGCGGGTGCTTTTTCAATCGTTGCCTGAGCATAGGTTCTTTTCAACATATCCATGTCCAGCGGTAATCCGATTCTTTGAAGCTCCCGCTCAAGTTCTCTGTGCCTGGACGCGTCGGAGAGAATTTGAGCAAACACCTGCAGGATTTTTTCCGAGTCGCTTTCAATAACGGAAATCACCTGGCTCATCTTGAAATCGGACTGCTGAATTTGACCGATGATTTTTTGAAGAAATTCATATAGAGGGCGCATGATGTTGACAGAGGCCAGCGCATCCATCTGCGAAAGGGGGCTTCCCGATTGGGCAAGGAACGTGACGATTTTCTTTGCCGCCTGGTGTTCGACCGGACCCAAACGCTGCTCGCTCATGCTTTTGACATGACCGAGTAATTCCGATAAATAGAAATCAACAAATTTCTTTGTTTTAGTGTCGAGCGCCATGGCCTGCGATTTTATGAAAAAAAAACCCTAAATAAACTTTAGGGTTGAACGTTACGTTATTTGTCTTACAAATTATTTTCCTAAATATTCATGCACCTTCGATAAGAGATCTTCATCATGGAACGGCTTGGTCAGGAAATCGCTCGCGCCGCTGCTGATCGCCGTATCCTTATCTTGCGGGGAATCTTTCCCGCTGAGCATCACGATCGGTAGGCTGGCATACGCGCCACCCATCTCACGAATCCCCTTCATCACATCCAGCCCGTTCATGTCCGGCAGCATCATATCGAGCAGCACCAGACTCGGCTGAAATTCCTTCACCATCCGGATCCCGTCCTCGCCTTTCATCGCAGAGGCCAATTGAAAATGTTCATTCTCCAGTGCTATTTCGACCATTTTCTGAATCACGATGCTGTCGTCCACGATCAGAATCTTCTTTCCGCCCGCCGCGCCGGCAGGCGTGGCTACCGGTTTCGGCGTCGCAACCGGCTTCGGCGGCTCGACCTTGGGCGTTTCAGTCATCATGGCGCCCAAATCAAAATCATCTTTCTTCTCTTCCTTTTTGATAACCGGGACGGGCTTCGGTTCGGGGGCCTTTTCTTTCGGCGCTTCCTTGAACTGCTTCACCGGTTCCGGTTCTTTTTCTTTTTTTGCTTTGGTTTCTTTTTTAGGCTTCTTGGCATCGGCGCCGTTGTCTTTGCTTTTCGCACCGCCGCCGATGAGTAACTTCTGTGCAGCTAATTTTTCTAAAACCTGTTCTACAAAACTTTCATCGCGTTCAACTTTCGCCGCAATTTCCGCGACCGTACGTTTGCCGTCTACCGAGAACAGGACGCGCCACTCGATTTTTTTCAGCATCGCCGTTTCGACTTTCTCCCGCAAATCCTTGGCTCTCTCAAAAACTGATTCCACGATTGACCTCACCGGTTTGTAGAAAGAATAATAACAACAATCTCAGTGTGAATGTTCTACCTCAACAGATTCTGGAATATGCCCGATAAATCTTCTGTAAACTTAATAAAAGTATATTATTATGTCAATAATTATTTTTCAGGTGAGGTGCAGGCGCCGCTCGCGGTTTTTGAAAAATCGTACCAGCGCCTCCACATAATCGCTGCCCGTCGCCATATCTATGACATCCACTTTGCTGTGCCGAAAAATCGTTTCCTGCTTTCTTGCCTGTTCGGATACCGCGTATTTCAAGACCTGTTGAACATACAGCGATTCCGTGTCGATTTCCAGCCGTTCGCCCGTCTCCTGGTCTTCCAGCATTACCAGGCCGACCCCCGGCCATTCGCGTTCACGCTTATCAAAAATGCGGATGGCAATCAAATCATGTTTCCTCGCCACGGCCCGCAAGGATTTATCGTAATCCTGGTCCAGGAAATCGCTCATCAAAAATACGATGCTGCGGCGATTCAGCACGTGCAGCGTGAATTCGAGAGCGACGGAGATTTGCGTGGCCCTGCGCTGCGGCGAAAACGTCAAAAGCTCACGAATGAGCCTGAGCACATGCCTTTTCCCTTTTTTCGGAGGAATGAATTTTTCCACGTGGTCGGTGAAAATGAGCAGGCCGACCTTGTCATTGTTCTTGATCGCACTGAACGCTATCACCGCCGCCATTTCGATCATCATGTCGCGTTTCGTTTGTTTCACCGTGCCGAAATTGCCCGATGCACTCGCATCAAAAAGCATCATCAGCGACTGTTCTCGCTCTTCTTCAAAAACTTTCAAATACGGTTTATCCATCCGTGCGGACACGTTCCAGTCAATGAACCGCACCTCGTCACCGAATTGATATTCGCGCACTTCGGAAAAGGACATTCCGCGGCCTTTGAAAACGGTGTGATATTCACCGCTGAAAATATTATTCACCAACCCGCGCGTTTGGATCTCGATCCGCCTGACTTTTTTGAGAATGGCTTTTGTATCCATTATTACAGTTGTCAGTTATCAGTTGTCAGTTATCTGTTGTTAGTTTTTAGCAGTCAGCTTTCAGCGATCAGCCAGATGCTGAATACGGCTATTTGCCTTTCTGAAATCATATCCACAAAGACACTAAGAAAATCAAAAGTGAAAGGTCAACGCCAAACCAATACTCCAACACTCCAGCTCTGGGCTGACTGCTGCCGGACTGACCGCTAACAATAAATCTTACTTAACTCAAACAAATTATCTATAACAAAATCCGCATCGCTAATTTCCTCTTTCGAGCGGAAACCATACGTCACGCCGCACGTGCTAATTCCGGCCGCTTTACCGCACGCGATATCCTGACGACCGTCCCCGACGATCACAGCCCGCCGGTTTTCAACGCTTAATAATTTCAGAATATGACGGACCGGCTCCGGATCCGGTTTTCTTTCTTTCAGGGAATCCCCGCCTAGAATCACATCAAAAAATTCCGCTGCATCGAGCGCGGTCAGGATCTTCTTACTGAAATATTCGGGCTTATTACTGATCACGGCTTTTTTTTTCGGGCCAAAGTGCTCAAGCGTTTGTCTTACGTGCGGATATAATTTCGCGTGATCCAGACAATGCGCGTCTTGATGCCCGGTGTAGATCTCTGCGGCCTGACGAATGACGGCCGTGGACGCTTCGGCTTGAGATTCCACCGAACGTATGAGTAAATTTTCAATTCCGTCACCCACGAAGCCTCTGATTTCCTGCTTTTGCAAGGGCCGGAATCCCAATTGAGCCAGAGTGTGATTCACCGATTGAACTATATCGTCCAGCGAATCCACCAACGTCCCGTCCAGATCAAAAATGAGAAGATCAATGGGAATGAGTTTGTCCAATGCTTCTCTCAATAAAAAGTTAACACATAACGATAGCCCAGGTATATGCCAAACGCCAACAGGATAGCCCCCGTACCCACGGAAATTTTCCGGATAGTATCTTCAGAAATCGTCATGCGCTTCCATGCGATCACTTTCGCCAGAAGAAAAAACCACAAGGCGGTCCCGATCGTCATGCCGACAATGAAACCGACCTTATCCGGCATATTTATTCCGATTAATTGATACGAAAAAATATATCCTGCCGTGAAAATCCAAAAGCCGATTGGCAAGGGATTTGTTAAGAAGAGCATTATTCCTAATGAGAAATTTTTAGTCAGTTCTTTTTGGGTCGGCGGATGAAACGTTTGTTGAAGCCGTCCGCTCCGGCTCAGGTAGATCAGCCGCGCGCCGAGAATCGCCAGCACGGGGCATCCGAGCGGCTGAAAAAACGTGACGGCGTAATCCTGGATCAGCGAAATGCCGAAAATGCCCACGGTACAATACAGTACATCCACGATCAGCGCGCCGACGCCGATCATGAACGCTTGCCAAAATCCGCGCTTAAAACTCGTTTCAATGATCGAAAAACTAACCGGTCCGAACGGAATGGAGTTGACGAATCCGATGCCGAGGCCGTAGGCAAACGCCGCGCCGCTTTGTAAAATTATGAACATCATTTTTTTTGAATTTCCGCTTGAATGAGAAGATCGCAGCCGACTCTTGTTACCGAGAATTTTTCAAGTTTAATCGCCCGCTTGATTTTTCTTGTCAATGCGCCGGCGATCGCACCTATGCCCTCGCCGACCATTTTCGGCGCCAGATAGACTTTCACGTCGTCGGCTAATTTATTCTTCAAAAATTCACCGTAGATCCCCGCGCCGCCTTCCACCAGGATCGAGGCGATTTTTTCTTTCGAAACCAATACTTTCAGAGCCGATTTTAAATTAACGTGAAAATTATCAGCCGGAAACTCCAAAACCCCAACGCCGCGGCTTTTGATGGCCTGAATTTTTTTTTTATTGGAATTCTTTACCGTCACAACGATCGTTTGATTCCGCAAGGGATCGCTGACCAGGTGACAATGTATCGGTATCCGCAAACGGCCGTCAACGACAATCCTTTTGGGGCTTCGTCCTTTCACCAAACGCACATTCAATGAAGGATCGTCCCGGAGCACGGTCCCCGCGCCGACGAGTACGGCGTCATATTCCCGTCGCAGTTTGTGGACGTGTTTGCGCGACGCTTCTGAACTGACCCATTTCGAGTCGCCGCTTGCCGTGGCGATCTTGCCGTCGAGCGATTGCGCCATTTTCAAAGTGACCCACGGCAGTCCCGTGCGGACGTGCTTGAAAAAAAATTTATTCAGTTCACGGCATTCGTCTTCTAATATTCCGTACTCGACCTGAACTCCCGCCGCCAGAAGTTGCGCCGCTCCTTTGCCCGAAACTCTCTTGAACGGGTCGAGCGTCCCGAAAACCACATGCGGGATTTTTCCAAGGATGATCAGGTCCGTGCACGGCGGCGTTTTGCCGGCATGGCAGCAGGGTTCCAAATTGACATATAAGATAGCTGCCGATAAATCCGAAAAACCATTTTTCTTGGCATTCCGGACCGCTTCCACTTCCGCGTGCGGCTTGCCGTACGCGGTGTGGTAACCTTTTCCGATAACGGTTTCGTTTCCGTTGACCGTTTTAACTAAAACCGCTCCCACTAACGGATTCGTGCCGGTTTTTCCCAAACCTTTCCGCGCCAGTCTCAATGTTTGCCGTATGTAAAATTCGTGGTTGTTCAAAAATAAATTTGTAATAAAAATAAAATCCCAATGAAAAACAAAGTAGGAAAGTCGTCTATTGTATTCAAGATAATATTTTTTTTCATCCGATTCGTTTGGGCTAAAGTCCATGATATTTTGGATTCCGCGATCCCCACGCTAAAGCGCGGGGCTAGGGAGATTGGTTTTATTCCTCCTTTTTTTAAAGGGTTTAGGGGGATTTGGTTTTCTTCCCCCTTGTAAAGGGGGTTAGGGGGATTTTTAGAAGTGAGGCAATTCTTTATTAAGGTCGTCAAAAGGAATTTCGAGCCGCTGAAATTAATCCCCCCACGCAGATTATTCTGACCGCGTGGAAGTGCTGCCCCCTTTTCAAGGGGATAGGGAGATTTTCCAAACGAGACGTTTGAAATTCCTTCCCCTTTACCAAAGAGGTTAGGGGGATTTGGTTTTCTTCCCCCTTGTAAAGGGGGTTAGGGGGATTTTTAGAAGTGAGGCAATTCTTTATTAAGGTCGTCAAAAGGAAATTTCGAGCCGCTGAAATTAATCCCCCCACGCAGATTATTCTGACCGCGTGGAAGAGCTGCCCCCTTTTCAAGGGGGATAGGGAGGTTTTTCAAACGAGACGTTTGAAATTCCTGTCCCTTTTAGCAAAAGGGGTTAGGATATTGTTATTGGTCTTGATCCTCAATCAAAATATCAATATTTTCAAAATCTTTAAAATAAAAAATAGGCCGGCACAAATTGACAAAACAAGAGATCTCGAACAAACTAACATCCAATCATCAGGTATTTACCGATCTCATCGTGGCATTAAGTGACAGCGATTTTACGTTCGCACCGCCCGGCAAATGGACTGCGGGACAGCAACTGGATCATATCCTACGCGCGGTTTCGCCGTTGACCAAGATCCTCGCGCTTCCTAAATTTCTGATCAAACTGATTTTTGGAAGAGCCAACCGGCCTTCAAAAGACTACGAAGGCCTGGTCAAAAAATATCACACAAAACTCGAATCGGGAGGAAAAGCAACGGGCCGGTTCATTCCGGCGATGGTCGAGCCCAAACAAAAAGAAATATTGAGAAATAAGTTATTACATGCCGTCGCACAGCTGATTAAAAATATAGACGCTTATTCCGAGCAGCAGCTCGACACTTATATTTTACCGCATCCGCTGCTCGGCAAGCTGACACTCAGGGAGATGATGTATTTCACGATCTACCACGTCGAGCATCACCGGAAAGCCGTGCTGAGAAATTTGGAAAGGTAGATGCGGAATCTGCAAACTTTTTCTCCCTCCGGGGTGAAAAAATAAGAAATATTAAGAAAACAGAAATATGGAATCCCGCTCATCTTCAGTAAATCAGAGAATATGAAATTCATCTGCACGGTCGAAATTAGTTTGCCCATTAATAGAGTTGTTGAGCTGTTTGACAACAATGAAAACCGCAAACAATGGCAGGAGGGATTTGTCAGCACCACTCCGATCAGCGGATCCCCCGGCGCCCCGGGAGCGAAATCCCGGATCGTTTTTCATTTGGGAAAACGTAAACTGGAATTGATCGAAACGATCACAGCCAGGAATTTGCCTCATGAGATCAGCGGCCTCTATGAACACATCCACATGGTCAACACCATGAAAAATTGTTTCACTGTATTGGAGAAGAACAAAACGCGATACGATGCGGAGATCGAATACACCAAGTTCAACGGCGTCGTGCCCAGCCTGATGGCTTTCTTCATGCCGGGAGTCTTCAAAAGGCAGGTTCAAAATACTCTCGAACAATTTAAAGCGTTTGCGGAGAAAGAATGAAAGCAGTTCTCATTCCCCCTTGTAAAGGGGTTAGGGGGATTTGGTGTTGACCTGCAATGAAAAGATTCATAGCTTACCACCGTAGCAAAATCCAGATACTAATTGTAAGCAATATAAGAACAAGTTTCGGACGGCAGGACTTATTGACTCACCGAAACGGGCCACATTTATTATTACACAGGTTGGTAAAGACGTACTTAAATCCAACCCGACAAAAATTGATGCAAAGTTTCTAAGACAGTTTCCTCCGTTTTTAGAGTTTCAGAATTATAACCGCAACGACGTTGGGGAAGAAACAGAAGTTGAAACGGCTGAACAGATCGTACAGACACCTGAAGAAAACCTAGAGTGCCTATTTGCGTTTGAGAAAAACACTCACACAGGAACTCATAAACAAAGTGATTGAACTCTCCCCTTCTTTCTTTGAACGACTTGCAGTTGAACTGTTAGTTAAAATGGGTTGTGGTGGTTCAATCAAAGACGCGGGAAAAGCGATTGGTAAAAGTGGCGACGAAGGAATTGACGGAACAATCAAAGAAGACAAGCTTGGACTTGATATTATTTACATTCAAGCGAAGCGTTGGCAGCCTGGAAGTGTTGTAGGCAGACCAGAGATACATAAGTTTGTTGGTGCGTTGGCCGGACAAGGTGCAAAGAAAGGAATCTTCGTCACGACATCTTCTTTCACCAAAGACGCTCTTGAATATTCACCAAAGAATGAAGCCAAGATTGTTTTAATAGACGGACATCAATTAGCACAACTAATGATTGACTACAACCTTGGAGTAAACACACAACAGACATACGAAATAAAAAAACTTGACAGCGACTATTTTTGAGAAGAATAACATTTGTGCCCGATGCCTCATGTGCAATTTTAAACAACAAGACAATGCCGTATTTTGACGATGATGGAACGGAAGTAAATCCCAACTTATTTCCAAAACCACACCTATGTTTGAGTTGTAAGAAGAACGATGACCAAAACGAAGAACTTGTTTGCAACTTGACACGGCTTGATCAGCGAGACGAACCGGAATTCAAATGCTTTGCTTACGAAATACTTGACAAGTTGAATAAGTAAAAACACTCCGAGGGAACCATACGACGGTAATTCTTTACCAAACCTATTCTGAGGAGTTCTTTGGAAAGCAACGTTCCTAAGGAGTCCCTCGGGATAATGCCTCCTGTCTAAAACTTCATTAATCCCCGTCCATCTATCCCGTTATTCACACCCCTCTTGACAATTCCCCTTTTTTCCCTTATTATTGGCTATAACGAAGTTTCAGAAATAATTGAAACTTTAAAACGGGCTTCATGAACAGATCCTTAGAAAAATCCATCGATCATTTCACGCAAAGCTGGGGCGAGATCGGCTTTTTCTGGGGCATTAATAAGGTTATGGGCCAATTATATGCGGTCCTCTTCAGCAGCGACAAACCGCTGACGCTCGACGACATGTGCCGCCAGCTCGGCATCAGCCGCGGCAACGCGAGCATGAACATCCGCGCATTGTGGGAATGGGGCGTGATCAGGAAAGTCCGAGTCAAAGGCGACCGCAAAGATTATTACGAATTGGATGAGGATATCTGGAAAATTATCACGCATTTCGTGCGCGAACGGAAAAAGCGCGAACTGGAACCCGCCCTGGAAACGATGAAGCACAGTTCCGCATTGCTCAAGTCATCTCTCAAATCGATGAGCGCCAAGGACAAGAAAACAGCCATGGCTTTTTTGAATCGTCTGGAAACTATGCAAAAAATATCCGAAGGGGTAAACGGTTTACTGGAACGATTCATACACGGCGAGGAAGTAAATTCAGCGACGCTGACGTCGATCCCGGTTCACTGGAAGTGAAAAAGCTTTCAGCTTTCAGCACTCAGCTGAAAACTGAATATTGAATGTTAAACGCTTATTGCTGATGGCTGATGGCTGATCGCTGATCGCTGATCGCTGATCGCTGATTGCTGATCGCTGATTGCTGATCGCTAAATTTTGAGTTTCTCAGTGTCTCCGTGTCACAGTGGTAAAAAAAATAATTATGAAATCATTTGAGAATTTTCCGTGGATCCGGAATTTTATCGTGGAAACGGATAAAATTATCTTGGAAGTTTTTGAGAATACCGGAAGCGCGGATCTTAAAGACATTCTGAAAAATCAGCACCGCGGCGGCAAACGCCTGCGCCCGATGATCGTAGCGGCTTCGGGACAGCTGGGAGGCAAGGCCACGCCAAAACTGGCTTACGGCGCGGCCGCTATCGAGATCCTGCATCTGGCTTCGCTGTTTCACGACGATGTGCTGGACGATACGGACTCGCGCCGCTTTCAGCTGGCCGCGCAGAAACAAAACGGCAACCTGACATCCATTCTCAGTGGAGACTATTTGCTGGCCGAATGCCTGAACCTGCTTGTCACCCATTTGCCGAAAGAAACGGCGACGTATTTTCTGTCGACCATAAAACAAATGATCAAAAGCGAGATCCATTCGAATAAGCTTTTATTTAATTTGGATATTTCCAGAAAAGAATACCTGCAGATCATCGACGATAAAACCGCTTCCCTCTTTGCCCTCGCCGGTTCGCTCGGTATGCGCATCACGTCGCAAAATGCGGAACACATTCAGGGCCTGACCGGTTTCGGTCATCACTTAGGCATGGCGTATCAAATAGCGGATGATCTTCAGGATATGATGGGCCTCCTCGAAGGTTCGGACAATGATCTGGCTCACGGTTACGTAAGCCTGCCGGTCATCGAGCTGTTGAACGCCGCGGAAAATAAGGACGAAATAAAGGAATGGATTCGCAATCTTACCGAAGTGAATAAGATCAATCTCGTGCAGCGAATGACGAGTTTCTCAATTTTCAAGATCACTTTTTCTACGATTAAGAAACATCTGGACGGCGCACAAAATGAATTGAGAAGATTCTCTTCCGGGGCCTCGGGAGACACGGTCGCCGCGTTGGAATTCCTGAACGATCTGTCCGATCAGTTGAAAGCCAAAACGGATAGGATCATAGACGAATATGAAAAAATTGCGGAATCCGTACCTGAAAAACCTGCCGTAAAGAAATTTGCCTTCGCTTAAATCCTCGAATTTTTCTTCACCCATTTCAAATATTCTTTTGAGCCTTGAACAACAGGGATCGCCACGATCTCAGGCACTTCGTAGCTGTGCAGCGAATGAATCCGCTTTTCCAGTTTTTTAAAATTCGAACTGTGCGTCTTGATGAGGATTAAGGATTCATTCTCATCACACACTTTATCGTCCCAAAAATAGATCGATCGGATCTTGTCCACGATGTTGCAGCATGCGGCTAATTTTTCTTCAACTAGTATTTTTGATATTTTTTCCGCCTCGGCGACGTCGCGTGTCGTGACGAACACGATGATGAATTTATTTTTCATGGTTTGGTTTTGTCTTTTTTGGGGTTCATCGTTCCGATATATCGGGCTCAGAATGACACAGATATTCTTTTCGTGTTTATTTCGTGCGTTTCGTGGGAAATATTAATCCCCGATCTTCAACACCGCTAAGAACGCCTCCTGCGGAATTTCCACGCGGCCAACCTGTTTCATTCGTTTTTTGCCCTCTTTTTGCTTTTCGAGCAACTTGCGCTTACGCGAAATATCCCCTCCGTAGCATTTTGCCGTGACATCTTTGCGCATGGCCCGAACGGAATCGCGCGAGATAATTTTACTGCCTATGGCCGCCTGGATCACGACCTCAAACATCTGCCGCGGGATCAGATCTTTTAATTTCTCGCATAATTTTCTTCCCCAGTCATACGCCTTGTCGCGGTGAATGATGCCCGAGAACGCATCCACCGGATCGCCGTTGATCAGAATATCAAGTTTCACCAGCTCCCCTTCCTTGAAATCGATATATTCGTAGTCAAACGAAGCGTAGCCCCGCGTAGAGGACTTCAATTTATCGTAAAAATCAAAAATAATTTCCGACAGCGGAAATTCAAAACTCAGATCCGCGCGGGTCGGAGAAATATAGTGCGTGTTCTGATAGACTCCGCGGCGTTCCATGGCAAGGCTCATGATATTGCCGATGAATTCCGACGGCGTGATAATTTGAGCTTTGATATAAGGCTCTTCCACATGATCGATCACACCGGCATTCGGCATCATCGAAGGATTGCTGACCTCCTCGACTTCGCCGCTTGTTTTGTAAACTTTGTACCGCACGGTCGGAACGGTCGTGATCATGCTGATGTTGAATTCGCGCTGCAGCCGTTCCTGCACAATTTCCATATGAAGCAGGCCGAGAAATCCGCAGCGAAAGCCGAAGCCCAGGGCCGTGGAAGTTTCCGGCTCATAGATCAAGGACGAATCGTTGAGTTTCAATTTTTCCAGCGAGGAGCGCAGTTCCTCAAAGTCATCGCTTACCGTCGGATAGATCCCGCTGAATACCATCGGCTTGATGTCTTTATATCCCTCGAGCGGTTCGGGAGCCGGGTTCTCCGCATCCATCACCGTGTCGCCGACGCGCACGTGATGGATCTCGCGAACGTTGCCCACGACGTAACCGACCTCACCGCAGGATAAGGTGTCGCACTTGATCTTACCCATGCGCAAATACCCGACCTCATCGGCGTCGTAGCGGACGTCATTGGAAAAAAATTTCATGTGCGTGCCTCTGGTCAATGCACCGTCGAATACCCGCACGTACGCGATGGCGCCGCGGAACGGATCGAACACCGAATCGAAGATCAGCGCTTTGAGCGGTTTCGCCGGATCGCCTTTGGGCGCAGGAATACCGCTGATGATCTTTTCCAAAATGTCTTCGATGCCCACCCCCGCCTTTGCACTCGCAAGAATGATGTCTTCCCGGGCACAGCCGATGAGATCCATAATTTCCTTGCACGTTTCCTCGGGCATCGCACTCGGCAAGTCGATCTTATTTACGACGGGCACGATCTGCAAGCCCGCATCAATGGCGAGATAGAGGTTACTGATCGTCTGGGCTTCGATGCCCTGAGATGCGTCGACCACGAGAATGGCGCCTTCGCATGCCGCAAGGCTCCGCGAGACTTCGTATGTAAAGTCCACATGGCCCGGCGTATCGATCAAATTCAGAATATAATCTGTTTTGTCCTTGGCACGGTATTCCATACGGATCGCATGGGCTTTGATCGTGATGCCCCGCTCTCTTTCCAGGTCCATATCGTCGAGCACCTGGTTTTCCATTTCGCGTTTAGCGATCGTGTGGGTGTATTCCAGCAACCGGTCCGCGAGCGTGGATTTACCGTGATCGATATGAGCGACGATACAAAAATTTCGAATATGTTCCATGGTTTCCATGCTGCCGCCTGAATAAATATTAAATCGCGCGGGAATATATCAAATAGGATTTGCAAAATCAATTTTAATTTGATAATGTAGTCACGAAGTTGTTAGTTTTCAGTTGTCAGTGAATAGCTGTCAGCTATCAGCAGTCAGCTATCAGTTTCTGTTGAATGGTGAAAACACTTTCTTACCACTGAGACACGAAGGCACAGAGCTAAAAAATGTTCAGTGACTCAGTGTCTCCGTGGTTATCAAAATTCAACATTCAAAATTCAGCATTCAAAATTTTTCCTGTCAAATGAAGTCTATTAAATTAAGAAATAACCACGACAGCCGGATCCAAAACGGCCACCTATGGATCTTCAGCAATGAGATCGCAAGTAATTTAAAGGATTACGAACCGGGAGAGATCGTAGAACTGCAGGACGCAGAGGGGCATTTTCTGGGAATAGGCTACGTCAATCCGCATTCGCTCATCAGCGTCCGCCTGCTCACGCGCAGCCATGAAGAAATTAATTATGGCTTCTTTGAAGATCGCATTCGATCGGCGTGGCGGCGCCGTCAAAATTATTATGGAAATTCAAAATCGTACCGCGTAGTTTTTGGTGAATCGGACGGTCTCCCGGGACTGGTTCTTGATAAATATGAAAATTATTTTGTCCTGCAGAGCCTGACCTGCGGAATCGAGAGGCAGCTCGACGTCATTTTGGAAGTGATCAGGAAACTCTTTGATCCCGCAGCCGTGGTGGCGCGGCTGGATAGTTCGGTCCGGAAATTGGAGAACCTGGAATTGTCAAAAAAAGTCCTGTTCGGCACATTGCCGGAATGGGTCACGGTGGACATTGAAGAAATGAAATACAAACTGGATTTGCTCGACGGGCAGAAAACGGGATTCTTTCTTGATCAAAGGGAAAACCATCTGCTCACAAGAAATGTTGTCAAAGATAAAAGGGTTCTGGATTGTTTTTCGTACATCGGTGCATGGGCTTTGCATGCGGCGCGTTTCGGCGCGCGCGAAGTGATCGGATTAGATATTTCGGAGCCGGCCATTCTGCAATGCGAAGAAAATGCACGGGTCAATCATGTGAACAACTGCTCATTTAAGAAAGTTGATGTGTTCGACGAATTGAAAGCGATCAATGAACGCAAAGAACAATTTGACGTGATCATTTTGGATCCCCCGGCTTTTGCGAAATCGCGCTCACAATTAAAGGACGCCGTTAAAGGCTACCGCGAGATCAACCGCCGTGCGGCAAAAGCGCTCAACGAAAACGGAATTCTCATTACCTGCAGCTGCTCGCATGCCGTGGAGGAGGAGACATTCCGGAATACAGTGCTTCAAGGCATCCTCAGCGCGGGAAAAAACGCCGTTCTTCTGGACAGGCACACCCAGGCAAAAGACCATCCTGTTTTAATGACCATGCGGGAGACGGAGTATTTAAAATGTATGGTTTTGGAAGTTTTTTAGACTCGTTTGAGACTTCCTGGGTTCTTAGACTTCCCAAGTCTTAAAGACTTGGGAAGTCTTGTGCTGATACCAATTCCTTTGTGTTGTTGCTCATTTGTTTTTATATTGACGGTCGTTAGCGAACAGGAGAAACCATGGCAGACGCACATACTTTCGATGTTGTTTCTAAGATCGATATGCAGGAAATGACCAACGCGATCCAGCAGGCCACCAAGGAAATTGCGACGCGTTATGACTTTAAAGGAAGCAAGAGTACGATTGAATTAACCAAGGACGAGATCACGATTATTTCCGACGATGACTTTAAAATGAAAGCCGTCATTGATATTCTGCAAAACCGGATGATCAAGCGAGGCATTCCCCTCAAAGCACTAAAGTACGGGAATCAGGAGGAAGCTGCCGGCGGAACCGTTCGCATGAAAATCAAATTACAGCAAGGCATCGAACAGGAATACGCCAAAAAAATCGTAGCGACGATCAAAGACACCAAGATGAAAGTGCAGGCTTCCATTCAAGGCGATCAGGTACGCGTATCGGGAAAGAGTATCGACGATCTGCAGGCTATTATTAAAATGCTGAAAGAAAAAGAGTTCGATTTCGCCATGCAGTTTGATAATTTCCGCTGACGCATTAAGACAACTCTAAACCCTCAGTGAATGTTGGAGAATCCGTGAAGATATTGGTAACCGGAGGAGCCGGGTATGTCGGGTCGCACGCCGTGCGGCAGTTGAAACGCGCGGGATTTCAGACATTAGTCCTGGATAACCTGGTGTACGGTCATCGCGAGTTTGTGGATGCACAGGAACTCACCATCGGTGATGTAGCGGACTCCGCCCTGTTGAAAACAATTTTTGAAAAGAATAGAATTGATGCGGTCATGCATTTTGCCGCCTACGCCTACGTGGGCGAATCGGTAGAAGATCCCGCGAAGTACTACCGCAACAACCTGATGTCGACCCTGAATTTGCTCGATGCCATGAGAACCGCGGGTATAAACCGATTTGTCTTTTCCTCATCGTGCGCGACGTACGGCGAGCCGCTCACGATTCCGATTACGGAAGATCATCCGCAAACGCCTTCCAATCCTTACGGACGGACGAAATGGATGATTGAAAAAATATTGAAGGACTACGACCACGCCTACGGGCTCAAATCCGTTTCGCTGCGCTACTTCAACGCGGCTGGCGCCGATCCGGAGGGCGGCATCGGTGAAGACCACGATCCCGAAACGCATTTGATTCCTCTGGTTTTGGATGCGGCCGCGGGAAAAAGAAAGAACATTACCGTATATGGATCTGATTATGCAACTCCGGACGGGACGTGCATCCGTGATTATATCCATGTGGCGGATCTGGCTCATGCTCACGCCTCCGCGTTGCAATATGTGATCGAAACAAATGAAAGTAATTTTTTTAATCTCGGAAACGGGTCCGGGTCCTCGGTCCTGGAAGTGATAACGGCTGCCAAAAACATCACGCGCTGCAAAATCGAAATTCTGAAGGGAGCCCGCCGCGCGGGCGATCCGGCCGTGTTGATCTCAAGTTCGGAAAAAGCAAAAGCCGTCCTGGGATGGAAGCCGCAATTCCCTGACCTGGAGATCATTGTAGAGGCCGCGTGGCAATGGCATCAGAAACGATTCGGAAAATAGTATTGAAAGTCGTATCATAACCACAGAGTCACGGAGAAAGTCGAAATTCAGCGATCAGCTATCAGCAACAAGCGTTTGACGCTAAAATTCAGCATTCAAAATTCAGATTTTAAGCTGACCGCTGAAAGCTGACTGCTGACAGCTAAACAGATACTCATATATGGAGAGAGATGCCTATGATCTACAGTATGACGGGATTCGGAAAATGTGAAAAAATTTTCGGCGGAACGACGGTGTCTATTGAAATTCGCTCGCTGAACAGCCGCTATCTGGACCTGACCTTTAAAGCGCCGCGCGTGTTTCTTTACAAGGAAAATGAAGTAAAAGAATTTCTCAAGAAAAAGTTGGATCGCGGAAAGATCACGGTCAACGTTGTCATTCAATCCAATGAACTGTCCCTGACAAACTCCAAGATCGATCACGAGACGGTTCGTCAGTACGCCGCGATGCTTCGCGAAGCCTCAGCCAAAGCGGGCTTATCCGGGGAAGTGAGACTGGAGCATATCCTGAATTTCGGCGACATATTTGTCAACGGCGGAGGCGATGAAACCGGCGACGCATTGTGGAAAAATATTTTAACGTGTTTGAATGAAGCGATCGATGAGTTGAATATCATGCGTAAGGAAGAGGGCCGGGCGCTGGGGAACGATCTGCTGGCGCGCGTGCAGGCCGTAGAAAGACATTTGGATAAGGTTACGGAATTATCAAAGACCGCCGTGCCGGAAGAACTCGCCAAACTGCGCGAGCGGGTGCGCAAACTGCTGGAGCGTACGGATTTCGATCCGCAGCGATTGGAATTGGAATTGGCCATCATTGCCGACAAGGTGGACATCACGGAAGAACTCGTTAGGTTCCGCAGTCATAACAAAATGTTCACCGACCTCATCTCAGGACCTCAGACGCAGATAGGCCGTAAATTGAATTTCATCACGCAGGAGATGGGCCGCGAAGCCAACACCCTGGGCTCAAAGTCCTCCCAGTCCGAAGTCATCCATACCGTGGTAGCCATCAAGGAAGAATTGGAAAAGCTGCGCGAACAAATTCAGAATGTAGAATAATTTTCAACCGGCGCCCTGTAAATATACAATTTGAAACTCCCGGCTTTGCCTTTCAGGAATTTTAGAAATGTTTGAAAATCTAAATCTGGAACATTATTTAGATGCGATCAAAGATCTGGATACGATTTGGATCTATGCTATCATTTTTCTGAGCGGGTTTTTAGAAAATTGCATTCCGCCGATTCCGGGTGATATGGTCACGGTATTTGCGGCAACGATGGTCGGCATGGGACGCTTGAACTATTTTGCGACCTTTCTGATTGCTACGGCCGGCAATCTTTCCGGTTTTATGACTATGTACTATGTCGGCCGCGCTTTCGGGAAAGATTTTTTTATAAGGCGCAATTTTAAGTTCTTCTCAAAAGAAAGTTTTGAAAAAACGGAGTCCTGGTTCCATAAGCACGGTTATTGGCTCATCCTGTTTAACCGCTTTCTCAGCGGATTCCGCTCCGTAATTTCTATTTTTGCCGGCATGACCCATTTGCAGCGAACCAAAATTATGCCGCTCGCCTTTCTGAGCGCGTGCATGTGGGATGGCGTATTGATTTACATGGGATACGTACTCGGCGACAATTGGAAATATTTTGGCGAGATCATGGGCCGCTACAACAAAATCGTCTTTAGCATTCTAATCCTCGCGGTGATTTTCATAGTTGGACGAAAAATTTACCGCTATAACAAAATGAAATCCGAAACGCATGAACCGCAATCCTGATGAAAACGTTTACGAAGACTTTTTTTCGTCCATAGACTATTCATCCCCTTCTGAGATCAAGTCCCGCTTCATTCTGCATAAGCAATCAATGACGGACGTTCCCTCTGCAGAGTCCGGCCTGGAGCTGTCCGGTCGCTTGGTTGACTTTCACGACGCCGTCATTACAAATATTTTTAATTCTTTACTTACCGATGAACGACGTGCATCCCTGAATTTCTGTGTCGTGGCGCTCGGCGGGTACGGCCGCAGGGAGCTAAACGTCTTTTCGGACATCGATATTAATTTTATTTATAAAAATAATTCAGCCTCTGAAACGGCAGCTATCAGGAAACAAATTCACAGGCTCGTTAAATATCTCTGGGACATCGGGCTGGAGGTAGGACACAGCGTGCGCGTGCTCGACGCATGCTCGGCACTCGCCGAAAAAGACATTGATATCAAGACCTCCTTTCTCGAGGCGCGATTTCTTTCCGGAAGTCAGGACTGCTATCATGAATTTCAAACGCTGGTTCGTGAAATTATTTTTACAGCAAATGCCGACGCGTTTATTCTTGCACGGCTGGCGCTGATGGAAAAACGGCATGAACGGTTCGGGAATTCCGGCCGGATGCTCGAGCCGCACCTCAAGGAAGGCGCGGGCGGTCTGCGCGATATGCATACGTGTTTTTGGATCACACGCGCCCGGCTTATTACCGGTGAATCTGGTGCTGAAGAGGCTGCGTCGCGGTGTGTGAATGCGGTACAGGAACTCGTTCGCACCCGATTCCTGGCTGACAGTTATTTTCAGCCGGCGCTGCAGTCGTTCGACTTCCTGATGCGAACTCGAAATACATTGCACCGGCTGGCCCAGCGAAGGGACGATGTGTTGTCGTATCCGATGCAATCGCGCGCCGCTGAAAGGATGGGCTACACGGACCATCCGGATACCAAGGGGGTGGAACGGTTCATGCGCGATTTTTACAGGCACACGCGGACGATTGCCAACCTAACCGCGCTGATCGGCGAAAAACTGAAACACAGCATCACGCACAGCGCCCTCACGTCCTCAAAAAAAATATTCATTGAAAATGATTGTTTTATTAACGAAGCGGACTCCAGGTTATACTGCACGCAGGATGCCGGGCGCAGATTGGCCGACCGGCCGCCGCTCATGATGAAAATATTCTTATACGCACAAAAATACCGCGCGCCGCTCAGTGAACAGCTTCAAACAGCCGTCCGCGAGCATCTGCATCTAGTGGACGATACGTTTATCCACTCCAGGGAAATCGCGCACGACTTTCTTGAAATCTGGAAATTCGAAGGACAGGTCGGCGCCATGCTTAAACACATGCACGACCTGGGATTTCTCGAAAACTATATTCCGGAATTCGGGTTTATCGATGCGCATTACAACTACAACGTCTATCACGCGTATACTACGGATGAGCATTTGATCGTCGCCGTACATCAGCTTGAAAAATTATTTTTTGAGGAACCCGCCTCCGCCAGCGATTCCCTGAGCACGCTGCGGGAGGTCTACAGGGAATTGTCGCTGTTCGAGAAATATCAATTGTATTGGGCCGTGTTCCTCCACGACATCGGTAAATCGCGCGGCGGAGACCATTCGCTCATCGGCGCCGACCTGGCCAGAACTATTTTTCAGCGCCTGCAGTATGAAGAAAATGCGGATGCCGTTTATTTCCTGATCTTGAATCACCTGAGGATGGAACAGCTCGCGTTTCGAAGAAATTTGAAGGATACGGAAACCGTTTCCGAGTTCGGAAACCTCGTTGGCAATCGCCGATGGCTGAGGATGCTTTATTTGCTTACGTTTGCAGACATGTCCGCCGCCAACCCGGCTGTGTGGACGGAGTGGAAAGCCGCTTTGCTTCAGGAGCTTTTTATCAAGGCCGACCGGTATTTGAAGAATAGGCACGAAGCCGGTGCCTCTGAGCCGGATTGGGAAGAAATAAATTACGACCGGATACAGCTTTCCGATTCCCTGCAAGTGACCTTCAATGACAAAAATAGTTTTACCGAGACGCTGATCATCACCACGGACCTGCCTTACCGCCTTTCGCAAATATGCGCCGTGATGGCGGTGTGCGACGTGAGTATCCTGGATGCGGAGGTTTACACGCGCACCGACGGCATCATCATCGATCAATTTCGCGTGGCTAATTTTCCCTCGCATACGCCGCTGTCCTCCGCTCAAAAACAAAATATGGAAAAGCTTTTGAAAGATATTCTGATCGGCGGACAGGATATCAAACCGCAATTGGAGAAGTTAAAGACGCGATGGAAGCGGCTGAAATTTCATGAAACGGAAACGGAAATCTATTTCGAAGACAACAGGAAGTTTACCATCATTGACATTTTCACGGCAGACCGCGTGGGACTCCTCTATTTGATGACACAGGCATTGTCGGACCTTGGATTGAATATTTATTCGGCTAAGATCGGCACGCGTCTGGATGGGGCGGCAGACTGTTTCTACGTCCTGGATCATACGGGAAACAAGATCAATTCGATCGAGAAACAGGAAGAAATCCGGAAAGAAATTTGCCGGAGGCTTGAAAACAATTAAAAATTAGGAATTGAGAATTAAACATTCACCGTTGGATACGCAGCTAATATTTAACTAAGAAATTATCTTATGGACAAAAAATCTTATCGTCCTATTCCGCTTGAATTCGTTCGGAAATCCGGACCGGAAATGATCTCCGAGGCGGAAGAATTCTACACACATATGGATCGCCGGCGCAGCGTGCGCTTTTTTTCGGACGAGCCCGTTCCGCGCGAATGCATTGAATTCGCAATCCGAACGGCAAGTACCGCGCCTTCGGGCGCGCATAAACAGCCTTGGACGTTCGTGGTCGTGGACGACCCGGAACTAAAAAAACAGATTCGCGGGGCGGCGGAACAGGAAGAAAAAACCAGCTACGAAGGCGGCCGCATGACGCCCGAGTGGCTGGAAGCGCTCACGCCGCTTGGCACCGATTGGCATAAGCCCTTTTTGGAAACCGCACCCTATTTAGTCATTTGCTTCAGGCAAAATTACGGGCTTAAGGAGAACGGCGAAAAAATCACGCATTATTACGTGCATGAGAGCGTTGGTATCGCCTGCGGATTTTTCATTACCGCCATTCATACGATGGGATTGGCCACGCTCACGCATACGCCCAGTCCGATGAATTTCCTTTCAAAGCTTCTCAACCGCCCTGAAAATGAAAAGCCGTTCATTTTATTTCCGATCGGCTATCCGGCCAAAGACGCAACGGTGCCGGATTTGAAAAGAAAGCCACTGGAACAAATAGTCCAATGGAATGACGGTAAGAAATTGAGAATAAGAATTTGACAATAATCGTGTCAAGAAATCGAAAGCCCCGAAGGATATGTCCGGGGCGTATTCGACTGAGTTTACTTGATAAATGTAAGTTTTTTAGATTGAACAAAATTTCCAGCTTGAATACGGTAAACATAAATTCCACTTGCCACTTGGCTTCCGGCTTCATCCTTGCCATCCCATTCCGCTTCATAAAAACCTTCACTGAGATAATCCCCAACCAATGTTTTAACTTCCTGGCCTTGAATATTATAAATTTTAAGGATTACATTTGACGCGATAGGTATCGCAAATTTTATTGTCGTCGTAGGATTGAACGGATTCGGATAATTTTGTGAAAGTTCGAATTTATCAGGTAATTTCTGAGTTTCAGATCGAATCAGTTTTTTGCACGGATAAGGTCCACCTGGATTTCCATCTTCATCACAGCCACCGGCGCAGCCTACGTACGTCAAATTGATCGTAGCAGTCGCGGTTTGAGAGCCGCTTGTCGCAGTAACTGTCACTCCCTGGCCGCAAATCGTAACATTCGTTGTGGCTGTCGGCCCGTTACCGCTTCCGCCGCCGCTTGGGCTGGCACCAACCCACGAAAACGAATAATATCCTGTTCCGCCGGATGCACTCGCTGTCAATGTCACGAGAGATCCTTTTGACGGAGCCTGGGAAGGATTTGCCGTCAGAGAAACTGTAACGGGTGGATATGTGCCTAAAACTGAAAAGGTATAAGTTACATGACTCGCATCCGTAGGAAACCACCGATGAGTCACTCCGTCATCCACGTCATAGACATACGTTCTTAGTGTCGCGCCTGTGTTCGTTACTGAACCAGGAACAACATCGCACCAGTTCATTCCATAATTCGGATTACCAGTGGAGAACCCGATTGATGCATAGCCGTCTCCCCAAACGCTTGGAGAAATTCGATAAGGAAAGGTTACCGATCTTTGGACCTCGTATTGTTTTACCATATATGTATATCCATCAGTCAATCCGCTAACCCCATAAAATTGCATTCCATAACTGGGCGGGTTCAAAGTTATTGTCGTACCACCAACAATCATGTTGTGATAAATCGAACTTGTACCTGTTAGCAAATCCAATGCTCGCTTTGCATTGACTCTACCGTAACCCATGTATTGATCCCATCCTGGATATTGAGTTGAGTTTACGTCATCGGCAGACAACTGAATTATATGTTCAATATCATCGTTATACAATATTGTGTTGTAGCCCTTAAGTAATGAAGCAAGTCCAGTAACAACAGGTGTTGCCATTGACGTTCCGGCAAGATACCTATATGAATTATTACCCCACGATGACCAGATGTCATGCTGATCATTATTAGGATACGGATTAATGCCACCCGGGGCCACTACATCAATATATGAATTGTAATTCGAAAAAGACGATTTGACATCGTTGTCGGTTGAAGCCCCAACAGCGATAACTCCTTGGCCCATTGCCGCAGGATAAGTAAGTTGATTACTACCAGCGTTTCCCATTGCAACAACGGAAACACAATTCATTTTATAGGCGTAAGCAAATGCCAATCGAATGGTAGTGGAAGGTGCCAGAAGTGTACCGTTCCATCCCCAGCTGTGATTTAAAACCTTAGCGCCTGCATCGACCGCACTGTGAATTTTACTGGATGCTGTTGCGTCGCCGTCATAATAACCCTGTGAAAAAATTCTCCTAGAGATTATCTGAGCATTCCAATCAACACCGCGTCCGCCCTTTCCGTTGTTGGCTTTTGCTGCGGCTATACCGGCTACATGGGTTCCATGAAAATCGTTGCCATCAGGACTGTCTCCAGTAGCTTTGCCGCTCAAGTCTTCGTGCGCCGTTTCTACACCGGTATCTATGATCCCAATCTTGGCTGTCGAACTGCCGGTAAAAATCTGCCAGGCTTGATCCGCTTTAATATCGGCTCCATACGTGCCGCCAGATTGGCCGGTGTTTTTAAGATGCCATTGTTTAGCGGAATCCGGATCTGAAAATAAGTGTGCGTCTACATTTTTCTCGGCATAAGCGACTCCCGGTATCTTGGATAATTCAGATATAACTAGGTCCACATCTTCCTTTCTCTGAAGCCGTACTCTGAAAATACGTGAAAGGTCGGGAACTCGCACACTCCTCCCACCGTCTACAATTTTAACTGTGTCTTGATCGACGAAATTCGGAATACCCCGGGCAATCGATTCCACATTAAAACGATCAAAAACATCTCTAATCCGCTTGGATCGAATGGTCAATGAAGTGTGCCTCAGCGAATTCGTTTCTTGAGCAGGGAAATCAAGTGAATCCCTGACGATAAAAACATTGATTTCATTCTCTAGATCTTTTCTTAACTGAGCAGTCAGGTCTTGCGAACGCATTAAAAAAGCCATCGTTAGCACAGCCCCCAATAAACAGAATTTTACAGGTTTCATGTTCATCTCCAATAAAATTGCTTTGAAAACCACGAATTTTTTTGTTATAATGGATGGCAAACAAAAAGGCGCATCCCGACCTCGTGTCGGGAACAACCTACGTCTTCGTTTGCATTTACGCCGTCGGTGGTGTTCTAAGCGCCATCGGCGGTTTTTTTTATTATTGGTGGATCTGACACGGATTTCTTCGTGTTTAGTTTCAAAAAGTTATTTGATGACTCGCTTGACCGTCTCTTTGGATTATCCATAACCTGCCGTTTACAGATCGAGAATCGGTATAGACGATTAAACTTCCGTCAGGAGACCAATCGCAAGAATAACCTTGAGTAGTCGTAATTTGGTCTAAATTTGATCCATCAGAATTCATAACCCAGATTTGTGGACTTACACCTTCAGATTTAGATGTAAAAGTAATTTGGGCTTGATTTGAGTATTTTGGATATCTGTTGTCCGTAGCGTAAATATTTACACTATTTAGAGATGTTAATTTCAAAACGTCATTGGAATCATTTTTATTAATCCTGTATACCTCGCCGTGAAATCCAACGCATACTAAGTGCTGGCTGTCAGATGTCCATGATGGATAAATTCCTGATCCGACCTTGATTTTTGTTTCATTGATTGAGTTCAGAATCCAAATTCCTTGCACTGAAATTGACTCAGGATAGGCATAGCTTCTATGATAAGCGATCCATTGTCCATCGGGGCTCCATGAGGGAGTAAAATTACTGCCTTCGGTTGTAAGTTGAGTTAAGCTGTCGCCGGTGATTTTGATTTTATAAAGTTGACCCGCATTCGAAAATGCAAGCCATTTGCTGTCGGGCGACCATGTTGGGTCGTACGCGGAAATACTCGCATAAAGCTGTTGTTTATTGGTCCCGTTCGTATCAATCAAATAAATACCGGTTAGGCCGTCAATAGTATCACCATGTACATATGCAATCGTTTTCCCATCCGGAGACCAGGCGGGCTCAAAATCCGTGAGCCGAAAATCGGCAAAGCAATCATCAAAAAGACATGGGCAAACCGTGCAAGTACCATCGTCTTTTTTATCCTTGCATGACACAATGCCAAGCATTATCACAATAACAAAAAGTTTGATTTTCATATTTTACATCCTTACAAACTAATTTGACTTTCAATTTGACATTTGGCTTTACACAGGTTCCAAAAATTATTGAACGTGTGCAAATCCTTTACGCAAAAAAACCCAACAAATAATTACAAAAAGCCAGATGCGTAAGTAATGCACATCTCTTCTCTTATCAAATAGAAGAATAGAAGAATAGAAGAATAGAGATAATGACTACTTACCCTCAGGAACATATGTAATATAAAGATGGAAGTAGAACAAGTCAAGATTTTTTTTGACAAAATCTTTTGATTTGATTTTCTCCCCTTCTTTTTCTATATATGCCCCTTAATTATGAGGATCATTTAAACAAATCATGTTCAAAGAAATCGAATCGCAGGACGAACTGCCTAAATTGGAAAAAGAAATCCTTGAATTCTGGAAAACGCAGGGCATTTTCAAGAAGAGTATCGAGCAGCGTGACGCCAAAAACCCGTTTGTATTTTTCGAAGGCCCTCCCACCGCTAACGGCAAACCCGGAATTCATCATGTTTTAGCCCGCTCCCTCAAGGATTTTGTCTGCCGCTACAAAACGATGCGCGGGTACCGCGTGGAGCGCAAAGGCGGCTGGGATACGCACGGATTGCCAGTCGAGATCGAAGTCGAAAAAGCGCTCAAGATCAGCGGGAAAAAAGAAGTTGAAGCGTACGGCGTCGAGGCTTTCAACAAGAAATGTTTCGAAAGCGTCTGGACTTACAAAAATCTCTGGGAGGACCTGACCGACCGCATGGGATATTGGATCGATCTGGAACATCCCTACGTCACCTGCGACAATAATTATGTCGAATCCGTCTGGTGGATACTCAAACAGTTTTTTGACAAAGGACTGATCTACAAGCGGTTCAAAGTCGTACCCTACTGCCCCCGCTGCGGTACACCGCTGTCGTCGCATGAGGTCGCGCAAGGCTACCAGGACGTCAGCGATCCGTCCGTGTATGTGAAAATGAAATTAAAAGATCAGGACAACACCTTCTTTCTCGTCTGGACGACCACACCCTGGACACTGATCTCGAATGTGGCCCTGGCGGTGGGCGGCGATATCAATTACGTCAAAGCAAAATATAAAGATCAGTTTCTCATCCTCGCCGAAGCGCGCCTGAAGGACGTATTAAAAGAAGAGTATGAGGTCGTAGAAAAATTTAAAGGCGAAAAATTGCTCGGCCGGGAATACGACCGCCTGTTTGAATACGTTCCGGTTGACAAAAAAGCGTTTTTCGTTATCGCCGGAGACTTTGTCACTACCGAAGACGGAACGGGCATTGTCCATACCGCGCCGGCATTCGGAGAAGACGACTACGTGGTCTGCAAATCCAATGGCCTTCCGTTTCTACGGCCCGTGGACGCGGCGGGGAAATTCGAAGATATCGTAACGGATTTCAAAGGCCAATTCGTCAAAGATGCCGATCCGGATATTATAACGAATTTAAAACGGCGCGGGATCTTATTCCGGTCCGAAAAGATCAAACACAGTTACCCGCACTGCTGGCGGCATCACACGCCGTTGATTTACTACGCACGCGACGCGTGGTACATCCGCACGACGGATTTCAAAGACAAGATGGTTGAAAATAATTCCACGGTCAATTGGTTTCCGCCGGAAACCCGGGAAGGGCGTTTCGGCGACTGGCTGCGCAATAATATTGACTGGTCGCTCGGGCGCGACCGGTACTGGGGAACGCCGCTCCCGCTGTGGATTGACGAGAAATCCGGCGAGATCCACTGCGTCGGCAGCCGCGAGGATCTGCAAAAAGGAAAACTGAGGGATGGCCGTCCGGTTCCAAAGGATCTGGATCTGCACAAGCCCTACGTGGACGATGTGATTTTTGAAAAGAACGGAAAAACTTTTACCCGCACTCCGGAAGTAGTAGATGTATGGTTTGATTCCGGCAGTATGCCGTATGCGCAGTGGCATTATCCGTTCGAGAATAAGGATATTTTTGAGAAACAGTTTCCCGCCGATTTCGTCTGCGAAGGTGTGGACCAAACCCGCGGATGGTTTTATTCATTGATGGCCATTTCGACATTTCTGATGAATCAGGCGCCGTACAAAAATGTAGTGGTCAATGAACTCGTACTGGACGGTCAAGGCCGGAAGATGAGTAAGTCGCTCGGCAACGTGGTCAATCCTTTTGACGTGCTGGATCAGTTTGGCGCGGACGTGGTGCGCTGGTATTTGCTGGTGCACACGCCGATCTGGCTGCCCAAACGGTTTGACGTGGAAGGGCTCGTTGAAATGAAAAGGAAACTTTTTCGGCCCCTCCTCGAAACCTATAAATTTTTCATATTATATGCCAATATTGACGGATTCGAAAATTCGGAACCGGAAATCCCGGTCACCGGGCGGTCGGAGCTCGACCGGTGGGTTCTTTCGCGTTTACAAACGACCGTCGAAGAAGTCCGAGCCCAGCTTGAGAAATACGACACCACGAAAGCGGGAAAAATAATTCAGGAATTCATTGACCAAGACTTGTCCAATTGGTATATTAGGCTTTCCCGTCGCCGATTTTGGAAAGGCGAACGCGGTGAAGATAAGACGGCCGCGTATCAAACGTTATTTGAAATTTTATTGACGCTCTCTAAGCTGATGGCCCCGTTCTGCCCTTTTCTTGCGGAAAAATTATACCGCCGCTTGACCCGGGCAGATCGTCCGGAAAGCGTTCATCTGGCTGAATTTCCTGACGTGGACGTATCCAAACAAGATAAAGCGCTGGAAGAAAAAATGAGCGCCCCGCGCCGCGTCGTACAGTTGGGACGTGCGCTGCGCGAATTGAAGGAACTCAAGGTTCGCCAGCCGCTGGCTAAGATCATTGCCGTCACGGAAGACGCAGACGTAAGAAATCATATCACCGATTTCTCGGAGATCATTAAAAGCGAATTGAACGTCAAAACGATCGAATTTGTCACGGACACGGGCAGCCTCGTGAATCGCAAGGTAAAACCGAATTTTAAGACCCTGGGTCCGAAATTCGGGCAGCAAGTGAATCAGATCGCGCAGGTGATCAAATCATTCGGAGAAAATGAGATTGACGCTATCGCCCGTCACGGTAAGCACATAGTCAACGTCGGCGGACATGAATTTGAAATAACCAGGAATGAAGTTGAGATCCTCCACGAAGAAAAAGAAGGTTTGGCGGTTCAATCGGATGGCGGCCTGACCGTCGCGCTCGATACGCACCTGACGCCGCCCTTGATCGAAGAAGGCCTGGCGCGGGAATTTGTCAATCGGGTTCAGAATTTACGCAAGGACGCAGGATTTGAAGTTATCGAAAGAATCCAGATCTCATTTAACGGAAACGAGAAATTAACAAGTGCCATTGCCAATCAGCGGCAGTATATATTAAATGAAACTCTGGCGTCGGATATTCGTGCCACGGTGGAACAAGGTGAATTCACAAAAGAAGTCGAAATTAACGACCAAAGCGTCACGATCAGCGTAAAAAGGGTAGGATAGAAGCACTCACAACGACCATTAATCTCACATCTTCGAGAAGGAATGTTTATGAAGAAAAAAGATCTGGAATATTTCAGGAAATTGATCCATGAGGAACAGACGAAAGTTCTGAAAGACATGGGTTATATCAAAGAAACTCTTCTTGACGATACTATCCGCGACGCGTCGGGCGATCATTCGGCGTATGCGTTCCACATGGCGGATCAGGGCAGCGACACGTACGACCGCGAAAAAACGTTCCTGCTCGCCGCGCGGGAGAATAAATATTTGTCGGAGTTAGCGGATGCGATGCACCGTGTGGACGAAGGCACTTACGGTATATGTATGATCTGCAATAAGGATATAGAAAAAGAACGGCTGGAGGTGGTGCTCGTTGCGAAGTACCATGTGGACTGCAAGAAGAAATTAGAAAAAGTAAAAAACAAAGACTCTCAGCAATCGGAATTCTCAAATTCGTAAGGAATTGTTTTGAAGATATATTGGATCGCGTTGTGCGTAGTCGTTTTCGATCAAGTGACAAAATGGATGGTCAAACAGTGGATGGTGCTTCACGATTCCATTCCCGTTTTCGGAACCACGGTTCAACTCACCTTTTTAGAGAATCCCGGCATGGCGTTCGGCATTCGGTTTTTTGAAAGTCATCCGTTTTGGGGACGGTGGTTTTTTTCGATCGTTTCCGTCGTCGCTTCCATCGGGTTGATTTGGTACATTTATAAGATGCGGCATGAAAGATGGATTTACCGCCTTTCGCTGGCTCTGATCCTCGGAGGCGCCATGGGTAATCTCATCGATCGCGTGATGTATGGACGCGTCGTGGACTTTGTGGACGTCGATATTCCGGATGTGGTCGGCATGCAGCGCTGGCCGGTTTTCAACGTCGCCGACTCGTCGGTCGTTTGCGGCATGATCATTATGACGGCATTCGTCCTTTTCGGAAGGCACCGCCTTGAACACGTACCGGCGGAAGTCTCCGGCGATCAGCCGGTTGCGGAATAAATCATGGGTAGGAACGTTATACATCCCGGGCAGCCAATTCAAGAACTAAATTTATTTTAATTATTTATACAAGGAGAGAAGCCTTATGAGCCACCCGATCATTCTTACCGACGATACGTTTGAAAATGAAGTGATCAAATCCGACCGCCCGGTTATGATAGACTTTTGGGCGACGTGGTGTGCGCCGTGCCGTATGATCGCACCGGTTGTGGAAGAAATGGCGAATGAATTTGAGGGCCAGGCCAAAATATGTAAAATTGATGTCGATGCCAATCCCGGCGTTGCTTCGAAATTCGGCATCATGAGCATCCCGAGTATTTTATTCTTTAACAACGGAAAACTGGTTGATAAAGTGGTCGGCGCGGTGCCAAAAGCGCAGCTGGTTTCAAAATTGCAAGGCGCCATGCAGAAAGTGGCCTGAAATAAATTATTCAATCCTTTCGAGGATTTGACCGCTACACGCTATGGGTCCTATTAATTAATCGAAAATGGATCAACCGGAAACCCGTTCTCACGCATAAGGACGGGTTTTCCTTTTTTTTAATCGGAACGGATGCCGTCCATGAAATTGCGGAACATTTTCAGACATGGGGAAAAGATTATGAATATGATCCTCACACGAATGAATTCCGGCATATTTATTTCCATGATCCCGCTCAAAACCTCATGATTGATCAGCTCAATGAAATCGACTAAGTCCCCCGGGGCATTAAGAATCGAATGCCTTCCTTTAAATGTATCACGTTGGAAAGATTTTGAAGGCTTATTTGGTGAGCGCGGCGCCTGCGGCGGATGCTGGTGTATGTCATGGCGATTACATAAAGCCGATTTTGAAAAACGAAAAGGGCTTGGCAATAAAAAGGCGATCCGGAAGATTGTCGAAAAGCAAAGGCCTCCCGGAGTGATCGCATATCATGACGGCCAAGCCATCGGCTGGTGCGCGGTTGCGCCGAGGGAAGTATTTCTGAGGCTGGATAAATCGCGTGTCCTCGCCCCTATTGATAATAAGCCGGTTTGGTCCGTAACCTGTTTCTTCATCGCCAAGCCTTACCGTCGAAGAGGCATTTCCGTGGATTTATTAAAGGGTGTGATAAAATTTTGCAGACAAAACGGGGCAAAGATCATAGAAGCTTATCCGGCCGTTCCTTACAGTGATAAAATTCCCGATGTCTTTGCATGGACAGGAATTCCTTCATCGTTTGAAAAGGCAGGATTCGTGGAGGCGGCCCGCCGGTCAAAGTCGCGCCCGATCATGAGGTATTATTTGTAGTAAACATGTTTTTCCTGTCTTGTCCTTCTTAAGCATCATTGGGTTTTTTTGACAACATCTTCCGTATCATCAAACCAGAGAACTTTCATATTCGTGTTTTCCTTGAGATCGACAGGAAAGCATATTCTGTAGTCCTTTCTGCCTTCCACCGAAAAATGATCGAAATTATTATTCGATCTTACGCGACAGCCAGTGCATTACATTTAGAGCGAACTGCCGGTTATCATTCCCCGGAACGTTCATTCCAAACTTTCCAGTATCATCTATTTGCGCGGTCATGCAAGCTGCTTCACCCAGAACGACGACCCGGCCTTTGCCGAAATCAATCGCCAATCCCATGCTTCCGTCCTTAATAGAGAACGGACCCTGAAATCGTGTATAGGTTTCTCCGTCTGCTTTCCAGATCGAATCCGGTAAAGTCTCCATAGCAGATAAACTCAACTCCAGCAGCACGCGAGCTTCCGCAGGCCCTTTCAAAGATTGGCCGGTAAAGACAACTACTCTCTGAATTTTTTCAGCCGCGTTTCTTCCTTCCATGATCGGGTGTGATCTCAGAAGTTTATTATCTCTACTGAAAACCAATTGATCTCTAAATTTTGAATTGCCTTCATAATGCATCGAATCCGCGACATAGCCGTTGCCCATAGTTACACCGAAGCGAATCGCCAAGGGCTGGGCGGCCGATCCCATCGGATAGTGGTCTGCTATAAGGAACAATGCGCCTCCATATTCCACCCAATCGCGAACTGCGTCACATTCGGATTCATCGAACGCGGAAAGATATTTTTCAACTTTTCCTTTTGCATTGGAGATCACTAAAACGGAACACCCGGCCAGGGACGCTTTTGTAAACGGTTCTTTATTCGGCTCGATCACATATCCGTCATGACGCATCAGGTCAGCAAAAGGCTTGTAGCGCCCGTCTGCTGTATGGAAATTATTATGCGCTTCATCGAACAGCACCTTTGGGCGCTCGGTACTGTATGCCGGATTCGTTACAGATGTGTCGTACGTCAGATCGGCTTTTTGTTCGCTGTTGCAAGCCAGGAAGAGAAAGCAAAGCAACCCTAATTTTTTCATATACGCCTATTGTAATTTTGGTTTAAAAAGAGTCCGCAATTGAAACTCCGAAATGAACCACAACGCAGTCCATATCCAGATCATAGAAATATCCGTACGTGTCAAATGTCTCATGATCGAAGCCGGAGAGTATCCTTGTGTGGAAAACAACCCGGTTATGATAAGTACAGAAGCTGCTATCGTTGCGCCAACCGCCCATAATGAAATGCGTTGAAGCTTTTTGTGCAAAGCACTTTCTCTTTGCATGCGTGCCTGGACCAATATCCAACGGTAATATGGAAGTGAGGGTTTTGTCTCGGTTTGGCGCGACAAGCTTTTCATTGCTGAAAAAAGACTGACCGTAAGACGGCAAGATTCGCATCCTTCGGTATGTTGTCGTACATGGTCACTCCATTCGCCGGCGGCCAACGCTTGCACAATTTCTGTTTCATGCTCGCAAGGTATCATTTTATATTTCTCCTGTAATTCCTAGTTCCTTCAAAATTCCGCTCATTCGTTTTTTTGCCCGAAATAACAGAACTTTTACGCTATGAGTTTTAATTTTCAATATCTCAGCGATTTCCTCATGACTGTAATGTTCTGCGTACGCCATCCATAAAAGAGATCGATGTTGTGTTGGCAATTGATCAAAGGCTTTCTCGAAATCCATGTTTTCCGTCGGCACTACAGACGGCGCCGACCTGTCGTCCACATCGACCCATGAAATCGTCTTCTTATTTTTTCTCAAATGATCCTTAAACATATTCGTTGCCGTTTGATACACGTAAGACTTCTTCTGCGATTCCGTGAGAAAGCCCAGGTCCCGATTCAAAAACCGGATAAAGCTTTCCTGGACGATATCATCGGACAGAGCGCTGTCTTTCGTAAGGCGATACACGTAAGCCCATAAGCGCTTAGCATGGGTTTCGTAAAAAAGTTTGAATTCCGGATCATCCATGCGCCGTTTGCCCGCGACCGTTGAAGAGGTTCCATTTTCTTGCCAATCGAAGCGTTATCCCGGCGTTGATTAACAGCCCTGATCCGATTGCGATGGCCATACTGCCCCAGTAATAAAGATCCCGGGCTTTGTTAACAAAATTTAAGTCCGTTTCATTGTGATAAGAGTAGCCGTTGATCAGCATTCCGGCGCCAACCAGAATGAGTATAACCGATGCGGTCAGAAAACGAAGCACTTTCAATTGGGGTTTCATTTCGGTCTGACTAAAAACCTGTTTTCCTTGCTCGCTTTGAACGAACTCAATGAATTCATTGCTGGCAGAGAATTTCCTGGCCAGTTCAAGCTGAATCTCTAATTGTTTCATACGTTCTTGCTGTAGCGCCTGGAATCTTTTCATCCAGAGCCACAGGACCCATCCGATCAAAGCAAACAAAGCCGGAAAAAGAATGATTTCGTCAAGATTCATAATCGCCTCCTATGTTATGATTCCATTATAAGTAAGACGGTTCAAAAACAAAAAGGTTAACAGCTTTGTTAACCTTCTTACGTCACGAGAACTTTATCAACCCACTGCTTAGGCAATACCCTTCCCCAAATAAGCGCGTAATTTCGGCGGAATCGTTTTTTGAATCAATACGTTCTGCCACTTCCATTTTTCGCCTTCGTCCTTGTCACTCAAAAAGTTAACTTCGCCGCCTTCAAACACAGCGACGGGAACGCCATCTCGATACAAGATGCGGTTGTTCGTAAAAGCCGGCACTCTTTTACCCGGCGTCAGAATACCCTCGAGATTCAGAGGATCCACAGCGCTGATCGAAATCAGCGTTCCGTTCTTTTGTTCTTTGCGGATCGTACGCAATTTCGTTAAGGCTTCCGGCAGGGCAAATTGCTCACCCCAAACGCCGTCTACAAATCGTCCGCCGCGAATTTCTCCGCGCGCCTCCATCCGCCGATAAACGCGGGCCAATTCCCGCCAGGGCGGAGAAATATTCTCGCTCTCGGAAATCTTTCTGAATACCACTCCGTAACGCCGCAGTAAAACGCGTGCGATAAATTCGTTCCCGTCATAGCCAGCCGGCGGCGGAACAGCCGCCTCGGGAGAACGGGAGCCGCCATCATTCGAAAGTAGACTCCATCTCCCCGCCTGGTCCATCCGGAACGGATTCCTATGCGGGCGGCGTTGGGCATCACCCGGCAATTTGTATTTCGCCGGAACTAACAGAGCGCGGAGGCCCGAAAAGCTATCGGCTGTGATCAGTCCCGCCGCCACCAATTCTGCAACGCCTTCTTCCGCTTGCCCACTAAGTAAATTGGCTCCTTTTATCATCTCAGCAAAAAAGGAGGCGCCGTGATTTTGAAGATATTCAAAAATGGCCTGTGCGGGATGGGATAACTGACCGCGGCTAATTTCGTTTCCGCTTGAATCTCTCCACAGGTCCAGATTGGCTCGCTTCACGAGCATGATGGGTGTGGATTTGACGGGTCCGCCCGGTTTTGCCTGCGATGAGCTGGAAACACGAAATCTTCCCCACGCGGTTTTTCCGGACATACAGGATAGGTCGAGCCAACTGAAATCATAATCCGCGAGACGCGCAGGCAAGAGGTCGCCTTCCCACGCGGCCGCCGGCGCTTCGAATCCTTCAAGCTGATTCAGCACCACTTGCAGCGCCTCCTGCCCTTCCGGTTTTTGTCCGGGCTCGACGCGGTGCCACGCAAACAAAAAACGCATGAAATCTGCCGGCGAGACTGCCTCAATTTCTTTTCGAAGTTTTTCCAGCGTATACCTGTGTATCCGCGCCAGCAATCGTCGTTCGCACCATTCGGTTTCCAGCTGATGCGGAGTGAATTTGCCCTGGAACGCGAATCCCTCTACTTCCAATGCGGTCAAAGCCTGGGCGATTTCGCTGATGGGAATCCCGCTCGAATCGGCTATGCGAATCGCGCGCACCGGTCCAAGCCCTTCCAGTCTTCCGCGCACGATCTCGACCAATGCTCTTTCTTTGGTCCAAATTTGGTTGAGAAGTTTCCCCGGAATCTCGAGTTCCGGGCTCAGAGAATACGTATCAAGTATCGCTTTCCATTGCGGCAGGCGTTCCACCGCAATGCAGAGCGCGTGGTCATGATGCTTTAGTACGCTCGCGCGGCGATCAGCAACCAATTCACTAAAAAATATTCTCCACTCCGGATTGGCTTCGATTTCTTCCGAAGCCAAAAACCCGAGCATTACCAGCGCATCGTGCAATTCATCTTTGTTCTCCGCTTCAGGCCAGGCCTGCATTTTGACTGCTTCAATGGCCGCTTCATCCAGTTTTCCAAGATCTTTTGCTTCCGACGGATCGAGCCATCGTCGATTCGCTACGGCACGGGTTCGCCGTTCTTCCAGCGGCGCATCATCTAAAAAGGCATACGGCCGGGCGTTTAATATTTCCTGCGCCAATACAGAAGGCTCACGTAAATCCTTGGCGATAAGTTGAACATCCCCGGCTTCCATTCTTCTGAGTAATTGTTCCAATGCCTCAACGGCCATGGCTTCGTACAAACAATCCTGAATAGTTTGTCTGACCAGCGGATGATCGGGCACCTCCCTGTCGCCCGCAATATTTTCAAGACACGCCAGCTGATCAGGAAAAATCAACGCGACCAAATCCTGGGCGTTCATACGCTGAAGATTTGCCGGAATCTTTTTTCCGTTGCGCCTTCGTAAGAGTGCCAGCGACCGCGTTGCATTCCACCGCCAGCGCACCTCAAACATCGGCGAATCAAACACGGCCTGCACTAAAATATCACGAACGGTTTTGGAATTGAGATAAGTGAACACTTCCTCTACGGGAAAACTATGCGTCGAACCGAGAGAAAGCACAATAGCATCTTCGGTGGCGGCGGCCTGAAGTTCAAAATTGAATTTACGGCAGAACCTTTTGCGTAAACTGAGTCCCCACGCGCGATTCATACGGTTCCCGTACGGTGAATGAATGACTACGTGCATGTCGCCTGCTTCGTCGAAGAATCTTTCCAATACGATCGTTGTTTGCGTAGGCATCACTTCCAATGCCGCCTGTCCCGTTGCCAGGTAAATGACCGCCTGATCCGCTGCGGACGCTTCGATACCAACCTCGTTGACAAGCCAATCAAGTGCGGACTGTTTCCACAAACTGTCATTCTGAGGAGTGCCCACAGGTCGGGCCGACGAAAAATCGCCTGCTTTTTTTTCTTGCGTGAGTATTTGGGATTCTTCGCTGCGCTCCCAATCGCCTAACCTCTTCGAGATCCCCTCCCTCAGTCTCGAGACGGCAAAAGACAATTCGACCGTTCTTCCCGGAGCCTCGCCGAGCCAGAATGGGATCGTGGGCGAAGCATGTCCGGCGTCTGCGACGCGTACCTTTCCGTTCTCTACACGCAAGATCTTCCACGAATTATTTCCTAATTGAAAAATATCTCCGGCCGAACTCTCTATGGCAAAATCTTCATTGAGAGTTCCGATAAACGTATTCGTCGGTTCCATGATCACGTCATAATCGAACGCATCGGGGATAGCACCGCCCGATGTGATCGCAGAAAGCCTTGCCCCGCGGCGTGCCCGCAGCCGCTGATTGACTGTGTCATGGTGCAGATAGGCGCCGCGTTTACCCCGGCGGGTCGTGAATCCGTCGCCCAGCATCTCAATGACCTCGTCAAATTCCCTGCGGGTTAAATTTCGATAAGGATAAGCGCGGGAAACCAATGCAAACATTTCATCTTCGGTGTATTCACGCGCGGAAACTTCCGCAACGATCTGCTGGGCAAGAATGTCGATCGGTTTTTCCGGAATGACGATACGGTCCAATTCACCGCGCCGCACGGCGTCGAACAAGGCGCAGCATTCTACGAGTTCGTCGCGTGTGAGAGGAAATAGTTTCCCTTTCGGCGTGCCCGTAATGGAATGTCCGCTGCGTCCGACCCGCTGCAGGAATGTCGCGATGGACCGCGGAGAACTGATCTGGCAGACGAGGTCCACCGAACCGATGTCGATCCCGAGTTCCAGCGAAGCCGTTGCCACTAAAGCGCGCAGCGATCCCGCTTTCAGGCGTTGTTCCGCGTCGAACCTTAATTCCTTCGACATGCTTCCATGATGCGCGCGAACAATATCCGAACCCAGCTGCTCCGCGAGAAAATGGGACAGCCGTTCCGCAAGCCGGCGCGTATTGACAAAGATCAGAGTTGTTTGATGTTCGTGGATCAGCGCGATCAGGCGTTCATGAATTTCCGTCCACACTTCGCTTGCCATGACCGCGGTGAGCGGAGAGCGCGGAACTTCGATCGACAGATCCAGGTTCCGTCTATGCCCGGCATCAATGATAGTGCAGTTGATCCGCGTGTCATCCTGAGAAGATCGGGCCTGTCGGGCCGGCGAAGGATCCTCTTGTTCATCGGAGTGCTTCCATTCAGGGGATTCCTTACTGCGTTCGGAATGACCTCCTACCAAAAACCGCGCGATGTCCTCGATCGGCTTCTGCGTTGCAGAAATGCCTACGCGAACGAGCGGATGGTCCGTCAATGCCTGCAGGCGTTCGATGGAAAGGGCTAGATGCGAACCCCGCTTATCGCGGACCAGCGCATGAATTTCATCTACGATCAACGTGTGCACGTGCGCAAGCATTTTTCGCCCGCTGTCGCTGGTGACGAGCAGGAACAATGATTCCGGAGTGGTTACTAAAATATGCGGCGGATGTTTGGTCATCGCCGTGCGCTCGGATGCAGGAGTGTCGCCCGTCCGTACTTGAACGCGCAGCGGAACTTCCGGTAAGGACAGGTTTTTCAATTCTTCGAGTATGCCCGTAAGAGGCCTCTGGAGATTCCGCTCGATATCATTACTCAACGCTTTGAGCGGCGATACATAGACCACGTGTGTTTGTTCGGCCAGGCCCCCGTCGAGGCCAAGCCGGATCAAATCGTCGATGGCAGAGAGAAATGCCGCAAGGGTCTTACCGCTGCCCGTCGGCGCGGCGATCAGGACATTCTGCTTCTCTTTGATCGCAGGCCAGGCCAGCGACTGGATTTCCGTCGCGCGGGCAAATTCTTTCGTAAACCAGTTAGATACGCCAGGATGAAAGTGCTTTAAGGAATCGTCGTGACTCATACACCAATCTACACATTCCTGATTATTTTTCAAGAAACTAAAATATTTTACGTTTATAAAAGGAAAGCGGGCTGAAATGCATTTTTCGCTAAACAATCTCAGAAAAGATGCGTATGATAGGTATGATTTTTTAGTCTTATCCGAAACTTATGAACGACTCAGAAAAGAAAAAAGAACCCGGAATCTTTCACACCCTTGGCCAGGACTTCAGGCGCGGCGACGTATTCCGGAACCTGCGCAGGGAATACAGCGACGTGCACGGATTCTATTTTGACGCGAAGCAACAATCCCGTCTGCTGCAGATGCCGTGGTACAAGCGCTGGTGGTATTTCGTCTGGTGGCTTTTGAAGAGTATGTTCTTCAAGCTCTCGCCGCTGCGGCGCATCATTATCGTCTTTGGAATTTATTTCAGTATGATCGGCATTAGTATACAATTCAATGGCACTCAAATCGGGACGGACAGCGGAGCCGTTGGGGCGATTTTGATTTTATTCGTTCTGCTGCTTGAATTAAAAGACAAATTACTGGCCCACGACGAGCTGGAGGCCGGGAGAAAAATTCAGCAAGCCTTGATGCCTGAGACGTCACCCGACGTTCCCGGCTGGTCTCTCTGGCTTTTCACGCGCCCGGCAAATGAAGTTGGCGGCGATCTGATCGATTTCCTCCGCATCCGGGAAAATCGTATGGGCTTAGCCATGGCCGATGTCGCCGGAAAGGGACTCCGCGCGGCCTTGCTCACGACCAAGTTGCAGGCGACCCTGCGCGCACTGGCTTCCGATTACGATTCACTCGCTGAACTCTGCTCCAAGGTCAACTCGATTTTTCAGAGGGACAGCCTGCCGAATATTTTTTCTTCGATGCTATATCTGGAGATTCAACCCGACTACGGTCAGGTCCGGTATGTCAATGCGGGACATCATCCGCCAATCCTGGTCACTGCCGAAGGAAGCCGGGAACTCGCCAAGGGCGAATTGGCGCTCGGCCTTTCAGGAGGATCCCGGTACACGGAATACGCGCAAAACCTTGAACGCGGTGAGATCCTGTTCGCCTATTCCGATGGTCTCACCGAAGCACGAAACGAACAGGGCGAGTTCTTCGGCGGCGAGCGCGTTTCCCGGCTTTTGTCACGCACAAGAAACCTGTCCGCTGAAAAAATGGGTGAAAAGATCGTCCATGAGCTCGATATATTTGTGAGCGAGGCACGCGCCAGTGATGACGTTTCTATTATTATTTTGAAGCGGGTGTGAAGAGATTCCGGTTCTATTAATCTTGGAGTTGAAATAAAAATTAGCTAACTTCCGGATTCGAAATATCCATTTATCCTTCACCTGATATGAAGCAACTTCAATCCGGGCTCGTCTGGCTTATCACGGTCATCGGCCTCGCTCTCACGCTGTTCATCTTCAACCATTTTGTAGGATTTGTCGAGAGGCGCGCCGGGGTTATTCTTGACGATCCGATTCTGAGCCTGTTCTCCGCGCAGAATGTGAACGGGTTCATATTTCTGCTGGTATACGGCGGGATCATACTGATGGTCGTCAGCCTGTGGAGGAACAAGCCCGCGCTCCGCATCAGCGTACACGCCTATATCATTATGATCTGGATCCGTATGCTTATGATGTTCCTGCTCGCTCTCGATCCGCCTCCGACGCCGTTTCCCCTGCGCGATCCTTTCGTGGAATTTTTCGGCGATTCGCGCCAGCTCACGCGCGACCTGTTTTTCTCCGGCCACACTGCCACGCTTTTCTTATTCTTCCTCACGTCCCAAACTAAGATATTCAAATCTATTTTCCTGACGGCCGCGATCCTGGTCGCATGCTGTGTATTGCTTCAGCATGTCCACTATTCTATCGACGTTGCGGCGGCGCCATTCTTTGCGTATGCGGCCTACCGGCTGAGCCGGACATTTGACGACAGGATCTTTCTTGACACCCATGTTTCCAATCGATGAGGTGAGTGTCCTAATTCCCCGCCTTCGTTCGTCCTTAATATGAATTCACAAATTGACCAATCATCAAGCAGAGTTAAGCTATGAAAAACATAATTATGCCAATCATCAGCACCAACAACCCGAAAGTGACGAAATGAAACAGCGGTAGACAGAGCGGAATCGGGCGGCTTCCGGAAGCAACGTCAGCGAATATCATCTGGAAGCGGCGATTGGGGCGTGTCATTGCCTGGCGAAAAACTTTAATGAGACCGATTGGAATGAAATTCTGAAATTATATGATAATTTAATTTCCATAAATCCCTCGCCGATCGCCAAACTGAATCACGCCATCGTCGTGGCTCAAGTCGATGGACCGTCGAAAGGCATTAAAGAATTACAATCGCTAAATGAACTGGATGCCTATTATTTGTATCATTCCACGCTGGGCGATTTGTATTCACGGTCGGGTCAAACACACAAGGCAAAGCAGCATCTGGATACAGCTTTGGAATTGACGAATTCGAATGCGGAGAAGAGGTTGATTCAGAAAAAACTGGCAGGATTGTAGAGGGATGCGTTTCAATTCCCGGTTGAAGCTATTCGCTTCAGCATTCCCCGGAAGATCATTACGTGAAGCGGATATACGCCATACCAATATAGTCTCCCCAAGACTCCCCGCGGGCGAAACGTCGCACGTTGAATGAGTTCCGAATCATGAATCTTGAACTCCAGCCACGCCTCGCCGGGCAATTTCATTTCCGCGTACAATAGAAGCCGCTGATTCTGCCGATCGGCCAGGATCACGCGCCAAAAATCGAGGGCATCCCCGGTTTGCAGATGCTGCGGATCTCGCCGTCCTCGACGTAACCCTACTCCGCCGAACATTTTATCGATGAAACCGCGGATGACCCAAAGCCAATTCAAATAGTACCAGCCGCGCGTACCGCCGATTTGCCAGATATGGTCCAAAACGTATTCGGCGTCCGACACTTTAATTTTTCTTTCGTCAACCATGCATCCAAATTGCGGCACCTGAACGTAATCTTTAAAAGCCGGGGAAAAACCTTCGCTCGACAACGCATCCGTCCAACTGGATATCACATCGTTCTGTTCTATTTGTGAAAATGATCGTTGAATCGCCTCCTCGTACGAGCTGCAAGGATTGGCATCGACGGATCTTATGTCGCCGACTTTGCAGATCACTTCGTTTTTCATACTGTCCACAAGCGATTTTGCCAATGAAAAAGAAGTTGACGTGACAAAATAAAGCCAGTAAGAAGACAGCCGCGGCGTCAGCACGGGAACGGTTAAGATAGTACGGTGATACTTTCTGATTTTGGCAAACCCCAGCAGCATCTCTCTGTAAGTTATAATGTCTGCCCCGCCGATATCGAAAATGCGATCCCTGGCGCTCGGGTGAAGTAAAACGGAATTGAGATAACGAATGACGTCACGAATCGCAATCGGCTGACAGCGTGTGTTGAGCCAGCGCGGCGCGATCATGACCGGCAGTTTTTCAACCAGGTCTCTTATGATTTCAAACGACGCGCTGCCCGAACCGATAATAATGGCGGCACGAAGTACGGTCAGCGGAACTCCTGATTCTCGTAACAAATCCTCTACGCCCAGGCGTGATTTCAAATGATGTGAAAGATCGGTATCGTTGGCAATGCCTCCCAGAAAGATAATTTGTTTGGCGCCGGAAGTTCTGGCCCACGCTGAAAAATTCTTTGCCGACGTCTCTTCGAGACCTTTGAAATCCTCCGAAGACTGTGTCATGGAATGAATGAGATAATAGGCTGCTTCGATGCCGGAAGGCAGATTAGCCAGCGTTTCACGCTTTGTCATGTCGCACACGGCCGTCGTAACTTTTTGGGCCAGATCGGAAGGCAGATGCAGACGGGACGGATCGCGTACGGCACAGATTACTTCGTGGCCTTGTTGCACGAGGACCGGTAACAATCGGCGTCCAATATAGCCATTCGCGCCGGTGAGTAGTATTTTCATGTTCCCCTTCTATTGGTAGCATTCATACTAAAGAATTCTTTTCACAATTACAAGCCGACGAAAAACCCGGTACCGGTTTGAGTTCGATTCCCTTCTTGAATAAGTTGTTTTATTTCCCGAATTTTTTTCATTATCTTACAGTCATACCTACCTTATCAAACCGGAGTCATGTTATGAAAAAACTTCTCCTTTTCCTCACGCTCGCTTCGCTTGCCTCGGCGCAGACCAATACTCTTAAAATCAAAAAAGTGGATGTGTTCAAGAACGGAACGGCATTTTTTGTTGCCGAAGGCAGTTTGAAATTGACTCAGGGCGAATGTACGATCAGCCCGGTCCCTCAGAGCAGTTTCGGAACGCTGTGGATCGCGTCGACGGATAAGAACGTGACGATTGATGAAATTAAATCCGTTACGGAAACCGCCACGGAAAAGAAAACATCCGAAAATGCGCTCGATGCACTCCGGGCGAATATCGGGAAAAAGATCGTTTGGCATCTGGCGGACGAAAAACAAACTCCGCTCACAGGTGTCCTGGAATCGGTCAGCGGCACTCTGGATCGATCCCTGGTGACTCTGAGAATAGGAGGCCAGGCTGTGATCCTATCGCTCGCTTATTATTCCAGCCGAATCGAATTTCCGGACGGCTATAACCCGCAAGTTGAAGATACGACAAAACACTTGTCCCTCAAGGTCAAAACGAACAGCAGTAAATCGGAATCAAATTTTCAGATGATCTATTTCCAACAGCAGCTCGGATGGACGCCCAGTTACCGCATAGACCTCATGGATGACAAGAACGCGCAAATAGTATTAGCCGCAACCGTGGTAAATGACGCCCAGGATTTCGAACAAGCGAATTTGAATTTTGTTGTTGGGTTCCCGCATTTCAAATACGTTAATGCTTCTTCACCGCTCACCACACGTGAAACGATCGGCCAATTTCTCAATGCCCTCGAAGGCAATCGCAATCAATACAGTTACACCAACTATCCTGCTCAGTCGATGAGCAATATGGCAGCGATGGAATTGTCAGCGGACGGCGGTGGATCTGAATCCTATGCTAATTTCCGCGCGGTAGAAGGTAAAGCGGAAGAAGATCTGTTTTTTTATGACCTGGCAAACCTTTCCCTGAAGAAAGGCGAGCGTGCCCAATATAATATTTTTTCGGCGGTCGTCCCTTATCAACATATTTACGAGACCGAACTTCCGAATGCGCTGCGCGGTGAAACTTCCGACAATCAGCAGAAAAAGGAACCTTCTCAGGTCTGGCATTCGATCAAACTGGAAAACCAATCCAAGAACCCGTGGACGACCGGCAGCGCGCTGACGCTGCAAAACGGCAAACCCCTCGGCCAGGATATCTTGCGCTACACGCCCATGAAATCTTCGATCCTTGTGAAGATCACGCAGTCGCCTGACATCCATGTCATCGATGAAGAAAAAGAATCCGGCCGAAAAGAAGACGTTCGCAAAAAGGATGGATATTCTTATGATCTCGTGACGATTAACGGCGAAATTGTCATCAAGAATTATAAGGGCAAAGACATCCGTCTCATCGTCACACGCCCTGTCACCGGGAGGATCGTTACATCGACGGATCAACCGAAGATAATTCAACCGGCCAAGATCGGTTCCGCCATCAACCCGGAAAATAACGTAACGTGGGAAATCCCAGTCAAAGCCGGCGAAGTGAAAAAATTGACGTATCAATATGAAGTCCTGCTGCGCCGATGAATGGCCCCGAATCATGACATTCGTCATTGACAATTCTCATTTTTGGATTTAAGCTTACTTATAAAAGCTTATTCAGAAAGGAGTACAATGATGGAAGCGACGCAAACCCTGCACGATCGAATCGGCGGCGCCTTGATGTTTGTCGGCCTGCTGCTCATTCTCAATCCTATTCGGATTGCATTTGTATTTATGACCGTTTCCCTTCCCGCATCCGTTCTGATACCATCATGGTTTGCCAATCTTGAATTCATTATCACGGGCTTGTTTTTTGTTTATTCGGTGATCGTGCCTTTTTATTTTTTTCAGAAAAAGAAACTGGCGCCCGTTATGGTGATCATTCTCTTTTTATTCAACCTGATTTTTATTGCGGTGAACGGAACGGCCACTCAGTGGATTCCCGATCAACTCCGGCATGGCGCGGGCGAATTCCGGATGAGAGAATTTCTTGCAGGCGCGATCTGGTTCCTGGTCTGGACTTCATATTTCATGACTTCCGACAGGGTCAAAAGTACATTCGTACGATAATACCATTCTAAAAATGCAGTGCTCACGGCTCGTCAACCAAAGCCGTAACAACGTTGATGGCCAAGCATCGACAGGCTTGCCGGCCGGCCCGGCCATCGTAGATCAATGTTTTAAAAATCCAGCCAAATAATCCGTGGATCATTTCGGCCCGGGAGCAGGCCGCAACCGTCATTCCATTTGCGTTTCCTTGTCGTGGCTTCCTGATATACGCTTGCAGAAGACTCCCTTGCACATTTTGTATAAATTATTCATATTGAACCCGGAGGATACTCGTGTTAATTCGAACGATGCTACGTAAGATTGGCAGCACGCGATTGATGATCGTCATCACGCTTCTATCCATGGGCTTTTCCGCTTCCGCATCGTTGACGGTTTGGCTCCTGCTGGATCTGAGAGACCTGGCGTATGCGATGGTGATGTCGTCGATGCTTCCCTTTATACTCGCGCCCACAATGACATACGCCTTTCTCAATTTACTGGAAAAACTGGACCGGGCGGAACTCGAACGGGAAAAACTGATCCTGGACTTACAGGTTGAGATGACCAACGTTAAGACGCTCAAGGGTCTGCTGCCTATTTGTGCTTCCTGCAAGAAGATTCGGGACGACGGCGGATATTGGAACCAGATCGAAAACTACATACGTGAGCATTCCGAAGCGGAATTCACTCATGGCCTGTGCCCCGACTGCCTGAAAAAAATCTATCCGCAGGTTTAGCCTGCCCTATCAATTTACCGATATTGTCGAATGGCCGCCTTTATCAAAACACTCATTTTCACGGTTGTCGTTCCTGCCTCTGCCGTATTTTATTTTCCTTATTGGATGCTGAAACGGGATGGGCATCTTCTTTCAGAGGCGATGGCGGGCGTGGGGCTTGTCGGATTGATCCCTATCGCATTTGGAGTTTCGTGTTACCTAATGTGCGCATGGGATTTTGCTTTTGCCGGGCACGGCACGCCGGCTCCGCTGGACCCGCCCAAAAAACTTGTTGCCGGTCGCCTATACCAAATAGTCAGAAACCCGATGTATGTGGGAATATTGCTCACGCTGTGCGGCGAATCCATTCTTTTTTCTTCAATGACTTTGCTCGGATATGCTCTGATTATTGCGCTTTGCTTCCATTCGTTTGTGGTTTTTTATGAGGAATCCGCACTGAAAAAGAAATTCGGCTCTTCCTACGAAGATTATTGCAAACGGGTGCCTCGATGGATGCCGGCCATGAGAAAAACCTTTGAGAATAAATGAATTATTCTGAAGCGATGGATGAATTAGGAAGGTTGGGCAAAGAGAACCTTCGCCAAAAATATCGGCAGCGCCAAGGCGGTGAAAATTGTTTCGGTGTGAGCGCCGCGAATCTGAGCAAAATAAAGAAAAAGGTTGGCACCGATAATGTGTTGGCGCTTGAGCTTTGGAATTCAAAAAATATTGATGCGCAGATTTTGGCCGCGATGATCGCCGATCCGGCTGCCGTAACGGAACTCCAATTGGATACATGGCTCAAAGACATCACGTGTGACCTTGTCGGCGAGGCTTTTGTATCGAACGTCGTCATGAAGACGCCTTTCGCCAAATTGAAAATGTTAAAATGGATCCCCTCCAATGAAGAATACGTCAAACAGTGCGGCTTTCTGGTGATGAAATTCCTTGCACAGAACGACCTGGACATACCCGACGGAGAGTTTACCGATCAGCTGTATACGATGGCTCACGAGCTGCAGAACGCGCCCAGCTGCGCACGCGAAGCGATGTACCATGCGGTCATTGCCATAGGTAAACGAAATCGTAAACTCAACACGGAAGCGCTCATAGCCTGTTCCCAGATCGGATCGGTCTATATTGACGATGCGGGCGCCAGTCGTAAACTTCCCAGCGCGATGGAGATTTTGGCAGACGTGAAGGTACGCGGCAGATTAAAATGAACGGTAATCCCGATGATTAGGGCGGTTATATTCGATATGGACGGTTTGCTGATCGATTCCGAGCCCTTCTGGCGCGAAGCATTGAAAACCGCTTTTCCCAAAGTCGGAATAGACCTCACCGATGAGATGTGCATCCGTACGATGGGTCTTCGCATTAACGAAGTCGTCGCGCATTGGTACAAATTCAAGCCCTGGGATTCCGTGTCATGCGAACAACTCGAAAATGAGATCATAGATACGGTCGGAAAGCTGATCGTTAAAAAAGGCGAGCCCCTCGAAGGCGTTGACTATATTTTGAGTTTTTTTAGGAAAAAAAATATGCCCGTCGGGCTGGCCACCTCCTCCGCCGCGCGCCTCATAGACCTGGTTTTACAAAAATTGAATCTAAGAGATTACTTTGACGTGGCGCATTCTGCCGAGAATGAGGCCTTGGGAAAGCCCGATCCGGCCGTGTTTATCACGACCGCACAAAAATTGAATGTTGTGCCGTCCGACTGCATTGCATTTGAAGATTCGTATAACGGATTGATTTCCGCTCATGCCGCAGGTATGAAAACCGTGGTCGTACCGGAAAGCCACTGGCGCGGCAACGCGCGCTTTGGCGCCGCTGATTTGCAATTGGGCTCGCTGCTGGAGTTTACCGACTTGCATTTTGAAAACCTGAATCGATCAACATAATCCCGCCCATTCGTCTCTTGATTATCGCGGCCGCGATGCCTATATTAACAGCGATTTAGGATTATTGGGCTAAAGGACTAAAGGAATCAATTTGTATTTGCCTTTTGAATTTACCTCAGCCGAAGCCGATCTGCGTCGGCAGGTCAGAGAATTTGCGGAAAAGGAGATCGCACCGGTCGCAGCAGACCTTGATAAGAAATCCGAATTTCCTGCCGAGAACGTAAGGAAAATGGCGGCGTTCGGCTGGTTTGGAATTCCTTTTCCCAAAGAATACGGAGGGTTAGGTTTAACTTCCGTTGCCTCATGTTTGGCGATCATTGAATTGTCGAAAATCTGCGCCTCCCACGGCATCACGGTAGGCGCGCATTTGGGCATTGGCTGCGGTCCCATATGGCTCTTCGGAAGCGAAGAGCAAAAGAGAAAATACTTAACGCCGCTCGCCAAGGGTGAAAAGATCGCGTCCTTCGGCCTGACCGAACCGGGTGCGGGCAGCGACGCTGCCGGAACCAAGACCACGGCGGAATTGCGCGGGGATCACTACCTGATCAACGGCTCAAAGATTTTCATCACGAATGCCGGATACGCGGATGTGCTCGTCGTCACGGCGGTGACGGACAGAACCAAAGGCAAACGCGGAATCAGTTCGTTTATCGTTGAAAAATCATTTCCGGGATTTAGCGTCGGGAAAAAAGAAAATAAAATGGGGTGGCGCGCTTCAGATACACGTATGCTGCATTTTGAAAACATGATCGTGCCCAAAGAAAACCTGTTAGGCAATGAAGGCGAAGGGTTCAAAGGCTTTCTGAAAGTGCTGGATGGCGGACGGGTCGGTATGGCCGCGTTGTCGCTCGGCATTGCCATCGGGGCGTATGAACAGGCCTTGAAATATTCGAAAATACGCGAGCAATTCGACCGCCCGATTTCTGAAAATCAGGCGATTCAATTTTATCTGGCCGACATGGCGTTGGGTATCGAATGCGGCTGGCATTTGACGCTCCACGCCGCGCGCAAGAAAGACGCGGGCGCCCCCTTCACCAAAGAGGCGGCGATGGCCAAATTGCAAACGTCTGAGCTCGCGATGCAGACCTGCATCAAAGCCGTGCAGATCCTCGGCGGCAACGGTTATACCGACGCCTATCCGGTCGAACGTTTTTTCCGCGACGCCAAAGTTTGCGAGATCGGCGAAGGCACGTCGGAAATTCAGCGACTCGTTATTGCCAGAGAGATTCTGAGGGAAATGCCCTAGCGGGAAAAAAAGCGATGAATCCTTGCAGACGCCCAAAGCAATTAGATCATTGGCCAAGGTCGCCGGCATCAACAATAAAGTAACGGTGTGAGAACTCGAACGCATACAGCCCTTGTGCTCCTGAAGAAATCCCCTATTCTTTTTGCCAAATATATTTTGGGTAAGAAAAATTTTGCCCTCAAGGTGCTGATTATCAGCGCGTGGATCATCGGGTGCGTCTTGCTCTTCCCGGGCAGTGAATTTACGCGCTACAGCGAATATAAAGTCGGAACTATTTCGCCCGACGAAGTGCGAGCGCCGTTTACGTTTCCCGTTTACAAAAGCCACGAGCAGTTGGACGCAGACCGCAAAGAAGCGGAGAGTCTGATCGCACCGGTCTTCGATAAAAACCCGAACGCGGTAAAATCTCAAATGGCCAATCTTGATGAATTGGCCGGTAATCTATACCAATTACGCCACACGGCCAAACCTTTTGGATACACCGATACGGAAGGAAAATTGCAAACGTACGTTCCGCAATCGTACGACTCATTGAAAACTGCGATCAACAAAAAATACGGATTGAACATCATTGAAGACCGCTGGCAGCCCTTGATTAACAAAGACCCGCTGAATCCGGATAACTCGATCATCAAGCCTTCCAAAAAGGACACCGCAAGATTATTACGTAAAGTCACCATCGGTAAGACTCTGACCGGGTCTCAATTCAGCGAGTTTGCGAAAGATCTAAGCGTCATTTTGTCGGATCAATTCGCGCTGGGGATCATTGACGTCAATAAAAATAGTTTTAAAAGCCCGATTTCTCCGATCAATATTCGCGAGGGTCAGCAGGAAACAACAGAATTTATTAAGAACGTCAATGACCTTGATGAGGCCATGTACCGTACGCAGGATTTACTGAAGAATTATTATACCGATCCCAAATTGATCAGCCTCAGCTATGAAATCCTTTCTCATTTCATCATGCCGAATATCGCGGCGAATCCCGAAGAAACGAAAAGACGAAAAAAAGACGTTTCGAACAGCGTTCCGCAAACGTACGGATTCGTGCTGGCCGGAGACGTGATCGTTCGGAAAAACGAGACCATCACGCCGGGTATTCATCAACAATTGCTGTCTTTAGAGTCCACGTGGGCTGAAAAACGCAATCTCGAAGGCGGTATTACGTGGATTCTTCCGTTCGTCGGCCGCGGATTGCTCGTGTTTGCGCTCATGTTTTTCTTGTTAGCCTATTTATATTTTTACAGTCCTGAAATTCTCAACGACGTAAAAAAATTGACCTTAATCGCATCGCTGGTCCTTATAGAAATTGGTTTCTATTACATTTTCATTCATATTATGGATTTCCCGGTGTACGTCATTCCGATTGTTCTGAGCTCGGTTCTCCTCACCGTGTTATTTGACATCAAATTGGGATTTATCGCCACGGCATCCATCAGCTTTTTGATCGGCGCTATGCAAGGACACGAATATACGACGACGATCGTGTTGCTTTTTGTCGGCTCCATCGCGTGCCTGACGGTCAGTAATCTCAGCCGGCGCAGTCATATCTTCAGTTCCATATTGTGGGTATCGCTTGCGTATGCCTTCATCATTATCACGATGAGTTTTGTAAAATACACGGATTTCACAGAAGTTTTTTCGTATCAACTGCCTTATGCGATCGCCAGCTGCATTCTTTCCATGCTCGTGGCATTCGGATGCCTGGTTCTCTTTGAATCTGTTTTTGACGTGTGCACTACATTTACTTTGTTGGAATTATCCGATTCGAACCATCCGCTGCAGCAGCAGCTTGCCATGAAAGCGCCGGGCACCTATCATCACAGCATCATCGTAAGTAATCTTGCCAAAGCCGGCGCTGAAGCCATCGGCGTCAATGCCTTGCTGGCCAGGGTAGGCGCGCTGTATCACGATATCGGAAAAATGGACATGCCCGAATATTTTGTTGAGAACCAATTGGGCGCTTTTAACAAGCACGAATCGCTTGCGCCGAATATGAGTGCGCTGATTCTCACGTCGCATATTAAAGTCGGGCTGGAACTCGCGGAAAAATACCGCGTGCCGAAAATTATTCGCAACTACATCCCCGAGCATCACGGGCACCAATTGATGGCCTTCTTTTATCACAAAGCTCTGGAACAAAAAGCACCGGAGGAAACAGTTCCGGAATCGGAATTTCGTTACCCCGGTTCGAAACCTAAATCCAAGGAATCAGGCATCATCATGCTTGCGGACGGTGTGGAAGCCTCGACGCATTCCCTGAAAGAACATACGGCCGGCCGCATCCGAGCCATGCTGAGATCGATCGTTGAAAATCGCCTGCAGAGCGGCGAGCTCGATGAATGCGATCTTACGATGGGCGATCTGAAAAAGATCGAGGAGGCGTTCATGCCGATTTTACTCGGCATTTATCATGTGCGCGTGGAATATCCCGGGCAGGAGCAGCTGCCGGAAGAATCGCTCCAACCCTTGATTTTGGAATAACATCGTGATCGTTGAAATTGTCAACACCCATAAAACAAGAACCGTTAATTCGAAAAACGTGAGGAAATTAATTCAACTCATCGTACGTCACGAAGCAAGCATTCCGTTAAAATATTTATCGGTTGTTTTCACACATACGACCGGCATACGAAAGATCAGTCGACGCTTTCTGAATCACAACTATACAACGGACGTCATTTCCTTTGATTTATCCGATTCCACCGCAGTGGATGGAGAAATTTATGTTAGTCTCGATGCGGCGGCATCGCAGGCCAGGGAATTCGGGGTCCCCTATTCCAATGAAGTGCTGCGCCTCGCCGCCCACGGATTGCTTCACTTACTGGGCTACGACGATCGCTTCCTGCGTCAGCGAAAAAAGATGCTGACTCTCGGCGACCGTTATATTGCCATGTTAAAATAACCGCTCCCATGCTCACTATTTCAGACAACATTAAACAACTCATCGCGCGCGCATTGAAAGAGGATCTTGGCGGCGGCGACGTGACCACTAGCGCTACGGTCTCGAGAAACGCTACCGGTACCGGTTTTGTCCGGGCGAAAACGCAAGGCATTTTGTGCGGTGATAATATCTTTACGGAAGTATTTCACCAGGTCGATCCGGAGATGCGGTTAACATGGCGGGCGCGTGACGGAGATGCCTTGTCCCCTGGCTCGCATTGCGTGGATCTGGCAGGAAAGGTGCATTCGATATTGATCGCCGAACGAACGGCATTGAATTTTTTACAGCGCCTGAGCGGTATTGCTACGCTGACGCATCGGTATGTGGAATGGGTCAAGCCTGCTTCGGCAAAAATTATTGATACGCGCAAGACAACGCCGCTGTGGCGCGAATTGGAAAAATACGCAGTACGTACGGGGGGCGGTGCCAATCACCGGATGGGCTTGTACGACATGTTTCTGATCAAGGATAACCACATCACAGCCGCCGGAGGTATCTCCAGAGCGATTCGCGATGTACTCGATTACAAACAAAAACATAAGCTGCATTTGCCCATTGAAGTAGAAGTGAAGAATTTAGATGAGGTTAAAGAAGCCGTGCAATTTCCGATCCAACGTATTATGCTGGACAATATGCCGGTGGATGACATGAGGCGTTGTGTAGCGCTGATCGCCAAACGCTTTGAAGTTGAGGCTTCGGGGGGCGTAAATCCGGATACGGTCAAGGCCACTGCCGAAACCGGCGTGGATTTCATCTCCGTCGGCGCGCTCACGCACTCCGCACCCGTCATGGATTTTTCTCTCATGATTGAGTAAAAATTGTTGCTCCAAGGATACAAAGGAGTTAAGTTTGTGAGTCAGTGTCATTTGTCATTTGTCATTTGTAATTCTTAATTCTTAATTCGTAATTTGTATTGGTATGGCAAAAAAAGTCATTAGCGAGCGCATGGTAATTGAACTGGCGCGCCAAAGCAAGATCATTGAAGTGCCGAGGCATGCGATCATTACGGCGCTCGCCAGGGACAAGGCCAGGCAACTCGGAGTCACATTTATAACCGCGGGAGAAACTTCCACGAGCGACCGGCCTGAAAGCGTTCCCAAATCGGGTGCAGGCAGCAAAGTAGCCCTCGGCGCCGACCACGGCGGCTACGCGATGAAAGAGAATATCAAAAATGTTTTGAAAGAGATGAATTATGACGTCGTGGACGTCGGAACTCATTCTGCGCAATCCGTGGATTATCCGGATTTTGCGCATGCCGTGGCTCAGCTGGTGTCCGAAGGCGATTGTTTCCGCGGCATCATGATAGACGGGGCCGGTATCGGCTCATGCATGACGGCAAATAAAGTTCCCGGAGTGCGTGCGGCCATGTGCTATGATATTTCTTCCGCCGTCAACAGCCGCGAACATAACAACGCCAACGTATTGACGATGGGTGGAAAGATGATCGGTGATTCGGTTGCGGAGCAAATTGTAAGAGTCTGGATGAAAACGGAATTCGCCGGCGGACGGCATCAGGCCAGAATTGATAAGATGATGAAAGTAGAAAAAAAATATTCGAAATAATAGTCAGATACTGACCCTGCTCCGAACAATCGGAACCAGTTCCACAATTTCCAACCCGTACCCGTCCAAACCGATATATTTCTTAGTATTATTAGTGAGCAGCCTAATCTTTCTTACTCCCAAATCCACCAATATCTGCGAGCCGACGCCCAAGGTACGCCAGTCTTTTTCCGTATCCTGTGAATGATGACTGTCCAGGGAGCCTCCGTCTTCATGCGGAAATAATCCAAGCCCGCGGCTGTCACTGCCGCGCAGATAAAGCAATACGCCCTGCCCCTGCTCTTCAATCATCCGCAGACAATTGAAAACATGCACGGATTGATCATAAAATTTGGAACCGAAGATATCGCCCATGAGGCACTGCCCGTGAACCCTTACTAATATAGGTTCTGTCGAGTGTACATTCCCCTTGGTAACGGCTACATGCCGGTCACCGTTGAGGATATTTTCATAAATTTTTACGTTGAAAGTTCCGAATACGCTCGGCAATTCAATATCGTTGGCGATAGCACGGACGAATTTTTCCTTGTGCAGGCGGTATTGGATAAGGTCCTTGATCGTGATGATCTTCAAATCAAACCGTTTTGCAATTTCAATTAATCGTGGTACGCGCGCCATTGAACCGTCGTCATCCATGATTTCGCACAGTACACCGGCCGGGTACAATCCTGAAAGCCTCGCCAGGTCAAGTGTAGCCTCGGTGTGCCCCGAGCGCTCCAGTACGCCTCCGCCTCTCGCTACGAGCGGAAAAATATGCCCGGGCCGCGCCAGGTCGTGCGGCTGCGTTTGCGGATCCACCACCGCGCGGATCGTTGCCGCCCGATCGGAAGCGGAAATACCGGTGGTCGCCCCTTTTTTTGCGTCGATCGTAACGGTAAACGGAGTTGCGTGCAGCGCGGTATTGTTATCCACCATGATATTGAGATCCAATTCCTGCGCGCGCTCCGGAGTGATCGAAAGGCAAATCAGACCGCGACCGTGTTTGGACATGAAATTGATCGTTTCCGACGATATCTTTTCCGCCGCCATGATGAAGTCCCCCTCGTTTTCACGATCTTCATCGTCTACGACAATAACTATCCTTCCAAGCTTGTAATCAGCAACCGCTTCTTCGATAGAATTGAATTTAAACATATGTTAGTTCTCAGTTTTTAGTTTTTAGTTCTCAGTTCCTAATAAATTAAAATCCCTTCTTAATGAGCCATTCTTCGGTGATCTTTGACACCGGTTCGGGCCCGGATTTGTTGGTCAAAAGCTTTTCCACGTATTTGCCGATAACATCCGCCTCCACATTGACCCTGTCGCCGACTCTCTTCCGGCTCAAAGTTGTAACCTGCCACGTATGCGGAATGATCGAAACAGAAACGCGGTTGCCCTGCAATTCCGCTGCCGTCAGGCTGATACCGTCCACCGTGAGCGAGCCCACGTGGATAATATAGCGTTCCAGGTCTTCCGGAATCTCGATCGTGATCCACCAACTGGTACTTCTGTTCTCGATCGATATTATTTTTCCGGCGCCATCGACGTGTCCTAATACGAAATGTCCGCCCAGCCTGTCCGACCATCGCATCGCCCGCTCCAGATTAACTTCCGTTCCAACGGTAAACTCGCCCAGCGTCGTTTTGTGCAGCGTTTCTTCTACGGCGTCCACTTCAAATGTCCTTTTGTCAACCGCTACCACCGTCAAGCAACAGCCGTTGACCGCCACGCTGTCGTCAGTTTTCAGATCATCGCATATCTTCGCCGCAATCGAAAAACGCACTCCCTCGCCGATCTGTTTTACAGCGGTTATCTTTCCAATGTCTTCTATTAATCCGGTAAACATTATAGTTATCAGTTGTCAGTTATTAGTTTACAGTCTTAATTCTTAATTATTTCTTGACGTACTTATCATATATTTCTTGTAATTTTTTCAGAGCAAGCGAATCCAGGTCTTCGTCGTCTTTCAGACGATTGATGATCTTTTTGAATTCGTATTCATCATCCGGCCTTAACTTATCCGCCGCATAATAATTTATTTCATCGCTCAGTTTTTTGACTTCGCTCGACGTCATTATTCATTATTCATTATTCATTATTCATTGTTCATTATTCATTATTCATTGTTCATTATTCATTATTCATTGTTCATTGTTCATTGTTCATTATTCATTATTCATTGTTCATTGTTCATTGTTCATTGTTCATTACTCATTGAATTAGTCCCCGTGTTTCTTCACTAAATTCTCCAGCGACCAACTCCCGCTTCCGCTGAACAGCGTCGCGATGCATAACAGGAGCATTTGCGCGGCATCTTTCCATTGGGTGAACGGCTCATGCCGTGCCAGATGCGCCACGACGATCGCCACGGTCATATTGATGATCAGGATGAAGCTGGCTTGCCGCGTAAGTAAACCCAGTCCGATCATGCAGCCTCCAAAAAACTCGGCCGCCGCCGAAATATATGCGGCCAGATCCGGCAGAGGAATCCCTATTTCGTGAAAATACGCTGCCGTCGCCTGATGTCCGCCCGTCGCGAAAAGTTCACGGTACCCGTGCAGGACAAAAATCACCGCAATGCCTAAACGTAAAAATAAAATTCCGATGTGGCTGTTTTGCTGAAAAAACTTGAACATGGAGATTCCTTTCTGTTGGATAGGGTACGATTACATATTTTTATACACCGGTCCGCCGCCGCCTTCGGGCGTGACCCAGTTGATCACCTGATAGGGATCCGCAATATCACATGTCTTGCAATGAACGCAATTGGAGAAATTAATCCGCAATTTTGTATCGGAGCCGTTTTCAGCCGGGGCCATTTCGTATACCTGCGCCGGGCAAAAATGCTGGCACGGATTGCCGAATTCCTCTTTGCAGCGCGTGTTGCAGATATCCGCCAGGTCCTGCGGTTGGATCACCAGATGGCACGGCTGATTCTCTTCGTGTTTCGTTCCGGAGTAATATACATCCGTCAGCTTTTGAAAAGTTAATTTTTCATCCGCTTTTATTTTGTCCAGAGGCATTCCGGCTTCGGATCTTTTCTTCATGTGTTCATGATCGGCGCGCAAGAACGTCTTCTTTTTTGTGCCGCCGCCGGTCACATAAATTTGCAAACCGGCCTTGAGCATACCGGTGTAAAAACTGCCGGAAAAATTCTGACGCCAATTGCGTACGCTCCAGAGTTCTTTATAAGCCCAGCTTTCGCGGAAGAGGTCGTCATATTTTTTCAATGACGCCGAAGAAAAATCATTGATTAATAGGGCATTGAATGCCGCTTCGGCAGCGAGCATCCCTGATTTCATCGCCAGGTGAATACCCTTCAGTCTTGATATGTTGATAAAGCCGCCCGACTCGCCTATCAGCATCACGCCGTCGGCGTACAATTTGGGCATGGACCAATAACCGCCTTCGGAAACGGTTTTAGCCCCGTACGCGAGCAGCTTTCCGCCTTCAAAGAGTTTTCGCATCATCGGATGCGTTTTGAATTGCGTAAACGCACCGTGCGGGTCGAATGTCGGGTTCGCATAGTCCAGTGCCGAAACAAATCCGAGAGAGCATTGCGTATCGCTCATCATATACAGCCAACTGCCGCCGTAATGATGGGATGCCAGGGGCCAGCCGGCGGTATGGATCACCATGCCTTTTTTCAATCGCCCCGCCGGAAGCTCCCAAATTTCTTTTACGCCGGTTCCGTAAGCCTGGGGGTTCCTTCCTTCATCCATTTTTAACTTCGGAACTAATTGCTTCGTTAAGCTCCCGCGCGGGCCTTCGCCCAAAATCGTAATTTTCGCATGAATATCAACGCCCGGTTCCACATTTGATTTCGGCCGGCCGTCACGGTCAATGCCTTTATCCCCGGTCCGTACGCCGATCACTTTATCGTTATCGTACAAAACTTCCCGTCCGGGAAATTCGGTAAATATATTAATGCGGTCACCGAATTCAGCCGCTATCCGGTCTGCCAGCCATGCGGTGACTTTATTCAAGGAGACCACATAACAGCCGTGATTTTTCAAGGTCGGCGGGAGAATTGGAAATTTGAATTTTCCGCTCCCGGTCAAAAAATAAACCGCCTCACCGATCACTTCACTCTCAATCGGGAAACCTTTTTCCAAAAAATCAGGGATGAGTTCTCTGATGGCGGCCGGATCGAGAACAGCGCCGCTCAGCATATGATCGCCGACGTTTTTTCCTTTTTCCAGAATACCGATTCCGTTTTCCAAACTAATTTTACGTCCAGTTCCTGTTCCCTTATCTGCGGCTTCATTGTGTGCCTTAATGAGTTTTGCCAGGTGGTAAGCGCCGGCAAGCCCCGACGGCCCTGCACCCACAAACATCACATCCATATCCATCACATCGCGTCGTATCTCTGCCATGAAGGTCTCCAAACTGATACTTGTCCTTGATTGAATATACGTTTTTTAATTTTGTGCGGCAATGAGAAATTCCTAAGACAGAAACTTGCCAAGTTTTAGAAACTTGGCAAGTTTCATGCGGAAGAAGGGTTAATGAAGAAAAATTCTGCGCAGCCGCAGCGCGATTTGGAACGTGCTATTCCGCTTTATACGCTTCAATAATTTTCAAGCGCGTCCTGACCAGCCGGTGCGAAACCACATTCACGAGCCGTTTCATCATCTCGTAACCCAGTTCATGATTGGACTCGCATTGTCCAATCAGTTTTCTTGCGTCCAGAGCGATGGCATGGGTGCGGTGAGAAACTCGTGCGCTGAGATGCCAGCGGTGAGGCCTGACCAACCACGACCATCCTACAACGTCATCCGCACCGATGATCTCGATGACGACGTTGCCGCGATCCGGCGCATACATCTGCAATTCGACCTTACCTTCGCAGATCAGGTAAAAGTTCCTGGCTTCCTCGCTTTCATGAAAAATATATTCTCCGGGTTCAAACCAGATATCTTTGGCGCTTTCGGCCAGCGATCGTACCAGCACGTCACTCACACCCTTGAGGAATTCATGCTTGCGCAAAAGTTGAATGACTTTTTCCATTAAAACTCCCTCCATTGGTTGAATAGTGTAATCGTTCATGAGCCGCTTTGGAAAGCTCTTCACGGAAATCCGGATGCGCTACGGCAATGAGCGCATCCGCGCGCTGACGCAAGTTCTTGCCGTGCAGGTAGGCCACTCCGAATTCCGTCACGACGTAATGCACATCGGCCCGGGTTGTTACGACTCCGGCTCCGGATTTCAAGACCGGAACAATACGTGAGGTAGCAGCTCCCCGAGCGGTGGCGGGCATAGCGATGATGGGCTTGCCGCCTTTGGAATGCGCCGCACCGCGAATAAAATCAACCTGCCCGCCGAAACCTGAAAAAATCCTCGTTCCGATCGAATCCGCGCACACCTGACCGGTCAAGTCAATTTCAATGGCTGAATTAATCGCAACCATCTTATCGTTTTTTGCTATGTTCATCGGATCGTTGGTGTAATTCGACGGATGAAATTCAAACATCGGATTATTGTGTAAATATTCGTACAACTGCTTGCTTCCCAAAGCGAACGTGCCGACGACTTTATATTTGTGCAGGGTCTTCTGCGCGCCTGTAACAATACCCGATTCAATGGCCCGGATGAGTCCGTCAGAGATCATTTCCGTATGGACACCCAGGTCCTTTTTATCGGTCAGGGAAGCCAGCACGGCATCGGGTATTCCGCCGATACCTAATTGGAGCGTTGAACCGTCCTCCACTAACTCGGCGGCGTAGCGGCCTATCCGGCCTTCGACTTCCGTGATCTCGCTTTTTTCCAATTCCGGCAGTTCTTGAGAGACTTCGACCACTTTCGTGACGCGTGAGATGTGAACGAAGCAGTCCCCGAGTGTCCGAGGCATTTTATCATTAACCTGAACCAAGACAATTTTCGCATGTTGAATCGCCGACATGGTTGCCAGCGTTTCGACACCCAGGCTCATGAATCCGTGCGCATCCGGAGGCGATGCCTGAATAATCGCTGCATCCAATTTCATTTGGCCGGAGGCGAAGAGTTCCGGGATTTCATGCAAAAAAACCGGGATGTAATCTGCGCGTCCGTCATTGACCGCTTCGCGGTCCGCGGGTCCGACGAACAATGAATTATGCCGGAAATGTTCCGCCATACCCGGTTTGGAAAGGGGATCATTGCCGATCAACAGGACGTGCGTTACTTCCACGTCTGTCAATTCGTCTTTCCGCGCCGCCAAAGCTTCCAGAAGTACATATGACGTGGCCGCGTTGCCGCTGGTGAAGACCTTATCGCGTGATCTTATCAGGGAAACGGCTTCCACGGCTGAGACCTTCTTCTTCTGAAATTCATCCATCCATCGCATACACGCCCTCCGGGAATCCAACCTTTTTCACCTGTATAATTTAGTAAAAAAATTACGGTTTGAACAAGACTTCGGTCAATAGAAAGCATGACTTTTATCAGCCAAAGTGCGCGGGAATTTAACTGTTTACTTCGTGATTTTTTTTACTAATTTATCAAAATAACTCATGGAGGAGAATTTGTGAAAAAGGTTTATCATCTGGCAACATGCCGAACGTGCCAAAAGATTATTGCCGAAACGAAGCCGGGAAAGGACTTCATTTTCCAGAATATTAAGGAGGAAAAAATTGCACCGGCACAGTTGGATGAAATGAAGAAACTGGCGGGATCCTATGAGGCGTTATTCACAAAGCGTTCAATGAAATTTCGAGCATGGAATCTTCAGAATAAGAAACTTACCGAAAAAGATCTTCGTGAACTCATACTGAAAGAGTACACTTTTTTGAAACGCCCGGTGTTTGTCATTGGCAAGCACATCTTTATCGGGAACGCGCACGCTACGGTGGACGCGATTAAGAAAGCTATTAAATAAGATCTTGTTATGAATATTAAGATCGGAATACTCACCGCATCCGATCGCGCGAGCGCGGGGATGTACGAAGACCTGTCGGGCAAAGCGATCATGGATACATTACGATCGTACCTTACGGCTGCATGGGAGCCGATTTACAAAGTCATTCCGGATGACCAAAGAAGTATTGAGGAAGAATTGAAGCGCATGGCGAATACGGAAGGATGCTGCCTGATCGTGACCACAGGCGGAACCGGTCCCGCACTGCGCGACGTGACGCCGGAAGCGACGGAATCCGTATGCGAAAAAATGATGCCCGGATTTGGCGAGCTCATGCGTGCGGTCTCGTTGAAACATGTTCCAACGGCAATTCTCTCCCGCCAGACCGCCGGTATCCTGGGAAAGACACTGATCATCAATCTTCCCGGCAAGCCCCAATCGATCAAAGAATGCCTGGACGCGGTTTTTCCTGCCGTGCCTTATTGCGTGGATCTCATCGGCGGGCCGTTTCTGGAGTGTAATGATGCCGTGATTAAGATTTTCAGACCAAAGGCCTGAATTGACTTGCCGGTCGCGCCTCAACACCGGCTTACGCCAGGGCTTGTGCGTCGCAGTTTCAAGGACCGGCAGCCAAAAAAAAATCAAGCCGGGATCATGAGAGCCCGGCTCGATTTCAAAATAATCGAATGATCATTCGTGGTCAGAGCATCCGCTTGCCGCGCAGGATGCATTGAGAATCCACCCCAAAATTCCCGGAGTCCCGGAGCCGCTTAGCCGGCTTTTTTCATATGATTAATGATCTCTTTTAGTTTTCCCGCCGCATTTTTTATGTCCAGCTGCACGGTGCCGGCGCCTTTGTGACCGCCGCCGCCGTACTTCGTGCACAGCGCACCGACGTTAGTTCGGGACGTGCGGTTGAAAATGCTGTGCCCGATCGCCGCTGCGATATTCTTGCCGTCCTTGCCGTCCATGATGCGAATGGAGATGTTGCATTCCGGAAATAGTGTATAGATGAGAAACCGGTTACCGGTCGGAATGTCCTTAATGCCGCGCGTGTCCGTGACGATGACGTTGCCGTCGCGTCTGGAAGATTTTTTTAGAAGCCGTTTGAACTTCTCCTCCTGTTCGAAATACCGCTTCACGCGCTGTTTGATGTCGTGCATGTTCAATATTTCATCGACCGTGTGCGTGGCAATGAGGTCAATCATGCGGGACATCAGGTCTTTGTTGCTGACGCCGTAATCGTGATAGCGGCCCATGCCCGTGCGCGGATCCGTGATGTAGGACAACAATACCCAGTCTTTCGGCTCCACCACGTCGCTCATGCTCAGTTGTGCGGAATCAATTTTATCCACCTCCGCCATCAGGTAATCAAATCTTTTAAAACGATGGCTTTTGTAATGGTTGTAAATTACGCGTGCGGCGCTGGGGGCGACTTCAAAGCGGCCCTCAAATTGATCCGGGATATCTTCGCGTTCGCCTTCGCTGCTGTGATGATCAAACCACAAGCCGCAGTCCGGATGGTACGGCAGGTTGGTCAGAATATCATTTTTAGTCACCGTTAAAGTTTTTTCCTGAACGTCTTTCGGATGCGCGAACGAAATTTTTTCGATGATTTCCACTTCTTTTAACAAGACCGCACATGTCAGTCCGTCGAAATCGGAGCGTGTGATGAGATTCATGGCATGCCTCCTTATAGTTGTAATAGATTTCTGAATACATTATCGCGAAGAGTCCAAACGCACCCCGCTCCATGCCGGGCACCGGATAGGAAAATCTATTCAATTCTTATTTAAATTTCAATAGAGTAAAATTTAATTAATTCTTTTGTTACCGTATCCTTCTTAGCGGTTGGTGAGCTCCATATGATACATGACAATTTTTTCGGGCGGAAATCGGAGTCATCTCGAGGCAGTGAGAATGTGATACATCAAAAATATTTCAGGGGAATTTTATTGAATGGCTACTTTGACGCTGAGGGCAAATGAAAATCTTCGGAGTATGATCAATCCTTCCAGATTGTTGGTGGCCACATCAATGGCCGTCTTACCCAGAATGAATCCGACGCCGCCGGCGATATTGAATCCGCGGTTATCTCCGCCGACCGACATCCCCGTGCGCAGGCATACGTGTTCCCACGTGCGAAACTCCGCGCCGGCCGCAAGGCGGGGATGCGTCTTGCCTTTCTGGTGATCCAAAAACTGTTCGTAATCAAAAGCAAATAGCGTCTTCTTATCCATTTGATATGCCGCGCCGGCGTGCAAGATCGAAGGCAAAGTCGTGGTATAGGCTCTTCCGCGATAGGTGGTATCGCTTGACGTCTGATTCTTTTTCTTTGTTGCTTCAAACAGGTCCTCGCTGCGAACGGCAAAGTCGGCTTCGTGGATTTTGGAGTTAGATTTCCATTTGATTTGGCTGTAAATATTCTGAACGCTGAGGCCCGCCGACCACCGTTTGTTGATTTGAGCGGCTACGCCGAAATTGAATCCTACGCCGGTGCCGCCGTCTGACTGCCGCCCGGCGTAACGTGCGTGCACAATCAGGCTGTCGCCCTGCTCCACCGAAGCGCTGAGATCCTTCATCGTAACTTGACTGTAGCCGTGAATATATTTTACCGAAGCTCCGACGGAGAATTCATGAAACAAATTTGGCAGAAAATTCTTAATCGGAAATCCCCCTGAAGCCGCGATCGTCAATAGCGCGTTACCGCTTCCATCCCCTCTCGCCTTGATGGACTGACCGCCAAGCACATAGGCGCTGGGCGATAACACCACATCAAAAATCTCTTTGGGCACTTCAATAAATCCGCCTCCGCTAAATTCAAAATTGACGGCATAATTCTGATATTGAATGCCCAACGCACGGGCTTCCCCATCCACGCTGCCGCTGAGCGATTTATCGCTTCCAAACAGATCTAGGAACTTCGCTTTGTCGTTCGCCGTGAAGACACGGCCGTTGTAGTAATTATAATCGGAGATGCCCAGCAGGTTATTGCCGATGCGGAATCCAACGGCAAACGCGCTGATAGTCATTTTGTTCTTGTTGGCGAGATCCAATCCGAGATTGGCCGGATTCCACATATAGGCTTCCGTATTTTGCGCTACGGCCGTTTGCGCACGCCCCATGGCCATGGCCCGTGGGTCCGATTCTCCGGTGCCGGCCAACAGCTTGCCCGGCGCCATAAAAATTATGGCCGCTGTAAAAATATTTTTGACAAGGTTTTTCAATTCAGGAGGTCCTCATCAATGAGAAATTCTATTTCAATATGCGCATCCACATTCAGAAAATCACGGGTCGTGATTTGCACAAATCCGGCGCCGGTGCCGAGCAGCCGCGCCTTGAAGCCGCCGTAGATCGGAACGCCGGGAACGAAAATGCGCTGATATTCAGCGGGCGTCAACGTGTACGTGATCGTCGTGTCGTTGGAAGCGGTGACGAGCCCTGTGATCGGATCGGTGGTTCCTTTATTGATCGTCAACGGCATGTACGGATAGACGAACTTGAAAGCCGAAGGAGTGTTGTAAAATGGGACCGGCTGACTCACGCTGTCCACAAAAAACCGGATGGAAACCGGTACCGGGAAATGATTCTTAATGGTCGCCCTGATCGTCACTCCCAGCAATTTATCGTGCAGGCGCTGCTTGAGTGTGTCGCCCATTCCTAGTGAGTGCGGATCCGGCTGGATGATGTTCTTAGTCGTGTCATTGGGCAATTTAAAAATCAATGGCGCGCGCAGTGACACTTTTACTTTAAACGAATCGGTGCTTAAAATAGATCCGGAAGTAGTGCCGTCTCCAACAATAGCATTCCCGCTGAAAGTCAAAGTGTTGGGCAAAAGGCTCAACAAAGACTTCACTCCGGTCACGGAGTATATTGTATCCCGCTGCGGCGGGCCTCCCGTCCATGCGTTCATGCTTCCATTAATGGTAGGCAGCGTAACCGTAGATCCGCCCCGCGTGCCGCTGATGTTTAAGTTTAACGATGTAACCGGAAACTGTATCTGGTGTTCCGTCGTGATCAGGAGATAGGCGCTGTTAATGACGATACTGTCGAGATATTTGATGCTAACATCTTTTGTTCGCTGTGATATATTTACATTTTCATTGTTCAGAATACCGACGACTTTTCCAAACTTTAATGTGTCCACACTGACCTTGATCGTATCGCCATGCCCATTGGCGATGGTCGAGCTGCTGCCGGATGCAGACGTCACGATGGTTGCGGTATAACGCGCGTATTGTTTGTTGAGCCCGATGTCATACCCGCTCGGTCTGAATCTGTAACCGGTCAAATTGACGCTCTTAATTAGGAAAGTCCCGTTAGCGGGCATTGTTATGAAAGTATCTAACTGGCCGCCCCCCGGCTTGATAAAATCCGACGATGTGATGGTTACCGTCGAACTTACGGTTAGACTCTTTCTGGTAACCCTGAAGTCAATTTTACCGGAGCTGATCACGGCCGTGTCAATCGTAGAATTGGAATTAGACTGGACAGAATCATTCTTGATAATCGTTTGAGCAGGAAATAGACCGGTAATGCTTGAAGCTGTGATATCAAAAACAGTTTTGACACTGACGGCGCGGCTCGTGTCGACCAGAACGGAACCTACCGATCCGGATGAACCGCCGCTTACGCGCACCGTGATTGGAGTAATGGCTATCGTATCCGCCGGTGCGAAGAATGTCCGGGTGTGGGTTTGAGAACTGCCTGTGGTGAGAGTCGTGAGCTTGAAACTGTCCAGACGTACACCATTAGACGAGTTGAAAACTACCACGTAAAGCGCTGTATCTGTTACTTGAGTATTATTAGTTACGACGACACGCAGTGTGCCGGTATATGCAGTGACGGAAGTGAAAGTCGGAAAATTGATATTCTTACTCGTATTGGGAATGACAAATCCGGGAATAACGGCGGTGGTATTGTGCAACGCGTCTACGCCGGGGGGCGCCAACAAACCCAAAGAATAATTGGTGGTTACCGAATCACGGATTCTTAGATCATTGTTGATCGTGCCCGCCGTCGTATGATTGGTCGGGTCCGCTTTGAGATTGTCTTTTACGGTAAACGGTTCCGTCCTATCAATATCAACCAGGACCGTGTCGCCGGTTGCGGTCGTATCTGCTGAATAGCCTTTCCCGTCGATATCGCGGTAATCGTATTTATTCTTGAAAAGCGGAATTTCAATATCGGCTAAGAATGACGGCGCTTTCGGCTTATCGCAGCCCAGTAATAATAACACCGCCATGAAATAAAGTCGCATGAACCTCATAAAAAGCTCACTCATCTTCTAATAATGAAACCGGTCAGATATCAGGAAAAATGTGTTGTAATCTACTTAAAAGGCGTCGGCTAGGCAAGGACTTTATTTAAATCATTTTGGGCCAACTACCGAAAATCATTGGAAAGGCTTGTTATTTCTCTATTAAGGAGGGATCCCCCGGCTACATTTCCATCTTATATTTGATCGGAAGAACCATGGTAAACGTCGAACCCTTGCCCGGCCTGCTTTCCACCTTTAGTTCGCCGTGATGCATTTCGACAAACTTCTTCGCAATACTCAGGCCCAAACCCGTGCCGCCCGCGCGCCTGGTGCTCGATCCGTCCACTTGCCGGAACCTCTCAAAAATGATATCCAACTGATTCACATCGATCCCAATGCCTGTATCCATGACGCTGATAAAGACGTTGTCTTGTTCCGCGCGCGCCTGAACGGTAATATAACCTTCTTCGGTAAATTTGGACGCGTTGGACACCAAATTAAATATAATTTGACGGATTTTCGTTGCGTCCGCCTCGATGATCGGAAGCGCCGATAGAATTTTGCCGTCAATTTTAACGCGTTTACCCATGATCAGCGTTTGACTTGCCGTGATGATTTCTTCAATGATCGGGACCAGGTCGAACGCCGTGACATGCAATTCGGTCTTACCCGCTTCGATCTTGGACAGTTCCAGAATGCTGTTAATAATTTCCAGGAGATGGCGGCCGCTGTTGTAGATCGCACTAAGATCCACACGCTGGGGATCATTGATCTCCCCGTCAATGCCGCTCATCAGTACTTTGGAAAATCCGATGATGGAATTGAGCGGCGTGCGCAGTTCGTGGCTGACGTTGGCGATGAATTCGGATTTCAGGCGGTCCGCTTCCTGCGTTTTCTTGATCGCATCCCGCAACGCCATATTGCTCTTGCGCAAGTCGTCCGTACGTTCCAGAACTTTGTACTCCAGATCCTTGTTTGTTTTTTCCAGCTCGGCCGTCATCAACTGCAGTTGTAAATAAGCATTACCGAGCTGTTCCGTGAGAACTTTGTGCTGATCGAAAATTTCCTGGTCCTTTTCGGAATCGAACGTCTGGGTCTTCTTTGAAAAATTGACCAGTTCGCTGATCAACTGCTGTTCGAATAACGTCTCGTCCATTACGGACAGATGCTCGTGTTTTTTGATGTCCTGCGTTTCGTGCAGGCGGTCTTTGAGCTCCGCGATATCTTTTTGAAACGCCCGCATCTTCTCCTGCCGGTGCTTGATCATGCCGGCCAGATAAAAGATCGTTTCCCGGATACGCGCGATCGGATGTTCCGTCGCCATTTGAAACACCTGGCAGTCGAAGCAGGATGGGATCCCGAGATGCGTGCGGCAGCCACAGTTCTCGCCCGCAACAAACCAGCAGCGCGGATTCAGCGCGTGAAATGCCGAACACGCCTGATCCGGACATTCGCGAACGCTAAAACAGCGATGCGCGACGTCGCGGTCCCGAATGTCCAGCGGTTTATTCCGTTCAATCAGCTGAACGGTCTCAATGAGTTGATCGGAAAAATTCTGCAGATAGCCGAGGGAATAAATGTTCAGCGACTCGTCGGGAACTTCGATCTGCTCTTTGCGCTGTTTTCTAAAAGAAGCTTCCTTACTCACATCCGTCAGCACCGGCAGCGCTTCTTTCAGCAGTTCATCCAAAGAAAGATTGTCTTCGGTTTTCTTTTCGCGTTTCAATGCTTTTTTGGGCATCAATTCATATTCGACGATCTCAATTTCCTGATTCTTTTCGGTATTTTCAGCGGCGGGTTTCTTTTTGGGAGGGGCCATAGCAATTCTTCCGATAAAAAATTATCTTCATCAATTATTTTAGAAAACGAATATAGATTTCAACCGGTAACGGCGGTAAGCGCCGAAGGAATAATTCTCATACGAATGTCATGGGCATCCAGCGAAACCACTTCGCCGTCCGCATGGATGGGCAGAGCGTCCTTGGATTGAATCCGGATTTCCCGGACCTGGTATAGGGATACTTCTTTCAGGCCCAGATGCGAACCGGTCATGACTTTCGGAAGATTTCTTAACATATTCCATTTATTCATCGAATCAACCACGCAGATATCGAACAGGCCGTCGTCTATTTTGGCATTCGGCGTGATATAAAACCCGCCGCCGGAACAACGCCCGTTGCCGGTCGTCATTAATAAAATCTTTCTGCGCTGCGGACTTCCGTTGATGGTGTAATCTACGACCGGATGCTTGTATCGAAACAACGATTTGAGCACTGCCGCGAGATAAATCAACACGCCGCGAAGATGTTTGATCTTGATGCTCTCATAATTCACATACGCGTCAAATCCCACGCCCACGTTATTGTCAAAAAAACGCACGTGATGTCCGTCTACGCTGATTTCACCGATATCGATGGGCATCGTTTTTTTTTGAACTAAAATATCCATCGCCTTTCCGAGATCGAGGGGAATATTCAGCATTTTCACAAAATCGTTGCCTGAACCGATCGGCAGCACACCAAGCGCCGCCATCGGAGCGGCCGTTCCGTTCTTTGATTTCGCCTGCATCATTCCGTTGATCACTTCGTGCACCGTACCGTCTCCGCCGCAGGCGACGATCATCGTACAGTCATACGATTTCTCCTCCACATACGGAAGGGCGTCACTGGATTGCGTCGTGACCAGCACCTCGTGGGCGATATTTCTTTCGTTCAATATTTTCCGAATGACCGGAACGCATTTCGCGCCTGCGCCGCGATTCGCGGTAGGATTGATCACCAAAAACCATTTTTCATTCATAATTTTCCGAGCATGGTCAACATCATTAATCTCCGCTTCTGCCTTGAGTCGGGAGCGGTCAGGAATCGTCATTTTTCAATCAGCGCAATACAATCGATTTCGACGAGCACATCTTTCGGTAAACGGGATACTTCCACGGTAGAACGCGCGGGGGCGCTTTCGGAAAGAAATTCCGCGTAGACTTCGTTCATGGCGGCGAAATCGTTCATGCTTTTCAGATACACGGTCGTCTTGACCACGCGGTTCAGGCCGGAGCCGCCGGCTTTCAAGATGGCTTTTACGTTCCCGAGGACCAGCCGCGTTTGTCCGCGTATGTCCAGATCCGCGACCTGATTGGTTTTCGGGTCAATGGCGATCTGTCCGGAGGTGAAGATCATTTTTCCGCCGGCGACAATACCCTGATTGTAAGGCCCGATCGGAGCCGGTGCGTGAGGTGTCTTGACGATTTTTTTCGGCATGTTATTTAATATCCTTGAATGTTGCGTCCGTGACATCTTCGGAATTGAACGATGCATTTTTGACTTCTTTGGATGCGTCGCGATCTTGCGAATTTCGCCCGCGCGACTGGCCAAGAATAGAAATCTTCCTTATGGCCTTGAATACGAGATAAAATAAAATACTCAATAATAAAAATCTGAAATACCCGGACATCAATTTCCCTTTCTAAACACGCACCACAAAGACACTGAGATACGAAGGATTATTTAGCCTTAGAGTCTTTGAGTCTTTGTGGCTATTCTCAAAATTGCGCCAAGAACCTTACGTCATTTTCAAAAAATAACCGCAGATCGTTCACGTCATAGACCAGCATCGCGATACGGTCCACCCCCATTCCGAAAGCGTAACCCGTGTAGCGTCCTTTTTCATAGCCGGCATATTCAAATAATTTCGGATGCACCATACCGGATCCCATGATCTCAATCCAGCCTGAATTTTTACATACGCGGCATCCCTGCCCTTTGCAGAAAATACATTCGATATCCACTTCCGCACTGGGCTCGGTGAACGAAAAATAAGACGGGCGAAACCGCGTCCCGATATCCTTGCCGAACATGCGGTGCACAAAGGCGGACAACGTGCCTTTCAGATCCGCAAAACTCACATCTTCATCCACGACCAGTCCTTCCACCTGATTAAAAAACGGCGAATGCGTGGCGTCCGGCGTATCTTTACGGTACACGCGCCCGGGACAGATCATGCGGATAGGCGGCTTTTGCCGCTGCATGGTGCGCGCCTGCACGGGCGAAGTATGGGTCCTCAAAACCGTGTTATCATTGATGAAAAACGTGTCCTGCATATTGCGGGCGGGATGATCCTTGGGAATATTGACCGCCTCGAAATTGTAATAATCCGATTCCACTTCCGGCCCGTCCTCCGCCGTAAAACCCATGCCGTAAAAAACCGACTTGATTTCATCCAATACCAACGTCAGCGGATGCGTATGCCCGATAAATTCTTTTCTTTCCGGCAACGACTCGTCGAACGCTTGTTCCTTAATCCCCTCCGCGTCCGCGACATCTTTTTTAATCAGGGCTAATTTTTCCTCGACGAAATGTTTCACCTCGTTGAGAATTTTCCCAACCTGGGGTTTTTGCTCTTTCGGAATTTCTTTCAATCGTGCCGTTGCTTCGGTGATCACGCCTTTACGGCCTACGTATTTCGCATGGACTTGCTCCAAGGCAGCGCGCGTGAATTTCTTGCCGTCCACTTCCGCAATAAACTGTTCTTTTATTTTCTCTAATTCGTTGATCATGTTCCGATAATTTTTTACCGCAAAGAACGCAGAGAAAATTTACGCGAAGTTCGCTGGGAAATAATTTTTTAAGATCATGGTGATCTCGGCACGCTCTTGGCGCGCTTTGCGGCTATTCTTTCAAATATACAAAAAACAAAAAGCCTAAAGCAATAAATAATTACCGCTCAAGGCTATGGCAACAATGCAAGACTTCCCAAGTCTTAAAGACCCGGGAAGTCTCTACAACGAAATCTACTTAGCTTCTTGTTTCGCCGTTTCGATCAATTTGTCAAAAGCCGGCGCGTCGTTCATCGCAAGATCGGCCAACACTTTACGATTGATATTAATGTTATGCTTTTTCAGGGCGGCGATGAATTTCGAATAGCTCATACCGTGCGCGCGAACGGCCGCATTGATGCGGACGATCCAGAGAGCGCGGAAATTGCGCTTTTTTAGTTTACGATCGCGGGTGGCATACGTCATGCCTTTTTCGACGGTTTCGATCGCGGTGCGCAGAACATTCTTTCGATTGCCCCAATTGCCTTTCGCCTTTTCGAATATCTTCTTGCGGCGGGCTTTGGATGCCGGATTGTTGGTTACACGTGGCATAAATTTTCTCCCGTTAAATTAATTTTAATAATTGGTTACTCCTCGAATTACCTCAACCCGAGCATGCGCATCACGCGCTTCACGTCGGTTTCGTGCACTTCGTGCTTGCCGGTTAAATGACGTTTGCGTTTATTCGACTTGCTGCTTAACAAGTGGCGATTGGTGGATTTTTTTCTCATCAATTTTCCTTTGCCGGTCACCTGAAATCGCTTCTTGGCGCCGCTGTTCGTTTTCATTTTAGGCATTTTTCTCTCCTATGTTTAGATTAATAAATTTTCGTTTATTGCCGTCGCGGAAAAATTACTTCTTTACAAAAATCATTACCATATTGCGGCCTTCAAATTTCATCGGGCCGTCAAGTTTACCGACGGTTTCCAGGTCTTTGACCATGCGTTCGGCCAGTTCCGCACCGGATTCTTTGTTGGCAATTTCCCGGCCCTTATATACGATAACCAATTTGATTTTATAGCCCTCCGATAAGAAATTGATCGCGTGTTTGATCTTGAACAAATAATCGTGATCGTCCGTCACGGGCCGGAACCTCAGTTCTTTCACTTCCCCGGTGTGCGTGTGTTTTTTCCGCGCATCTTTTTCCTTCTTTTGAATCTCGTACCGATATTTCCCGTAGCCGATTACTTTGCAAACCGGCGGCTCGGCATTCGGCACGATCTCCAAAAGATCCAGTCCTTCCTCACGCGCCATGCGCAAGGCTTCCTTGGTGTCTACGACGCCGACCTGTTCTCCGTTCGATCCGATCAGCCGCACTTTAGCGACGCGGATCCCTTCATTAATTCGAATTTTGGCTTCTTTTCCGATGGGCTTGCTCCTTTTTTAGTTATTAGTTGTCAGTTTTCAGTTGTCAGTTTTCAGTTGTCAGTTTTCAGTTGTCAGTTTTCAGTTGTCAGTTTTCAGTTGTCAGTTTTCAGTTGTCAGTTTTCA
>CAZLWA010000077.1:0-4877 GCA_964563165.1 uncultured Bacteroidota bacterium | reverse complement strand
GTGGAATCGACTACCGTTGAGGAATCGGTAACCATTTTTGCCGCCGCCGATTCTTGTTTGGAAACATTATCATTTTTCTTCGTGATGCCGATTTCATCGGCCAGGGTTGTCGGCAGATCTTTTCCTTTACGGAATTTTTTCATGGAAACGGTCAGAGGAAGTTCAAGCGGCTTCATCTCAAACGGATTCTTCAACGTAAAGACATCGAAGCCGTTCCGGTTGAATCCCGTGTAAACCGCGATCTTGCCGTCTTTGCTGAGCGACGGCTGAAAAATGCCGCTCAGGTTATTCGTGATCGCGTAATTTTTTTTCGCCTGCAAATCGGCTACGTACAAATTCGTCACGCCGTTGCGGTTGGACGTGAATAATAATTTCGTATTGTCGGGACCCCACTCGGGCCAGGTGTCGTTCATTTCATCGGTCGTAATGCGCTCCATGCCCGAGCCGTCGCTGTTCATGACATAAATATCCGTTTGCCTGTAGGCGTAGTTCACCATTTTGAAATCGGCGGGCGGCGTTCCGAGATTATCGCGCCGGTCGGAAACGAATACGATCTTATTTCCGTCGCGGCTGAACAAAGGGCGCGTATCACTGAAAACATCGTCGGTGATCTTATGTTTTTCGTTTTTCTCCAGGTCAAAAACATAAATGTCGCTCCGGCCGTGAAATATGCCCGTGAAAACAATTTTGTGCCCGTCGGGACTCCACGATCCGCCGAAAACGCCTTCCAGGTCTTTCCATCCGTATTTTGAAATGACTCCGGTCTGCACATCCACGACGAGCAGCGCGTCATTGTCGCTCGCCTTTGCGGAGAAGACCAGTTTCTTGCCGTCCGGGCTCCAGCTCATACCGGGGCTCAGCCAGTGCAGTTCTTCCAGGTTTCCCGATTTTTCTCCCGACACGAGGGTCTTTATTAACTTTCCGTCAATCGGCGAAATGAGCTCAATACCCGCATAGCCCGACCGATCGGTCAAATAGGCGATCTTATCGCCGTTCGGCGAAAGCGTCGGTGTCATGTTGTAAAAATTTCTGTCGCGCTCATGATGCGTAAGCTGGTTGCCGATCTCTTTAACCGACTGCATGTCTGAGATATCCGGATAATAGGTCTTTCGCTGATACATGGCCCATTTCTCGGAAAACTCCTCTTCTTTCATGCCAAACGTCGATTCGAAAGTAGAGTTGGTCGTGCCGGCCACGCGCAGTTTGGTCATGAATTCGCCGACTTTCTCTTTGCCGTATTTTTCTTCCATGTATCTGAAGATCGTCGGACCTGCCGTGTAAACCGGGTAGCCGTCCAGTTGCGATACCGGCGGTAAATATCCTTCCACGACGGCGTCTCGAACGAACATATCCGACTGGGTATCAAATTCATCGTAACGCGATTCATATTCCGCCAACCCTTCAGCAACCCACCCCGGGATCTGCACGCGGATGCGCCCGGAGATCAATCCCTGGATCGAGCCGCCGTACATATAATCATTCATCACGGCGTGCACGAGCTCGTGATGAATCACGTGGCGAAATTGATCGAACGACCCTTCGAACGGCAGCACGACGCGGTTCTTGAAAAGTTCGGTCACGCCCCCGATGCCTTCATACAGATATTCATCCAGCACATTCGTTTGCTGAAAATGATTGTGGGAATTGTACACGACAATGGAAACGCGGTTTTGAATGTCGTAATTCTTAAAATCCTGAATGATCGTGACATACGAGCTCTCTGCAACATCCGCGGTGAATTTGGCGAGGTCATCTCCGCCTTCGTAAAAATAGATGTCAAAATGCTCGGACTGAACGTACTTCCAATGGTAGTCACGGTACTGCACTTTGTTCTGACCGAACCATTTTTGTTCCTCCTGCGCGCGCGCGTGCGAGAAAATGAATACGGCGAACAAAAAAGCCAGAACGCCTGTACGTGTGCAAATCAATAAACGCATAGCTCCTCCGATCTATAATTTTTTACGACACATAATCAAGATTATCCTCCCGAAGGCGGAAACTTTCGTCCCGGCCAGGGACTCCATGCCTTGTCAGGAAACAGATAAAACGAATAAAACGCGTTCTCATTCCGGCGAATTGTCAAAATAATAATTGAACCGAATGAGCATTTGAGCTATATTGACAGGCATTTGTATTATACGTCAACGTAGAAAAAAAGTTGAGCATATTCAAGATAAAATAATTTACCAAAAATCAGGAGAGAAACAGCATGGGCAGCCGAACTTTAGCGATTCTGAAACCGGATTGCGTGAGGAAAAATTTACAAGGACAAGTGGTCGCGAAAATTCAGGAAGCGGGATTCAAAATTATCGCCATGAAACAGGTGCGGATCTCCAAACCCCAGGCGGAAGGATTTTACGCTGTGCATAAAGGCCGCCCGTTCTTTGAAGAGCTGACGGCGTTCATGAGCAGCGGGCCGTGCGTGCCGATGGCCCTTGAAAAAACCGATGCCGTCCAGGAATTCCGAAAAACCATCGGCGCCACCGATCCGAAAGATGCGGAGGCCGGAACGATCCGGAAGCTTTTTGCAGACAGCAAAGGCGAAAACATCGTGCACGGTTCCGACTCCGACGATAACGCTAAAAATGAGATCGCGTTTTATTTCACGGAAAGCGAGCTGATAGCGAATCAGTAACGCACCTGAACTTAGACGCCGCCGGTAAGACTCACGTTTAATCATAATTTTATCTAAAAAACTTTGACAGCAGAGATCATCATCATCGGCGACGAGATTCTTCTCGGGCAAACACTGGATTCCAACTCGGCATACATCGGCAAGCGATTGGCGGAATTCGGAATTTCCGTTCGCCGCATCACGAAGGTCGGCGATCGCATCGATCTCATCGCGAAAACATTTGAAGAAGCGTCCCGCGAATCTGAATTGGTCATTTCCTGCGGCGGGCTGGGGCCCACACATGATGACGTGACGCGCGACGGCGCGGCGAAATTTCTGGGAACCGAATTGCAGCTTGATCCGGCGGCTTTGCAGGAGATCGAAAACATTTACAAGAAGGTCGGCCGTGTGATGAGCGAAACCAATCGTATTCAGGCCATGGTGCCTCAAAGCGCTGAATATCTTTCCAATCAGCGCGGAACCGCACCGGGGTTAAGATTTACAAAAGGCCGGACGACTTTTTTTTGTCTGCAAGGCGTGCCGAAAGAAATGGAATGGATGACGGAGGCGTATACCGTTCCGTTTGTAAAAAATCTGGGTAACACTAAGGTTTTGAAATACCGCACGCTGCGCACCACGGGTGTTCCGGAGTCCACGCTCTTTGAAAAAATAAAAGACGTCATTGAACAAGTCCGGCAAAATCTGGATATTGCCTTTTTGCCGCAATTGACACGCGGCGTGGATATCCGTGTCACCTCGTTCGGGCTTGAATCGGCTGAGGCGGAGGCGCTTCTTAAGGATGCGGAAAGAAAACTATGCGAATGCATCGGCCGTGAATTTAAACACGCGATCTACGGTTTTGACCATGACACACTGGAAAATGTCGTTGCCGAATTATTTTTTCAAACGAAACTCACGGTCGCTGTGGCGGAATCGTGCACCGGCGGGATCATCGCGCACCGCCTGACCAATGTTCCCGGAAGTTCCGGTTATTTCATGCAAGGCGTCACGACTTACTCGAATACATCGAAAATCAAAATGCTCGGGGTCCCGGAGGAGTTGATCGCAACGCACGGGGCCGTCAGCGAAGAGGTGGCCAAGGCAATGGCAAGAAATATTCGTGAGATCGCCGGGACGGGCATCGGAATCTCGACGACGGGTATTGCCGGCCCGGGCGGCGCCACACCGGCTAAACCGGTCGGTCTGGCGTACATCGGATTTTCAGCCGGAAAAGAAACGACGGCGATCAAACAAATCCCGCTCCCGTTCCCCGTAGACCGTATTCAATTTAAGGAGCGGCTGTCTCAACTGGCGCTGGATCTCATACGCAAATACTTGTTATCATATAAGAGTGAAAAAATGTTATGATGATCTGTAAAGTCACCGGTTCGGTCGTCTCAACGCATAAGAACGAACATTTGACCGGACGCAAAATCATGGTCGTTCAGCCGGTAGACCTGGAAAAAAAACCTATGGGCTCGGATCTGCTCGCGTTGGATGAAGTCAGCGCCGGCGTGGGCGATCTGGTGCTGGTAATGCGCGAAGGCGGTTCGGCACGAATTATTTTTGATAATAAAAAAATACCGGTTCAGGCGGTGATCGTAGGTGTGATCGATAATTTTCAGGTCGCCTCGGCTGCGCTCGGCGATCGCATCGAGCCCCGAGCGGAGTCGAGGGGCGGAAAGAAATAGAATCGCAACACCTCGGCTACGCTCGGCGACCGGGCCGAGCCCCGAGCGAAGTCGAGGGGCGGTAAGAAGCAGAATGCCGTACATGTATATACTTGAATGCTGTGACGGAACTTACTATACGGGAAGCACGTGGAACATGGAAAAACGATTTTATGAACACCAAACGGGAATGGGCGCGAACTACACCAAGAAAAGACTACCGGTTAAATTAGTATATACCGAGGAATTTTCGAGAATAGATGAAGCATACTATAGAGAGCGTCAGATTCATAACTGGGGTCATGAAAAGAAAAAAGCCCTGATCGAGGGGGATGAAGTTAAGTTGAAGGAACTGACTCAATGCAGAAATGACAGTCATTACCTCAAAAGGAAAAGCGAGCCCCGAGCGAAGTCGAAGGGCGGAAAGAAATAGAAATCGGATGGAGATAAAGTGGACAAATTCATAGTCGAAGGCGGACAAACATTAAAAGGCACGTTTCAGCCGGCGGGCAACAAAAATGAAGCACTGCCGGTGATCGCGGCGACGCTGCTCACGGATGAGCCCGTCATTTTAAAAAACATACCGGACGTCA
>CAZLWA010000076.1:0-14516 GCA_964563165.1 uncultured Bacteroidota bacterium | reverse complement strand
CGCGCTGTTGAAGCACCGGTCGCGCTGTCGTTCCGCAAATCCCGTTACAAGATAAAAATGTTTTTCACGGCACAATACGGTTAATCGTTCCACGGTGGCTGATTTTTTCGGATCTTCGGCTAAGCGAAGAGCTTCCTTACGGTTCTTAAAATAATATCCGGTGAAGGCGAGTTCCGGAAGCACGATGAGATCCGCCTCCACGCGATCAAGCGCGTTAACCACTTGATTCACATTCTTTTCAACCTGTCCGAATACCGGGCGAAATTGATAGTACCCGATCCGCCGCATACGCTCCCTGAATCTTCGTTTCATTGATTGCATCCATAATAAGAACAAGTTCTCTCATTTCAAAATTAAAAAAAGATTCTCTCTTCCCTGCCCTTGTAGTGGCGTTTCAAATAATTAAGACTGTATTTTGTTCAATCGCAACCTAAAGGTTGCGGCTACCGGCCCTTTGAACAGAATGGTAGGCGCAGGCTTAAGCCTGCGAAACAAAATATTATTTATTTGAAATGGCACTAGTGGGAGGTGACAAAAGTCATGTTTGTTTAACCTTTTTTATTTTATAATGAAACCGAACAACAAGCCGGTGTGATATTTGTTCGATTGATTATCTGCGGCGCTGAACGTATTTTCATTAAACATACGGAGGAATCATTTGCACAGTTTAGACAAGATCTTCAAACCGAAATCCGTGGCCGTTATCGGCGCCTCACGAAACAGGTTTTCCATCGGGCATGAGATCATTCACAACATGTTAGAAAGCGAATTCACCGGGATCATTTATCCGGTCAATCCGAATGCGGCTTCCATTCACAGTATTCGCTGTTATCCTTCCGTAAAGGCGATACCGGGCGAAGTGGATCTGGCCATTATCACGATCCCCAAGCAACTGGCGCTTCAGGCGGTTGACGAATGCGGAGAAAAAGGGGTCAAGGGGCTCATCGTTATCACGGCAGGATTCAAGGAGGTCGGCGAAGCCGGCGCGGAATTGGAAAAGCAATTAGAGCATAAAATAAACTCTTACGGCATGCGCATGGTTGGGCCGAATTGCATGGGCATCATCAATACGGACGAAGCGGTGAAGCTCAATGCAACGTTCTCGCCGACTCAGCTCAGCACAGGAAATATCGGGTTCATTTCACAAAGCGGCGCGTTGGGCGTCGCCATATTGGAAAATGCGGTCGCATTGAATCTCGGTATTTCGGTATTCGCCAGCGTCGGCAATAAGACAAATGTCTCGGGAAATGATCTGCTGGACTATTGGCGCGACGATGCGCGGACGCGCCTCATACTCATGTACCTTGAAAGTTTCGGCAATCCGAAAAAATTCATAGAACTGGCGCGCGGCATCACTCGGATCAAACCCATCATCGCGGTTAAAGCCGGCCGCACTGCCGCAGGCGCCCGCGCGGCGTCGTCTCATACCGGTGCGCTTGCCGGAGCCGACATCTTGGTAGACGTCATGTTTCGACAGGCGGGCGTTATCCGGGTCACTTCCATCGAGCAATTATTCGATCTCGCCATGGCCTTTGACAAACAGCCGAACCTGAAAGGCGAACGCATCGCGATCTTGTCCAATGCGGGCGGGCCTGCGATCATGGCTACGGACGCGGTGATCAACAACGGATTGAAACTGGCGGAACTCTCGCCGGTTACGAAAGACGGATTGCGCACAGTTCTTTCGCCGGACGCGAGCGTAAATAATCCGGTGGATACGACCGCCGGCGGCGACGCCGTCGTTTACGGAAAAGCTCTGGACCTGATTTGCGCCGATCCGGATGTGGACGGCGTGCTGGCTATTTTCGTACCTCCGACATCGGTTCACACGAAAGAAATGGCGAGGGTCATCGATCAGGTGAATCAAAAATATCCCGGAAAAACAATGCTGTGCTGCTTCATGAGCCAGGACAAAGAAGGCATTCAGTATCTCCGCACGCACGGCATCCCGACGTATATATTCCCCGAATCCGCGGCACACGCACTGGCTGCGATGAATGAGCAGCGCAAGTGGCTGGTCAAAGAAGAGGGTTCAATACTCTCGTTCGAAGTGGACAAAGAAAAAGTAAAAAAAATAATCGACGGGGCTTATCGGGAAAAGCGCCTGTATCTCAGTCAATCGGAAGTTTTTTCCATTCTGCACGCGTACGGGTTCCGGTTAGCCGCACATGCCGTCGTTCAGAGCGAGCAGCAGGCGGTTGACTTCTTCAACACGTTGCAAAAACCGGTCGTGTTAAAGATCGTGTCCACCGAGATCGTTCACAAATCCGATATCGGAGGAGTTCAAATCGACGTGCGAAGCGAACCCGAGGTCCGGCAGGCCTACCAGAAGATTTTCAAAAATCTCAAAGACCAAAAATTAGAAAATAAAATCGATGGCATTTTGGTGCAGGAAATGATCAAAGGAGGCAAGGAGGTCGTATTGGGAATGAGTTCCGAAAAACAATTCGGGCCTGTTCTCATGGCCGGACTCGGCGGCATTTACGTGGAGATACTTAAAGACGTCGCTTTTAATATCGCTCCCGTGACCGATACGGATGCCAAAGCCATGATCGAATCGCTGCACAGTTATCCCCTGCTCCAGGGCGTGCGCGGAGAAAAAGCCGTTCACATTCCCACGGTGGTCGAATATCTGCAGCGGCTCTCGCAGCTCGTGATGGATTTTGAAATGATCGCCGAGTTCGACATCAATCCGCTTATGGTATTTGAAAATGAAAATGACTGTAAAGTGGCGGATGCGAGGATGAAGCTGAAGTAGTCCGCCGGTCAGACCTTCTCTTCCCTGATCTTCTCCGCCAGTAATATCTTTAGTAACGATTGGTATGGAACGTCACGTTTGTTCGCCAATATCTTCAGATCATTGATCATGGATTCGGGCAACCGTAACGAAATGGACCGGATCGAGGGCTTCAAATTTGGAAATTTGACTTTCTTAGCCTTCGACCAGTCCACATAGTCGGTCGTTTCGTGCTTCGCCCAAAAAGCACGTTCTTGATCTTCAGACTTGAATTTAGGAATCGCCTTTAGTTTCTTCATATATTTTTCTTTCCTTCCGGGACATATCGCGGGCCGAAATAACCCTGATCAAATTTTTCCTAACAGTATAAATGACGACCAGTGCTCTTTCGAGGTCCGTTCTCCCCAGGCCGATATAACGGTTCTCGGTCCCTGAATGCCGCTCATCTTCTGAAATGACCAGCGGATCGTTGAAAAAGACCTGTTCGGCTTCAAAATTCGAGACTCCATGCGCAATCCAATTCTTATTGATGTTGGCATAGTCCCAATCAAATCCCTCGATCCGATCAAAGTCACTCACCTGTCGCCTCAACTACTGTATATGATGAATGTATACAACAGGGATGTCTTTGTCAAGGCTTATTTCGGCTGCGAGATTTTGCGTCCGTCAGTTTGCGAGAAGCTGCCGGCTGTTCATAATTCTGGATCTACATGATATGCTACGCGCTGTTGCTCTGCGTTTCACGCATTCCTACTGTGAACTTCTGATTGAATACCAATCGACCTTTCTCGTGAGATACATGACTATGGACATGATAGCCAGGAGGCCCAGGCTGCCGGTCAAGAGTGCATAGTCTTCATTTTGTAATACGATGTACAAGAAAATGTACAATACCGTAAGCACCGAAGCGACGATCAGCGAGGTTCGCCGCCGCGAAGCGACTGCCATGGAATATAGTCCGATCAGTATAAGTATTGCGCCTGCCGACAAAAAATAGGCTAAGTCAAAACCGAGATGTTCCGAGAATGCCAAAACAAGAAGGTAGAACAGGACAAGACTAAACCCAACGAGCGTATAATGGATCGGATGGAGAATCTCTTTTGCCAGGACTTCGGACAGGAAAAAAGCCAGGAATGTCAGCGCGATGATCAGAATTGCATACTTGGCAGTTCGAATGGTTTTTTGGTATTCGTCGACGGATTGCAGCAAACGAACTCCAAAAACAAATTCGGAAACGGCGTGACGACTGTTGATCCAATACTGCGGGAAATTGCGGTTTAACTCAAGGACACTCCAGTGGCTTGAGAAACCGTTCTCACTGAAATTTCTTGAGTCCGGAAGGAATGCTCCGATAAAACTCGGGCTCGGCCAGGACGAATTCAGACTCACAACGGTACGTTTACCAAGCGGGCAAAATTGGATCTCTGAACTGCCATTGAGGTCAAGAGAGAATGAAAAGGTAAAAGGTTTTGTGGTTTGATCGATCTGAGGCCGGAATGTGATACCGGTTGAAACAACATCTACCCACTGCACGCCTGCACTGGCCGGAAATGATCTGCCATTGACCAGCATGTCAATGTCATCTTTAATGCCGCGAAGATCGGAGATACCCACACTTATTCCGGCTTCATTCCAGATGGGTGTATAGCCTTCTCGGTTCAGTATCGTATTCTTTTCGAAATTGAATCCGCCGGAGACGCCGATTTTGCCATTATAAAGGATGGCCTCGTAAATACCGCGTGACCTTGTTTCGGTCGAAAGCCGGCCGGTGATATTCAGTGAATCCGGCAAGATATGAAGAAAGTCAACCAAGACGATTTCCTTGCCTTTTTCGTCTTTGCCGAAGTGTCTCAACGGAATGGTCAAGATGGGACCGGTGATGGTCTGAGGTAATCCCCATTTCTCACTGACTTCTTTAATAGCTGAATCCCGTCGAGTACTTCGCTCGCTGATCAGTGATTCTACGATTGCGGTTGGAATCAGCAGCAATAGCGTAAGAAAGGCTGTTATAGCCATGCGAAGTAGAATTGAAGATTTCAGATAACTTTCACTCATCGTTACTCTCCGTTTAAATAGTTAGCATACAACCAGCGGCGTACTTTGCCATGGAGGCGGGATGGACAGCAAAGCCGCGCCCACGTATAGCTATTTTTCCCTATAATCAACTTTAAGCGAACCTCTGTGATTAATGAAACCCAAACGATAATAACACTTCACAGTCTTGCCGTATTTGATGCCGGGCCTCCACTGCTTCATTTTTTCGCATGCTTTAAGGATTTTTTCATGACCGGGAAACGGCTTAGTCATAAGTTCGAATGCCTCTGCGGTACCGTCACAGTTGACAATAAATACAATATGGCACCTGCTGAAAGAACCCTTTTCTTCCGCTTCAAATTCAACCTGCTTCTTAAACAAGGACTGCAAAGAGTCCTTACCGCCCGGATAAATTGGAAACGTGTCAATTTTTGTATACCACGTGAAATAAGTGTCTCTATACAAGTAGTCGTTCGTCGCATACATGGCGCTCGTGTCACAGGGAGTCTCACCTTGGTTCGGCGACCCGAATAGTAACAGACAAATTGCAACGCTGCCAATCATTAGTTCCTCATGGATATAATAGATACTGTTCGAAAACTAACAAGAAAGACCTCCGGAGTCAATAAGAATGGCGCAGTCACGCCGCGGTCAGAATGCCGTGATTAGAAAAGAAGCGCATGCGCAGATCGATGATATGAGGCTAATGGCTAATACTCCATATTACAAACTACTTTGTAATACAAAGTAGTAATATTCGATTGCATTGTCAATACAAATGTCTGTGCCTTCCGGGCACTTTAATATTACACCGCTTACAGTATTTTGACTCCATGGAAGGAGAATGTGTGACTCAGGAACTCGAAATATACATCCTTGGCAATCCCTGCTGACTTGAAATTCGCTCGCAACGCAAGAAAATTGACTTGAATTCCTGAGTTAAATTTTCTACCATTTTAAAACCGCCTCTCACCTTTCACGCGTTTCGCCATGATCGGAAAATTGTTACTGCCGGAAATTCAATCGCTGATCGACGCGCGTAATTTCACCGCCTTGCGGGAACTGCTCGTTGAACTGGAACCCGTGGACCTGGTCGATCTGATCAACGATCTGCCCGAAAGCCATGAGGCGGTCATTTTCCGAATTCTTCCGCGTGAATTGGCCGCCGATACCTTCGAGTATCTGGATCTGGAATCGCAGGAAAGTCTTTTGAAAGCGATGGGCCATCAGGAAGCCGCCAGCATTCTGAACGAAATGTCTCCCGACGATCGTACCGCGCTCTTCGAAGAACTGCCCAGCAATTTCGTCAAGCAGCTGATGATCCTCCTGGCGCCCGACGAGCGCGCGATCGCGCAGTCGCTTCTCGGCTATCCCGAGGACACCGTCGGTCGTATGATGACGCCCGATTATATTGCGGTCCAGGCCGAGCGGACGGTTCAGCAGGTGCTGGATTTTATCCGCAGCAACGGAAAAAACAGCGAAACGCTGAACATGATCTACGTCATTGACGAAAAAAGCAAATTGATCGACGACATTCAGATCCGCGATTTCCTTATTGCGCCATTGGACAACAGAGTGAGCGATTTGATGAACGAAACGTATATTTCCCTGAACGTCACGGACGACCAGGAAACGGCGGTGAACACGTTCCGAAAATACGACCGATCGGCGCTGCCCGTGATCGATTCCACCGGTGTTCTCGTTGGCATTGTCACGGTGGACGACGTGCTGGATGTGGCGGAAGAAGAGGCGACGGAAGATATTCAGAAGTTCGGCGGTGTGGAAGCGCTCGATGAACCGTATATGAATATTTCGCTCTTCCACATGGTGAAAAAACGGGGAAGCTGGCTGGTGGTTCTTTTTTTAGGCGAAATGCTGACCGCTTCCGCCATGGGTTATTTTGAAAACGAAATCTCCAAAGCGGTGGTGCTCGCCTTATTTGTGCCGCTCATCATTTCCAGCGGCGGCAATTCAGGGTCGCAGGCGGCGACGCTGATCATTCGAGCGATGGCGCTCGGCGAAGTGACGCTGCGCGATTGGTGGCGCGTGATGCACCGCGAAATTCTTTCCGGCCTTTTGCTCGGAACGCTTCTCGGAACCATCGGATTTATACGTATCGCCGTGTGGGCCTCCTTTTCAACTATTTACGGCCCGCATTGGGTACTGGTAGCTGTTACCGTGAGCCTTTCGTTAGTGGGCGTGGTTTTGTGGGGAACCCTTTCCGGCTCGATGCTTCCGTTTGCGCTGAAACGCGCCGGGCTCGATCCCGCAACGTCCTCTGCACCTTTCGTGGCCACCTTAGTGGATGTCACGGGATTGGTGATCTATTTTTCCATCGCATTGGTCGTGATGCACGGCACCCTGCTTTAGTAAGATTGTACTAATTTCATCGCAGCCTAAAGGTTGCGGCTGCCGACCGTTTGAATAATTCATAGTAACCTAACCCTTCTCAGCCAGAGGCTGATGCGCCTTTGGCGCAGGCCTTGCTCAGCGCTGGCGGTTGCGGCTACCGACCGTTTCAATAGAATAGGCGCAGATTAAGTCTGCGAAACACAACATTATTTATCTGAAATGGCACTGGAAACTTTTACAGCATACCGCTTCGTTTTCGGATAAACCATTCCACCGTAAGTAATCCTGCAAAAAGATAAAGCAGAACCGATTTATTCCATAATTCAGTCTCATCCTTCTCTTCGGAAATTTGCGGTGGAAAATTAATGTATCTTAGAATATCGGAAACCGAGTCCGCCGTAAAATAACGGCCTCCGCTTTCGGCGGCGATATTCTTCAAAAGCTTCTCATTCATAGCCGTCGTCACCAATTCAATACTGAAATCCTCGACCGTAAATTTTCCATTGTCTTTTCCGAGTATTATGTCGTTTTTGACCGCCTCACCCGTAAAATCATAATCCCCAACCTCCAACCCGTTCAACACGCCTTCATAACGCCCGTTGCCAACAAATTCCATCTGCAGGTCGGTGATTCGCTCCCCTCGTATGATCCTTAATTTCACAGTCGCATCATTGACCGGATTAAATTGTTCATCGTAGGCCTGTGCCGTAAATAAAACTTTTTCGCCGTTGTGATAAATTTTCTTTGACGTCGAAATGATCACCGGCCGGGTGTCATCCGTGGTCGTAAGCCAGCGCACGGCATTGGAAATAAAACTTGTATATGCACTGTTTGATTTCCCCAATCCCGACATGACGAAATAACTTTTCCAAAGTCCGTACGCCATCACAGCAATGGATTTTTGCTTCACCGACCTTTTTGAAACGATGAGCGGAATATCCCTTCGCAATTTAAGGACATTTGATGCGCGCGTCATGTCGACCCGAGCCAGCACTTCGCTGCCGTCACTAGGCACGGCCGTCGTCCTGTAGATCCACACGGGCGGCAATTCAGCCCATTGCCTGGCCGTTTCGTTGGGATCGTCGGAAATCTTAAGGATCACGCTGTTCTTGCCGCTCACGCTCAACGCCGGATAAATCTGCGTTTCCTCCAACGCGTTGTCCGTTTTGAATTCTACCGGGGAAGCCGTCTTCAATAATTGAAATCTGTTAACATCAAAGTTCATTCCATAAAACAACAACAGCGGCTTGCCGTCGCGCGTAATCGAATTCGCATAACTTTGAAATTTGCTCATGTCGGAATTCGCCGTGGGATAATTGTTAAAAATAAAACAATCAAATTCTTTTGCCGGATCCTCCGCGTTGGATTTCAGCTCAGACAGCGCGCCGTCTTTATTTTCGACGAAGCCCTTCACCTGAATGCTCGGATCGTCCCTCAGCGTAAGATACAAAAAACCGTGATCCGAACCGGGCGCTCCTGAGACCAGGCATACCGAAGATTTATTCTTCAGGACCTTTATGAAAAATGTTTTAGAATTGTTTTTCTCCGTTAACTCCCCTTCCAGCGGCACCGCGCCGATCGCATATTTTTGAAGGCCTATTTTGTCCGCTTGAATCTCGAACGCTGCGTGGACGATAGCTCCGTCGTCCTGCGCTGTAACGGTTCTCGTCTGAATGACCTTGTTTTCGTTGGTCAGATGAACCGTTAACGATTTTCCTTTATACCCAAATGAAGTGAGCGAAGCATCCACCGGAATCTTGTTGTTAACGTAGGCGATCTCATTGTTGTTGATTTGGGACATTACGATATCTTTTTGTTCAGCAGGATTTCCGACGCCGATAGTGAAAATAGGAACCCCGAAAACGGAAGCATACGCGGCGGGGTTCGTACCCAGGTTATATTGGCCGTCGCTGATAAGAACGGCTGCTGTGAAATTCTTGCCGGCCATTTTCTTTTTTACGGTTTCCAGCGACGACGCGATGTCCGTGGCGCCGCCGTCCCATGCCAGCGAATCAAATTCCCGGCGTTCGACCGGCTCGGCATCATTGGAAAATTTGAAGAAGTCCACCCGGTTGTTCTTTTCAATTTCTTTGAGCGTTTCGCCCGACAAAATACTCGTGAGTATCGCCCGGCGATCTCCGCCTGCGTCCGTAATACCCATACTTTCCGAATGGTCAGCCAGGACGGCGATCACCGCCAACTCGTTTTTCTGATAACTCAGGCTTAAGATCGGTTCGAAAATAATGAACACGACGGTGCACATGGAGAGACTCCGCAGTACGGCAAGAATATGTTTTCTCAATGGGGAAACGGGCGGGATAGTTTCTTTGTAGGAGAAAAACGAAAACCAAACGGCGGCGGCACAGAGTATGATAAGGACAACAACGCTTCCGGCAAAACTCAGATCCACATTCGTATACGTCAAACTCGCTCCTTTTAGAATAGCTGTCAGCATTCAGCTTTCAGCATTCAGCCGTCAGCATTTAGCTTTCAGTTTACAACCCAAATCAGCTGATCGCTGATCGCTGATTGCTGACGGCTGAACGCTGTTTTCTACCAGTCCTTGTCCGTTTTTTCTTCCTTGGTCATTCTGTCTTTCAGCTTTTTCTTCTGATAGTCTTTTTCCTGATTTTTCAAAGCGTCAAGGACGCGCTCGGCTTCCTGTTTTGAGAGGCCTTGATTCTGCGCCATTTTGTTTTTCTGATCGTTCGGATTGTCTTTGTTCTTCTGATCGTTTTGTTTCTTTTGCCGGTCCTGGTCCTTTTTCTGATCCTTTTTTTCCTTTTGCTTGTCTTGATTCTTCTCCGATTGGCTTTGATCCTTATTCTTCTGCGGCGGCGGGTTTTCTTTCTGTTTTTGTCTCAAGGCCAATTCCAGGTTCTTGCGCGCATCATCGTCTTCGGAATTTTTTCGCAGCACTTGCTTGTATCGTTCAATACTTTCGTCCAATTTTTTTGATTTGTATTCACAATTGGCGATATTATATTGAATATCACTTTTTAATTTGCTGTTTTCGGTGTTTTCCAACGCGCGCTGATAATACTGCTTCGCCTGGTCATACTGCTGCTGGCGGTAAAGCGCGTTCCCGACATTATAATTCAATTCGGGATCATTCGGATTATTATCCAGTAATTGTTTATACATCTGCATCGCATGGTAATTATCCCCGCTGTCGTACACCCTATCCGCACGGTAGCGTTCCAGTTCGATTTGCGCGGATACGGCAGGTGCGGTAACCATGAAAAACAGCACGCAGAGTTGTCTCATATTTGTCCTCATCTAAGTCTCATATTACAAAAAAGAAAAGTCTGAATCAATGGGTACGAACGAAGGGGCTGAAGAAAAGTTCCATTCGATACCGGTTGTTGTAAATAATTCTTATTGATTATATATTACACGTCAACTGGTCCGTCCCGCCTGAAGAGGGACACCCCTTTCCATGTGGGAATGAAATACGCATTTAATTTTCCGTTGAGTACCGGCGATTGCAAATAATTCTTGTTAATCTTATGTTGCACACCAATCCCCCGTCCCGCCTGAAGCGGGACACCCCCTTTTCAAGGGGGAAGGGATACGAGTCTAATTCATGATGTCCATTGAATGCCGTAGATTGTGAATAATAGTTATTGATGGTATATTGCGCCTCTCGTGTATCCGTAGCGCGGATTCCGAATCCGCGATACAATTATCTCCGATTGAAATTGTGACTCATGAACTCAAAATTTAGGTAAGGACCGCGAATTGTGAATGCATTTCCTCTTCTGCTCGGCGCGCTTTGCGTATTGGCCATTGCCTATCGTTACTACAGCGCGTTCATCGCATCCAAAGTGGCCGCCCTAGACGATGCCCGTCAAACGCCCGCCCACGAATTGAACGACGGCCAAAATTATACTGCCACCAACAAATGGGTTTTGTTCGGACATCATTTTGCGGCCATATCCGGCGCGGGCCCTCTTATCGGCCCGGTGCTCGCCGCACAATTCGGTTTTCTGCCCGGCTTTTTGTGGCTGCTCATAGGCGTCTGCCTCGCGGGCGCGGTCCAGGATTTTGTCATACTCGCCGCGTCGATCCGCCGAAAAGGAAAATCGCTGGCGGAGATCGCCCGCCACGAGATCAGCCCTCTGGCCGGTCTCATCGGCTCGATCGCGATACTGATCATTGTCGTCATCGCATTAGCCGGACTGGGTTTGGCCGTGGTCAATGCGCTGCGGGAAAGTTCGTGGGGCACCTTTACCATTGCGATGACCATTCCGATTGCACTTTTTGTCGGCCTCTGGATGTACCGCATCCGGCCCGGAAAGATCGCTGAAGCGAGCGCGATCGGCGTGATCTCTGTTTTCGGCGCGGTCATTGCCGGAAGTTTCATTCCAGACTCGTTTCTCGCGCCTTATTTTACGCTATCCCGCGAAGGCATTATCATCTCGATCGCCGCATATGGATTTGTAGCATCGGTACTGCCCGTATGGCTCCTGCTGTGCCCGCGCGACTATTTGAGTTCGTATATGAAGATCGGGACCATCGCCGCCCTCGTGATCGGTGTATTTATCGTTCATCCCGATCTGAAAATGCCTGCCGTGACGGAATTTGTCAATGGCGGCGGGCCGATCATTCCCGGAAAGATCTTTCCGTTCGTTTTTATCACGATCGCCTGCGGGGCTATCTCAGGTTTTCATGCTCTCGTCGCGTCGGGAACGACGCCGAAAATGCTCAACAAAGAATCGGATGCGCGGTTCATCGGCTACGGTGCGATGCTGATGGAAGGGCTCGTCGGTATCGTCGCGCTGATCGCGTCGAGCTCGCTATTCCCGGAAGATTATTTTGCGATCAATGTTTCACCGGAGAAATTTGCCGCACTCGGACTGACGCCGGTAAATTTGAATGAACTATCGCAGACCATCGGCGAGTCCCTTGCCGGAAGGACCGGCGGGGCGGTTTCTCTCGCCGTGGGGTTTTCACAAATTTTCAGCGCCATTCCGGGCATGACGTCATTGATGTCCTACTGGTACCACTATGCTATCATGTTCGAAGCGCTGTTCATTCTCACGACGATCGATACCGGCACGCGCGTCGCACGCTTTCTGGTGCAGGAATTCGGCGGGCGAATGTGGAAGCCGTTTGAAAGAACGGATTGGCTCCCGGGTACATTGATCTCCACCGCGCTGGTCGTTTTCGGGTGGAGTTACTTTATTTGGACGGGCAGTATCAGCACTATTTGGCCGATGTTCGGAACGGCTAATCAACTGCTTGCAAGCGTCGCACTCGCCGTGGCTACGAGCGCGATCATCAATTCAGGCAAAAAACGTTTTGTCTGGATAACGTTGGTTCCGCTGGCATTTGTTGCCGTAACTACGTTGACCGCCGGCTGGCTCAACATTACGGATAATTTCATGCCGATGACGATGGATCCTCAGACGAGTGTTCAGGGCACGATCAACATCATCATGACGGTCATCATCATGACCTGTGCGATCATCGTTCTTGTAGAAGCTTTCAGACGGTGGTACCGGGTGCTGGTAAAGGGGCAATACGTGATCAACGGGAAGATTGTGCAGGCAAAGGAGGGCTTTTCTCCGCCGGAATACGGATGCAGTTAACGGTTAACAGTGATCAGTGATCAGTTGTCAGTCAACAGTTATCAGTTAGCTCTTAATTCTTAATTCTTAATTCTTAATTCTTAATTCTTAATTCTTAATTCTTAATTCTTAATTTGTAATTCGTAATTAGCGCACCAGAAGCATTCTCTTCGTTTTCGAAAAGCCGCTGGCTGTCATGCGATAAAAATAAACCCCGGATGATACGGCGCTGCCGGATTCGTCTTTGCCGTCCCAAGAGGCAACATAGGTATTGATCACACCGTGAAAACTGTTGACCAGCGTTTTGACTTTCTGTCCCAGTGAGTTATACACGACGATCTTTACATTACCCACTTTGAACACATCATATTTGATTTGCGTACCAGGATTGAACGGATTAGGGTAATTCTGCTGCAGCACAAACTGAGTAACGGGACCGCTCGATTCAGGCAGAGGAACAGCGCTCACTTCGTTAGAGAATGAACTCTCGAAATGATTCGAATCTAAGGTCGTAACGCGGTAAAAATATGTATTGCTGCTTGTCAGCCCGGAAAATATTTTGACAGTATCGTTTCGCAACCCGACAGAATCCAGAACGCTTGTCGGGGCCGAAGTCAGGCCTCCGTAAATGCGGTAGCGCATGAACTTCGCGGAAGAGCTTTTGCTCCATTTCAAAATAATCTGTCCGCTATCGGGAGTGGCGTTGAGGATTTGCGGAGCGGCCGGACTGATGGCCGCAAGCGCGTTGATGATTCCGTAGCCGTAAGAATTATCCGGACTGGACGCGCGGTCGGCCGTGTGCATGAGAGCCCAGCGCAATTGCGCCGGTGTGAGATCGGGATGCGCCGACAATATCAACGCACACACGCCCGCTGTGAGCGGACAGGAAAAGGAAGTGCCGTCAACCGATACAAACCCGTTCATATTCGTTGCACTCGCGGCTCTCACGCCCTGTCCCATCGCCATGACATCGGGTTTGATCTTACCCAGAGTGGTAGGACCGTTGGAACTGAAACTTGCCTTGATCCCGCTTGATGTGACCGCTCCAACCGCAATGACGCTGTCGCCGTCCGAGGGTGCAACCAATGTATTGTGCGAAGAATTGAAACCTTGGTTCCCAGCGGAATTCACGATCACTAGCCCCATGCTCACGCCGATATTCGCTCCCTGAGTAACCACCGTCGAGTCCCCGTTCATCCATGTCCAGTCGTATTGACGCGGCGAACCGAAATCAAAATCCAAATATCCCAATGAACTGCTGATGATATCCGCTCCCAAACTGTCCGCCCACTGCATACCGGCGATCCAATTATCTTCTTCCACCGGAGTTTCGCTGCTGTCGTTCTCTGTGCGTGCAAGAATATAACTTGCGCGGAATGCGGGACCGATCAACTGCGTAGGAACGTAACCGCCGATCGTCGACAGCGTGTTGATCCCGTGCGATCCGAAAAAAGGGTCGGGATTGTTTGGAGCGACGTCGTGTTTATGATCGACAAAATCCTTTGTGTCAATAATTGTCATGGAATCAAAGGCTTGATGGCTCAAAAGACGGAATCCATTATCCAATACCGCAATGATCACGCCTTGTCCGAAAATTCCGCGCTGATGAACTGCCGGAACATTGATCTGCTGAACCTGCGTATAGGAGCCCCCATAAAACGCAGGGTCGAACGCGCCGTTTGAACTGTTTTTACCCAAAGGCGCGTGAATTTCTTCGGAAGCCGTTTCGGGAAAATCTCTGTTCCTTTTAAATCGTCCTACCAATTCAATGCGTTCCACACAATCTAATTTCGCCAGCTCATCTATTTGTTCCAATGACG
>CAZLWA010000075.1:0-18677 GCA_964563165.1 uncultured Bacteroidota bacterium | reverse complement strand
CGCATGGGGGATTGTAGGCCCTGTTAAAGTCCAAAAATGTTTTTCCGTTTGCGTCCGGAAATGGAATATATACAAATCTACCTCCGCCGTACGTTTCATTTCCGTTAGTTTGGTCTCCGAAGATTATGAAAAGCAGTGTATCGCTTTTCTCTTCGATCACCGGATCTATGCGATAGGTCTTACCGTCAATATCAAATCGCAGCACGCCCGGTGATTCCATCGAGTCAATCGTTCCGAGTATGTTCGGTACCGGAATGAACTTAACCGGATTATAGGGTTCTAAAGTTGCCTCGACCCGCCATTCCGCGTCAATAGGGTAGGTCTCAATTCCTGTGAATTCTTTTAGCAGAGGGCTCTCCACGTCGCGCAGCCGAACGCCGACCTTGTCTCCGCGTTTGATAATAAACCACCTGAGCGAGCCGAGCTCCAAAACCGTCGTGTTGGAATCCGCATTGCTGCGTAATTTCATTTCGCTGATCGGCTTGCCGTCATTGAGGATCTTCAGGCCCTTGGCCGGTTCGATCTTCACCTGTCCGTTTTTCAAATAAAAGATTCCGCAGAAGGCGGGCGCTTTTTCAGGAAACACAACGTCGAGTTTCTTGTCGCTTCCAAAACGATTTCGTCCTTCTTTGAGCCAGAACAATCCTGCCAGATTCAGCCAGCTGTTGGGGCTGGTTCGCAGGCGCTCGATGCGCTTGTCGTGCCAATCCATGACCGTCTTTATATAAGCGGGATCGGCCGGCGGTCTCGGTTTTGCGCATTGAAGAAAGCTTATAGAAATCACAAAGAAAATGATCGATCGAAAAACAACCATGTCTGTCTCCTATATTTAAGAAGTATACGAACCGTCCGGGTTTTTGTTTGCTGATTCAGGAAATTCTCGCAATGGGTTTTCCGTGCTTCCGGGACCTTGTTAAACGAACTAAATATCAAACCACCGCGGCCTTGATTCTTCCGGATGAATTCATATGATTAGCCGAAAAAACAGGACTTCGTAAAGAAAAAATCCCATGCGTGTAACATGGGAGGACGAGCCACAAGTGGGATTTGAACCTACGACCTGCTGTTTACGAAACAGCTGCTCTACCGCTGAGCTATTGTGGCAGAATATATTTTTTCAAATTCTACAATTCTTAAATCCTGCTGTTTACGAAACAGCTGCTCTACCGCTGGGTCCCGACCAAGTCGGGATAGCGGAATATATTTTTTTGCGTGCGAAATATATATAATTTTCTGTCAAAATCAAATTATTTTTTCCGCCCGGGCGGTCCGGTTTCTAACTTTCTCTTGCAATTACAAGATTTCTTAAATATATTTTTCACGTTCATACCGAATGTCCTCACAACACGTTTATCAAAATTGCGGCGATGCTGGTTGACGAAAAATATCGCATCGGAGTTCTGGCGGAAAGAGCCAATGAAAGCCTCGGTGCGGCAGAGTTTCTGATCGAACAGCGCCAGTTCGAAGAGGCCGTCATGCGCTGCTATCATGCGGTGTTCTTTGTTCTGCGGGCCTACTTGAAAAAGAATTCATTGACATGCGAAAAGACCTCCGATTCCGTTTTATTATTCAGAAAAAATTTCATTGATGCAGGGCCTTTGCCCAAGACTCTCTTTGACGATCTTGTTTTTGTCATTGAGACCAGCGGCTTCGATAAGCCGGTTTCAGTTGAAATCAACGAGCCACTCGCGCGTGAAGTGTATGAACGGTCGGACCGGTTTTATTCGGAAATCGCCAACCTAATTTGAAAAAAAATGACGAACGTCCCGGACGCCATCACGTATTATAACGGACTAATTGAAGCGCGCGCAAGCGAAGTTTCGGAAATTTACAAAAGCCACACGCGCGGCTGCGAGAGCGGCAAACTTACATTCGGCGGCCGCTCGATGTATAATTTCCTGCGGCCGAATTTTATTTCTAAAGATCAGTACCGCAGCATTCAATACGTTTGCAGGATACTCGGAAATGCGGTAACGAAATTCAAAATTGCGGCGTTCAACGATCCACAGGTGATGGAACAAGCGGGCATCATAGATCGGGAGAGAGCATTGGTCAGTATCGATCCCGGGTACGATCGTTTATCGATAACCGCGCGATGGGATTCTTTTTTGAGCGGCGATGATTTGAAATTTGTCGAGCTCAATGCGGAATGTCCGGCGGGAATTGCCTACTCGGAGGTTGCCGCTGATGTGTATGACAGGCTGCCGTTTGTGAAGGAGTTCAGGAAAAGGTATTCGGTAGAAAAATTCAAGATCCGGCAGACGCTTTTGGACGAACTGCTTGCCACATACAAAGTATACAGGGGCAAGAAACGAAACAAAAAACCGACCATAGCTATTGTGGATTGGAAAGAAGTTCCGACGTTTACGGAATTTCAATTGTTTGAAGAATTTTTCAAATCCAAAGGCCTGAAATGCGTCATTGCCGATCCGAGAGATCTGACCTACGAGAATAATCGCCTGCGCCGGGGTGCAACGGAGATCGATCTGGTGTACAAACGGATACTCACCAACGATTGTGTGGAGAAACCCGATGAAACGAAGGCGCTTGTGGGCGCTTACCTGAATCACGATGTGTGCATGATCAATTCCTTTCGGGCAAAGATCGTTCACAAAAAATCGCTGTTCGCCGTATTGACGCATGAAAAAAATCATCATTTGTTCACGGCTGAGGAACTCGCGGTGATTTCCAGGCACATTCCCTGGACGCGAATGATCCGAAATGAGCATACGAGCTACAACGGACAAAGAATCGATCTCGTGGAGTATGTTACGCAGTACAAAGACCGGTTTGTGATAAAACCCAACGATGAATACGGCGGGAAAGGGGTCAGCCTGGGCAAAGAAACGACTCAGGAAAATTGGAATAACGTTGTTCGCGAAGCATTGTCCGGTGAACCTTATGTCACCCAGGAGATCGTTGCGATCCCACGGGTGCCTTTTCCGGTTGTGGAAAATGGCCGGCTCAAGTATGTTGATATGGTTGTCGATTTGGATCCGTATGTTTTCGGACCGAAAGTCGAAGGCGCTTTGACACGGCTGTCTGCCTCATCGCTCGCGAATGTCACGGCAGGCGGCGGAACAACTCCCACGTTTGTTATAGAAGAAATCAGGAAATCAAAAACGGGAATTGCCAAAGCCGGGCCTTCAGGAAAGGTCCCGAAAGCCGGCGCTAAGCGGCCCACAAAGAAGAGCGCGAAAAAGAAGGAATCAAAAAAGAAAAAATGAGTATGGAGGATAAACTAGCGTTCACCATCGGCATTGAGGAAGAATTTCAGATCGTAGATCCCGAAACGCGTGAATTGCGTTCGCACGTCAGCGGCCAAATGATCGAGGAGGGAAAATTAATTCTTTCCGAACAGATCAAAATGGAAATGCATCAATCGGTAGTGGAAGTCGGAACCAAGGTTTGCAAGAGCATTCATGAAGCTAAAGAAGAAGTTGTCAAGCTCCGCAAAACCATTTCGCAGCTGGCGCAAAAAAGGGGACTGCGCATCGTGGCGGCGAGCACGCACCCGATAAGCGATTGGAAATCCCAGGAAATCAGCGATCATCAGCGGTATCACGAAATTGTTGAGAACATGCAAGATCTGGCCCGTGCGAATCTCATATTCGGCCTTCATATTCACGTTGGCATGCCGGATAATGAAACCTGCATTGCAATCATGAATCAAAGCCGCTATTTCTTACCGCATATCCTGGCGTTGTCCACGAGTTCGCCCTTTTGGATCGGAAGAAATACAGGGTTAAGTTCATTCAGAACAAGGGTTTTTAAGAGATTTCCGCGCACGGATCTTCCGCCGATCTTTGATTCGTGGTCATCCTTTGAAGATTATGTAAAGCTGTTGGTTGAGACAAAGTGTATTGATAACGGCAAGAAGATCTGGTGGGATGCCAGGCCGCATCCGGACTTTGGAACTCTGGAGATCAGGATCTGTGATCTGCCGACGCGTGTGGAAGAGACGATCGCCATTGCGGCTCTGGTCCAGGCATTAATGCATACGTTAACTAAATTGTACAGAAAAAACATGTCATGGCGCCTGTATTCCAACGCACTCATATCGGAGAATAAATGGCGGGCAGGCAGGTATGGCTTGAACGGAATGCTCATAGATTTTGGGAAGAAGAAGGAAGTTCATATTAAAGAGCTGATCCATGAGCTGATCCAGTTTGTCGATGAATCCGTAACGGAGCTTGGCAGCCGGAGCGCGATCGATGATATTTACAAGATCCTTGACGGAGGCACAAGTGCAGACCGGCAGGTCAAGGTCTACAAGGAATCCGGAAACGATCTTCATGCAGTTGTTGACTATTTAATTAATGATACACTTTTCGGAATAAACTAAACCAAGGAGGAGATTATGGCTGGCATATTTGGACGAATGGCGGATATCTTCAAGGCGAATATCAATGATATTCTGGACAAATCCGAAGATCCGGAAAAGATGATCAAGCAAATGGTCATTGAAATGGAAGAAGCCGTGAATAAAGCGACAACGGCCGTAGGTTCGGCCATTGCGAATCAGAAACGCCTCGAAAGGCAATTCAACGAGAACAACAAAGCTGCGACGGATTGGCAAAATAAGGCTGTCCAGGCGGTTAATGCCGGCCGTGATGATCTGGCTTCGCAGGCGCTGGCCAAGAAGACCTCTTTTGGAAATGCAGCAACATCCCTTCAGCCGATTTTAGAGCAGGCATCGAAGGCTGCCGAGCAGATGAAAGGTCAGCTGATGCAGCTCAAAAGCAAGCTCGATGAAGCCCGGGTTAAGCAAAATACGCTGATAGCCCGAAATGAAGCGGCGAAAGCTAAGAAGCTGATCGCCCAGCAGATGAGCGGCGTCGGGGGCGGCGCGTTCGGAAATTTCGATCGGTTTGAAAAGAAGATTGAAGACGCGGAATCCGAGGCCGATGCGCACTCGGAGCTCGCAGGTGAAACCGGGTCATTGGATGATGAGTTCAAGAAACTCACGACAACGTCATCGGTTGACGCCGACCTGGCTGCCTTGAAAGCGCAACTTGGTAAGTAGTTCAATTGATATATAATATATATTATGTAAACCGATAGAAGTTAAATAGAGCCCTGCTTAGTTATTCTAAACAGGGCTCTATCTTATTACAGCTTGTCTGCTAAATCATTAATACGATTCTTGGTCTCAGTCAGTTACCAACTTCAGACCGTCACTCGCTCCGTTATTTCAGCTTATCGGTTATATCCTTAATGTCATTCTTGATCTGTGCAACTAACTTCTTACTGTCATTTGCTTCGGCATTAGGCAAACTCAGCCCGGTCTTAAACTTCTTCTTTGCCCCTTCTATCGTATACTTTTCCTCATAAAGAAGCTTCTTGATCATAAGGATTGTGTCGATATCTTCTTTAGTATAGATTCGATTTCCGGCCCGGTTCTTTGAGGCCTTTATCACATCGAACTCATTTTCCCAATACCTCAGGACATATTGCTTCAGCTCGGTAATTTCAGAAACCTCACCGATCGAGTAATACAATTTTTTAATTACATCAGACATATTCAGCAGCTTTCCGGGCCAAGCCCCGGGAGCATGTCATTGCACCTGCCGGGAGCATGGGTTATTACTTTACTATCGTCTCGATAGGATGATATGGCAGTCCGAAAGCGTCTGCTACGCCTTTGTAAACGACCTTGCCGTTGACGATATTCAAACCCAACAAAAGTTCGCGATTCTCCTTAACAGCCTTTTCCCAGCCCTTATCCGCCAGCGCGAGTGCATAAGGCAGCGTCGCATTGGTCAATGCCACCGTTGAAGTGAACGGAACGGCCCCGGGCATGTTGGCCACACAGTAATGAACCACGCCATCAATGATATAGATCGGATCTTCATGGGTTGTTGGCTTGGTAGTTTCGACACATCCGCCCTGGTCAACCGCCACATCCACAATAACCGCACCCGGTTTCATGGTCTTCAGCATATCTCGCGTTATGAGATGAGGCGCCTTAGCTCCCGTTATCAATACGGCGCCTATGACAAGATCGGCAGTCCGGATTATTTCTGCAATATTGTAGCTATTTGACATCATAGTCGTTACGTTCTTAGGCATAATATCGTCCAGATACCTAAGTCGATATAAATCAATATCTAATATAATAACCCGCGCGCCGAATCCTGCCGCAATTTTCGCAGCATTCGTTCCAACCACGCCGCCGCCCAAAACGACAACCGTAGCGGGTTCCGTTCCCGGAACGCCGCTAAGCAGCAATCCCCTTCCGCCAAACGTCTTTTCCAGGTACTTGGCTCCGGCATGAACGGCCATCCGGCCTGCAACTTCACTCATAGGATCAAGCAAAGGCAGTTTCCGGTCAGCTCTCTGAACGGTTTCATACGCCAATGCAATGCAATTCGACTTAATAATGGCATCGGTAAGCGTTCTATCGGCGGCAAAATGGAAATAAGTGAAGACGATCTGGTTTTCTCTGATCAGATCGTATTCCGGCTTGATCGGTTCCTTGACCTTGACGATCATGTCTGCTTTGCCGTAAACTTCCTTGGCGGATGGTACGATCTCGGCGCCGGCTTTTATATAGATCTCATTCTTGAATCCGCTGCCTTCTCCGGCATTGTTTTCCACCAAAACCGTATGTCCGCGCCTTTTAAATTCGGATACGCCGACCGGGAGTACTCCTACACGGTTCTCTTTCGTCTTAATTTCTTTTGGAACGCCTATGATCATGAGAAATTCTCCTTAAATTTTTCTAAGCGTGAGAACCTAACACAGAACGGATATTTCCATTTTGTCCAAATCCCTGAATAATGAAATAGCGGCCTTTTGGATATCATCAACCGTAAGGTTGTCAAAATAATTCGTGATATCGGCTGTATTCAGCTTTTTCTTTAAATAAATCTCATTTTTTGCAAGGCGGATCATCCTGGTTGACGTACTCTCAAGCCCAAACACAAGGTTAGCCTTTATTTGCGATTTTGCCATCTGCAATTCGTGTTTCTTAATGCCGTTGGCCGCCAGTTTACTTAATTCGTCCTTCACCACGCTGATGGTCCTTTCCAATTTGTTCTTATCCGTGGCGAAATAAACTCCAAAAACTCCTCCGTCATACATGAAATCTATAAAGCTGTAAATACTGTACGCCAGGCCATACTTCTCACGGACCTTTTGAAAAAGCCGTGAACTCATTCCACCTCCGAGGATCGTATTCAGCGCCAGCAGGTCAAACTTCTTGTTGGAAAGATAAGAAGTGGTAATGGGCAATCCGACACAAACATGCGCCTGAGATATGTCTTTGACGATCTTCTCCGTTTGACCAACGGGCCGCCGGTGCTGAAATTCCTTTAACCCCTGAGGCCAGTGAGAGCGGTTGGATCCGTTCTTACTATAATTGAACTTCTGTTTCACCAGCCTTTGTAACTCAGCCTGATCAAAATTTCCGGCGACGGAGACTACCATATTGGAAGGCACATAATACTTTTCATAGAAATCCACGATCTCCCGGCGCGATAAACTGGACACCGATTTCTTCGAGCCCAGAATAGCATATCCGAGGGCGTGATTTTTGAAGAGCTGACCGTAGAAATGATCCTGAATAAATTCTTCGGGCGTATCCTCCGTATCCTTGATCTCCTCAATGATGACTTGCTTCTCTTTTTCGATCTCCTTTTCCGAAAACGTCGCATTTTGAACAAGGTCGGAAATAACATCCAATGCCAAAGGCAGGTCTTCACTCAAAATATTCGCATAATAGCACGTCTGTTCTTTGCCGGTGAATGCATTCAAACTCCCGCCGACATTCTCCAATGCTTTTGCAATTTGCAGCGCCTTGCGTCTTCTTGTTCCCTTAAAGACCGTGTGCTCGATAAAATGGCAAATGCCCATATTGGAATGATTCTCATAGCGGCTTCCGACCAGCACCCATACTCCCACGGATATCGACCGCAAGTGCGTCATGTTCTGGGAAATGAGGGTCAGCCCATTCTCATACACAACTTTTGAGTAATTGGTTTCATCATACAGCGTTTTTGCTCCCGGCCTTATACGCGAATCAATAAAGGACGGTGCCACACCGTTTTTGGATCGTTTTTGCACTGCTTAAATTATCCTTGCTTAAGCAACGCTTTACGGCTGAGTTCGTATTTTGTTTTTCCGTCTCGGGAAGTAATTTCCTGCAAAAGAACTTCAACCGTATCGCCAAGTTTGAAATATTCATCCACTCGCTGTACGCGCTTGTGGTCAATTTCCGAAATATGCAAGAGTCCTTCCTTGCCCGGTAGAATTTCCACGAAAGCGCCGAAATCCGTAATTTTCTTCACGATGCCTTTATACGTTTTTCCGATTTCAGCATCCGCCGTCAATCCCCTGATCAGATCAAGAGCGATCTGGGTGCCTTCAGAATTGACCGAAGCTATGAGAACCGTTCCGTCCTCGCTGATATCGATCTTTGCTCCGGATTTCTCCACAATATCACGAATGGTCTTGCCGCCCGGACCGATGACCAGGCCGATCTGATCAATCTTAACTTTAATAGTTGTGATCTTGGGTGCGAAGGGCGAAATATCAGGTTTGCCTTTGGAAATGGTCTTATTCATTATTTCCAGAATATGCAATCTTCCGTGTTTCGCCTGTTCCAGGGCTTCGTGCATTATTTGCGGAGAAATGCCCTTGATCTTTATATCCATCTGACACGCAGTAATTCCCTTGGCGGTTCCGGCAACTTTGAAATCCATATCCCCCAGATGGTCTTCGTCTCCGAGAATATCGCTGAGAATGGCATACTTATTATCTTCTTTGATCAATCCCATCGCAATTCCGGCAACGGGAGACCTGACGGGAACGCCTGCATCCATGAGCGCAAGCGATCCTCCGCAAACGGAGGCCATCGAACTCGACCCGTTCGATTCCAGAATTTCACTGACAATTCGAATCGTATAAGGAAAATCTACTTCAGAAGGAAGAACCAATTTCAATGCACGTTCAGCCAGGTTTCCATGGCCGATCTCTCTTCGTCCCGGTCCGCGCGACATGCGTGCCTCGCCTACCGAATACGGAGGAAAATTATAGTGCAGCATGAACCGTTTTGTTGATTCCCCGTCAACGCCGTCGATCCTTTGCTCGTCGATCCTGGTTCCGAGCGTCGCGGCAACCAGCGCCTGCGTCTGGCCACGAGTGAAGAGCGCGGTTCCGTGAACGCGCGGCAGCAAGTGGATATCGCACGTAATAGGACGAATCTCGGTGTTCTGGCGGTGGTCCAGGCGTTTCTTCTCGTCCAGGATCATCAGGCGCATGTCCTGATACTGCAGATCATCAATGATCTTGCCGATCGAAGCGATAGCGTCAGGATATTTTTCTTTGAATTGTTCCTTTAGAGCCTTTTTCAATTCGTCGAGTTTTCCGTTCCGCTCGGACTTTTCGGCAACGCGGTCGGCTTCATAAACAGCCGGCTTGGCAATGGCCGTAATTTCCTTCATGAATTCATCCGGAAGCTTGGCCGGTTCGAACGCACGTTTAGCTAATTTGACTTCGTTAGCGAGCTCTTCCTGCAAGGCGACGATCTTTTTGATGACGTCGTGAGCGTGTTGGATCGCATTCAGCATTTCGTCTTCGGAAATTTCATGGGCTCCCCCCTCGACCATTGCAATAGAATCTTTCGTTCCCGAAACGACGATATCCATATCGCTCTTTTCGAGCTGGTCGAATGTGGGATTAATAACGAATTGTCCGTCTATGCGCCCCACCCGAACCGATGCAATGGGTCCGTGAAACGGAACGTCACTCACTGAAAGCGCCGCGGAGGCGCCGATTCCGCCGAGAACGTCGGCGTTGTTTTCCTGATCGCTGGAAATGACATTGACATTAACGACGGTCTCGTAATTATATCCTTCCGGAAATAACGGCCGGATAGGACGGTCGATCATACGTGAACTTAAAATTTCTTTTTCGGTAGGCCGGCCCTCCCGTTTGAAAAATCCTCCGGGAATTTTTCCGGCGGAATAAGCGCTTTCGCGATAGTCAACCGACAACGGAAAAAAATCCGCATTTTCTTTCGGTACGTGGCTCGAAACAACGGTTGCGATGAGCATGGTTTCACCGTAGGTGACCCATACGGCGCCATCGGCTTGACGCGCTATACGTCCGGTCTCGATGGTCAATTTCCTTCCGCCAACTTCCATTTCTTTAGAGTGAATCATTCTGTTCTCCGGGGTGTATCTGGTGATTGGGAAGGAATAGGAAAGTCGGTCTCTTATGTGCGTCAGCCTAAATGTATTCTAATGACTAAAACACATTTAGAGTGACGTGATAAGTACTAACCTCCGCTATTCCGTAGTTTAATAAAACAAGAAAACTTAACCGGCCGGGATCAGGCCGGGCCTATGAATTATTTTCGGATACCGAGTTCACCGATCAAGGAACGGTATTTTTCAACATCATTGACCGTCAAATACGTCAACAGCCGCTTTCTTTGTCCGACCATTTTCAAAAGTGAACGGCGCGAACTGTGATCTTTCGCATGGGTTTGAAGATGTTTCGTAAGATCGTTGATGCGAAGCGTCAGCAATGCGATCTGTACTTCCGTCGATCCGGTATTGGTAGCCGCTCCTCCGTATTTGCTGATCTGCGCAACTTTCATTTCTTTGGTAATTGCCATGTAACTCCTTTAGATTTTCGGTGAATATATTAAAAAAGTATTAAGTAATCAAATGAATTTTTCAATTTTTTTAAGTCATTGAAAATCCTTTTTTTACGGCGAAATCAATGTCATTTTGAATTTCCGCCGTTAATTCGCCTATGGAATTGAACTTCTTTTCTGCACGGATCCGATATAAGATAGACAGCTCCAATTCCATATCATACAAATCACTATTAAAATTTAATATATGAACTTCAATTGAAGTTTTTCCCGCGTCTCTGAACGTCGGGTTGGTTCCTATGTTCGTTACCGATTGATATTTTGTTCCGTTAAGTACTGCAGTTGCCGCATATACCCCGTTTTTAGGAACCAGTTTCTGCGGATCATTCAGCACGAGGTTGGCCGTGGGGTAACCTATCTGACTGCCGCGCCCGTCCCCTTTGACAATTTTTCCCTTCAACGCATACGCTCTTCCCAGAAATTGATTGGCGGATTCCATATTTCCGTCCTGAATGAACTTTCTGATGTGCGTGCTGTTCACCACCGTGTGATTCAACTCGAAGGCCTCAATACGCTCCACCTCGAATCCGCCCGATTTTCCCATCGCCCGGAGAAGCTCGAAATCCCCGCTCCGGTTTTTCCCGAACACATGATCGTGACCGACGATGCATTTCTGCAATCCGATCCGGTCCATCAGGATCTCTTTGACAAATTCTTCTCCCGTCTTTTGCGCAAGGTGTTTGTCAAATTTCGCCACGATCAGGGTATCTATTCCCAGTGCTTCCAGGAGCTTCTTCTTCTCCCCGATGGACGTCAGCACTTTCATTTCAGCCGAACGCTCTGGATGAATCACGGCCTGCGGATGAGGATCGAATGTGAGCAGTACGCTTCGTGAGCCGAACTGCTTACTTTCTTCGACAACTTTCTTTATGATTTGCCGGTGTCCCAGGTGAACGCCGTCAAATGTTCCGATCGTGACGATGGAATTCTTCTGATGACGTATGGTTTCCAGATCAGTTACTGTGAACATGAGAACTTTTAAATTTTTCCTTCCATTGTTCTATTTGAGAGATCGAGACGGCGGCGTCGATCGAAAACTCTCCGATCGCCGTACGCCGCAAATTTCGCACATACGCACCGCAACCCAATTCGATCCCGACGTCTTTGGCCAGAGCGCGCACGTAGGTGCCCTTGGAACAATGAATGCGCACGGTAAGGATCGGTTTTTCGTAGCGCGTTACGGTGAACTCATAGACAGTAATTTTCCGTTTTTGAATTTCAACATGTTCGCCTTTACGCGCTTTTTTATAGGCCGGTGCACCGCCTACTTTGATCGCCGAATACTGCGGCGGAACCTGTTCGATCTCTCCGGTGTATTTCAGACAAACGGATTCCAGAAATGCGGCATCAAAATCAGGGACGTCCTTTTCCCCGGTTATTTTTCCGTCGGAGTCCAGCGTGTCGGTCGTTTTGCCGATTTCGAATTCCGCATCATAGATCTTTGAAAGCCGGGAGAATTGATCCACGATCTTGGTCGCTTTGCCCGTACAGACGATCAGCAATCCGGTGGCAAACGGGTCGAGCGTCCCGCAGTGGCCCACTTTTTTGGCGTTGGTGACACGGCGAATCTTGTTGACGGCGTCGAAGGAAGTCCATGCCGCGGGCTTATCGATCAGAAGAACGGCGCCTTGGTCGAGCAATTCTTTGAGCGGGAGAGCGGAAAAAAAGGAGTCATCGGTAAGTGAGGAGGCCGTAATCAGCGGAAAATCACTAATGGTTTTGATCACTTTTTATTTCTTTAAATAGCTGCTCGATCTTGTCGGCGTACGCAATGGTCTCATCATAATAAAATTTCACCTGAGGAACGTATTTCATATCCATGCGCTCGCCCAGTTTGGCCCGGAAAAATCCCTGGGCATGGTTCAGGGCTTTTGCCATTTCGATCCTCTGCGCGTCATCTGCGATGGCGGAAAAATAAATTTTTGCATAACTCAGATCGTCGCTGACTTTCACTTCGGTAATAGTGATCATCTTGAAACGCGGGTCGCGCATTTCCAATTGTATGATCGAACCGATCTCGCGCAGGATCATTTCCGATATGCGCCGCACACGTTGTTTCATACTTTCCTAATAAAAGGTAACCGTTCGGGAAACGATCTCTGCGTCCCCTTTCGATTCGATCAGCTTGAAGATCTCGTCAAAAGTTTTTTGGATGATCTTCGGATCGTTAGAGATCGTTGCCATGCCGAGCCCGGCGATCTGCCATTTGTCCAGATGCCCGGTCTCTGAGATCGAAACGTTGAACCGGTTCATCACCCGGTCCTTGATGCTCTTGACGACGAATCGTTTTTCTTTTAACGAATGACTTGAGTGAATGAATAATTCCAGTTCACACGCGCCGACCAGCATGGATTAAACGGATAAGGTTCGTTTAGTTTCGACTTTTTCGTAACATTCGACCACGTCGCCGACCTTAATGTCGTTATAATTTTCAATGGTGAGCCCGCATTCAAATCCGGAAGCAACTTCGCGCGCGTCATCCTTGAATCGTTTGAGCGAGGATAATTTTCCTTCATGAACGACTTCCCCGTTCCGCAGCAGCCGCAGCGGCTGGGTACGATTGATCTTGCCGTCCACGACATAACATCCGCCGATCGTTCCGACCTTGGAGATTTTGAAGATCTCTCGGATCTCCACCGTTCCCGTGACTTTATCGGAAAATTCAGGCTCGAGCAGGCCTTCCAGCGCTTTTCGGATATCCTCGATGCAATCGTAAATAATATTATAATAGCGAATATCTATGTTCTCTTTTTCGGCAAGTTTCCGTGCGTTCAGGTTGGGCCGGACATGGAATCCGATGATGATCGCGCCTGATGCAGAGGCCAACAGGACGTCCGATTCTGTGATCACGCCGACGCCGCGGTGCAGGATATCCACTTTTACTTCTGCGGTACTGAGCCGCTGGATCGAATCGCTCAATGCTTCCACCGAGCCGTCGACATCGCCTTTCAGAATGATCGGCAGATTCTCGACCTTACCTAAGCGCACCTGCTTGGAAATTTCGTCGAGCGTCATGAATTTGACGCGGCGATGTTCCTGTTCGCGTTTCAATACCTGGCGTTTAGCGGATAGATTTTTCGCCACGCGCTCGTTGGCCGTGACTACAAACTTATCCCCGGCCTGCGGTAATCCGTCAAAGCCTATCAGCTGTGCCGGACAGGAAGGCCCCGCATCTTTCACGGTATTTCCGCGCTCGTCATACATCGCTTTCACGCGTCCGGAGTAGATCCCGCAAATAAAATTGTCGCCGACCTTCAGCGTGCCGGCTTCGACCAGGACCGTCGCCATGGCGCCGCGCCCTTTGTCCAGGCGCGCTTCAATGACCGTTCCCGTGCTTCGGCCCGTCACACGCGCTTTCAATTCCATCACTTCAGCTTCCAGTAAGATCTTTTCGAGCAATTGAGGGACATTCAGCCCTGTCTTAGCCGAAATTTCCACGCATTGATATTTTCCTCCCCATTCTTCGATCAAAATATTTTTTTCGGAGAGCTGTGTCTTGATGCGCAGGATATTCGCCTCGTGCTTGTCCACTTTATTGATCGCGATAATGATCGGAACATCCGCGGCCTGAGCGTGATTGATCGCTTCCACCGTTTGCGGCATGACGCTGTCATCCGCCGCCACCACGATGACGACGATATCCGTCACTTGCGCACCGCGTGCGCGCATGGCGGTAAAGGCTTCGTGGCCCGGCGTGTCCAAAAATGTGATCTTGCGTTTGTCCGGCAATTCCACTTCGTACGCGCCGATATGCTGGGTAATGCCTCCGGCCTCGCCCGCCACAACGGTCGCGTGACGTATGAAATCCAATAATGAAGTTTTTCCGTGATCGACGTGACCCATAATCGTCACGATCGGCGGCCGCACCAACAGCTCCATGCCGTCATCCTCGGCTTCTTCAATTTCTTCGGTGTCAAATTCCTCGGCGGCCTGAGCTTCAAAATCGAATTCGCTCGCCACCAGGGTAATCGTGTCCATATCCAGCCGCTGATTAATGGAAACGATCAGTCCGAGCGACAGGCACGTTTTAATGACTTCGGAAACTTCCACTTCCATCAGGTCGGCTAATTCATGCACAGAAATATATTCATCCACCTTCAGGATATTAGGGCCTTCGGCGTCGGCCAATTGCTGTGCTTCTTCCTCTTCTTCCCGTTCGGCACGCTTTCTTTTCTTGCGTTTCTGGCGCTCTTCGCCGAGCGTTTTGGATTCGTCCATTTTGGCGAGCGTTTCGCGAATGGCTGCTTCCACATCACGCTCGTCGACCTTGACTTTTTTACGCTTCTTTTTCTTGCCGCGTCCGGATTTGTCTTCGGCAAGTATTTCCAATACGGTTTCTTCCTCGCTTTTGCCTTTTTTCTTTTTATGCTTTCTTCCCCCGAGCTCCGAACCCAACTCATCTTTGAGCGCCTGTTTCTCCAATTGCTGGCGCGCTTTTTCGAAAGCCATCTTAAATTCTTCGATGGATTTCTGCGAAGATTTTAAGGTCTCCAGCAGATCGACTTTTTTCTTTTCGGTGTGCTGGATGCCTGTGGAGTCGATTTTTTCCGCTTCGTCTTTGCGCAGATCCGTCTGGCGCACAGGCATCCGGACTTTATGGACCTGTTTTTCATGATGCACTGCAGGTTCCGTCACTTCCGCAACGGGCTTTTCGACTTCAGTTGTAACCTCGGGAATCGCCGCGGCGGGCAGAGTGTCGTGAGATACTACGGGAGAATCCTGATCAGGCGATCCCGTCTGATCCTCCTCCGGTTTATCTTTCTTGCCTTTTTGCTTTATGTTGTACGTATCGGCATGTTTTTTCTCTTTGCTGAACCGCGCTAAAATTTTTTCCAGCATGTCATCGTCCACGGTGCTCATATGCGTTTTGACGGTTTTGTAACCGCTCTTCTGCAGGAATGCAATGATCTCCGCGTGCCCGACGAGCAATTCCTTAGCAATTTGAAAAACTTTTCTGCCTGCTTTTGCCATAAGATTCTGTTTGACCTAAGTTATGATTTCTAATTCAATTCTATTCTTTCACTTGCAATTTGCTCAACGTACTGATCAGTTTGTTCAAGGATTTTTCGGTGACGCCCTCGACCGCTTTCAGGTCCTCTGTATTATTAACGTCGCCTAATTTAATAAATCCCTTTTCGGCAAATTTTTCTGCCGCCGCTTTTGAAACGCCTTTGACTTCGGCGATCACCGTATCTTCGCTGATCGTATCCGCCTCATCGGACGGCTCTTTCCCGATCTCCGGTTTTTCCGTTTCCGCTATTTCTGCCGTTTCAACTTCCGCAGCCGCTTCCGCAGGTTCGGCTGTCACGGCTTCAGGTGATACGGCCGCCGTTGTTTCAGCTTCTTCGGTCTTAGTTTCACCGCTCAATTCGGAATATTTAATGGTTTCGATTTCGTAGCCCGTGAGCCGTGAGGCGAGATTGATATTCTGCCCGTACCGCCCGACGGCAACGGACATCTCGTCATCGTTAATGACCGCCAGCGCTTTGCGCTCATTCTGATCGATCTCGATTCGCAGAGGTTTCGCGGGGCTTAGCGCACGCGAAATGAGTATTTCCGGATCGGAGCTCCAGCTGATAATATCAATTTTCTCGTTATTCAATTCCTTAACGATCGCCTGAATACGGACGCCTTTCATGCCCACGCAGGCGCCAACAGCGTCGATGCGTTTGTCATTGGAAAAAACGGCAATCTTCGTCCGTTCGCCGGGATCGCGCGCGATCGCCTTGATCTCGATGATGCCGTCGTAGATTTCCGGCACTTCATTCTCAAAAAGGCGGATCAGGAATGTCGGTTCCGACCGCGAGACGATGATCCTCGGCCCGCGCGGGTCGTCCACAACTTCTTTGATGATGGCGCGGATGGTTTCGCCGCGTTTATAACGTTCGTTGCCGATCTGTTCGTATTTAGGCATGACCAGTTCCGTTCGTTCGAAACTGACGTAGATCTCGTTGCGGTTGATCTGACGGATCTCGCCGACGACGATCTCGCCCACGCGGCCCGAGAATTCATCCAGCAGGAGTTTTTTCTCGATATCGCGGATCCTTTGATTCAGGGTCTGGCGCGCGCTGATGATAAGCCGCCGCCCGAAGCTTGCGGGATCAACGACTTCGATAAAATCCTCGCCGGCTTCCATATCCGGTTCGCTTTTTTTCGCCGACTCCACCGATATTTGCGTGATGGGGTCCTCAACCTCTTCGACGACCTTTTTCGTCTGATAAATTTCTATAGCCGCTTTATCCAGATTGATAATGACGTCAAAATTATCGGTCGTGCCGTATTTTTTCTTGATCATCATTTTGAAGATTTCTTCGATGATCAGATTCAATTCGTCTTTTTCGATATTTTTTTCTTTAGCAATCTGCGAAAAGGCATCTATGATCTCACTGCCGTGCTCCATACTTCCTCCGGGATATTATTTATATTTAAATTTATTTTTTACCATTTCAGTTGAATTTGCGCACGCGTGATCTTGCTGATCGGAATGCACAAGGCCTCGCCGGTATTTTTTTTCTTCGCCGTTTTTTTCAGATAGATCATATCGCTGTCGACTCTTTCGATCGTGCCGGTGAATTCAGTCGGCGTATCGTTGTCTTCGGTAAACGTAATTTTCAAACTGCGGCCGATATTTTTGCGGAATTGCCAGTCAAATTGGATCGGCCTTTCCACGCCCGGCGAAGACACTTCCAGGGCGTATTCGGTAAAGAAATTTCCGGCATCGATGGCGGTCTCGATCGTCCGGCTGAAGCCCCGGCACTCTTCGATGGTGATCCCCTGTTCGCTGTCGAGAAAAACCCGGATGGTGCGTTTCCCGTGGGCGCTTCTTACGTCCAATTCCACGAGCTTGAATTCAGTATCTTTGATCGCCTCATCGACGATTCTCTTTATCGGATCTTCGGTATCCATATCCGGCACAAACATTTATAAAATAAAAAAGTGGGTCTTGAGAACCCACTCCGTAATAGGCAAAGAAACATCCGAAGGATACTGAAATTAAAAATAAATAGCAAGTAAAATGTTCATTCCGGAAATATTCTCCTTGCATTTTCGCCGGCGTATTTTTACATTGGCGCGATTAAAAACTTTTCATGGGGACATAGCTCAGCTGGGAGAGCGCAAGGCTGGCAGTCTTGAGGTCAGGGGTTCGATCCCCCTTGTCTCCACATTCGTAATGAATAATGATCAATGACCAATGAACAATGAAATGCTCGTTGGTCATTTTTTTTGAGCGGTTCAGCCGGGAGAGCGTCCCGCCGGAACGGCGGGAAGGTCAGGGGGGAGTTTATCCCGCTGAGCTCGGGAATCCCCCTTGTCTCCACTTTTGTAATGAATAATGATCAGTGGCCAACGAAATAATCAATTCACTCGTCTTTTTATTTTAAGTTCAAGACGGAAAGGAAATCAAATACAAGAAGCAGTCGTATTCGAAATAAACGGATCCCGTGAAATGAACTAATTGTCCTTCAAAATAACTTTCACCTCAGGAGCACATGAAAAAAACCACGAAGAAGAAAGCGGCAAAAAAAACGGTCAAAAAAGACAAGGCGAAAAAGATCGTAAAAAAAACGGTAAAGAAGAAGCCGGCACGGAAGGCCAATGCCGCATTCATGAAGAATCTGACGCCCAGCAGCGCGCTGGCCGAGGTCACAGGAAGCCAACCGATGCCGAGAACGGAGATTATCAAGAAAATCTGGGATTACATCAAGCTGCACGGATTGCAGGACCAGACGAACAAAAGGATGATCAACGCCGACGCAAAATTGTTGGTCCTTTTCGAAGGTAAGAATCAAATTTCCATGTTTGATCTTGCCAAGATTGTTTCGAAGAACGTAAAGTGAGATCCTGAGTAAAATGGCGGAGGATATTAACGATCAATGACCAATGAAGAATAAAATTCATTGGTCATTTTTTTTTTTGGAGCCGGCAACTGACGCGTGACAATTTCCATTCACGTAATCCCCCTGCCCCGATAAATCGGGGCTTCCCCCTTTAAAAGGGGGATGGAAACGCT
>CAZLWA010000074.1:0-34055 GCA_964563165.1 uncultured Bacteroidota bacterium | reverse complement strand
GCGATGTTTTACAATCCGGATCATATTACGGTACCTTCTCAATTCGAACTGAACCAGAACTATCCGAATCCGTTCAATCCTTCGACGACTATTAAGTATTCCGTTCCGTCAGAGAGCAGGGTGATCATCAAGGTTTATAATCTGCTCGGCCAGGAAGTACGAACGCTGGTCAACGAAAGAAAAGGGATCGGAAATTACAACGTGCAGTGGGATGGAAAGAATGGGCAAGGCCTGTCGGTTACCAGCGGCATTTATTTCTATCGCATGCAGGCGGGCAGCGTTGTTAAGGCAAGAAAGATGCTTTTTGTAAAATAACGGATTATAAGATCATACATGTACGATTCAAAACGGAGTTGATTATGAAATACCGGAATATTCTAAATCTCAATGCCCTTTTGGTCTTATGGCTCGCCGCTTGCGGCGGCGGCGGGAGTTCGACCAAAGTAACTCTCAACGACGCCAACACTCAATTCGCAGCGGGCACTTTCCAGGCGGCTTTGGACAGCTATCTGCAGCTGATCGCTTCGGAGGGTTCGGTTGCACGCGTGGGCGCCGGATGGTGTTACATCCGTCTCAATGATTACATTAATGCCGATGCCCAATTCTCCGCTGCGGCCGCAGATAATTTGGCGGACGGTTATGCGGGATGGAGTTTTACCGCGTGGCATAACAGTCAATCCCAACAGGTTGTCGACCGCGTCACTTTTGTATTGACCGCAAGCCCCACCTACGTGTTCAGCCTGGATTCCCGGATTACGAAGAACAGTTTGATCTACGTCAGGGCGAGCAGTTACCTGCAGCTGTTAAATTATTCGGCGTGTTTAACAGATATTAAAGTTCTGGATTCCGGATATGCTTACGTGCTTACCGGTAATTCTATTGCGGATGCGAACGAACTGCTAGCCAAACTGCAGGCATTGGGAGTCGCCGCTTAATTGACTTTCTTGCAACTGGAAACCTCTGTCGCCAAGAAGGAGACAGAGGTTTTTTTTTGCCATTTTGACTTTAGGCGCGAAATCATTTATCTTTGAATATGCGGTACCGGCCCCGGGGAACATAAATAAGAAAATTAATTTAGTAATATTTTTATGATCATTAATCATGCGTTTCATGAGTGAGACCGTGTACCTCGCGGACTAAAAGATCGGTTAGGTATCTTAGATGAAAATAGTATCGAGAATTATTTTCGTCCTGTTTATTCTGCTTGGCGCGATGAATCCGGCGACGGTTCGCGGACAAGTCAAAAACTCGGCCGAAGACCGCGACAACCCTGCTATCATCCGGGCGCGGCAGCAGTGGTTTCTTGCGAGACGCAGCATCAATGGCTCTATGCCGATGGATCACTACATGAACGTTCGCAAGCAGGTCAGTAATTATGAAAGATTACAGAAAGCCGGCCAATCGCAAGCGGCCAACTGGACCTCATTGGGCCCCACCGCAATTACGAACACCGGTGTTCATAATTATTCCGGCCGCATCATCGCGATTGATGTAAGCCCTTTTGATTCGATCGTCGTTTTGATCGGAGCCGCCGGCGGGGGTGTTTGGAAAAGCATCAATGGCGGAACAACGTGGTCGCCGAAATCGGATGATTTGGGATCATTGGCCGTGAGTTGTTTTGCGCGCCATCCGTCGGATCCCAATATTATTTATGCGGGCACGGGAGAGCCAAGTAATAATGCGGGCGGTATTAACGGAATCGGGATCATCAAATCGACGGACGGCGGAGAGACGTGGTTTCCTCTGAGTTTGCTGAGCACGGCTTTGACTCATATTTCGGCCATTACGGTCAACACCGGAAACCCAAATATTGTTGTCGCAGGCAATTATTTTAACGGCACCGATCCGAACGTCAATGGAATATATCGCTCTACCGACGCCGGAAATACCTGGCTGCCGACGAATGTTGTAGGAACAACGTTTCGCCCGATGAGTATCATTCAACATCCGACAAACAGCAATATTCTGTACGCGCTGATGGCGCGCTTGAGTGATTTGCAAGCTAACAACAATAACGGAATATGGCGGTCCACTAATGCCGGCGCCACGTGGGACTCATTGGCTCTAGGTCAGAATCACGGATTACCCGACCTGGCCAATCTGGCCGGCAAATCCGTTTTGATCGTCTGTAAACAATACCCCAATTTTATGTGTGCGATCTTCAGTAATCGTTCCGACGGAAGCCTCCTGGGATGTTACAAGAGTCACAATGGCGGCGTAACGTGGGTGAATGCGAATTTACCGGACGTTTCTTCGGCGTCCAATGCCGGAGGCTCCGGGTTTTTCAACGGACAAGGTTGGTATGATATTTATGTCGCCGTACATCCCACCGATACGAACAAAATCTATGTCGGCGGTATAGATGTGATCAAAACAACCAACGGCGGAACAACCTGGCCAACAAATATCAGCGACGGTTATGGCGTAAGAAATTTTCATCCCGATCAGCAAGCCTTTGCTTTCAATCCTCTCAATCCAAACACGATCTACCTTGCCGGGGACGGTGGAATTGTGAAATCGAAAAATGGGGGCAGCAATATTTTGGACCTTAATCACGGCCTGCAAATCACTCAATTCGTCGGGCTCTCCGTTGCCCTCACGGATACCAATACGGTTCTGGGCGGTTCACAAGATAATGGTACCGAGTTGTATAACGGCAGTTCAACCGATTGGACTTTCGCCTTTGATGGCGATGGAGGATTTACGGAAATTGATCCCACGAACAAAAACATCATGTACACCGAAAATTATCACCAATCCACGGGTAGTGATCCTTTTAAACAACAGCGCTCTACGGACGGCGGATCAAATTGGACTACGATTATTTCCGGATTGACTTCTTCGGATCGGTCCGAATTTTACGTGCCTTACACACTCGATGAAAACAATCCCGCAACCTTGTATCTCGGAAGTTTTCGGGTATATCGTTCCACCAACAGCGGATCGAATTGGACGCCTGTGAGCGGGGATCTCTCGGGAGGCGCCGGCGAGACGATCGTGACGATCCGGGTATCGAGAACAAACTCCAATTTTGTCATCACGGGAGCTTCGGCCGGTGTCATTTCCATCTCCACCAATGCCGGCAGCACATGGTCAGCGATTTCAACTTCCGTACTGCCGGCGCGGCCGGTCGGAGATTTGGTTTTCAGGCAGTACAATGAAAATACGATTTACGCCGCGTTTCAGCTTTTCTCGAGTCTCGGCGGAGGAGACAACAAGGGCCATGTGTGGAAAACAAACAACCGCGGCCTTAACTGGATTAACATTACGGGCAACCTGCCCGACATTCCCGCCAATGCGCTTGCGCTTGATCCGAATGACACATTGCATATTCTCGTCGGAACGGACGTTGGAATATTCAGAACAACCGACGGAGGGAGTTCGTGGGCTCCATTCAACGGCCAATTCCCGGGCGGCGCCGTAGTTACGAATTTAGTCACTCACTTTTCGACCGGACTTGTATACGCCTCGACGTACGGGCGCGGAGCTTTTAAGAATGCGGTTTTCAAACCTGCGTTCTATACTTTTTTGTCTCCTTCCTCGCCGGCCGAAGGTCAATCGGTGACGGTCAGCGCGATCATTCAAGGAACCACCCCCGTTGTGAAATTATTTTATGCCAAGGACACACAATCCCAACCGGATTCGATTGACATGGTTTTCAACGTGACTCAATTTACTGCGCAGATCCCTGCGGCGGCCGTTACCTCGAACGGCGTGTGGTATCGAATTCGCGTCAATGATCAAGGTCTCATTACTTATTTTCCGTCGCAAACGGGCAAGGTAAGCGTTCCCGTGAGCATTTCGAATGGCACTATCGCCACCGTCACAACTAACGGCGCGTTCCCAGGCGGCATTCCTTCGAAAACATGGAATACGATCGCTCTGCCGTTTAACACTTCACTAAACCTGACAACCCTGCTCGGCGTGCAGACTTTTAATAGCCAGGGGAAACCGACCAATTGGGCGGCCTTTAGCGTTACCAACGAAGTACCTTCCTCCGTCACGACACTAACAAATGGAACGGGATATGTTATTCAGCAAGCTTCCGCAACGAGCAAGGCAATTACGATAACGTCACCTACCACGAACGATGTGAATATTCTGAGCACGTTTGTTCTGACGCCGGGATGGAATCTGGTACCGTGGCCCTTCACCTACGGCGCAGATGTTACGGTAACCAACAGTTCTGCAATCGGGTCGATCTGGCAGCTCGCCGGAAGCAGTTGGGTAACTACTACCCATGTGAAACCGTTCGGGGGATACGCCATTAACAACAAGACGGTATCCAACGTCAATCTGACAAGCGTTATCAGCTGGACGTCCACCGTGCCCAAACAAGCCGCGCAAAGCTTGTCCAACATGATCCGGTTCAAAGCCGATGCGGGCGCTTTTCAGGATTACTATAATTATGCCGGCGTAGCCGATGAATCGACGGAAAAAGCGGATGTCCGGGACGAAGCGGAACCGATGGGATTCGGCGAACATCTGGAATTATATTTCCCGAATGCCGACAACGGGCGGTCGTATAAATTCTCAACCGACATGCGTTCCAGTCAATCGGAGGGCAACACATGGGATATGGTGGTAAATAATTCAACTAAGGAGAACTTCATCACCCTTTCCTGGGAGAAGATGAATTTACCGTCGGATTACAAAGTAACGCTCGTGGATATCACGCATAATCGGTTTATTGACGCGGATGCGGTCACCGGTTACTCATTCAAGAGCGAAAAAATTAATACCTTTAAAGTGATCATGGGCAAGAGCGGTTACGTCGGCCAGGAGTCGCAGAAATTAAGCGCGTCGCTTCCCAAAGTATTTGCGCTCAAGCAGAATTATCCGAACCCGTTCAATCCGAGCACAACTATTGCCTTTGATCTTGCCGGTTCGGGCAATATGAAATTGAAGATCTATAACGTGCTTGGACAGGAGATCAGGACGATCGCGAACGGATTTTATCTGACAGGGCATTATACGATTGCCTGGGACGGAAAAGACGCCACCGGCAAGAGCGTGGCAAGCGGAATTTATTTCTACCGTTTAGAAACGGAAAATTTCACAAAGAGCAGAAAAATGTTGTTGGTAAAATAAATTTAGACGAGAATCTAACTGAAGGAGACGATATGAGAAAGATCGCTTTAGTAGTATTGGCGGTTATGGCTACCCTGTTAGTCTTGGCCGGCTGCGGCGGCAAGAGCCCGACAGGTGCTACGGAAGAACCGCTGGATTTTCCGGGCTTCCCGGCAACTCCCTAACCCATAAGAAACCGATTAATAAAAAACGGTTACTTTCTTCGTTGAAAGTAACCGTTTTTATTTCTGAGATAAATTTTTTTCCTAATTAGCGGACCGTTTGATCACACCGTCTTTGATCTCGAACTTGCCGGGGCCCAGTTTGAATGCCGACCGCTTGCGCTGCAATGCCGTGCCCGTCGTATTCTGCCCGCCCGTAACCATGTAGTCGAACAGCGCCGTCACCTCGTTGGGAAGATTAAGCGTCTGATTGGCTTTCAGGACCGTGTACCCTTTATCGGCCCACACCGGCATCTCGCCGCTGTTGGCGTCGTAAAATTGCTTACTGCGGCCGGCGGATACGTCCTGCATTTGTTTCCATTCATCCTGGGAAATTTTTCTGGCTTTTTTCAATTGATCGGTGCTGTAGGTTTTATCCTGCGCCCGGAGCGGCAGATTCAGTACCGTCATCGCCGCAAACACGCATAAACATATTTTCATAAACGTTCTCCGGTTGATCTTGAAATTAATCTGACCATACAAGGTAGCATTCCCTTCCCTGAAAGTCAAATATTTTAAATCCAAGATCGGTAAATCTACGCTTGATTTATGTTTGAATTTTTTTTATTTTTTATCATAATAAATCTTGTCAATCAGTCCCGGCCTTCAGAGGTTTTATGCATTTACGCGTAGCCAGTATCACCGATCGCGGATTGAATCCCAACCGCCTGCACAACGAAGACAGCCTGCTGCTGGCAGAACCTTTGTTCATTGTCGCAGACGGGCTGGGCGGCGAATTGGCCGGCGAAGTAGCCAGCCGCATGACGATCGAAAAGTTCAGAGAATTTTTCGAAGACGCCACGCGGGACAACGGTCTGACGCCGCAAGGCGAATTGGCCGTTCTCGAGCGCGTCGTGAAACGCGTCAATACGGCCGTGCATGCCGAAGCGCAAAAAGCCGAATACAGGAACATGGGCTCGACGCTGTCTATTTTATATTTTTATCTGAATGAGGCGCTGATCGGGCACGTGGGGGACAGCAAGATCTTTCGCGTCCGCAACGGGGCCTCGGAGCAATTGACGAAGGACCAGAGTATCGTGCAGCAGATGATCGACAAAGGGGTGATCACGCCCGAGCAGGCGCGGCGGCATCCGATGCGCAATGTGCTCATGAGCTGCATCGCTCATAAGCCCGACCTGGATGTATTCACCAAAGATCTCGACGTGCGGGAAGGCGATTTTTATTTGATATGTTCGGACGGCGTTTCGGAATACGTCGCGCAGGATACGATACGGGAATGGATCGCCGGAGGTTTGACCCCGGAAGCGATATGCGGAAACATCAAGGACACGGTCTATGCCGGCGGCGCCATGGATAATTTAACGGCTATCGTGATTTACGTAGATCAGCTGGACCCGAAATAACTAAGATTTTTGGCTCTCCAGAATATTCTTAAGGCGTTCGATCTCCTTTTGAAGTTCCCGTTGCCTCTGCGACATACGGTAGACATAATAAAATATCAGCAGCCACACCGTGGCAAACGCGGCAAACAAATAAGGTAAGTTTTCCATTATATTCCCTTCCGGTTTTTTTAATTCCCAGTTTCCGGCGGATAATACCGCGTGTAGACAATATCGCTCAGGCGAATCGCCTCCTTGCTGTACGGATCCACTTTATTGGCTGACAGTTGATCATCCAGCGCAGCGATCGCTTCCCGCCACGTCTTCGCACGATTAACGGTGCTGATGAAATCCTTATACACCTGCCCGTTGTCCCCGAAAATACTTTTCAAAATAATTTTCTCATCCATCGGCAAGATCAGCGTCTGCATCAGCACCAAATGATCCGATTCTTTGAGCGCGGTCAGCTGAATCTCCGCCGTGTCGTCGGAAAAACTCCGGACCAATTCCTGCCCCGCAAATTCGCCCGTTACGTCCGACGCCTTCTCGATGGCCGGCATGGATATGGGAATATCCGGTTCGGGCGGTTTGAGTTCAACCGTCGGCTCTTTCAGCCGTTTCGAAGAGAGGATCTGATTGAGGTCGATCAGTTCTCCGCTCTCGTCCTGTTTCAGAACCTTTTCAATGACGGCATCCGTCGTGTCTTTCTGTTTATCCGCGATCGTACGCGTTCCGGCGGCCGCCTCGTCTTTGGCCGTACTCACCGCTTTTCTTTCCTTCAGGATGGAAAAACGGTTGAGGACCTGCCGCAGTCCGTACAAGTTGATCTGATCGCTGCCCAGTTCTTTTTCGATATTGAGTGCGACCTCATAATCCCGAAGGGACCGGTCGGAAAATGCCTTCATTAGAATTTCAATTTCAAGGCTGTTGGACGACTTACCCTGCAGGTCATTGATCTCCTTCATGATCAGCCCGCACAGCTTCAGCACGTTCTCCAGATTATCTTTGCCGAACAGGCTCTGGTTGATCTCCGTGATCAGCAGGCGCAATTGGCCTCTCGTGAGATGGGAGATCTTCTTTGCGTGTGCGTATTTTTCGAGCGCGTCCGGATAGTAGCGGAATTTTTCGAATTCACGGAATTTCGACACAATGTCCTCCACCCCGCGCGCGGCGGCCTCATGGAAGAGCACGCCCTCGATCGTAAAGAGCGGCATCGTAATGAATTGCAGTTTGACGAGCAGCGTGTCGCGTAAGATCTTTTCGATATCGTGCTTCGGGATGAAAAAATCCTTTTTCAATTCATCCATCAGCTGATCCAGGCACTTGCCGGCCGGCGCCGAATGGTATTGAAAGGAGATGTCCGAGGGGGCCGATTGAATGCGTTTTTTCTCGTTCGTAAAAACGTCCTCGTACCGAAGCATGAAGATCTTACGAATGGCTTCGTCGGCCTTTTTGTTAGTCAGCTCATAATACGACCAGCGCGTCTGCGACGGATTGATCTTCCCCTGAAGCTGTGTATAGATCGAGTCAACTATTTTCTCAAACATGGTTTCTTTCCGCTAGGGATTATTTTCGTTCGTTGTTCATAATAAAAAAGGAAAGGGCTTCGAGTTCCATGGCGGTGTTCTCCTGGCGGACCACCACTTCACGCGGCAGCTCCAGCCTTTTCGGCGCAAAATTCAGTATCGCCTTCACGCCGGCCTTGACCATGTGTTCGGCTACCGCCTGCGCGGCGTGCGCGGGCACGGCCAGTATCGCAATATCAATACGTTCCTTCCGGCATTCGGATTCTACGAGGGAAATATCCTTCACAACCAGCGATTTGATCGGCCGGCCGATTTTTTCCGGATCGTTGTCAAAAACCAGTTTAATAAAAAATCCGTGCGCCGCAAACTCCTGATAGTCGATCAGCGCCGAGCCGATATTGCCGGCGCCGACGAGCGCGACATTCCACCGGCGATTGAGCCCCAAAATGCCCGCGATGTGCGATTGGAGCTGCTGCGTATCGTAGCCCGAACCGCGTTTACCGAAACTGCCGAAATAAGAAAAATCTTTTCGTACCTGCGCCGACGTGAACCCTTCCAGCTTGGCCAATTCACCCGACGAGACTCTCGCGGCGCCGTCTTTGATCAGGTCATTGAGCGTACGATAATATTTCGACAATCGCTTGATCGTCGGCGCGGAAACTCGCGCAAGACCGGATTTCGATAACCGTTTCGAATTCACTTTGGTCCAACCTATGAATGAAAAGGATCCTATTGCCCTTCGCCGTTTTCTGTTTCCTCGTCTTCCTGAATACTTGTGATATCGGAGATCTTATCGCTTTCTTTCAATTTCACGAGGCGGACCCCTTGCGTGTTGCGGCCCATCGTGCGAATATCAGCCATCTTGAGCCGGATCACCATGCCGTTTTCCGTGATGATCATCAGATCTTCGTTGTCCACCACTTCGCGGATGGCGATCATTACGCCGGTCTTGCCTGCGGCTTTCATGGTAATGATACCCTTGCCGCCGCGCCGCGTAATGCGGTAGTCCGCAACGTCGCTTCGTTTGCCGTATCCGAGATTCGAAACGACGAGTATCGTTCCGTTCTCGCGATTGAGGGCAACCATACCCACGACAAAATCTTTTTTCTCAAGATTGATCCCCGTCACGCCGCGTGCGGAGCGTCCCATTTCGCGGACGTCCTCATTCTTGAAGCGTATCGCGATACCGTCCTTCGTGCCCAAAATGATGTCTTGTTTTCCGTCCGTCAGCTTGGCATTGACGAGATCGTCTTTGTCTTCGATCGTGATCGCAATAATGCCGCCTTTGCGCGGATTGCTGAACTCCGACAAATTCGTTTTCTTGATCGTGCCTTGCCTGGTCACCATCACCACGGCGAATTTTTCGTCAAATTCTTTCACATTGATGAAGGCGCGGATTTGTTCGTCGGCCTGCTGCTCGATGAGATTTGTAATGTGCTTGCCACGCGCCGTCTTTCCGACTTGCGGAACTTCATACACCTTGAGCCAGTAGCACCTGCCTTTGTTGGTAAAGAACAATATATAATCGTGCGTCGAGGCCACGAATAAATGTTCGATATAATCATCGTCTTTCGCCGTTCCGCCCGAAGCGCCGGTGCCGCCGCGCCCCTGCCTGCGGTATCCGCTCACCGGGAAGCGTTTGATGTACCCCTGCCGGGAGATCGTCACGACCATTTCTTCTTCCGCGATGGTGTCCTCAAAATCGATCTCTTCCGCTTCTTTCTTGAGGATTTCCGTGCGGCGTGCGTCGCCGAACACTTTTTTCACTTCCTCCAGCTCCGCGGTGATAATCTGCATCCGTTTCGGCTTGCTGCCCAAAATGCCTTTGAGTTTTTCGATGAGCTTGATGACTTCTTTATATTCGTTTTCAATTTTTTCAACTTCCAGGTTGGTCAAACGCTGCAATTGCATCCGGAGAATTTCAAGCGACTGAATTTCCGAGAGCTTGAATTTCTTCATCAACCCTTCTTTGGCGGTCTGGGGATCCTTTGCTTTTTTGATCAGCGCGATCACGGCGTCGATATTCTCCAGCGCGATCTTCAATCCTTCCAGGATATGCGCCCGCTTCTCCGCCGCCTGAAGTTCGAACTTGGTCCGGCGTAAAACAACTTCATGCCGGTGATCCAGAAAATACTGGAGCGCCTGCTTCAGATTCAGCACCAGGGGGCGTCCGTCCACGAGCGCGAGCATGATGATACCGAACGTCGTCTGCATGGACGTGTGTTTGAACAGGTTATTCATGATGACCTGCGCGTTCGCGTCGCGTTTCAGCTCGACCACGATCCGCATACCGTCGCGGTCCGATTCGTCGCGCAGCGCGCTGATATCTTCGATTTTTTTGTCGCGTACGAGTTCGGAGATCCTCTCGATCATATTCGCTTTGTTCACCTGGTAGGGCAATTCCGTCACGATGATACTGACGCGGCCGTTCTTCGCCGTTTCGATCATAGCGCGCGCCCGGATGATGACTTTGCCGCGCCCGGTCTCATACGCATCTTTAATGCCGCCGGTGCCGTTGATAATGCCTGCCGTCGGAAAATCCGGACCCTTAATATATTTCATGAGCTCTTTGATCGTGATATCCGGCTTGTCGATCAGCGCCCCCAGCGCATCCACGACCTCCGTCAGATTGTGCGGAGGGATATTCGTCGCCATACCGACGGCAATACCCGCGGAACCGTTGACCAGCAAATTCGGAATGACCGCCGGCAGAACGGACGGCATGGTCAGCGTGTCGTCGAAATTAGGAACAAAATTGACGGTATTTTTTTCCAGATCGCGCAGCATTTCTTCGGCAATCCGCGATATGCGCACTTCCGTATACCTCATCGCCGCCGGTGAATCGCCGTCGATCGAACCGAAATTACCCTGCCCGTCTACGAGCGGATAGCGCAGCGAAAACGGCTGCACCATACGCACGATCGTGTCATACACGGCCGTGTCGCCGTGCGGGTGATATTTACCCAGAACTTCTCCGACGATACGCGCGGATTTCTTGTAAGGCTTGTTGTACGCGAGACCGAGTTCGTTCATACCGAACAGCACGCGGCGGTGCACGGGCTTCAGGCCGTCGCGCACATCGGGGATCGCGCGCGATACAATGACGGACATCGAATAATCGATGTAACAATCGCGCATTTCATCTTCGATATTGATCGGTATAATTTTTTCAATCGTTGACATTCAGACTACGTCTCCTTTTATGGCTTATTTGGTATAAAATTCGTAATAAAATTTAATATTGTTTCATGATGTTGTTGAGCTTTTGCTGCAATCTGTAATAGACAGTTGCAGCTATTTTAGTTTTTTTCGCTTGTTCTTGATCGGCCATTGAATTTTCAATTTAGTTAAATATCCAAATTCTCATACATTTTTTTGATTATTTCATCCTTTAGAGAGTCCCTTCTTCTTTACGAAATCCAATCGGTATCGCAAATCATCCGTGAAATCCATTCTGCTTGATCAGCGGGAGCTTTAAAATCTGGATTTCGCCTCTTGGCAGTTTCCAAAAGCTGATTAAGAATTTTGATTTTTTCGCTGTAGGGTATTTCGGAATAGTCTCTCCGTCGCTGTTCTTCTTCCCACTGATTGAAAAATTCCCAAGCGGCTTTACGTTTGAACCAATAATCTTTGGTCATGATTAAATGTGGTTATCGGGTTCGCTCACAGAGATAAAGGAATAACGCCATGTTCGCAACCTATTCTTAAAAGTGAACCTTGAAGGTTCTTTCAATGAACAAAAGTCTCAAGATTTTTCAAAAATTAATAGAACCTTCAAGGTTCAATACTTCAATACTTGTCAATGTGAGCCAACCGGATAAGCACGCAATCAAATATCCAAATTCCTTACATACTTCGCATTATCTTCGATAAATTTTCTGCGCGGCTCGACGGCATCGCCCATGAGCGTAGAGAAAACCTTATCCGCCGTGGCCGCATCTTCGATATTTACCTGCAAAAGAACGCGTTTGTCGGGGTCCATGGTCGTGGACCAAAGTTGTTCGGGATTCATTTCGCCCAGGCCTTTGTAACGCTGAATATTCGTATCTTCCTCTTTAGAGCCCCATTGCTTCAGAATACTTTCTTTCTCTTCGTCATCGAACGCATATTTTTCTTCCTTGCCCTTTTTCAGCCGGTACAGCGGCGGCTGGGCAATATACAGATTGCCGTTCTCAATGAGCTGATGCATATGACGGAAGAAAAAAGTAAGCAGCAGCGTCCGAATATGCGCGCCGTCCACGTCCGCATCGGTCATGATGATCACTTTACCGTAGCGCAGGTCTTCGATCTTGAATTCGTCCGCGCCAATCCCAGTCCCGATCGCGCTGACCATCGTGAGAATTTCTTCATTCGACAGCATTTTATCAATACGCGCTTTTTCAACGTTGAGAATTTTTCCTTTCAGAGGAAGTATGGCCTGAAATTTCCGGTCGCGGCCTTGTTTGGCGGAGCCGCCGGCGGAATCGCCCTCGACCAGATAAATTTCGCAAAACTTCGGGTCGTTGATCGAACAATCGGCCAGTTTACCGGGTAAACCCGAACTTACCAGCGCATTTTTCTTCCGCGTCAGATCGCGCGCTTTACGCGCGGCCTCGCGCGCACGCGCCGCCATCATGCATTTTTCAATGATCTGTTTGGCGATCCCGACATTTTTTTCAAGATACTCGGACAACCCGTCTCCGACGGCGGATTCCACGATGCCTTTGATCTCGCTGTTCCCCAGTTTTGTCTTGGTCTGTCCTTCAAACTGCGGTTCGGCGACTTTGATACTGATGATCGCAGTGAGCCCTTCCCGCGTATCGTCGCCGGTGATCACAATGCCTTCTTTTTCCTTGATCAGATTGTTTTTGGTCGCGTAGTTATTCAGGGTTCGTGTCAGGGCCGTCCGGAAACCCGAAAGATGGGTGCCGCCTTCGACCGTATTGATGTTGTTAACGTAGCTGAAAACATTTTCAGTGTAGGAATCGTTGTACTGAAAAGCGATTTCCACCGGCGTGTTATCTTTTTCTGTTTCGATATAGACCGGCTTCTTCGTCAACGCCTGGCGCGACTCGTCCAGATACTGGACGAATTCAGAGATACCGCCTTCGTAATGGTACTCTTCCTTCTTCTTTTCGCGTTTGTCCTCGAGTGTAATTCTGAGACTGCGGTTCAGGAATGCCAGCTCCCTCAGGCGGCTGGCGATCGTTTCAAAAGACCAGCTGATCTTCTTAAAGATCGTTTTGTCCGGAAGGAAATCCACCGTCGTGCCGGTTTCTTTCGACTTCCCGATCTCCGCGACTTTGGAAACCGCTTTGCCTTCTTTGTATTTTTGCTGGTAGATTTTTCCGTTACGGCGCACCTGCACTTCGCACCATTCGGTCAGCGCATTCACCACCGATGCACCGACGCCGTGCAGGCCGCCGGAAACTTTATACGTGTTTTTGTCGAATTTACCGCCCGCTCCGAGCACGGTCATGACCACTTCGACGGCCGGTTTTTTCTCGGTCGGATGCATCTCCACCGGAATTCCGCGCCCGTTATCCTTGACGGTGATACTGCTGTCTTCATTCATTGACACATTGATCTCGGTGCAATACCCCGCCATGGCTTCGTCAATGGAATTATCTACAATTTCGTATACGAGATGGTGGAGCCCGCGCGCACTGACATCGCCGATGTACATCGCCGGGCGGCGGCGCACGTGCTCGAGCCCTTCGAGTACCTGGATATTTTCAGCTTCGTATTTGCCTTTTTTTGATTGTTCTTTTTCTGCAACTGCCATTTTGGACTCATTCCTTTTGTTATTTTGGTCTTTTTTTGCCACAGAGGTCACAGAGATATTCGTTTAATTTCTGCCACAAAGGCCCTAAGGCACAAAGTTGGCACGAATATGAGACATCTTAGTGCTGCTTCGTGTCTTTGTGTCTTCGTGGCATATGAGTTATCTGAAAATAATTTCTCTCACTAGCTCTTCACCCAGCGCTTCGTTCAACCGCTGCCGGATCATGACCTTCTGATAAAATAATTCCTGCCGCCAGACGCTGTTCACGGCTTCTAAGAATAGAACGCCGTGCTCGATCTTGACCGCGGTCGCCCGTTTGCAAAATGATTCGCCCATGATTTTTTCAAATTCCGCCAGGACACGCTGCTCGCTCACGCGGTGCGCAATGCCCAGCTGATTCAGCAGCTGAGTGATCACCGAGCCGACGGCCTGTACTTTGGGTTTTGAAGGGTTCATGATCTACACGGTCCCGGCGAGTCCGGCTGACAACACGGCTTTACGGTGCCTGCAGGGACACGCCCGCTTTTTCAACGGTAAAGTATTTTATTTCCTTTTTCAAATCGAAGCGCAAGCCGTCGTCCGCGCTCGTAATAAAAACCTGCCCCGCATTTTCCAGGCAGTCGATCAGATGTTTTCTTCGGTCCCGATCCAATTCTGAAAAAACATCATCGAGAAGCAGCAGCGGACGCTGTTCCATCCGCTCGGTCATGTAATAAAATTCTGCCAGTTTCAACGCGATGGCGAACGTCTTGAATTGCCCTTGTGAGCCATAGTCGCGTATGTTTTTACCGTTGAGTAGAAAAATCAGCTCATCTTTATGCGGTCCGAAAAGCGAGAGACGCCTTTGGATCTCACGTTCGCGCCCGCTGCGCAGCTGTTCCGAAAAACAGTGTCGGATCTCCGTTTCTACGGCACCCGGCGTCGTGATCCATGTCTCGACGGTCGCAGGCTCGGCGATCGAACTTAGATAATGAATTTCGACCGATTCCTCTTCAGTCGCAATTTTCCGGTACATACTTTCAACCGCTGCTGCGAACGAGTGAATAAATTCCAGCCGCCACCGGATAATTTTCGAACCCGTCAGAACCAGCTCCTGGTCCCATGCGTGCAGATGCCCGGGTCTGATCGTACCGGAGTTCAGCAGCGCGTTACGCTGTTTCAGCGTTTGCCGGTATGCCTGCAGATCCTTCAGATAAATGACCTGCATTTGGGACAACGCGATGTCCATCCAGCGCCGGCGGTAACCGGGCGAACCGGAAACGATCTGCACGTCTTCCGGTGCGGAGATCACCGCGGGAAACCTCCCGATCAGTTCCGAAAAGCGATCCAGACGTTTTTTGTCTATCAGAACCGATTTGCCTTCGGCACGGTGGACAATCACACGCAGCGTGTTTTCCAAAGAACTTCCGTCACGGACAAATTTTCCGTCGATATCCGAATAGGCCGCGTCAAAACGAACGGCGGTAATGTCATCCTGCGTTTTAAAACTTTTGGAAAGGCATAAATAATAGATCGCTTCCAGGATGGACGTCTTACCCTGCCCGTTGCGCCCCTGGATCAAATTGATGCCGTCGCAAAATTGGAATTCCGCCGCTGTATAATTCCGAAAATCTTTTAATCTTAATTGGGCAATATGCATGCATCATGAGCTTAACCGCAAAGTGCGCAAAGAAAACGTCCGCAAAGTGCGCCAAGGTTATAAATTGTTTACGACACGCTTTACGCCGTCTTTCAATTTTGTAACATTAAAATTCATAAGCAAACCGAGCTTACAGCGGCTTAGTTTTAAATAAGTCAGCATCTGAGCCAGATGAATGTCGTTTAGTGCATCCACAGATTTAATTTCAATGATAACCTTATTTTCAACAATCATATCGGTCCGGTACCCGCATTCTAATTTGATCCCCTCATAAACCAGCGGTAAAGCTTTTTGTTTCTCGGCCCGAAGCGCCAATTTTTGCAATTCATAATACAGACATTCTTCATAGGCCGACTCAAGGAGTCCGGGGCCTAAACTCTTATGAACTTTTATTCCGCAGCCAATAATTTTATTTGATAATTCATTTTCATTCATGTAAAACCGCAAAAGTTATAGATCCATTCAAAATCTCAGCGTCCTCAGCGCCTTCTCTTTGCGCTCTTTGCGGTTAAGACTGTTCAATCATTGAGTCTTACGGGCATGACCAGCATCATCTGGTTTTCATTTTCTATCTGATGCGAAGGCATGACGATCCCCGCGCTGGTCGAGCTTTTGAAGTGAATAAACACCTCCTGCGTATCAATATTATTCAACGCGGTCAACACCAGCTGCGAATTATACCCGATCTGCAGATCCTCGCCTTCAAATTCCGCCTGCAGTTTTTCCACGCCGGTATTACCTCCGTCAATGTCTTCCGCGGAAATCGTCACGCTTTTCTTGCTCAGTGACATGCGCACCTGGTGCGTGATCGGATTTGCAAAAATCGATACGCGCTTGAAGGCGTCCGCGAGCGTATGCGTGTCGGCCGTTAATTTTTTATCGTTGTTCGTCGGGATCACGCGCTCGTAATCGGGATACGTTTCATCTACGATGCGGCTGTACAATTGGCTGTCGCCCATATCGAAGCGGATATGGTTTTGCCCGATGGTCAGCGTCGTCGAATCTTTGCTGTCTTTCGCCACTTCCGTCAGCGCTTTCGTCGGAACGATCACGTTCAGGTTCTCCTTGATCGTCGAATCGAATTTCGTGCACACCATTTTCGCCAGCCGGTGCCCGTCGGTCGCCACCAGACGAAATTCCTTTCCGAAAATCTGAAACAGCACGCCGGTGAGCGCGGGCCTCAACTGGTCCGAGGAAACGGCGTAGGTGGTTTTGCTGATCATGCGTGCGAGCTGCTTCGCATCGATGGTCAGTTTGCCCTTCTCATCGATCATCGGCAGCGCGGGATAGTCGTCATCCGATTCGCCGGATAATTTATAATCGCCCTTATCGCATTTGACCAATAGCTTGAACTGCGGGTCGGAAGAAATTTCCAGAGGAATGTTAGGTAAATTTTTGACCAATTCGTTGAATTGCTTCGACGGTACCGTTATATTGCCCGGTTGTTTGAGGTCCACCTGAATCCTGGTCGTAATGGAAACATCCAGATCCGTCGCCGTCAGCGTCAAGAAACCGTCCTGGGCGCGGAACATGATATTGCCCAACACCGGCAGAGTGGTTTTGGCGGGTACGACGCTGATCACGCGCGTGAGCGCCCTGCTCAACTCGGCCTGCGATACAGAAAGTTTCATAATTCGACTCCTCGTTTTGACATATATTTTCCAAAATAACCATGAGTTTTCATTGAAGCATCGGCTCGGCCGGCCGCCGGTTGGGAAGGCGTCCACTCGTTACAAACACGCAATTTTCAAGGGTTTTATGGCTGTTTCAAATCAGCAAAGAATAGGATTTTTTTTGCAGAAATTCAAGGAAAAAAGCAGGGGGGCGAATTTATTTCACGCATACGACGACAAATTCTTTCGAGTCATTGGCCGGCGCCTTTTCTTTAAAATTCCCGAAGATTTGGACCCGTTTAAACCCCGCACGGCTTACGAGATGCTCCACCTCATACCGGTAAAAATACCGCATGGGAAAATTCCAGGTCTTATCCCGCATTTTTCCGTCTTCTTTCCAGATGTATTGCATCGTCACATGATTGATTTGACGGATCGGATCGGGTTTTACGGAGCTCACGCGTTTTAATCTTTTCCCCGCCTCCCAGAAACCTTCAAAATCCACCTTAGGCGGCAGCCCTTCCGCGCACATTTTCAAATTAGGCACAAAAAGATCGAATATGAAAACCCCGTTCCTGTCCAAATGAGCGTGAATGTTTTTCAGAGCCCTGAGTTGGTCCTGCGCAGAGATCAAATGACTGAAAACACGAAACGGAGCAACGATTAATTTGAATTTTTTCCTCAACGATAATTTCCTGACGTCCTGAACGGATATTCTTTTCAATTCTGGCGGAGCCAATTTATGTTTGAGCCGCTTAACCATCGTCCGGCTGACGTCCACGCCGTATATGTCCGCACCGTTCTTCAAAGCGTCAAAAAAAAGGCGCCCCGTTCCCACGCCGACTTCCAATACCGGCCCTTGGGCGGAGGTCATTTTCCGAAGATAATATTCGTGATCTACCGAGGTCCGAATGCGGCCGTAAATCAGGTCGTAAAATCGCGCTGCAAATTCAGGGTAATTCATGAGTCTCCCGGGTTTGGACATACCGCACGGACGCTAAGAAAGGAAGCTCCGGCACAAACGGCTTCTGCGTGTTTATTCTTGATTCAAGAAAGATATTCTCATAAATTCATTTCCACAAGGTGATTTTAACATATCTTTATGTTCGGAAGAAGGGAATCATGCGGTCATTCATACTGAGAATTTTTCCTATACTGCTCCCTGTTCTTTTATGGCCCCTCCTGGTCTTTGGCGGCGATTCGTTATCCGTTAAGGATATCATCCTTCACGCCAAAGAAGCCCGCAGCCAAAATAAAAGCTCCATTCAATCGTATAAACTGAAACTCTATTCCAAAACTTTTTTGGAAGCTTACAATAAGAAAAAGGGAGGCTTGGTGCCTCTGTCTGCGGTACTGGTGCATTCCGACGTGTATTGGCGTCAGCCGGGTCAGATCAAAGAAATTGAAACCGCGCGCAGGAAATTGGACGATATGCCTCTGGGTCAATTTGAAATTTACGGCTTCGGAATTATCGATGATTTCGGCCGGGACGATATCCCCATGGGCAGCGCCTCCGTGATCGGCCCGCTTTCAACGAACAGTGAAGATTATTACTCGTACGCATTGGAAGGTACGGTTTCGCTCAACGGCATACTCGTGTATCAGATTCGCGTCACTCCCCGGTCGACCCACTACCCGCTGGTGGACGGAACGATCTTCATCGCCAACGATTCCTATCGGCTCGTCGGCGTGGACATTTTATTTAATAACGCCGTCAAGTTTTTTCCGCAGCCGAAAGAGTTCCGCCTGAAACAAAAATTCGCGCTGTACGACAACAAGTACTGGCTGCCGGATGAAATCGAATGGATCTGGGATATCGAAACAAAATTTCTTGGCAGTACTATTAAAGCAGACATGCACATTCAATCGCAAGTGTATGAATGTAAGATCAATATCCCCATAGACCCGTCGGTGTTTGACGGAAAACAGGTGGAACGGGCGCCGGACGCGCTCTACAAGGATTCGACATTTTGGGCGCAGAACCAGATTATTCCCATGACGGAAAAAGAACAAACCCAATTTCAAACGCTGGCGGAAATGCCGAAAAACAAAAAGCTTCTGAACCCGGACCTTGAAAAATTCGAGAAGCATCGAAAAAAGGAAGACAGTCATCTCGGATTGAAAGTTCTCCCCGATCCGCGCTACAACCGTGTGGAAGGCGTTTTTCTTGGCGCCGGCATTCAATTGGAAGACGTATCGGTAAAGAATTATATCCGCGACGTCACGATCAAAGTCAAATACGGTTACGGCTTCGCCGACAAGAAATCGAAGTATTCGGGCGAATTGAGCAAGGCTTTTCTTGACAAGAAATTCGCCCTGGGCGGGCGGTATTACAACACGATCGATCACAAGGAAATGGTGCCTGAGTCCTATGTCCTGGGAAATTCATTGACCGCTTTCGCTTTCCGCTACGACGTACTTAATTTTTTCTACGTCAAAGGCTTTGACGTTTTTTCAGAGTGGAATCCCGCCTACCATTGGAAATTAGAGGTCGCCTACTCCAACCGCAGGGATTCCGATGCCGATTCAAATGCCCGATTTGGCCTGATTAAATCCTTCTATAAATTCGATCCGGTCCGGCCGATCAATGAAGGATCGCTGAGGAAGATTTCCACGCGCGTGAATTACAAGACCGGCGAGCAGACCGGAATTCTCACGCGGGAGAGTTACTGGATCGTGGAAGGCCTCGTGGATTATACCAACCGCACCTGGTTGAAAAGCGCGTTCAATTTCACCCGCTGTTATGCGACGGCGCGTTTTCATTATCCCACGACGCCGCGCGGATCTCTGGACGGCAAGATCACGCTGGGATACGGGACGAACGCTTTGCCCGAGCAGTATCTTTTCGATCTATTCGGCGGTTCCACGCCGTATGTGCTTAAAACGGTTGATTTTCGGGAGGTTGGAGGCAATAATTTCGAAGGCAACTATTTGGCTGCGTTGACGGTGGAACACAATTTTGGAGGTGAAATTCTGGAGCGCACGGGGCTGCCGCTCTTAAAAAACGGGTATATTGATTTGATTCCCAGTTTCAGCATCGGTTACGTCCGCGCTTCGGCTAAAACACTCGGGTATCTCCCTCCGGCCGCACCGATTCAATATCTCAGGAAACCCATTGTTGAAGCGGGTTTCGGCGTCGGCGATATTTTCAGATTCCTTCGCGTGGATTGCACCTGGCGGTTAACTCAGCGCCATGTTGGAACCGGAAATTTTGCATTTACGTTCACGGCCTTGATTCAGAGTTTGTAAATTTTCAATTCCATTTTTCGTTGGGACACGCCGCAGCGTACCCCAACTCCATTTCCTTCTTTACTTTATTCGCCGATTTATTTAGAATAATCTCATTCCCGAGTCCCCGAAACCGGTCTCAAATTGTCTTCTCAAATATTCTCGTAAACCATTCAAACAATTCTTACGGAGGTCGTTATGGAAAAAAGATTAGCCGGACAAAAAGCTCTTGTTACGGGTTCCAATTCGGGCATCGGCGCCGCGATCGCGCAGCGCCTTGCTGCGGAAGGCGCTGACGTTGTCATCAACTGGCTCTTCAATGAAGACGCCACAAAGGACGTGATAAGCAAAATCAAATCCGCCGGCGGCAACGCCATCGGGGTCAAAGCGGACGTTTCCAGCGAAGAGCAGGTGGAAGCGATGTTCACGCAGATGTTCAAGGAATTCGGAACCATCGATATTCTCGTGAACAACGCCGGCATTGAAATTCATAACGTTCTGGAAAATGTGACGAAAGCCGAATGGGACAAAGTCATCGGCGTTAATCTTACGGGAAATTTCCTGTGCTCGCGCGCGGCGGTGCGCCAGTTTCTGAAAAATGAGAACCGTCCGCATTCGCGTTCACGCGGAAAAATCGTCAATATTTCTTCGGTGCATCAGGTGATCATGTGGGCGGGTTTTGCCTCGTATTGCGCGACCAAAGCCGGCATTAATTTATTTGCTCAATCGGTAGCGCAGGAATACGCGGAGAAAAAGATCCGCATCAACAATGTCGCGCCCGGCGCTATCAAAACACCGATCAACAAGAATGTGTGGGACAATCCGAAAGGCATGGCGGATCTCATGACCAAGATGCCGTACGGCCGGATCGGTGAAGTCGAGGACGTTGCCGCGGCGGTTGCATTCCTTTCTTCGGATGAAGCGGACTACATCACCGGCGCCACTTTATACGTAGACGGCGGTATGTGCCTCTATCCGGAATTCCGTTTCGGAGGATGAAAAACTTTTTCTCGCCACAAAGGCTCCAAGGCACAAAGAATCACTAAATGTTCTTATTTTAGAACTTTGTGAAGCTTCGTGCCTTCGTGACTTAGGGGCGCACAAACCATGATCAAAAACGACAAAGAAAATAGCAGCGCTTCGGATGAGCTTACAAAGTACGGAGAGGAACTCGGCTCGTATCTTCATTTGGAAATTGAAGAACAGAAAACGCGCGAACTGAGAATCGAGAAAGCGATCGTACCGGAGTCGGTCCGCCGCAGCGGATTTTGGCGGCGGTTCCACATCCACAGGAGCATTCTTGTCTCCCGCACGGCCAATTTTCTCAAAGACACCCGGAAAATGCTGATCGTATGGACCTTCATTGTTCTAATTGCCGGGGCGGGAATATTATTGGAGTTTGACCGCAATATCCTCGGCGGCTCCGTCTTCGTTTTCGGGATCATTTCCAATGCTTTTGCATGGCTCGCGGCCGGTATCCTGAGCGGTATCGGCATGATTCCGTTTGTCGGCCCGGTATTGGTGAGTATTTTGAGTTCGTCCGTTTTATGGATCATCAATGCACTCGGTTATTTTGTGTCCGTGGTCGCCATCAAGGCAGGCCACGGCAAAGCGGTACTGAATTATCGCCTGATCGTGATCGTCTTTTTGACCGGACTGGTGGCGGGCTATGTCATTGCGAGATTGATTCAGTGACCCCACAGAACCCTTTGAGACGCGGGTCTGCTTGACTACCGACCGCATTTATTAAGCAATTTTAATTGGATTTTAATCCTGTGAATCAGTATTATGGGCGTTCGCCAGACTCCATTCTTATCCATATAGAATTAATTACCCGGGAGGTTTTCGTTTATGATTAAGTCGGTTGAAGATCTGATCAAGGATCTCGTGCACGGAAGACTGGAAATCCGGGAAGAAGCCGCATTTGAATTGGGCGGTTTCGACGAACCGCAGGTGGCGAAGGCCCTGCTGCATTCCCTTCAAAACGATGCTGAAGTCGGCGTGCGCAGCGCCGCAGCAGAATCACTCGGACGGCTCGGAAAACAAGAAGCGTTCGAGCCGCTCATGCAATCTCTCAAATCCAATGAATATATGGTGCGCAGCGCGTGCGCATTCGCGCTCGGGAAATTAGGAGACAAGCGCGCCGCCGACAGCTTGTATTTTCTTTTGAAGGATACGGACCACACGGTGGTGAGCAGCGCGGCACATGCCCTGGCTAAGCTGCAGGACAAACGTGCGGCGCTTCCGCTTATTCACATCGTAGAAAACGGGCGTCACCGCCAGCAATCAGCGGCGGTGCGCGTGCTCGGCGAGCTGCGCGACGCGCGGGCAGTTCCGGCGTTGGTAGCGCTGTATAAAAAAATCAGCGATCCGGACCTGAAACAAGTGATCATCCGCGCCCTCGATGAGATCAGCGCGCCGGGATGCGAAGAGATCCTGATGCAGGCGCTGGATGATGACGTTTCTTTCATCCGGCGCTGGGCCGCGGACGCACTGGGCAATCTCAAATTCAAGGCCGCCACGGAAAAACTGACGAAGACCGCGGAATCGGATGAGGATCCGGATGTCAGAAACGTTGCGAAGGAAGCGTTGGGCAAGATCGGATAATATCTCTTTCTCGTGGAATGTTCATGATTGCGCGGAATCCTTTCGCGCTTTTTTTTTCACTGAGCGTATTTGAGTGATGACACCGGAGATAATATGAAAAAGTTATTTGTTTTGATCGGATCGGTATTGATCTGGTGCTCGTGTGCAACGTCGAGGCCGGTGAATGAAGAGGAATTAAAAGAGAGAGCGCAGAAATATGCGCAGCAGTTCATACTTGTAGATACGCACATTGACGTGCCGTACCGTCTGCGCGAAAAAATGGAAGACGTCTCGAAAAAAACCGATGACGGCAACTTTGATTATCCGCGCGCACGGCAAGGCGGACTCAATGCGCCATTCATGTCCATTTACATTCCTTCGGATTATGAGCAAAAAGGCGGCGCAAAACTATTGGCGGATACGCTTATTTCGATGGTTGAGAAAATTGCCGGTGATGCCCCGGATAAATTTGCCATCGCCCGGAGCACAGACGATGTGACGGCGCAATTCAAGAGTGGAAAGATCTCCTTGTGCATGGGTATGGAGAACGGCTCGCCCATCGAACACGATCTGGCGCATATAGGCTATTTCTACAAACGCGGTATCCGTTATATTACGCTCACCCATGCGAAGGATAACCACATTTCCGATTCCTCGTACGACACCACCCGCACTCATCACGGCCTCAGCGCGTTCGGCAAGGAGGTCGTATCGGAAATGAACCGGCAGGGCATCATGGTCGATGTTTCACATGTTTCAGACCATGCGTTTTACGATGTGATAAAGATCTCCAAAGCGCCGGTCCTTGCGTCCCATTCTTCCTGCCGTTATTTCACGCCGGGCTGGGAACGTAATATGTCTGACTCCATGATCACACTTTTGGCAAAACAAGGCGGCGTGATCATGATCAGTTTCGGCTCATCGTTCATTAATGACGAATACCGGAAAAAAGATTCCGTGGCACGCGCGGAAATTCAGGAATATATCAAAGAAAATCACTGGGAGCCGGAAGATGCACAGGCCAAAGCCTACGACAAGAAATACCGCGCGGAACATCCGATCGCGCACGCCACGGTCCGGGAGGTTGCCGCCCATATTGATCACGCGGTGAAATTAGCCGGAATTGACCACGTCGGGATCGGGTCCGATTTTGACGGGGTCGGCGATTCGCTTCCCATTGGGCTTCAGGACGTCTCGCAATACCCGAATTTGATCTACGAACTCTTGAAATTAGACTATTCAAAGAGCGACCTGCAAAAAATTTGCGGGACGAATTTGCTGCGCGTATGGACGAAGGTTGAAAAGATCGGAAAAGAAATGCAAAAATAAATAAGAGTTGTCCGAAGAATCCCTTACGGGCTTGCAGTTTCCGTATTTTCAATTTCAAACTTTGTGTCTTAGTGTCTTTGTAGCGCTGCCTTTACGTTGTCATATTCCCAGCACGATACCCAATGGCCGGATTCGATCTCGATCAAATCCGGTTTTTCATTTTTACATTTCTCCGTTGCAAAGGAACAGCGCGGCTGAAAATGGCATCCTTTCGGATACTCGGAAGGCGACGGCACGTTGCCGGGAATCGCGTATAATTTTTCCGGCCTTTCGTTCATTCTCGGAATCGCCTGTAACAATCCGGCCGTGTATGGATGGCTTGGACTTTTGAAAATGGTCTTCACATCGGCAGCCTCGACTATCTTCGACGCATACATGACCGCTACGTGATCTGCGGCTTCCGCCACGATCCCGAAATCATGGGTAATCAGGATCATGGCCATGTTCATCCGGGCCTGATGTCCTTTTATCAGTTCCAAGATCTGGCGCTGTATCGTTACGTCCAAAGCCGTCGTCGGTTCGTCGGCAATGAGCAGCGAAGGATGGCATGCCAATGCCATCGCGATCATCACGCGCTGGCGCATGCCTCCGGAAAGCTGATGCGGATAATCGTGAAACCGCCGTTCCGGATCGGACAAACCAACCCGGGCCAGCATGTCCACGGTCATTTTTTTTGCTTCCCCGCGCGCGAGATTCTGATGAAGAACGATCGCTTCACGAACCTGATCGCCGCACGTAAATACGGGATTGAGAGAGGTCATGGGCTCCTGAAAGATCATAGAAATTTCATTGCCGCGAATACGCCGCATGCCGTCTTCGGTCAGCGTCAACAGGTCTTTTCCTTTGAAAATAATTTCTCCGCCGCAGATTTTTCCCGGTTCGGCTACCAATCGCAAGATCGAAAGCGCCGTCACGCTTTTCCCGCAGCCCGATTCTCCCACGATACCCAGCGTTTCTCCGGGATTTACATCAAAGCTCACGCCGTCCACGGCTTTGGATATTTGGCCGTTGGATTTAAAATAGGTTCTTAGCTCTTTTACCGACAATAGGGACATCGTGACTCCGTCCGGTGATGCAAAAATATAAATCAAAATCCTGCGAAATACAATGGCGCACGGTTTTTTATGCTTGCAAAAACTCGAATTTGGCTGTACATTTGCCAACCTGTCTTCCAACTTTTTTCAGTCAACCTACGGGAGTACCTCCACCATGGCGGCGAAGAAACCGAAAAAAGCGGCTTCAAAGAAATCAACCGCGAAAAAAACCTCTGCAAAAAAATCCGCGCCTAAAAACTTGAATCGGGGGAAGAAGAAAATCACCGGGCCGGCCGCGAGATCAAAACCCGTTGCGAAGCGCAGCCCATCGAAACCCGCTCCGAAGGCCGTTTTGTCCGCTGCCCGAACCCATGTCAATCCGGAAATTTTCCGCGAGTATGATATTCGCGGGATCGTGTCCGAAGACCTGCACGAAGGGGTCGTGGAGCTGATCGGCAAGGCGTACGGGTCGTATATGATCGACAAAGGCGCTAAGACCGTAACCGTCGGCCGCGACGTGCGGACGACATCGCTGGCGTTAAAAAACGCGCTCGTTAAAGGGATGGTTTCAACGGGGCTCGAGGTCATCGATATCGGTGAGGTCGCAACTCCGATCTTGTATTACTCCATCGTTTTCTTCAAGACCGACGGCGGAATCATGGTGACCGGCAGTCACAATCCGCGGGAATACAACGGGTTTAAGATGTGTTTGGGACTCGCGCCGATTTATGGCGAAGAAATTCAGAAACTTAAGCACGTGATCGCGGAAAAGAAATTCAGAACGGGCAGCGGCCGCGTGGTTGCCAAGACCGTCGTTTCGCAATATCTCGAAATGCTCAAATCGAAGATCCATTTGGACCGGCATTTCAAGATCGTCATCGATGCGGGCAACGGCACGGCGGGTCACATTGCGCCGAAAATCTTCCGTAAATTGGGCTGTGAAGTCATTGAACTGTATTGCGAACCCGACGGCACGTTTCCGAATCATCTTCCCGATCCGACCAAATTGGAGTACATCGTTGATTTACAAAAATTAGTTCTTGAGCACAAAGCCGATATCGGGTTGGGATTTGACGGCGATTCGGACCGCGTTGGCGCCATCGACGAAAAAGGACGGGTCGTGTGGGCGGATAAATTGATCGCTCTTTTTGCGCGCGAGATCAACCGGAAAACGCCGGGCTCTAAGATCCTTTTTGACGTGAAATGCTCGCAAGCGCTCATCGAGGATATTCAAGCGCATGGGGGCGTTCCGGTGATGTGGAAAACGGGTCATTCGATCCTGAAAGCAAAAATGAAAGAACTGCACAATCCCCTGGCGGGAGAAATGAGCGGGCATATTTTCTTTGCCGACGATTTCTACGGCTATGACGACGCTATTTACGTTGCGTGCCGTTTGGTGCAAATGCTTTCCCGCTCGATCCATACACTCTCGGAATTGTCGGACAGCATTCCGAAATTTTATTCAACGCCCGAGATCCGGGTCGATACGACGGAAGATGAAAAATTCAAGATCGTAGAGAAAGTCAGGGAATATTTCCGCTCAAAACATGACATCATAGACGTGGACGGGGTACGCGTCCTCTACGGCGACGGATGGGGTTTGGTGCGCGCGTCCAATACCCAGCCGGTTTTGGTGGTCCGGTTCGAAGCAAAGTCTGAAGCGCGGCTTCACCAGATCATGGATGAAATCATATCCAAGCTTCGCGAATACCCATCCGTGAAAATTAACGAAAAAGATCTAAAGATATATTAACCTTATCCCCTGCCACGGAAGGCACACCTGCTTTCCCCGGACCTCAGGGGCGACACCGGAAAGACCTACTATGAAAACATTACAAGGCGTTTTTCGAAACGGCAAAATCGAAGCGTTGGAAGAAATTAACGCGGAAAACAATACCAAATTGCTCATCGTCGTCACCGATGAAAAAATTTCTGAGGGTGTGGCGCCTGATCTACAAGGCGTTTCCGTTATCGAGAAGATCCGGCGCCGGACCAAAGCGGAAGTATCCGCCGAACAACAGATCAGCTCACGTGAGAAACTGAAGCAAATTGCCGCGGTCGTGGACGGAAAATTGCCGTTTGATACCGTGGATGATGCCGTCAAGAGCATGAGGAGATACGGCAATGATAATGATTGACAGCGACGTCTTCATCATGGATAATTTTTACAGCTCGGATCCGCGCTACGAAGCCAACAGTTTATTTCTTCATCGCACACAAGGAACGAAGAGCTTCACTACCGTATTTAATTTGCTCGAAGTTTGCAGCCTCATCGCACCGCACTGTGCGGAAAAGGAATTGCTCGGTTTTTTCGAAAACTTTGACCGGACCTATAATGTCGAAATCATTTATCCCAGCACCTACGACCTGTCTACGGACTATTTTATGGATCATTTTTTCGGCGAAGTGCTGCATACGACCCAATTCACCGGCAATGTCATGGACAGCCTGATCTTCACGCTTGTAAAGCAGCGGGCTCTGCGCGTGGTTGTTTCATGGAACGCGAAGCACTATAAGAAAAATTTATCCAAACTGGGCAAAATAGAATATTTACAGCCCGACGAATACATGAAGTTTTATAAATCCATGGAGAAGAAGTAATAGCCTCACGAACTGCCTTACCCTCAACTTGAACATCAGCTTCCATGAAACAAATTGTCGAATGTGTCCCTAATTTCAGCGAAGGCCGTGACGGCAGTGTCATCCGGGCGATCTCCGATTCCATAGAAAAGATTTCAGGCGTCAAATTGCTTAACGTCGAGCCTGACAAGGATTATAATCGCGTCGTGATGACGTTTGCCGGTGAACCTCAGGCCGCGGTGGATGCGGCTTTTGCCGCGACTCAAACCGCGTCCGAGCTGATTGACATGCGCCGGCATAAAGGTGAACATCCGCGTATGGGCGCCACGGACGTGGTGCCGTTTGTTCCGGTCAGCAACATCTCGATGGAAGAGTGCGTGCAGCTCGCGAACCAATTCGGGAAAAAAGCGGCGGAACAATTAGGTTTACCGGTTTATCTGTACGCTCAGGCGGCACGCCGGCCCGAACGAAAAAAATTGCCCGATATCCGGAAAGGGGAATATGAGGTGCTGGAGAGCAAATTGGCGGATCCGCTGTGGCAGCCGGATTTCGGTCCGTCACAATATACGGAGACCGTAGCCCGGTGCGGTGCGACCGCAACCGGGGCGCGTTTTTTTCTCATCGCGTACAATGTCAACTTAAGGACGCCGGACGTGAATCTCGCCGATGAAATTGCTTTTCGCGTACGCGAGAGCGGACGGCCGAAAAAAGATCCGCATGGAAACATTGTAAAAGATGAAAAGGGGAAAAGCATCCGTATTCCGGGGTCCTTGCGTGAAACGCAGGCCAAAGGTATCTTTATGGAAGCCCACAAGATCACGCAAGTATCCATGAATGTGATGAATTATCTGATCACGGCGGTTCACACGGCTTATGAAGAGTGCAAAAAGGAGGCAAAAACATTAGGGACGGAAGTTACCGGAAGCGAGATCGTCGGGCTGGTGCCCAAGGACGCCCTCGTCATGGCAGGAAAATTTTATTCGGAAAAATTGAAGCTGAATTTACAGAATGAGAAGGACCTCATTCGCTGCGCCATCGACCACCTGGGCTTGAATCAGCTCGCGGAGTTTGATCCCGCCAGGAAGATCATCGATTTCATGATTTGATTCTCTCCGCCCCGCCCCGGACCACGGACACCAAGTCATTTTCAATTTTCAGATCAATCTTCTGCAAAGGCTTTTTGGCCGGGCCTTTGAGGACTTCTCCCGTCAACGCATAACGCGAACCGTGGCAGGGGCAGCGAATCATGTTGTTTTCCTGATCCCATTTTACCGTGCACGATTTATGTGTACAAGCTTTCGACAGCGCACGCATTCCGTCACCGTCGCGAATAACCAGAATTTTGTTTCCGCCATTGACGGCGGATTTTACGGAACCGGGCGCCATCGAACTCGCCTTTAGCGGCATATTCGCCTCATCCAGTACGGTTCCAAAAAATTCGAGCTCACGGCCATTCTCGCTCCAATAGTCGACGAGCAACGCACCGAGCGCAATAAACTTAATCGCCGCGGATGCCAGAATGAGATCGCTGATAAAATGACGGCGGCGGATGGGGCGTTGAGGAAAGTTCATGCGGGGTCAGTTAGTGTGGCGTCTATTTCAATTCAAAGCCGGAAAGCGCAGCCTGTCATTCCGTCGAGTCGGCCGTTTCACCGCCCATGTTGTCGGCTTCTGTTTCCGCCCATGCGGAAAAGAGTTTTCTTTCTCCTGCAGTCAGGTCGGCTTCTGGATGCAGCAAAATATATTTTGGTAATGGCATGGAATGGCCGGCAACTTCTTCTCCCATCTGAGACAGTTTTTTTACTTTTCTCGCTTTTTTGTAGGTTCCCCACTCCGAAAAATTCAAATGCTTTCGGGCCTCCTTTACGTCATCGGCAACGACCCACGACACGGGAGCAATGCCGGCATACCATGGCCACACCGTATGATTACTGTGGCAATCGCGGCATGCACGATCCATGATGCCGGAGATTTCGGCCGGGACCCCTTGGACAGCGACGATGCTTTTTGCGGGATCGCTATCCGGATTGGTTTGATCGGGCCTGATAAACTGGATAATCACGAGCGCCGAAGCCGTTATCACACCCGTTCTCTTGAATATTTTCTTCACGCCATGTATCCTGTGTTTGGGTTATTCAATCGGAGAGACGGTCAATTTTGTTCCGGACAAAACGGCAGCGTATTGCGGAATATTTCCGGTGGAAGGCCCTTTAACAACTTTACCGGTCAGATCGTAGTTACTGCCGTGACACGGGCAAACAAATAGTTTCTTTTCATCTTTATATTTTACGTTACATTTTTTGTGGCGGCAAACGGATGAAAAAACCAGGTATTCTTTTTCTGACTTTCGCACGATGATCACATTGTCCGTGGTTTCTCCGATACTGACCTCTTTGATGACCTTAAAGCCGCCCACTTGTTTGAGCTCATCGTAGTCCGCAAGATCAAAGGTGACGGAGTCTCCGTCCGCAATCTTACGAAGCCCGGCCTGAGCCCTGGTTCCGGACATCAAATTGGCCGCCAGAAGCCCGGAGGAAACAACCAATGCGGATCGCAGGAATCTTCTTCGTGAAACCTTCGATGATCGGAACGGCATGAGGAACTCCTATCCGGTATGACGTTTAGAATACTGAAACTTCTTTTTCAAAAAAATAAATGGAAGAGCGGGTTGAACTCTTCCACTTATTTGACATCTGATCTGGTCAGGTCACGCGTTATTTGGCTTTTTCAACTTTCATGACCGACACCATTTTGGCTCCGCCTCTTTCGTAAACCGTACCGGTTAGAATCACTTTGGCTGCAATAAAATCTTTCACCAGCGCGTTTGCGTCTTTGCCTTCTCCGGCAGCCAACATATATACGTTGCCCGTTCCGTCTTCCAGAAAGGAGAGCGACGCTCCGCCTTTGGCGCATTCTTCGGCGCATTTTTTGTGGTCCGCGCCCTTTGCGCCCATCTTCATGTAGCAGGCGGAATCAACGATTTCCCCGGTCAATTTGCTCTCCTTCTTCCCCTCCTGGGCCTGAACAAACCACACAAAGATAAGCATGAAAACCGTAACACTCACGGCAAAAAAATGACTTTTCTTCATAATCTTCTCCAATTTAAGTAAATTTATGAGATACCCTTGGCTACTAACGCCGAAATCAGGTGCTTTATTCTCTTTTCTCTTTGATTATTTTTCTATAAATATACCAAAACGACTGACAAGAATTGCATGGCAAACATTCAAACCCTGGTTGAACGGACGTTATCGGAAGAATTGAATATTTCTCCCGAGCTATGTCCGATGGATTCCGGAGCTTCGTCCAAGACGTTCTTTAAGATCTCCGGCGCCTTAGCTCAACGATGGACAAGGGACTCTCTTGTCCTCATGTGGATGAGCGATTCAAGTTCGTTTTCGGATTATCAAAATATATATCATTTCTTTTTTAAAAACAACATTTGTGTGCCTGAAATTTTTTTTATCGGCCGAAGCGCCTTTTATCTAATCATGGAAGATTGCGGCGTTCGCTCTTTGGATAGGATCCAGGTCCCCGGCGACGCCGGCCAGGAGGCCCGGTACCGCACAGCCATTGATCTGATGCTGGCCATTCAGAGACTAAAACCAACGACCGGCTGTGTAGCCTCGCAAAGGTATTTTGATACGGAGAAATTCATGTATGAATTCGACTTCCATATCAAGTTTAACCTGGTTGGGAAATATTTCAACCATGATCTGGATATAGAGGAAGCGGAGATCCTAAAAACAGATTATCAGCATATCGCACACACATTATCCTCCCAGGTAAAGGTGTTCGTGCACCGCGATTTTCAGGCTTCGAACTTACTTCTGAATGACGGCGGCGGCTTAACCGTCGTGGACTTTCAGGATGCACGCATGGGGCTGCCTCTCTACGACCTGGTTTCGCTGCTGGAAGACGCCTACATTTCGCTCACGTCAGAATTAAAAGAACGATTGATCCGTTATTATCTTTCCCGTTCGGATGATTCGATCCTGCCGCCCGCCCTGCGTGAGCAGTTTCTGACCCTTTATGATTGGACCCTGATTCAACGAAAATTGCACGATGCCGGCGCGTTTGTTTTTTGTTTTGAGAATTTTGGAAATAAAAAATATTTGCCGTATATTCCAACAGCGGTCGGGCGCGCATTGTCCGTGATGGAACGTTACGATGTTTTTTCCGGATCCCACCGCATCCTTTCAGAACTCGTTAGAAATGGAAAGCCCTTTCAAAAATAGACGCATCCAATGGATCTTTTTCGACGTCGGCGATGTCCTGGTCAACGAGGACCGGCTGCGGTTCAATCTATATAAGATCCTGGAGCAGCATCTGCACGCGAACGCGATTGACCTGAGCTTTGAGGAGATCCTGGCCTGCCGCGAAGATCTCATTTTAGATCATTCGGATGAATCGCCGCATTATACGATTGCAAAATTGTATTTGTCCGCAAAAGTTTATGCGCGGTGGCGTCATGAAATAAAAAATTACATACACCATCACCTCGCTCATGATTTAATGCTCGTAACCGGAATGGACCGCGTTATTAAGAAACTGAGTAAGACCTATTCCCTCGGCCTCATTGCTGACCAGCCGCATGAGATACTGGATTTTTTGGAGCAGAAGAAAATGCTGGAATATTTCAAAGTGCGGGCGATCAGCGGCTTGCTCAATGTCAACAAGCCCGCGAAAAAAATATTCGAGTGGGCGGTTAATCAGGCCGGCTGCAGCTTTTCGAAAACCGTCGTGGTCGGCGACCGCATCGATCGCGATATCCTGCCCGCCAAACAGCTGGATATGCATACGATCCAGGTACGATGGAATACGTACCGCAAAGGATTTAAGCCGAAAACGAGAAAAGAAATACTCTATATGGAGTCGCTTCATCGTATCAAGAATTGGCAGGTGGAACCGGCCGGCCGGTATGAGAAAGCCGACGCGATCACCGACAAAGTTGCCGAACTGCCCTGGATTATCGACCAACTCAACTGACCATGAAGGCTATGATCTTAGCGGCCGGATTCGGCTCGCGCCTGCAGGACCTCACCAAAGATTCTCCCAAACCGCTGCTCCAGATTCACGGCCATTATCTCATCGAATATCCGTTGAAGATATTAAGGGATTTCGGATGCAAAGAAGTCATTATCAACACGCACTATCATGCAGAAAAAATGCATAAAGCGCTGGGAAGAGGGGAAAGATACGGGCTAAGCATCACTTATTCTTTTGAACCTGCGATTCTCGGAACCGGAGGCGGAATCAAGAAGGCGGAGAAGTTTCTTGGCGATGAAACGTTCGTCGTGATCAATTCCGATATCGTGTGTGCTATTGATCTCGAAAGTGTTTTAAGGTTTCATCGTAAGAATAAGGCCGACGCTACGATGGTGGTGCGGGAGGACAGCGCGGCGCCGAACCATGACGAGATCAAGCTGACGGATGACTTCAGGATCAACTCTATCCATAATCTGCCGCCAGGCGGGTTCCCGGCGCGGTTTTCGCGCATGTTTGCGGGAATCCACATCATCGAGCCGGTGGTATTCGGTTATCTGCAGGAACGATTTTCTTCGATCATCACCGATTTCTACCAGCCTGCTATTGCGCATGATCGAAATATTTTCGGATTTGATTTCAAAGGATATTGGAAGGATATTGGCAATAAGGAGGTCTTTGAGAGCGTCCGGCTCGCGCCACCGCCATTTCCATTAAGCTTTTGAGCTTGTTCCGGCAATAAAAAAAGCCCGCTCCGATCATCTCGGGGCGGGCTCTAAATTTCTAATAACGACCGTTAGAATTTCATTCCGACTGTAAAGCGGTGCGTAACGCCTAATGGGCCCATTTTCAAATATCCATAGTCAATTGCCATGCCCATCTTGTCGTTGAATTTATAATCCACGCCGGCTCCGAATGTCAAGGAACCATTGTTGTAGGCCACATCCTTCTTAAAGTTGGATGTATAGCCCGCTCGTGCAAAGAACATATTCTTAAACCCGTATTCAAACCCGAAATTAGTACGATCAGCCTGGAAGCTGTTGATATTCTGATCAACGACTCCGACAATGGCGTTTTCTTCATTGCGGAACAGATCCATGCTCGCTCCGAAACTGACGCTGGCCGGTAATTCAAACGGT
>CAZLWA010000073.1:0-8028 GCA_964563165.1 uncultured Bacteroidota bacterium | reverse complement strand
TAATTTTATAATGTGATATCGTTTGGCCTATCATAATCGTTAATCCTATTTGTGGGCGCAGGCTTCAGCCTGCGTATATGATTTAAAATAATGATTCTGTATTCGCAAGCTAAAGCTTGCGGCTACCAAAACTTAGCCCATACCGCCTTCGCCGACTTTTTCGAGGATCTTATAATGTGAAATTGTTTGTCCGATCATAAGGGCTTATTCATTATTCATTATTCATTATTCATTATTCACTATTCACTATTCACTATTCACTATTCACTATTCACCATTCACGGATTATTACCTACTAACTTTTGGAATCGTTTATTGCCGCGAAGTGAGTTCCACGACGGATCGATCTTAAGCCAGACAACGGAAATTTCTGATGGAACGGACAAAAGACGTTCAAGCAGATCGATCGCTTTGTCCTGCTCGCCGGTCATCATATAGATTTGTGAAAGTTCCATCAGACGAAATGAACCCCGCCAGGCTTCTTTTTCGACAGGAAGTAATTCAACTCCGCGCAGTCCCCAACGAACAGCCTCCTCTTTGCGCCCCAGCCCTGCGTAAACTAAGCCGAGAGAACCGGCTACCCGCTCATCGTCCGGCCGTGTTTTTTGTTTTTCTTCCAGATACACCCGGGCACTGTCATAATAAACCCCGGCCTTTTTTTGATCGCCTCGCACGGCCTCCATTTGTGCCCGAAGCAGAAACGACGGATAGCACTGAAACTGATCCGTGAGCGCTGACTCACTCATTCGATTCAGCGCTTTCTCCGCGGCATTGAAATCACCGTTCACAAATTCAATGACATAAGCCACATAATTGAGATAATCGCCTTCCAGGCCGACTTTTCCCAGACGAACTCCTTCATCGATGATACGGCGCGCCCCGCCAATATCACCTTTCCACAAAAGGAGATTTTTAGTTTTTTCGTAATAAATATTCGTGTTGTCAGGCGCGAGTTGAGCGGCTTTATCATAATTGAAATTTGCTTCTTCATATTCGCGCAGCAGCATGAGGGTCTCGCCGAGTTGACGAAAGACCTCTGCAGAACGAGGATTACCTGCGATTGATTTTCTAAACGATTCAACGGATTCCTGCATTTTTCCCTGACGCCGGAGAACAGCGGCAATGCCGTAATGAACATCCGAATTGCTCGGCCTGTACTTTAATGCGAGGGAAAATTGTTCCAATGCATTCGTGTAATCGAGTTTTCCGTGGTAATAGTACCATCCCATTGCCTCCCGGGCCTCCGAAAGCTGAGGCGCCAGCTGAACCGATTTTTCTGCCGCGACCCTGGATTTTTCGATACGGGCATCCGATCGATCGTAAAAAAACCAATAGATGTTCGAGTGATCATACGAGAGTTTTGCATACGCCGCGGCAAACGACGGATCGAGCTGTATTGCACGATCCAGTAATTGTATTCCGATCTCCATGTCAGCCTTTGCGTTGCTTCGGTTTGAATATTGAATGGCTCTAAGATAATAATCGTACGCCTCGGCATTGTCGGTTAAGGCCGTTTCCAACGTCTGCTTCTCCGATTTCAGCAAAGCAATATCCAATGCCGACGCGACTTTACCGGCGATGTCGGACTGCAATTTGAATGCGCTCGAAAGGACGGATTCCATGGACTGCGACCATGCCTGGGTTCCGTCCTCGACTTTAATGAGCGATGGGTTTACCCGCACGTGAGTTTCTCCGTTGATGGTCTCCCATCGCACCGTGCCCTGCAATATGTAATTAACGCTTAATTCCTCGCCGATCTGTTTAAAAGTTTTTGAAGTTCCTTTATACTGTGTTGCGCTTGAACGGGCAATAACGCCGAGTCCGGACAATCCCGACAGCCGGCTCGTCACTTCGTCGGTCATGCCGTCCACAAAATAATCTTTATCATTCGGGCCGAGGTTCTCAAAAGGAAGCACGACCATCATTTTTTTGTCGCTCTTTGTCGATGAATTCGGAGCCAACGAATTTCTGAAAACGAATACCAGGGCGACGAGAATAACAATTCCGATTCCCGCAGCATATTTTTTCGAGAACGCAGCGCGAACGGGAGTTCCGCCGGCCGGTGTTATTTTTGATGGAGTCTTATTCGGCAGCTCATAGTCCAGAGTTCGTACCACTCTCGTCGATTCCTTTTTCATTCTCCGGATATCGATCGTCATATCTTTGACCGTCTGGTATCTTTCCTCGGGATCTTTTTCGAGCGCGCGATCCAATATGTGCAGTAATTCAGACGAGATATCTTCCCGATACTTCTGTATCGGCTGAGGTTCTTCATTCACGATGGAGTACATCATCGCGGCTTCATGCTCACCGCGGAATGGCGTGTGTCCGGTCAGCATTTCGTACAAAACGACACCAAAGGAAAATATATCAGCACGCGCGTCAACTTCCGCTCCTTGAATTTGTTCAGGGGCCATGTACGCCAGCGTTCCCGTAGTGCTGGATGATTTTGTCAGCTTCACGCTTCCTCTCAATTTCGCTAATCCGAAATCCATCACCTTGATCTGATTTTTGGAATTAACCATGATGTTCTCCGACTTTACATCGCGGTGTATAATTCCTTTCGCATGCGCTTCCTGCAGCGCTTCTCCAATTTGAATGGCGTAGCTGATCGCATCATTGATCTTCATCGGCGATTCGGAAAATTTATGTTTCAGCGTCACCCCGTCGACGTATTCCATTTCGATGAACTGTTGCCCCTCATATTCTTCAATGCCGTAGATCACGCAGATATTCGGATGATTGAGTGCCGAAGCCGCTTTCGCTTCCTGCAGGAATCGTGCGCGGTCCTGTTCAGAACTTGCAAGACGTTCCGGTAGGAATTTCAGTGCCACAAAACGGTCGAGTTTCGTGTCCTGGGCTTTATACACCACGCCCATTCCGCCTTCGCCGAGTTTTTCCACAATTTTATAATGTGATATCGTTTGTCCTAACATAGCCCACGCCTCCCGCTTCCGCTACGCTCCAGCGGGATCCACGAAATTGCATCCACTCGCTCCGCTCGCGGGCAATTTCGGGACATTCCGCCTTCGCCGAGTTTCTCGATGATTTTGTAGTGAGAGATAACTTGACCTATCATGCGATCCTTTTTAATTCAATACTTTGCCACAGAGCTCACCGAGCCAAAGATAAATATTTTCTTTCCTATTTGTAGGCGCAGGCCTCAGCCCTGCGTATATGATTCAAAATAATGATTCTGTATTCGCAAGCTAAAGCTTGCGGCTACCAAATCTGCGGACAGTGTAGCCGATCATTGAGCGTTCTCCCGATTGAAAGGATAAATACTTACTGTAATGGGGTTGATAAGCTCTTCATCAACCGGCATATTGATCAGGAACTTTTGTCCGTTTTCAACGACCACGTATCGATTGGGAGCCGTATAGTTGTCGATTCGGGTTTGAAACAGCGGTTCTGCCAAACCGAAATCGAATGCGGCTCCTGACCGGATAGGAACGGACATCATTTTTAAGTCCGAAGCGACATAGAAAAGTTCTTTCCCGTCCCGCCGCCACCTTGGCTGCGATCCTCCATTCGTTGAAACCTGCCAGCGGCCTGACCCTGCAGGGAAACTCTGCACGTAGATCTCAAATTTGCCCGACTCGTTGGAAGCATAGACCACCCATTTCCCGTCCGGTGAAAATTGAGGATACATTTCATCAAACGTTGATTGGAGATATGGGAATGCTTTGTCGGGTTCATTCAAGGGCAGCACCCACGCGTCAAGATGCGTAATGGGATCCGTAACTTCATACAGGAGATATTTTCCGTCCATCGAGCAGTCACGTGGTTTTTGAGACTTTCCGGGCTTTGTGATCATTTCGGGAGTTCCAATACCGTTCGCCGCTTTCCGATACACGTCGTAGGCTGTTCCTGCGGCATTGGAATAATAGATATACTTTCCATCGGCGGACCATGCAGGATCATCGTCGATCGCCTCATCAAACGTAAACCTGGAGATCAGATTCCTGCGGATATCGAGGGTCCATATATCCGAATTGTTAGTTTGGACGTCAACCTTTTGGATCACGGCCTGGTTCCCTGAAGGTGAAATTCCGATATCGAAATAGTTTCCCGGCGGGCATGCGGTGCCCTGGGATGTTCCCTTCCGGTCGAACCACGCATATCGCCTGTTGACTCCTCGTCCGAGGCCTGTTGTGAGAATTCCGGCGGGAGAATACGAGAAATCTCCTAATTGTATCAGAGGAAAAGTTCCCACATTGTTGGCGATAGGAAAAGGTTCTCCCAGAAGACGGCCCGAGCCGGGCTCGAAAGACTGAGCCATCAGAGTTCGGTTATTCGAAAATAGAATGTGAGAAGGCTCCGCGAACAATATATTTGAGTTTGAAGTGACTACAAATACTCTCGAGGTATCGTCAATGGAAGCTAGGTAGGCCTTATCATCTTCGTCGATAGCGCCAACGATGATAAAAAGAAAATGTTTTGCATCAGGGAGAAAACATGGCCAGCGGTGTGAGGACTCGTTCTTCGAACTGTCCACACTTGTGACGCGTTTGGGAATACCGCCGCCGGCGCTTACAAGAAACAAACCATCCGACGTCCCCGGAGTAAATAATATTTCACCCCGCTTGCTCCATGTCCCGCCCATTCCGTTCGGGGCCTCACAAATAACCACCGACTGTCCGCCCGAATGATCGACTTTTTTTAATTTCCCATCCGCAAAGAATCCGATATTCCGGCCGTCCGGCGACCAGAAAGGAAACGCCGCATTCTCGGTACCCTGCAGAAGCTGAGCCTCAAGTCCATTTAGGGGACGTATCCAGAGGGATCGAAAGCCATTGCTGATCGCAGTAAATGCAATTTTCTTTCCATCGGGAGATACCGCACTGTTCACAATGACGGCTTTTGCAGGTGGCGGAATAGTAAAACGGACAGGGAGGCGCTCGGAACTGCCGTCTGCGCGGCGTGTCATGACGCCATATAGGACAAGTCCCACAGCGATCACGAGTGCCCCGGCCCAGTACCACCGTTCGTGTTTCGTGAAAGCGGCCGAACGTTTCGTTTCATCCGACCGCGAAACCGAAGACTGCGCCATCGCAGGTCTTACCATACTTGCTCTTGTTCGGCTCGATTCCCGTTTGAATCGCTTCAGGTCAATGGCGACTTGTTTGACGGACTGTGTCCGTTCGTTCGGATCTTTCTCCATGCATTCCAATACGATCGCATCCAGTGACGGATCCATCTCCGGCTTCACCGATGACATCGGCGGAGCATCCACATTGACGATCTCATACATTAAGGCCGATTCATGCACGCCCCGGAAGGGCAACTGGCCCGTAAGTAATTCATAAAGCAGTACGCCCAGAGAAAATATATCCGAACGATGATCCGCATCCTGTCCCTGAACTTGTTCCGGAGACATGTAGCCCGCGGTTCCTACTGTGCTCCCTTCTTTCGTCAATCGCGAAACGCCCCTCAGTTTAGCTAATCCAAAATCCATGATCTGGGCAATACCGTCTTTGCGTATCATGATGTTGTCGGGCTTGATGTCACGATGCACGATACCCTTATCATGAGCCACCGCAAGTCCTTCGGCCAGTTGAATTCCAATATCAATCGCTTGTTTAAAGCTGATCGAGCCTTTCTTATCTCTCAGCGTCTGGCCTTCCACCAGTTCCATGTCGATGAACATTTGTCCGTTATGTTCTTCGATCCCATGGATCGTGCAGATGTTCGGATGATTGAGGGCGGATGCCGCTTTGGCTTCCTGCAGGAACCGTGCGCGGTCCTGTTCGGAATTAGACAATCGCTCCGGTAAAAACTTGAGTGCGACGAAACGGTCCAGGTTCGTATCCTGGGCTTTATACACGATTCCCATTCCACCTTCACCGATCTTCTCGAGAATTTTGTAATGAGAGATGGTTTGTCCGATCATAAGGGCTTATTCATTATTCATTATTCATTATTCATTATTCATTACTTGAACAAATTCTCGATCAATATCAGTTTCGATCGTACTTGGGAATCGGCGTAGACGATCTCTTTTTCCTGCGGGTGAATTCGGCCCGAGCTATTAATGGATAACCCGGGGAACGCACCTTTAACGATTTCCGACCGGCCGTTCAAAACATTAAGACGCATCAATATATTGGATTCGTTAACATAATAACAATTTTTTCCCACGAGCGACAAAACGTTGATATTTCCATTGAGTAATTTCTTTGCTTTTGCGCTCGTTTCGCCGGCCTGCACAATATAGAGGCCTCCTTTACCAACATGATTGTCAAAGAACAGAACGTATTTTCCATCGGGAGAGGGAAAGGCGGTGGTGGAGTCTTCGAAAAATTTGCGCTGAGGCGAGCCGTCCGCAAACGTCAGTAAAGAACCGGCGAAACGGTTTACGATCATAGAGTTGTCGTCGATCCATTGAACGCCGCCGCCCCGCCCGATATATTTCGGTGTTCCCGGATTGGCTGCATCGAGCAGAAACACTCTCGATGAGTCAAAATGCTCCGATTGGATGCGCGCGTGATAGGCGATCCATTTCCCATTGGGTGACCAGGAAGGAGATCGCGCCGCAAGCTCGCCCGAAGTGATGGGCCGTTGACCGCTCCCATCCCGGCGGATCATGTAGACGATCTGTCCGAGACTCTTGAGCGGATCGGATTCACTCATCTGAAAAACAATGGATCCTCCGTCCGGGCTCAAAGCCGGACCTTGCGCAAGTTGATCGCCAAACGTAAGCTGGCGCGTGCTGCTGCCGTCCAGCCCGGCGATCCAGAGATGCCCGATATTCTGCTGCTGTAAGTAAATGAGTTTTTTATTGTCAGAAGACGTGCGTACACCAAGGTCCGGCCCGCTTCCCTTGGTCAGCTGAACCGCATCGCCGCCCGAGGGGCTGATCATCCAAAGATTCGTATTGCCGCCTTTGTTACTTGAAAAGATGATCTGATCATTCTGGGTCCAACACACTTCGTCAATAATTTTCTTATCGAAGGTAATTTGGTGCGACTGATGGGTTTTCAAATTCCAGACGAAAACCTCTTCAGAATAATCCTGAAAGGTCGTCAGCCAGGCTACGGATTGGCCGTCCGGCGACCATGCGAATGAAACCCTTGACTGCTGTGTCAACACGGTGATCGAGTCCCTGAATTCCAGCCGCGCATCGCTGCCATCAGGTTTAGTGGACCAAAATTCAGGACTGTTGGTCTTCATGAAACCGATACGCTGTCCGTCCGGGCGCCATAGCGGTGAGAAAGCCCCAAAGGCAACCGCTGTACTGATGCCTCCCAGTGACGGCACGACGCAAATCTCCGTGGTCTGAAAATTCGCTCCACCGCGGTCATAGACTATCTGGCTGCCGTCCGGCGATATGTCCGCACGGTTCATAAAGAATGCTGAATCGGATGTAATGCGCCTCGGTTCCCCGCCGGACGTGTTCATGAAATAGATGTCCCATTTATTGTTCGCATCGGCACCGGGAAATGCAAACCATTTTCCGTCCGAGGAAATTCCGGCGTACTGGGTTTGGATAAACGGGATCTGCAAAACGCGAAAAGTCATGTTCGGATTCAGATCGGCGGACTTCCTGAAAAACCAAATGCCTAAAAGGATAACTATGGCGCTGGCCCCGGCGAGAACCAGAATACGCGATTTGCCTGAAAATTTGCGTGCCATCAGAGGCACCGGCCCGGTATTTTCGGGAGGGATCACCTGTGTTCCGGAAATGGTCCGAACCACCCGGGTCGATTCTTTTCTCAGCCTTCTTAAATCAATCGTCATATCTTTGACCGTCTGGTACCGCTCTTCGGGGTCTTTTTCCAAAGCGCGATTGAGAATATGAAGTAATTCGGAAGAAATATCTTCTCTGTCTTTTTGTATTGGCTGAGGCTCTTCATTCACGATGGAGTACATCATCGCCGCTTCGTATTCGCCCCGGAACGGCGTATGGCCGCTCAGCATTTCATAGAGCACGACGCCGAACGAAAAAATATCCGCCCGCGCATCGGCTTCCGCTCCCTGGATCTGCTCCGGCGCCATGTAGGCAAGCGTTCCGGTTGTGCTTGATGA
>CAZLWA010000072.1:0-162353 GCA_964563165.1 uncultured Bacteroidota bacterium | reverse complement strand
TCATCACGGTAGCCGTGGAGCTCAATCCAAAATTCACATTGCGAATAGTGTGATTTTCCGTGTTTTCGATCCGAAGATAAATACCGCCGGCCAGGCCGTTCGTAAAATTACCGTTGCTGAGATTATTCGTTGGATCAATTGTCGCGCCGGCATTGATGATCAGGCCGCTGCCGCTCACGCGGGAAATAGTATAAAAATTGGCCTCTATGGTCCCGTCAATGACCATTCGAAAATTGGTCAAGCCAAAACCTTGAATGATCGCCTGATTGCCGCCAGTCTCTGCAGTGCCCAGCAGTTTCAGTCTTCCGGTCGGACTTACGTACAACATCGTACCGGTCCCGCCTCCGGCCATAAAAATACCGTTGACTCCTCCGTCTATTTCCAGAGTACCGTCAATAATAATACTGTCTTGATTGTCGCTTCCAAAGACAACAAAGTTATTGTCGATATCAAGCGCGGTTCCATTAGCTATGACCAGATCATTTTGTACCGTTAACCCGCCCGCTAATGTTTTAGTTCCGCTGCCGGCAATATTAAGGAACCCGTAGGTAAAACCCGACACGGTCTGAGCGGCACCGTTATAAATAAACACACTGTTCGCATTAAGGGTATTAGTCGAAAAATTAATCGGCGCAGATCCTCCGACGAAAACGGAGTCGCCTGCTGAAATGGTCATCGTGTTAACTGTGATGAGATTGCCATCAATGAGATTGCTTCCCAAAACAAATCTCAGGTTGGCTTCGACGGTCAAATTGCCGTTGACATTAATACTTGCGCCTAAGGTCTTGGTTCCTGTACCTCGCAGGTCGAGCTGCGCATAATTGACCAGCAAGGCCGGTATCGTTTGATCACTGCCGTTAAAGACAAAAACGCTGGTAGGGGCCAGTATCATCGTTTCAAATGTGCTCGGCGCATTACTGACGCCGCCGACAAATACAGAATCGCCGGATAAAACAGTTAAGGTATTGGATCCGCCCGCGCCCGTCAGGGTAAAAGTACTAAGATCAAACTTGAGGCTGGCTTCGACCGTAACATTCCCATTCACACTAATACTTGCACCCAAAAGTTTTGTGCCGGTTCCGCGAAGATCAAGGTGTTCATAATTAGCCGCAAGCGCAGGTATCGTCTGATTGGTTCCGTTAAACACAAATGCGCTGGCGGCGTTCATCGTCAACGTTTCAAATGTGCTGGGCGCATTACTGACGCCGCCTACAAGGACCGAGTCGCCCGAAGAAATTGTCATCGTGTTGGAAACACCCACACCCGTAACCGTAAAAGTACTCAGATCGAAATTGAGATTGGCTTCGACCGTAACATTCCCATTCACACTAATACTTGCACCTAAGGTTTTTGTGGCGGTTCCGCGAAGATCAAGGTGTTCGTAATTAGCGGCAAGGCTTGGGATAGTCTGACTCACACCGTTAAAAACAAATGCGCTGGCGGAGTTCATCGTCACCGTTTCGAATCCCGTCGGGGCATTACTGGGTCCGCCGACAAAGATCGAGTCACCGGTCGTCACGGTCAATGTATTGGCAACGCCAACACCGTCCAATACGAACTTATCTAAGTCAAATTTAAGGTTAGGTTCCACGCTCACATTGCCATTGGCATTAATGCTGGAACCCAGCGTCTTGGTGCCCGTGCCTCGCAGCACCAGATGCGCGTAGTTACTGGCCAACGCGGAAAGGGTCTGGTTGGCTCCGTTGAATACAAACGCGCTGGCCGAATTCAACGTCACCGTCTCAAACCCGCCGGGAATATTACCGGCGCCGCCTACAAAAACAGAATCACCCGAAGAAATGGTCAAAGTATTGAATGCCCCAACACCCGTCAGCGCAAAAGTACCCAGATCAAATTTCAGACCGGCTTCAACCGTGAAGTTTCCGTTCACGTTTATGCCTGCGCCCAATGTTTTGGTACCGCTTCCCCGGAAATCAAGATGTTCGTAATTGGCCGCAAGTGCAGGTATCGTTTGATTGGCTCCATTGAAAACAAAGGCACTGGCAGCGTTCATCGTAACCGTCTCGAAATTGGTCGGTGCGCTGCTTGCTCCCCCGATGAAAATCGAATCGCCGCTGGAGATCGTGAGGGTATTGGAAAATCCGGCTCCATCCAACGTGAACGTCTGCAGATCCACTTTCAAATTCGGTTCAACCGTAATATTCTCATCGATCGTGATATTCCCGGGTATCGTTTTGGTGCCGCTGCCACGCAACACCAAATTAGGATACGTGGTCGGGGCCCCGACCGTTTGATTGCCGCCGTCATAGACCACAACGCTCCCGGAAGCGAAGATAACGACATCCAATCCGGACGGAACAACGCCGCCGATCAGCAGGGAATCACCCGATGACAAGTCCAACGTATCTGCGAGGCTGATGCCGGTAAGCACCGTAGCGTTAAGGTCAAAATTGATATTCGGATCAACGGTGATTTTCTGATTAAAAGAGAGTGTACCCAGGAGGCTCTTGGTACCCGTTCCGCTCAATCGCACTCTATTGAAGGAAGCGCTTGAAATATTTTGGTTGCCGCCGTTGAAGACGACCAAAGAAGTGTTCGGAGTAAAAGTTCCGTCAATTTGAAAATGTCCGCCTACCGTAAGGACGGCCGGATCCTGCAAAGTAAAACTGCTCGTTCCGTCTACAAATACACTGTCACTGATGGTCAGAAGCGTGTCTACGGTGAGTGATGCCCCGTTGATGATAAGTAATTGCGCTACCGTACGGGCCACGTTGCTGTCCAATACTACGACCGCGGTCCCTCCGCTCAGAATTACAGTATCCGTCGCCCCGGGAAGCACATCCCCATTCCAATTGAGCGCCTCATTCCACTTGGTCGTTCCGCCCCCTCCGTCCCAGGTTTTCACGACCTGTCCATCCGCCTGCGATACAAAGGCAAAGATGAACATGGAACATATGAGAATGATTTTTTTCATAAATTAAAAAACTTACTGTGCGGCTACAATTTTTATCTCTGTGCCCTTGGAGATACATCGATTCAACAATTCCGGCGATCCGGCCAACCCGTCGAAAGACTTCGTGGATAATGAATCCGGGGCTTGTATCGCGAAGACCACTTTAACCAGGTCCGGGCTTTTCAGGTCGCCGGCAAATGATCTGAGTTCCAGGTATTGCTGAACCGGCTCAAATATCCAACTGACTACGGACGATTGCGGAGGGGAGGCCGGACGGTTGATCAGCCACATACTCTGAGTGTTTCTCTCCACAGATTTGACATAAACATTTCCCGGCCACGGGATCCTGATCCGCCATAACGTGGGCGAACCGCCGAGGATCTTAAATGTGTACGTCACCAAAAGCTCCCCGCCGGTTTTCACCTGGGTCGGAGTTATCGATGCCTCGGCAGAATATTGCGCAGACAAAGGTCTCGCCAAAAAAAACAGGACGATGCCCAGGACCGGAAGAAATCTCCCCCGGCATGACGGAAACGCTTTGCACCGCCGAATTTTGATCGGAAAACAATATTCCAACATACCATGACCGGACGTGCCCATGAAAAGCCTGTAAAATGTTGTGACGTATAGTAAAATTCAAAATGACTTATAGGCAAACTTCCCGCGAAATTCTCCACTCTGCCATAAATCTTTAGACAAAAAGAATATAACCAAAAACGTTCGCTTCCGCAAGAAATAGATATGTCAATGAAAATTCTATCGCGGATTTGGATCAAATAGATCTTTTTTTTAATTGTTTTTTCTTGAAACTTTTTCTTTACCCTGACGTAACGAGACTATCACTTCTCTTATATAGTCGGCTGCATTGCAGATGATACGCTAACCTAAAGGCACCCGTCATGAAAAAAAATATTCTTCTTCTGCTGTTCGGACTCCTGGTCGTAGCCCGGCCTTTGGATTTTTTGCAGGCCCAGCAAAAATCGGAGTTCCTTGACGACTCGGATAGTTACAACTATCTGGACGAACTCAAGCAAAAATATCTGTCCAATTCAAAATCGCTGATGATTTATTCGGGCAGCCACGAGCTGTCATCGGAAAGAACCGTTAACAGCGATGTACTTCTCCTCAACGGCGATCTGATCATTCGCGGCACCCTCAACGGCAAAGCAGTTGTCGCCAATGGGAATATCATCCTCAAGGATAACGGACGCATTACCAAAGACGCCGTTGCGATCAACGGCAAAGTAGTGTTCCAGGATGTCTCCCGGGTATCCGGCAATGTTATTCAGTTGAAGGGTAATCATTCAGGTAACGCATTCGACGAAACGGTCAATTCTGAAGGCGAAGACACCCAAGAGGCGGAAGCGGCGGACCTACCTTTGCTGCCCAAAGAAGTCCAGAAATGGACGGGCGACAAGGACTCCGACGAACAAATGTCCGATGAGAGCACCTCCGGCGATGACATCGACCGCGTCAATGAGAGAATGAAGGCGCGTATGGAGAGATTCAACAAAAAAATGAAACAGTGGAAATACAAAGTAAAATCATCCGGAGACGGCTATTCCTACAGCACGGATGAGAATTCGGATGATCAGGAAGAAGACCGGGGCCGCACACCCAATCATACTTATGACGCTTCATTCGTGCGCGTAGACGACGACTATCAAAATCAAACTGAAAACAGCCAGGACGATAATAATGAAAATGCGAATGTTCAAGCAACCGGTTATAATTATTACGGTCCGTTTCTGAAAAAGCATCCGGGCTACGTCAACACATCTTTTGTTGCTTTTGATTACAATCGTGTAGACGGCCTTTTCCTGGGACTCAAGCTGGATCGGAATCACAAGATATACGACAACAAACCATTTCAGATTTATGGCGGATTGGGCTATGCCTTCAGCGAGAAAGCGGTGCGTTTTCAGCTGGGTTTGGACAAGTTTTGGGGCGATGAATACCGGTTTGCGGCCGGAGCGGAGCTGCACGATGTGACCAACACCCAGGATGATTGGCGCGTGGGGCAAACCGAAAACGCAGTCAACGCGCTATTGTTTAAGAATGACTTCCGGGACTATTTTCGAACCAAGGGATACAGTCTACAGGTGAGTCAAAATTTGAATTCGTACTTGAAACTCGCCGCGATCTACCGCGCCGACGACTATACTTCTCTCACCAATCGCACGCGCTGGGCCGTCTTCTTTCCAAATCAGGATTTTCGCGTGAATCCTTTGATTGACAACGGCACCATGCGCACGGTCACCGGACAACTGTCGTTCAACACGGCCGAAAAAATTCAAATGGGGAAAAATCATGTCAAGCGCGTCGGATGGAATATTTTCGGAGAAGCCGAGCGCAGCTACCAGCGCCTGAATTCCGATTTTCAATTTACACGCTATCAGCTCAGCGTGACGCGGTATCAGCCTCTCAGCCGCTGGGAAAATCTAGATGTACGGCTGATGGCCGGCACGGCGACCGGCACCTTGCCTCTGCAAAAGACATTTTATCTGGGCGGCATTTCAACCTTGCGCGGGTTTGATTATAAAGAATTTTCCGGTAACAATCTGGTGTTAGTTAATGTCGAATACCGCATCAGCTCCGGGATTCTCAAAAATGACCGTATATTTTTCCTGCGCCCGTTCAGCGCGATCTTATTCATGGATACCGGCTACGCCTGGAATCATCCGACCCATAGTATTCGTAAGACCTTTGCCGGAGCCGGTCTACACGATGTACAAACCGATATCGGTATCGGCCTGGGCGATGAGAAGGACCTGTTCCGCGTGGATATTGCAAAACCGCTTTCGCGAAAGAACGGCGATTACAAAATTGATCTTAGAGTCAATTACGCCTTTTAGTTCCCTTTTCAGTTAACTCCTATTTGAACCCCGACTTGAACATTCAAGCGGGGTTTTTTTATTGTTATCTTGAATTGATTCCTGAGAATAGATATATTCCTTGGCACAATGAAAAAATAGCGGGACTCGGTTCAAACCAATGGACAAAATCAGGCTCACGCACATGGTCATCTACGCGCATCACGGCGCGCATGAAGAAGAACGCACGATGGGGCAGCGATTTGAAATTGACGTGGAATTGGGGTTGGATGTGCGCGCCGCGGCGCGAGAAGATAAACTCGATGCCTGCGTAGACTACGCAAAAGTTTATCACAACATTAATGAAGCCGTGACCGAGAAAAGATTTTATCTGATCGAAGCGGTCGCCCAGCATATCGCAGATAAGGTCCTTCTTGATTTTAAAGTGGATGAAGTTACCGTTCGCGTGCGCAAGCCCAACGTGCCGATCAAGGGTTCCATTGACCACGTGGAAGTGGAGATTACGCGGCGGCGCGGCAACCTTTGAACCCTGAACCATGAATCATGAACCTTGCAGACATACGGCGTTTTTGAGCCTGGGATCCAATATCGGAAATCGTTTGGCAAATTTAAGCAAGGCGATCGATCAGCTGCGGGAAAAAACGACCGTTAAACAAATTTCTTCCGTTTATGAAACGGCCCCGGTAGGAAATATCGGACAAAGTGATTTTCTGAACCTGGTTCTGGAATTGGAGACGATTTCTTCGCCGCAGGCGCTTATGCAGTTGCTTTTGGAAATCGAGAGTCGGCTGGGCCGGCGACGAACGGAGAAATGGGGTCCGCGGATAATTGACATGGATATTATTTTTTTTGATGACGCGGTCATTCAGGAAAAAGATCTCTCTATCCCCCATGCCCATTATACGGAAAGAAACTTTGTGCTGGTTCCGCTGGTTGAAATCGCGGATGACTTCATTTGTCCGGTTAGAAAGATTTCAGTTAAGGAAATCCTCGAAAATTCAAGGGATCGCCGTACAGTACGATTATCCGCAGACGCAGTATTCATCTAAACGTGGAAACGCCGGTTGCCGTTGAATGAAAAAATAAAATTCATCGCGATTGAAGGGATCATCAAGCGCGACAATTCCTTGCTGGCGAAGGCGTTGGCGTCATTCACGGATGCGCGCATGATCCTCGAAGAAGAATCGGCGTCGCCGCTGATTGATGTTTCCAGCAATGATCCGAAGGATTTCGCGTTTAAGAAACACATCCTGCGTTTGATCGATCGTTACAAAGCGCAAAAACAGCTCACCCAAACCGACATTTTTCATGCCCAAGTGATTTCGGATTATTTATTTTATGCCGATCGGGTGTATGCCAACTTAAAATTAGAACCCGGCGATTTACCGTTGTACGATTCCATCGTCAGTTTTATGGAAAAGGAAGTGGCCGTACCGGATCTCGTGATCTATCTCCAAAGTAATTCGGAGACGATCGTAGAGAAAATGTACCACCGTCACGCCATCAAGAACAACCGGCGCGGCAATCCTACGATCGACGAAAACTATATTATAGCGCTGAATGAGGAATTCAATCAGTTTTTCATGTATTATCGCTGGTCGCCGGTTTTGATTGTCAACGCCAACCAGCTGAATCCGGAAAACCCTCTTCACGCGCAGGATCTCTTTCAGAAAATTCAACGTAACATCTCCGGCGTTATTTATTATAATCCCCCTGTGACTCTTTGAAAAGTTTTTCAGCTTAAACTCCGTTCGGCGTGAATACATCACTGAAATTTGCGTTTCCTATGATAAGGCGGTGAGCCATGGAGACCACACTTCCTCTGCGCGAGACGCTTCGGCATTATGTTAAAGAGGGCGAGCTGTACCGCACGCTCAGCCCAGATACGCTGGAGTGCTACGCGTGCGGGCATCGGTGCAAAATTCACGAGGGACGCGACGGCATCTGTAAAATCCGTTTCAACCGCGGCGGAAAACTCTTGGTACCGTACGGATACGCGGCAGGGATCCAGGCGGATCCGATAGAAAAAAAACCGTTCTTCCATGCGTTTCCCGGCGCGACGGCGCTCAGCTTCGGCATGCTCGGATGCGATTTGCATTGCGCGTATTGTCAGAATTGGATCACGTCGCAAGCCTTGAATGATCCGCATGCCGGATCCGAACCCATAGGCATTTCACCAAAGCAGATGGTTCTACTTGCTAAAAACCACAAGGCCCGCGTGATGACGAGCACGTACAACGAGCCGCTGATCACTTCCGAATGGGCGGTCGAAATTTTCAAGGAAGCGCGGCGGGAAGGCCTCACGTGTTCATACGTTTCCAACGGCAACGCTACGCCCGAAGTCTTGAAATACATTCGCCCATGGGTCGATCTTTATAAAGTGGATTTGAAAAGTTTTAACGACAAAAATTATCGCAAACTGGGAACAAAGCTGCAGACCGTGCTCGACAGCATTCACATGATCTACGATCACGGATTCTGGTTGGAAGTCGTTTCGCTGATCATACCGTCCTTCAATGATTCGCCCGGCGAATTACGCGCGATGGCGGAATTTCTCGTTTCCATTTCGCCGAATATTCCCTGGCACGTCACGGCGTTTCATCAGGATTATAAGATGACGGATCCGGATAATACTCCGGTGGAAACCCTGATCCGGGCGGCTGCCATCGGACGGGACGCGGGATTGAATTTCGTTTATGCGGGAAACCTTCCCGGCGAATCAGGGAACTGGGAGAATACCTACTGTCCCTCCTGTCATACGCTGCTCGTTGAGCGCGTAGGTTTTCGCGTTTTACAGAATAAAATTGAAAATGGAAAATGCCATAAGTGCCGGCAGCCAATTCCTGGATTTTGGGATTAGCTTCTTTTCGCGAGGCGAAACGATGGATCCGGGTCTCCGAAAATGACATCGACTCTCAGAAAAACAATTACGTAATTTTTATTTTCCATGCTTGAACAATTATCCATACACGAATTGATCCAGTCGGTCGAGCAGATCAACGGAAAAATTTTAATTCCCGACGGAGAAGCCCGCTGGCTTTGGGACAGCTTGCATCATCAATACTATGAGATGAATGATGACGACCGTGCGATCGTCGTCGAGTGTTTTGAAACCGGCCGTATTCAAAGCAAGATCCGCTCCGCCGAACACGACGACAGGTCCCTTCAGTTTACTCAGGATGTGTATATTCCCATCGTCCGCGATTCCGCGGAGTCAAGAATTATTCTGAAATTTTCATTCGACATTACCGAAAAAATAGCTGCCGAAAATAAAATTACAGAGGATCGCGATAAGCTCGCAAATATCGCGCTGAATGCGCCCGAGGCCATCATCATGCTGGATGACGCGCTGCAGGTCATATCGTGGAATAAGGGCGCGGAAGAGATTTTTGGTTTCGCCGATACTGAGATGCTAAATCAGCCGATGGACAAAGTGTTTCCTTCCGACGATGCATTTTCAAAAATTCTTGTGTCGTATTTCCCCGAACCGCTCCCGGGACAAAATACGAAGCCCATGCCCGTGCGGTGCCGGAGCAAAAGCGGACATGATATATTCTGCGAATTGACTCTCATGTTTTTGCAGAGAAAGAATGCACGTGAAACCGTCGTCATTCTGCGCGACAAGACGCAGCAAAAAAAGCTGGAAGACGAATCCCAGCGCACCCTGGAAAACCTGTCGAAGATAAACGAGATCAGCGCATTGATTCACTCCTCTCTGGATCTGGACGAGATTTTGAATATGATTCTGGTCGCTGCGACCGCCGGACAAGGATTGCGATTCAACCGCGCGTTCTTATTTTTGATGAATGAGGAAAAAACATTTCTCGAAGGAAGAAAAGCGATCGGCCCCTCCGATCCGCATGAAGCGGGACTCCTGTGGACGGAACTGGAACAGAAGCCTCAAGCTTTAGAACATATCTTGAAATCATACAAAACGGCCCAGGACGGGCGCGATTTCAAAGTCAATCAAATGATCGCCGCGCTTCGCGTTCCGGCCGCACCTTCTGAAAGTGACACGGAGTACCGCGCCTTTCACGACGTCATCCACGACGGTCATTGCATTCTGATTTCCGCCGCGGACAGCGATTACCTTACACCCGCGATAAAAAATATATTCCAGACAGACCACCTCGCACTGGTGCCGCTCATATCTAAAGAGGGCCCGCTTGGCGTTTTAACAGTGGACAATTCCATTACCGGAAGAGCCATCAGTGAACAAGATTTGGAAACGTTGAAAATTTTCGCTCACCAGATCGTGGTCGCATTGGAAAATGCAGTACTGTATGACAAATTGCAGAAAAAAGTGGAAGAACTGGAAGAGGCCCATCAATCACTGAAAGACAGCCAGGAAAGACTCATCCGTTCCGAAAAGCTTGCGGCCATCGGCGAGCTGTCTGCGAAAATGGCCCACGAGATCCGTAATCCGCTGGTCGCCATCGGCGGTTTTGCCCGCGCCATGCTGCAAAACCGTTCCACCGAAAAAGAAGACGACTATCTGAAAGTGATCGTGGATGAAACGATGCGGCTGGAACATATTCTCAATGATACCTTGACGTACGTGCGTGCGGTGGAACCGGTAAAATTCAAACAGCCGATTGTACCTATCGTGGAAAGCGCTCTGGCCCTGTTGAGCCACCGGTTTACGACCAACTCGATCATGGTCAAAACAGAGTTCCGGAGTGACTTGCCCGACTGCGAAGTGGATTCCGAACAGATTTCGCAAACCATTCTGAATATCCTGATCAACGCGGACGAAGCCATGCCGAGCGGCGGCGAGCTCTCGTTGAAACTTTATTGGGATTCGGAATACGTGTATCTAGAGATCTCCGATACCGGCGAAGGTATGGATCCCGAACGGTTAAAAAAAATTTTCAATCCGTTCTTCACGACCAAGCACAAAGGTTCCGGACTCGGGCTCGTTGTCGTGCATGATATTTTCGAACGGCACGGAATTCAATACGAAGTGACGAGCGAAAAAAACAAAGGGACGACTTTTGTAATCAAATTCAAAGTCACCGGATAACTTTTCCTTTCCCTCGGCTCCCGGATTCCCACCGCCCTACCTTCCGCATCTAAACACCGTTTTTATAGGCCCTCCTTTCAGGTCACCATTTTATTTGATTTGCACAGCGAATAGTTGTATACTACGCGCGTTTTTTGAAATGATACAAAGGATTACTTTTTTGCTCTACGACAAAGAACCTGCGCGTGCCTCCAAGCGCCTCATTCAACTCATTTTTTTCGGATCGGTATTTTTGTGTATCTTTGGATTGACTGCGGCCGCCGTATTTTACAAATTTGTTTTGTATAATACGCCGAATATCAGCGTGGAAAATCTGTCTCTGGATAAAAAATTACTCATTACGATTCCGAAAGGCGCCTCGCTCAACGAGATCGCCCGGATCCTTGAAGAAAGCGGCATCATTGAGAATGCTCGCTTGTTTGTCTATGCCGCCAAATTTCTGAAGTCCGAAAAGAATCTCAAAGCCGGTCAGTATCTGCTTCCCCTGCATGTTTCCAATCAGCAAATAATAAAGATCTTGCAAAGCGCCGCCCCTCAAAGCGTGCGCCTGACCATCCCCGAAGGAAAAGATATGCGCTATATACTCCGCGCAGTTCGGACGAAGTTACGCATCGACACCGCGCAATTCATTCGCTCGCTGACGGACACCCTGCTGTGTCGTGAACTGGAAATCCATGCGCCGTCGCTGTACGGCTATCTCATGCCCAACACATATTTTCTCGATCCCGGCACGGATGAAAAGGATCTGATCCGAACCTTCGTGCAAGAATTCAATAAGTTTTTTGACGACAATCTGAAGCGCCGGGCGGATCAGTTGCACCTGACCCCGCACCAAATCGTAACGCTCGCATCCCTCATTGAAGGCGAAACTTCGGATGATGATGAACGCTACAACGTTTCCGCAGTGTATCACAACCGTCTCAAAAAAAATATGCTGCTGCAGGCCGATCCGACGATTCAGTTCATCATCAAAGACGGACCGCGCCGGCTCTTCAACAGAGATTTGGAAATTGACGACGTTTATAATACGTACAAATATCACGGGCTGCCGCCCGGGCCGGTTACGAATCCCGGTAAAGCTTCCATTCTAGCGGCTCTATACCCGGCTCATGTGGAATACCTTTATCTCGTCGCCGACGGCAGCGGCAAGCATATCTTTTCAAAGACCCTAAGCGAACATCAAAAGGCGCGGATGCAGTTAGACCGTATCCGGAAAAATTTAAAATAACGCGCAAATAACCGCGAAAAAAAAACGTTTTGCATGACCGGGGAATTTTTCTTAAGTGAAAACCATTTTAAAACAAGTTCGCGTCTTATTCGAAATCGTTTGCTCACACCGTTACTTTTTTTTAAAAAACAGACGGTCACTATAAACCCTGATTCCATCATATTATACAGCTCGTGCGTTATCAATGGGAATTCCCGTGTGTGAGTTTTGAATCCTTTCCAAATCGGGACTCCAACAATTTTCATTTTTGCGCAGAATTTTGTTGACTTTAGAATCAAAAAAAGTTAAGATAGAGGTGAGAGAAAGAAGGTGCTCTCATTTAATTAACAAAAATCCTCTTCATCAGGTGAAAGGAAACAAGACCATGGCCACGAAGAAAAAAGCCGCCAAGAAGAAAAAGAAATCCGGAAAAAGGAAGTAATCTTTTGAGATTAGCCTTACAGTAATTCCATCTGGATTACACAAGGTACACTTCAATCATTAAGAGGACGTTACACACCCTCTTCGGATTTTGAAAAGCAGGCATTCAGGATGCCTGCTTTTTTATTTTAAAAAAACTATTTTTTATTTGGTTTCCCGTCACATATTGAGGAAAGGACTCCGTCATGCACCGGATAACGATAGCATCCTTGAGTATTGCCGTTTGGATTTTTTCGTTTTCTACGGCGACGGGCCAAAACAAAGTACCGCGGATCCCGCTGGAGGGCATAACGGTACACGCGATGCCGGATTCATTCTCTTTTTGCGGCGAGCGCGTGCCGGTCGAAATTCCCGACGTGCGGGAACGGCTGGAAGAAATTTTTTATTCGCGCATCGGCAGCGATGACAAAATCTTTCTACAGTTGAAACGAACTAAGAAATATTTTCCGCTTTTCGAACGTATTCTAAAAGAAATGGACGCACCCGACGATTTGAAATATCTGTCCGTCGCGGAAAGTTCGCTCAAGGTCGAAACCTACTCCGCGGCAGATGCCGCGGGACTGTGGCAATTTATTCCGGGTACCGCCAAACTTTGGGGGCTCACGGTAAACAAAGAATTGGACGAACGTTTCCACGTGGAAAAATCCACGCGTGCGGCAATTCGTATGTTGAAATCTCTGCGTGAAGCGTACGGGAGCTGGTCGCTCGCTGCTGCGGCCTATAATACCGGTCAAGCGAATATCAACAAAATTCTGAGGGATCAGGGAGAAAATAATTATTTCAATCTTTTTTTGAACAAAGAAACACGCCATTATGTCTTTCATATTGTTATGATGAAGGAAATCCTTGAGCATGCCGCGTCCTACGGCTTCACTCTTTCTCAAGATGACTATTACAAACCCTACGATAACGGCATGCAGAAGATCATCCTGAAGGGCCCGATCGCCGATCTGTCACAATGGGCAAAAGATCACGGTACGAATTACAAGACGATCCGATGGATGAATTTCTGGATCATGAAATATTCCCTGCCCGAGGGTTCATGGGAGGTCCTCCTTCCTGATGACATTAAGATCATTGGTTTGAACTCCGACTCTGTTCACACCGACAGCCGGACCGTTTCAGCAGATACGCTTTCCGGTGCAAAGAAGATTTTTTACACCGTTAAACCGGGAGACACTCTTTCAAAAATCGCCGGGCAGTACAACGTTACCGTCCTGCAATTAAAAAAATGGAATGAACTCGTGGCGGACGAACTTCGCCCGGAAAACCTTATCGTCATTTTTATTAATGCCCCAGGGCGTTCGCCATAGCTTTTCTATACCGCTTCTGTCTTCTTCGCCATCCACCGTGTGTGCAAGCTGCACGTTTGTTCATCATGGGCTGCAAATTGGTGTGATGACTTTTCTTGTATTCTTTTGATGGCTTGACACGAACCATTGATGTACTTGACTTTTCGGCGCGATTGTAATACTTTTTCACTCATCATGTGGCCATCCCTTACACACACCCGAACAAATTCATGAACGACAATTCCTCATTTGAAATTGCGATCTTTTTCATTCTGATTTTTCTTTCCGGTTTCTTCTCGAGCGTCGAAACGGCCATGCACTCTCTGGGTAAGATCTCCATCAAAAAAATCCTCTCCCGCGGCGGCGTGCGGGCCAAACTCCTCGAACTCTGGTCCTCCAATCAGAATCAATTTCTTACCACGGTCTATGTTGGCAATAATATTTTCAACGTCGGCGCGGCGGTGCTGGCTTCCAGTATCACGGTAGATATTGCGCGGCTGCGCGGCTATCACGAACCCTATGCGCTGGCCATCGCAACGGGCATCATCACTTTTGTCCTGCTGCTGTTCGGAGAAGTTATTCCGAAAGCTATCGCAAGGCATCATGCGGAGAAAATATTTTTGCTGCTCGCCGCGCCGATGAATATTGCCCTGACTCTCTTACGTCCGTTCAGTGCTTTTTTTTCGTGGATTTCGAATATTATTATTGCGCTTTTTGGCGGCGAGGAACAGAAACGAAGCCTGGGCATCACGGAAGACGAGATCAAAGCCATTATCGAAGCCGGTGAAATCGACGGCGCAATTGAAGAAGACGAAAAAGAAATGATTCACAGCGTGATCGAGTTCGGCGATACGATCGTGAAGGAGATCATGGTGCCGCGCGTGGATATGGTGTGTGTGGAGGTGAATTCTTCAATGGAAGAAATTCTCGACCGGATGGCTGAAGAAAAGCTTTCACGCCTTCCGGTGTATGAAGAAACCATTGACACAGTGGTCGGAGTTATTCACATAAAAAATATCATGAATTTTTGGCGAAAGAACGTCCAGAATATGCATGCTATCGAATTCATTTCCATGCCCTATTTCGTTCCCGAAACCAAAAAAGTTTCAGAACTTCTAAAGGAGTTTCAATCCAGCCGTATGCAGATGGCTATCGTGGTGGACGAGTACGGCGGTACCGCCGGGCTGGTGACTATGGAAGACCTGGTCGAAGAAATTGTCGGTGAAATCACCGATGAGTACGACGAAAACGTTCCTCCCATAAAAAAGCAGGAAGACGGCACTTATCTTCTCGACGCCAATGTGGAGATTCACCAGCTTAATGAGCAATTGGAACTCGCCATTCCCTCCGACGAATACAATACCGTAAGCGGCTTTATCTTATGGCTGCTGAGGCGCATGCCGAAAAAAAATGAAGTCGTTCAGTACCAGAACTTGAAATTCACAATTACGGATGCCGACCGGAAGAAAATTCATAAAATTCAACTATCCGTTACCGGCCCCTAGTCCCGGGTTGCCCAAGGCCCACGGTTATTCGGAATCTCTACGGGCGATTACTTAATCAAATTTTGGCAATGAAGCAGAGACTCGAACGTATTCTAAATATCCGTGCGGACGAATGGCCGACGCTCCGTTTCATGTGGCTCTTATATTTTCTCATTCTCTTCGGACTTTATCTGGGCTACTTCGCCCGGGAATCCCTTTTTCTCAAGCACATTGGAGCCGACTATCTGCCGGCGATGTACATCGTGAATTCCATCGCCGTCATGCTGGTGACGACGTTGTATTCATCGCTAACCGTCAAGCTGGATCTTTCCAAACTCAATTCCAATCTGATTGTCATCCTTATTTTTTCTGCGGGGATCATCTACACCGGCATCCTGTTCGGAGAGAAATCGTTTTATGTGCTTCTGTACATATTTGTGGACGTGAGCTGGACGGTCTTTCTGATCATGTTTTGGTCGCTGGCGAGTCACCTGTATGACGCGATCACGGCTAAGAGAATTTTTACGATTATCGCGAGCGGATGGACTGCCGCGATGATTCTCAGCGGATGGCTGACGCCGATCATTCTTCAATTCATTGATATCCGGCATTTCTTGCTCGTTTGGATCGGACTGCTCACGGCCATTTTTTTCGTACTGCGAATGGTTTATTCAAAGTATCTCCGGGTAAGCCCCGTACGCAAAAAAAACGATGGAGAAGAACCTACGTTTTCCGATACCTGTTTCGAAATCAAAAGTTCCGCATATCTCAGATTGCTGGTGGCTGCGACGGTTCTGCATTGGCTCGTGTTGTATCTGATAGATTTTTATACTGCCAAAACGGCCGCGACGACCTATTCCGATGCAAAAGCATTGGCCGCCTTTTTCGGAAAAATCATCGGGGTCGCCGGTACGATCGCATTGACGGTGCAACTGCTGATCGCGGGACGATTGATCAAAAGATTCGGTGTGGCGCTCGTGTTTGTTCTGTTTCCGGTTTTCGTCGCATTCGGAGCTATTCCGATGACGGTTGATATCGTGCTCGGAACGATCGTGATCGCCCGCATCACGGAATACGCTCTCGGCATCTCGATTTACGATACCGCGTTTCAGCTCTTGTACAGTCCTATTTCCGACGAATGGCGCACGAAAGTGCGCACTTTCATGGACGGCAGCGTCAAGCCGGTAACGGTGATCGTGTCCGGTATACTCATCGCCGTCCTTGCCAAATTTCTTCCGGTCACCTATTTTCCGTTTCTTTTCCTGACGGTGGTTCTGCTCTTTGTTCTCGTGGCGTTACGGATTCGAAACGAATACGGGCGGATATTGGTAAGCCATTTACGACAAGACGGTACAAAAACGGATTCCGGCATCACCGCGGATACGCCTATCGAAAGTGAACACTCCCTGATGCTGATCCGTGAGGGACTAAAATCAGAAAATGAAGACACCGTTGTTTTTACGCTCGATGTTCTTGCCAGAAGCCGCCATGACGAATATCTTTCCCAGGTGGCCCGGCTGATTCAGGATGGCCGGCAAGGCGTCCGTATCGCGGCTATGCGCGCGCTCGCCCGGATCGGCAATATTCAGAAATTGCCGGGCATTAAGTTTATTCTGGAGGACCGTACGGAGAGTCTGGGTGAAGCCGTTGATACGTATGCCGCGTTTCTGCAAAAAGATTCTGCCCCGGAAATGAAAAGGTTTTTAGAGCATCCGGATGTCCACGTGCGTTTAGCCGCTTGCGAAAATATCATTCGCTATCAAATGGCAGAACTGCTGGACCGAGGCTTGGCGGAACTTCGGAAATCCTTGCATGGCGATCCGTTGAAAATCAAAGCCATCGGGATCATCGGAAAATATAAAGTCGGTGTTCTGCTCGATGAGCTGATCGACGTATTCAACCGTGCCGTACCGAACGGGGTTAAGATTTCTATCGTAGACGCTTTTCAATATTTTCATGAGGACCGCGTAATGGGCATTTTATTCTCTGCCCTTGAGAACGACACGGTCAGCCATCGCGCTGTGCTGTCGTGTAAGGAAATAGGCAATCATCAACCGTCGCTCGTTCTTTCCCGCCCGGACCGATTCTCCCCCATCCGGATGCGTTTTATTCCGTCGATACTGGAAGATATGGAATGGAAACCTATTGAAGCATTTTTTAATACCTGGCTTATGGATGCCGGCCAAGCCGGATACGTCGTTCAAGCTTTGGCGCATCGAAAGAGAAAGAACCTCCCGTTCTCCGTTTCAGAACCCGTCATCGACGGTTTTATCAGCGGTGTTTTAAAGACCATCGCCGTACTTCAATACGCAACGGCGTTTTTGGAATCGGCCGATACCGAAGGGCATTTTACGCTGATATCCTCGCAATGCAAAACGAATGACAGAGCTCTAAAAGCGAATTTATTTGCCGCCCTGTCTCTGCGATACGATATGAATAAAATGGATTTAATATTCACGTGCTTACAGTCGCACGATGTGAAATACCGTGCGTTGGGCCTGGAAACCATAGAAAACATATTGCCGCGTCAACAGGCGGCTCAAATCGTACCTTTATTTGATAATTTGCCGCTCATGGAGATCGGCGATCTGGTACATGAAAAGTATGCCATGCACTTCAGGCTCATGGATGAAGTCCGGGCATTTCTCACAGCATTGGACGACCCCTGGCTGAATCTTGCAATACTTCACGGAGGGCGCGAATCCGTCCTTGCAGGGAGTCTGGAACATTTACCGTTACCATTTGGAGAAGGAGAGGACATCATGCTTCAGGTTATGGACAAAGTTTTTTTTCTCAAATCCATCCCGCTATTTTCCGAATTATCGGTGGACGAGTTGTTTCGTCTCGCGGAACTGGCTCAGGAGAAAAAGTTCGCCCCCCACAGTATCGTATTTAACGAAGGCGAATTCGGAGATTCGCTGTACCTGATCATCAGCGGCTCGGTGAACATTTGCAAAACGAAGGAAATTCCGAACGAGCAGAAAAAACAGGAAATTATTCTGGCGACCTTAAAAGAAAAAGATTGTTTCGGCGAAATGGCTATTTTAAGCGGCGAACCGCGCTCCGCTACCGTCAAAGCCAACGCGCCGCTCACGACGCTGGAAATTGACAAAGAAAACTTCTCGGACTACATGCGCTCGCGCCCGCAAGTTTCCGAAGCCATTATCAAAGTTCTGATCCAACGCCTGCGCGCTGCCAGTGCGAGGAATTAGCCATGAAACAAACCATCGGTACAGTTAAAGAGATCTTTCGTTATCCGGTCAAGTCCATGGCAGCGGAACGCCTCGCATCGGCGCAACTGGGATTACACGGCATCGCAGGCGATCGCCGTTTTGCGTTTTTGATCACCGGAAGCAAGAGTGATTTCCCCTGGCTCAACGCGAGCAAATACCCCCCGTTGATCGGTTATAAACCTTACGTGACTGATTCGGTCCATCGTGTGATCACTCCCGCGGGCGAAGATCTGGAATTGCAGGACGATGCCCTGCGTAAGGAATTATCCGCAGCGTATGGTTCGGAAGTTCAGCCCGTGCATTTCAAAAACGGCATATTTGACGAAGCCGAAGTTTCAATTATCAGCACATCGACGATCAGGGAAATTGAAAAACAGTCAGGACAGAAACTCGACATTCGCAGGTTTCGTCCGAATGTGGTTGTTGATTTTCCGATTGACATTCCCTTTCAGGAGGACCAATGGGTAGGAAAGCTCCTCCTCATTGGAAAAGGAGAGGTTTCAATTGGCGTGACGATGCGAGACCTGCGCTGCGTCATGATCACTTTCGATCCGGATACGCAAATATCGAGTCCTGAAGTTCTAAAAACCGTCGGACGTCTTAACCAAACCTGCGCCGGGATTTACGGTTCGGTCATCAAAACAGGTGCCATTTCGGTGGGAGATGAATTGTATGTGGCGGATGCCTGAACGGCAAACCACGGATTCCATACAACGATGCAGTTGAAGAAGCATTATGCTTCGGGTGGATTGACACCATCGTTAAAGGCATCGATGACGAAAAGTTCACGCAAAGATTCTCTCCTCGTAAACCCGGAAGCAGGTGGGGCGAACCGAACAAGGAAAGAATAAGAAGAATGATCGCGTTGGGCAAGATGACGCCTGCCACTTTGGAGAAAGCGCACGACTTCATGGGACGGTTAAAGAAGGAAGCGAAACACTTCGTTGTTCCGCCGGACATTCTAAAAATGTTGAAACAGGATGAAACGGCGTGGAAACATTTTTCACGATTTTCCAAAAGGTCTAAAAGAATCCGGATCAGTCGGATCGATACGGCACGATACAAGCCGGAAATTTTCAGACAACAGCTGCGCTATTTTCTTAAAATGACGGCCCAGAATAAAACTTTCGGAATGGTGCAATAATTCAAATAACCAGTTGTAATAATACACGCATTATATTAAATTCGCCTGACTTTGTAATTCACACAAACAAACTTCTACATGATTACCATTTACGCGCAATTGCCGGAAAAAGAATTTGTCAAAAGCATGGGTTTTGAGGAGATGCGTCTGGCGCTCGCCGACCTCAAATCGGTTTTTTGGATCAATCTGGAATCGCCGACAAACGATGAGATTCAGCAGATGCAAGACGTGTTTGATTTTCATCCTCTGTGCATCGAAGACTGCATGAGCTACTCCAATTCTCCGAAGCTGGATCTGTTTGATGAATATCTTTTTCTGGTGACGCACGAACCGGAAATAGACCGGGACACCTTTGAATTGAAGCGGCCGGAAATTGATTTTTTCCTGGGCAAGAATTATCTGGTTTCCATTCACCAGCACACGAGCCCGGCGATCGAAAAAACCATTCATCGCTGCAATACTGAACTCCTGCATCACCAGGCGCTCATGTATCAGAAAGGCGCCATCAAGACGGCGATCAAAGACAACACAATGTTCCGGAATTCCGATTTTGTTCTGCATGCGATCTTGGACAGTATTGTGGACAGCTATATCCCGCTGGTGGATCGCTGGGATGATCAGATCACCGATCTCGAGGAGCGTGTGCTGTTTCCCCAATCCAGCCGCGACGTCCTCAATGAAATTCTGACGATCAAACGGCAGCTTTCCGTATTTCGCCGCACGTTGGCCCCGCAACGTGATGTGATGGCGCGATTGATTCACAGCGACAATAAGGCCATTTCAAAATTTTCCCAGGCGTATTTCCGCGACGTCTACGATCATTTAATGCGGGTCAATGAAGTGCTTGACGCCCACCGCGATATGATGGGAAATCTTCTCGACGCCTACTATTCTGTGCTTTCACATCAGATCAATGAAAACTCGCAAAAGATCAACGTGATCATGCAGCGGCTTACTATCATCACGACCATCTTCATGCCGTTGTCTTTTATTGCCGGCGTCTACGGAATGAATTTTGAATTCATGCCCGAATTGAAATGGCACCTCGGATATTTTATGGCCCTGGCGATCATGGGCTTCGTCGGCGGCGGAATGTATTTTCTTTTTCGAAAGAGAAAATGGTTTTGAAATTTGTTTCTGCCTTGCGCGCGGCTCCATTTCGTACGTAATCTTCCATCATTTTAGACCATTAACTTCATTCAGCATTCATGCACACCGCAAAAAAGATCAAGCGCACCGACATACATGAACCTTCGGTCAGCCTCGGCCTGGCCAAAGAACACGGTTTAGCGGAAGTGGAATATGAAAGAATACTGGAAATCCTGGAACGCACGCCGACCTTCACCGAGCTCGGTATCTTCAGCGTGATGTGGAGCGAGCACTGCAGTTATAAGAATTCCATCGCCGTTTTAAAGACATTGCCAAAATCAGGTGCCCGCGTTTTGAAAGGCGCCGGCGAAGAAAACGCAGGGCTCATTGATATCGGGGACGGGCTCGCGGTGGCGTTCAAGATCGAGAGTCATAATCATCCTTCCGCCATCGAGCCCTATCAGGGCGCCGCAACCGGCGTCGGCGGAATTTTGCGTGATATTTTTACGATGGGCGCAAGACCCGTTGCCTGCCTGAATTCCCTGCGATTCGGAAATCTGGATAATCCGCGGGTCAAATATTTGTTTGCCAATGTCGTAAAGGGCATAGGCGATTACGGCAATTGCTTCGGCGTGCCGACGGTCGGGGGTGAAATTTATTTCGAGGAATGTTACACTGAAAATCCTCTCGTCAATGCCATGGCCGTTGGAATTGTTGCGCATCAAAACACGGCGAGCGCAGTTGCCAAAGGCGTCGGTAATCCGGTCATGATCGTTGGCTCATCGACGGGCCGCGACGGTATTCACGGTGCGACGTTTGCTTCGGAAGAAATATCCGAGGCCTCGGAATTGAGAAGGCCGAACGTCCAGGTCGGCGATCCGTTCACCGAAAAGCTTTTGCTCGAAGCCACTCTGGAAGCAATACAATCGGGTCATCTCATCGGCATCCAGGACATGGGAGCCGCCGGGCTCACGTGTTCCAGCGCGGAAACCAGCGCCAAGGGCGAATGCGGAATGGAATTGGAATTGTCCCTTGTTCCCACACGCGAAGATAATATGACGCCATACGAGATCATGCTGTCCGAAAGCCAGGAACGAATGTTGCTTATTGTCAAAAAAGGACATGAAGAAGAAATTCAAAACATTTTTGAAAAATGGGATCTGCATGCGGTCATCATAGGAAAAGTGACGCGGAATAAAACGTTGCGCATAAAGTACGAAGGGAAGATATTTGCGGAGATTCCGTCCGACGTGCTCGTGCTCGGAGGCGGAGCCCCCGTGTATGAGCGCAACGCAACGCGGCCTGGCTATTTGAACGGACTGCATGATTTCGATTCCAATACTATTCCGGAACCCGGTGATTACAACAAGGTATTGAAAGCCCTCCTGGCCTCGCCCAACATCGCGAGCAAAGAGTGGGTATTCGATCAATACGACTCGACGGTTCGTACCAACACGGCAACGCTGCCCGGAAGCGATTCCGCGGTGATCCGTATTAAAGGCACGAATAAAGCGCTCGCTATGAAAGTGGACTGCAACGGACGTTATGTATATTTGAATCCCCGGCGCGGCGGGCAAATTGCGGTTGCCGAATCCGCGCGCAATGTCGTTTGTTCGGGTGCAAAGCCGGCAGCCATTACCAATTGCCTCAATTTCGGTAATCCGTACAAGCCGGAAAATTATTGGCAATTCAAGGAGGCGGTCGGCGGAATGAGCGACGCGTGTGTGGTTCTGGAAACACCCGTGACCGGCGGTAATGTAAGTTTTTATAACGAATCCCCTACGGCCGCCGTTTATCCGACGCCGACGATCGGTATGCTCGGTATCGTCGAGGACCTCAAACACATTACGACGTCTTGGTTCAAAAATGAAGGAGACGTGATATTTCTACTGGGAAGGAATTTAGCGGAGATCGGCGGAAGCGAATACCTGAAAACCATGCACGGCCAGGTGAAAGGCGACATTCCGGATTTGGACTTGCAGTACGAGAAAGCCGTTCAGGAAACGGCATATGAAGCCATCGTGCACGGACTCGTTCATTCGGCTCACGATGTTTCCGACGGCGGACTGGCTGTGGCTCTGGCAGAAAGCTGCTTTCAGGGGAAGAGAAATCACGTGATCGGCGCGGAGATCATTCTTAAAGATCCTCTGCGAACCGATTTTCTTTTGTTCGGAGAAACGCAATCGCGGATCATCATTTCGGCTGCTAAAGAAAATGCTGAAGTCATTGAGAATCTGGCCAGATCGAGGAATATTGACATCGCACAAATCGGAACGGTTGGCGGGAAAAATTTGAAGATCAATACATGGATTGACCTGAATGCAGCTGAATTAGAACACCTCTACCGTTCAGCGATCAAGCATATCATGAGTTAATATGACCGCAGTGACGTAATGGAGCAGAGCAGAATTTTATGAAACGTGTTTCATAAAAACTCTGTACCTCAGCGTCTTCGCGGTTCAATTTCATTCACTTCTTCCCTTCCATTTCGATCACCGGCATCAACATCTCTTCCATGGAGATCCCTCCGTGCTGGAACGTGTCGTTGTAATAATTCAAATAGTGATGATAATTCGTCGGATACACAAAATAATAATCTTCTTTGGCGATGATGTAAAACGTATTTACACCGCGCGACGGTAATTTGAAATCCGCCGGATTCTTGACGAACACCGCGTGCTTCGGATTGGCTTTGATATTTTTTCCGTATTTGTAGCGCAAGCTGGTGGACGTCTCTTTATCCCCAACCACCTGCGCGCCGTGCATACTACGAATGCTGCCGTGATCCGACGTGATGATGACGGTGCAGTCCAATTTCGACAGCGTTTTCAGAATTTCAAACATCGGCGAATGGACGAACCATGAATTGCTCAACGAACGATACGCCGATTCGTTCGGCGCGATCTCTTTGATCACGTTCGAATCACTCCGGCTATGGGCCAGGATATCAAGAAAATTCAAAACAATGGCCGTAAGTTGTGTGGATTCGACGTAACTTGTGATGTTGTCTTCCAGATTTTTTGTCGCGTCAATATTCAGCAGTTTAACATACTTCGCGTCGGAATCGAGCGGTACCCGATTGACCTTAAGCTGATAATCGAGAAGCTCTTTTTCATAGCGGTTGCGGCTTGAATCGTCCTCCTCGCCTTTCGACCAGATCTCCGGAAATTTCTTTTCAATCTCGATGGGAAACATGCCGCTGAAAATTGCGTTGCGCGAATACGGCGTTGCCGTAGGCAAAATGGAATAATAGTAATTTTTGGTTATATCAAAATATTCATACAACAGCGGCTCGAATCCAAGCCACTGATCCAGGCGTAAACAGTCGATGACGAGGAATACGACTTTGCGCTTCGCCGCAATCTTCGGAAACACGTATTTTCGAACGATATCCACCGACAGATCCGGCGAAGCCGGGCTGCGGTCATTCAGCCAATGTTGATAGTTTTTTTCCACAAATTTGCCGAAGGCAACGTTGCATTCGTGCTTCTGATCCTCCAGTGTCTGGCGCAAACCCAGGTCGGCAAATTCGTCCATTTCAATATCCCATTGCGATAAGGACTCATGGATATCAAACCAATCTTTGAATGTCAGCTCGGTCATCAATTGCTGGGAGATCTTATTGAATTCCTGAATGTAGTCCTTGGAAATTTTCTGACCGGTAATTTGTTTCGTTTCGAAGATCTGTTTGAGCGCCAATAGGATCTGGCTTGGGTTCACCGGCTTCGTTAAATAGAAATCTATTTTTCGCCCGATGGCGTCGTCCATTAGCTTTTCTTCCTCACTTTTCGTGATCATGATCACCGGCAGCGAGGGATGGGTGTCTTTGATCTCTTCCAGGGTCGTGAGCCCGTCTTTACCGTCCATCATTTCGTCCAGTAAAACCAGATCGTACTTTCCTTCTAAAATATGACTAATGGCATCTTCGCCGTTCGATACCGGCGTGACGTCGTATCCGCGCTGTTCCAGAAACAAAATGTGCGGCTTGAGTAAATCAATTTCATCATCCGCCCAGATGATTTTCTTTCTTTGCATGATCATCTTCCTTCGTTAAATGTTGAAATCGAAAGCAGTGAGCGGTAACGATGGCATATAAAATTGATAACTGATAACTAACACCTAAACATCCACAATATCCGACAGGATCTCCGAATTTTCTCTTACTTTTTCAAAATGCTTGCGCACGTTCATCAACTCGTCTCCAAAATGCTCGAACCGCCGGTTCATTTCTTCTTCCGTCGGACTCTTCAGAAAAATGTCGATCAACTGCTGTTCAAATGATTTATCCGCCTCCACGTCGCCGAGTATCATATCTAATTCGCCGATAACGAGTTCAAACATACGAATTTTGTTATTGAGCAATTCTAAAATGCGCGATTCGATCGTATCGTTCACGGATAAATTGAACACAAAAACTTCATGATCCTGTCCGAGCCTGTGCACACGCCCGATCCGCTGTTCTACCCGCATCGGATTCCACGGCAAGTCGTAATTAATCACCTGGTGGCAGAATTGCAGATTCAATCCTTCTCCGCCGGCCTGCGTGCTGATGAGAATATCTTTGGAATCGCGGAACCGTTCAATAGCCTCTTTACGGGCTTGAGTGCCCGACAGGGCCCCGTGAAAGAGTTCCACGGAAAATCCTTCACGCTCCAATTCTTTTTTAAGCTGTTTCATCGTATCAATAAATTCCACGAACACAATGGTCTTGGAGGGAAATCTTTTTAGAATCTCGATCGTTGCGGCGCTTTTCCGGCTCATCGAAATGCCGTCGCAGAGGCGCACAAAATATTCCAGCTTCTCTCGGGTCGCCTGAGGATAATTTCTTTTCAAAAAATTCTGCAGGGTATGCTTCGTCGATTGCGGGCTGCTGCAGACTTCGCGTTGAAGCGTAATGAGCGAAAGAATATGCACCTCAAACGCCGTTTCACGCCGGAATTCCTCCCGCACATAATTCGTCACTTCGCGGTACAGTTCGCGTTCATTTTCGGAAAGATCGAGATGATAGATCGCGGCTTTGCGGGGCGGCAGGCTGATCCCGACTTTATCGCGGCGGTTGCGGATCATTACATCCTGCAGAATATGTTTCAATTGATCTTCGTTATTCGGCAAGCGCGGATCGGCCTTCATCATGAATTTTCTTTTGAACGAGCGGATCGTTCCGAAAAGCCCAGGCTTCAAAATCGTGATCAGGCTGTACAATTCCGTCAGATCATTATGCACGGGCGTGGCGGTCAGGAGCAAGACGTATTTTTTCTTGATCTTATTAACAAATTTAAATCCGATCGTACCGCGGTGCTTGAGCCGATGCGCTTCATCAACGATCAACACGTCAAATTCCCGCGAAAGAAGAATATTCGCGGCGCGGTCGCGCTTGGCCATATCGATGGAGGCGATGATTTTCGGCGCGCGCCAGTCTTCGGGTGTTTGCGGCGTCGTGAAATGCTCCCCGAACTTCACGAGCATTTCATCCTGCCACTGCCCGACCAGCGAGGCAGGCGTGAGAATCAGAATATTTTTGGCCAGATTCCGTTCGATCAGCTCTTTCGTAATGATACCTGCCTCAATCGTCTTGCCCAAGCCGACCTCATCGGCGAGCAGAACCTGCCCGCGCATGCGGCGCAATGCTTCCAGCGCGGTATTGGTCTGGTAATCGTAATGGGTGATATTGGCGTCATTCACCGCCACAAGCCTGTCAAATCCGGAAATGAGATTAAGTTTTTCCGCTTCGAGCCGGAGCTGATAATCTTCCAGCGAATCATACTGCTTCTGTGAGAATAGACTCTGGAAAGACATATCCACTTTGATTTCCACCCGGGGGAGGTCGATTCGTTCCTGTTTGAAAAAATCCAGGTGCATCGCATCGGTTTCATAATCGTAACCGCAGCGGAAGCAGTCCGGGACTTCGGCACGATCCAGCCATCCGCAGCGCGGACAGCGTTTGGATCTGACCGCCTTGGCTTCCGACAGAAATCGCTTGGTAAATTGCTTGGGCTGGGCAATTTCCAGCCACTCAAACCGCTCGTGCGTTTTAGGGGTTTTTGCCGAAGAACGGTCAGCAGGCGTTTCGGAGGATATTTCTAAATTTTCAAAAATTGATTTTTCGGTATGCAAAATAATTTCTTTTCACTTGGACAAAAAAACCAGCGGTTAACAATAACACACGCTGGTCGAATTTTAATGAAAAATGTGTAGCAATTAACTCTATGCAACGCTCCCGAATAATGTCTGACTATGAAAAACTAATGCAAATAGGTCATAAAATCAAGGGATTTCGCCCCGTTCATTTTTATTGGTTTTGAAGGGAAATTAATTTAACTTTCCCATTCATAGCGGCTCTGTGCATCCAATCAAATAAAGGCGAACACCCTACCGTGCAGGAAGTCACTTGGTACGTTTCTCTTATATTTCTCACACTGCTTCAGCACGAAACGGCTGTCGTATTATGGTATCACCGCCTTTCTTATTATTTTCAGAATCATTTCACTGCGGCGGCGTGCGTGTTTGTCATCGTAGGGATCATCGATCTTTTCTGGCTGTATCTTCAATTCCTGTTGTTTCGCAAATCGTGGGACAAACTTTCGCGCGTCGCACGTATTCACGCCTGGCTGGAGCGTATCCAAATGCGACGTTGGTTTGTAAAGCTTAGACCTTATTTTGAAAGTGAAAAAAATGATACCGGCGCGCGGGAATCCCGGTTCAAACGCATGCTGAGAAAGTCCGGCTATTTCGGCATCCTGCTGTGTGCTTCTCTGCCCGGTCCGGGACTTAAGGAAATCGGGATCGTCATGGCCCTGGCGCCCAAATATGAGCAACACGGATTCGCGGTCACGTACGCCGGCGGTCTTATCAAAACAATCCTGACGCTGCTTGTCTACGCCGGCCTTTACGGAGCCTTTGAAAATTTATTTGAAAATGCATTCCGGTAAATAGTCATTACGACGGCCTTTCAACTCCGGAAGCAATTCCGCTATTTGGCGGTCGTTATATTCAGTCGCAATGAACTTCAAATCAATATGAGGAGGAGCTTCCATGGCAGCCATTATTGTCGGCATCGTACTCATCATCATCGGCGTGGTGCTCGTTATATTGCGCCGGAAAAATCAGGACAAACTACTCGAGATTAAAGCCACGCAGTTGTCCACAACTAAAGATCTTGCGGATATGTGCAAGGTCGTCAATGACGAGCTGAATCCCGGCGGCCACGGCGCCTTCAAGCAGGGGACAGCTGTGCAGGGCATGGTCAAATGCGACCGACCCCTTGCAGGTGAATTGTCCAAAGAGCCGTGCGTGTATTATGAAATGCGCGTGGAAGAACGTTTTGAAGAAACGTATTGGGAAAAAGACGCCCAGGGCAATAATCAGAGACGCACGCGCACCGGTTCCAACACTGTCGCGAGCAATTCCCAGCGAAGGGATTTTCAGGTCGAAGACGCCACGGGGCGCATTACGGTCAATCCGAACAATGCCGAGGTGGATCCGGTGCAGGTCGTGAGCAAATATGAGCAGAATTTTCAGAACCGCGTGACCTACGGAAGTTTTTCTTTCAACATCAATCTCGCAAGCAGCGACCGACGCATTCTCGGATATGAATTCACGGAGAAGATCATTCCTCTCGAGCGCCGCGTCTACGTGCTCGGCGAAGCCGCCGACTCGTCCGGTGAATTGATGATCCAAAAATCCTCAGAAAAAGGAAAACCCTTCATCATCACTTTGAAATCACGCGAAGAATTAGCCCAGGACACCGCATCGAGGATCAAATGGATGATGATCGGCGCGATCGCCTGCTTCGTCATCGGCATCTGTGCGGCGGTGTACGGGATTATGATGAAGCCTTAGAAAAAAACTACAACTTTCGATCATTTATCGATGCCGAAGGCATCGAACGTTATAGTTCAGCAGGTCCTACACGATGTTTGACTCCTTCAGAGTCGCACTTTTCGTTGGTGACTATTTTCTATAAACGTTTAAATCCCTTCGGGATTCAATCGCAAATAATGTAGTATGAAAACATTACTGAATTCGAAATCGCAATTTAAGGGCTGATGCCGAAGGCATCCAACATTTAAACAGTGTTAAGCACAAAAATGTCCACTTATACTCAAATTTACATTCACACCGTGTTCGCCGTAAAAGGCCTAGAAAGCCTAATACGGCCGACATGGGAAGAGAGACTTTACAAGTACATTACCGGCATCGTTCAAAACAAAGAACAAAAAATGCTTGCCATTAACGGCATGCCGGATCATATCCATTTTTTGATTGGAGTGAAACCGTCCTGCCGGCTCTCCGACTTGGTGCGAGAAATAAAAAAATCATCTGACGATTTTATCAAAGAAGAAAAGTCGACAAAATTCCATTTCCGATGGCAAGAAGGTTTTGGCGCGTTCTCTTACAGCCATTCGCAATTGGATTCTGCAATTAAATACATCATGAATCAAAAACAACATCACCAGAAGACAACTTTCAAAGAGGAATACATGGATTTGTTGAAAAAATTCAATGTTGAGTATAATGAAAAATATTTATTTGAATGGATTGAATAACTGATGCCGAAGGCATCAAACGTTTATAGCTCAACAGTTCGGCACATGAGGTTCGACTCCTACGGAGTCGAACAGTTTTGGGAAACTTCTTTCTATGAACGTTGAATCCCTTCGGGATTTGGATACAAATAATGCAAATGACTCCGAATAGCGATTTCGCTCGTTTTGAACATGAAGGCTGGGAGCGCGTTGCCGACAAATACGAAACAACTTGGGCATTGTTGACAAAGCAATATATCGATCCGCTTCTCGCTCTTGCACGAATAAAACCCGGTATGCGCGTCCTGGATGTTGCTTGCGGGCCGGGCTATGCGGCCGGCGCCGTTCAAAAACTCGGCGCCACCCCCACCGGTATCGATTTTTCAAACAAGATGGTCGTTTATGCAAAAAAATTGAACCCCGGTGTCGAATTCCTCGAAGGCGACGCCCATCACTTGCAGTTTCCTTCTGAAGATTTCGACCGTGTGGTAATGAACTTTGGCATATTGCATTTATCCGATCCCGAAAAAGCTTGCGCGGAAGCTTTTCGCGTACTTCGTCGCGGCGGCCGTTTTGTCTTTAGCGTTTGGGCGCCGCCGGAAATAAACCCCGGCGGTCGAATTATGAATGATGCGGTTGAAAAACACGGCAATTTAAATGTCGTGCTCCCGCAGGGTCCTTCCCGATATCCTTTTGCAGACTTAGACGAATGCCGGCAAACCTTGCGCTTCATTGGTTTCACCGCTGATTCCATAACCATGGACACCGTCACGGTAGACTGGATCGTGCCCACCGTGAAATTCCTTTTCGAATGCGAGCGCGATGCGGGCGTACGTACCGCCGGCTTGCTGGCGCTTCAATCTCCCGGACAACTCGAGGCTATTCGAGGCGCCGTAGAAAAAAGTGTCGAGTCTTATAAAACTGGAGAAGGCTATGCCATTCCGATGGCGGCTCAGATGATAGCTGCCGGAAAAGACTAGTTGAAATTTCTGATAGATTGATTCCGGCTTGACCGCAAGAAGTTCTTTTTCTAAAAAAAATCTTTGAATTTTCTTTTGTCATCGTTACCTTAAGCCGGGTTTCCGTTCAAAACTAAAACAGGAGAAATATCATGAACACGTTATCGCACATCAATTATATCGCCGTGCTCGTCTGCGGCGTTGCGTACTTTATGCTGGGATGGTTGTGGTATTCAGCCTTATTCGGAAAGATCTGGGCGGCAGGTATTCAATCTATCGGCATTCAAATTAAAACTCCGGAAAAGGAAACGATTCGCAATAATATGATCCTCAATTTCGTCGCCGCGTTTTTCACCGCGTTGGCTGTATCTTATTTCGTTCAACTGGGCCACATCCACAGTATCATGGGCGCGGTAAAATTCTCGGTTGTTGCCGGCCTCGGGCTCGTAGGCTTGTCTTCGTACATTCACGACATTTGGATCAACAAGCCGATAAGCCTCACGCTGATCGACGTCAGCTATCATTTCTTCGGCATTCTGATTTCCACGCTCATCTTAGTCATGTGGCCGTGAAATATTTGCGTTAAGGAGCGGGAAGCCTTAAGAACCCTTTTTGGATTACTTGTCGCGAAAATCGTTTTCTTCATTTCAATTAACATGGAGCATTTGTTTATGAAACGTCTGGGATGTATTTTAGCCCTGTTTGCTTTCGTCAAGTTCTCGGAACTTCACGCGCAGAACTGCGACGCGTTCTTTCCTTTGAAAAAAGGAAGTTCAACGGAGATGTTGGAGTACGATGGAAACAAAGCCCTAACCGGCAAGTACGTTTCAACGGTCAAGGACCGAAAAGACGACGGTGTCAACGTCACGGCTGCGGTGCATAACGACCATTACGATGCTTCAGGAAAACCGGGAGGATCCTTTGACTTTACCGTCAAGTGCGATGGGAAAACGTTATTCTTAGATATGAGCAGTTTTGGTAATATCATGGAAAAGCACAAGGGCATGGAGGACATGGACGTCAAAATAGAGGGCGGGTTTATGGAAGTGCCAGTCGGATTAGGAGTCGGCGATGCATTGAAGGATGCGGTGATGACCATGCACATGTCACAAAAGGGCCATGAAATCGGCACCATCACGATGACGTTTCGCCGGAAAGTGGAAGCGGAAGAATCGGTGACGGTTCCGGCAGGAACTTTCACGTGCTTCCGCGTTGCCGTTGAAATGGACGGCGCCATGACCATGATGGGCATGAAGCAGCCCACGGGCAAAACGAAAATGACCAATTGGTTCTCGCAAGGCACCGGTCCCGTCAAATCGGAATCATACAACAAAGACGGCAAGCTTACGGGTTATTCGGTTCTGAATAAAATCACGAAGTAACATTCTCCGGCTTTTTTCCTTTTTCTGCCCCGGTCACGATTCATCAGAGCGGGATCGGAGTTCTTTGTTCACAAAAACTGTTTCCATCAAGTACCCTGAGAACAAATCATGCGGATTACAAAGCTCTCGGTTGTGATACCTGCCTACAATGAAGGTAACACGGTTCACAACATTTTGAATAAAATAAAATGCGTTAAACTCGCGAACGACATTCAAAAAGAGGTCATCGTCGTTAATGATTGTTCTTTGGACCATACGGAAGAGGCGGTTCTCAAATACGTCAAAGAAAACCCCGATCTGACCATTCGCTATTTCAAGCACGAAAAAAATATGGGCAAAGGCGCTGCGCTGCGCACGGGCATTTGCCAGGCAACCGGCGAATGCGTGATCATCCAGGACGCAGATTTAGAATACGACCCGAAGGAGTACAATCTGCTGCTCAAACCCATCGAAGACGGATTTGCCGACGTGGTTTACGGCTCGCGCTTCATGGGCGGAAACCCCCACCGGGTACTGTTCTTCTGGCACACCATTGGAAATAATTTCCTGACGTTCTTATCTAATATGTTCACCAATTTGAATCTGACGGATATGGAGACCGGTTATAAACTTTTCCGCACGGAAATCTTGCAAAAGATAAATCTCAAAGAAAACCGTTTCGGCTTTGAACCGGAAGTAACCGCTAAGGTTTCCAAAGTGCCGGACATCCGGATTTACGAGGTCGGCATCTCCTACTACGGCCGGACGTACGAAGAAGGGAAGAAAATCAACTGGAAAGACGGCTTTCGTGCGATCTACTGCATCATAAAATATAATTTCTTTTCAAAATAAATGGTCATGGATCCGCCGCAGGATCGGAAGGTTACTCATGCCCCGCGATATTCCCGTTGGTAACGGCACTCTGCTCATCAACTTCGACAAAAATTATTACATTCGTGATATCTATTTTCCTCATGTCGGGAAAGAAAACCATGTGCAGGGCAACGAATGCCGGTTCGGGGTTTGGGCGGACGGCCAATTTGCCTGGATGCATCAGGATTGGGAAAAGGACCTTCAGTATCTTGAAGACACCATGGTCACCCAGGTTATCTTAACCAATCACCGGCTGGGCCTCCAGTTGACCTGCAACGATGCCGTGGATCTATATGAGAATATCTATTTGCGAAAGATCACTGTCAAAAACCTTTTCGACCGTCCGCGGGATATCCGCGTTTTTTTCCACCACTGTTTCAATATCTCCGAATCCGACGTGGGCGACACCGCTTTGTTCGATCCCAAGATCGGATGCGTGATGCACTACAAGAGCAATCGGTATTTTCTGATCAATTTTTACAACGATGATTATTTCGGAGTGAGTCATTACGCGTGCGGCAAAAAAGGCGGCAGTTTTGAAGGCACCTGGCGCGACGCGGAAGACGGAGTGCTGGAAATGCACGCGATTGCCCAAGGCTCCGTGGATTCTACGATCGGCATGCATTTACCAACCCTGGCCCCCAACGCAACCGATGATTTTTATTACTGGATCATTGTCGGCAAAACCTACGGCGAATGCGCCAATGCCAATGCATTCATTCGCCAGTACAATCCAGACCGTACGCTGAAGCGCATAATGGACTACTGGTATTTTTGGATCAACAAAGAGAAAATAAATTTCGGCGACCTGCCTGAATCCATCGCTAAATTATACCGGCGCAGCCTGATCACTATCCGTTCGCAAATCGACAATGACGGCGCCATCATCGCCGCCAACGATTCCGACATTACATTCGAAGGCCGCGATACATACAGTTATATGTGGCCCCGGGACGGCTCACTCGTCGCCTACGCGATGGACCTTGCCGGATACGGGACCGTTACAAGAAAATTTTTTGAATTCTGCGCCCGCGTCATCAAGGACAACGGCTATCTCCTGCACAAATATAACCCCAACGGTACGCTGGCGAGTTCGTGGCATCCGTGGGTGGAGGAAGGACGCACGCAATTGCCGATCCAGGAAGACGAAACGGCGCTGGTCGTGTGGTCGCTCTGGAAACATTTCGAACGTCATCGCGATATTGAGTTTATTCAACCGTTGTACGGGCCTCTCGTCGTCCGGACCGCGGATTTCATGTGCCACTTCCGGAATGAAAAAACGGGCTTGCCGCATCCTTCGTACGATCTGTGGGAAGAACGCCATGGTATTTTAACTTTCACGACTGCCTCCGTGATCGCCGGTTTACGGGCAGCGGCCAATTTTGCGCATGCGTTCGGTGAAAAGGATAAATCGGAAAAATATTTAAGCGTAGCCGCGCAGATGAAGCAGGGTATGGATACATATATGTACCGCACGGAACATAAACGTTTTGCACGTATGGTCAATCAAAAAGCGGATGGAAGTTTTGAATACGACATGACGATCGATTCCAGTATGTACGGAATATTTGCTTTTGGCGCGTATGATCCGCACGACGAGAAAGTGGTCAATACCATGAAAGCTATTACCGACCGGCTTTGGTGCAAGACGGATGTCGGCGGCATTGCGCGCTATGAAAATGATTATTATCACCAAATCAGCAAAGATGTCACGAATGTGCCGGGGAATCCGTGGTTCATCTGCACGCTGTGGCTTGCGCAATATCAGATCGCTAAAGCCAGGACCAAAGAGGAATTGAAACAGGCCCTGCCCACGCTCGAATGGGCTTCTTCCCGGGCTTTGAAATCCGGTGTTCTGGCGGAGCAGGTCAACCCGCATACGAACGAGCCTCTGTCTGTTTCGCCGCTGACCTGGAGTCATGCCACCGTGGTTATATGTGTGATGGAGTACTTGAAGAAACTGGAAACCTTGGAACCTTGCGGCACGTGCGGACAGCCTCTGTTTCACTTCCATGAGGACAAAAATAAAAAAGCTTTTACCCTTTAAAAAGATAAAAGCTCAATCAGTAAAATTTCTGCCCGCGTCAGGGAATCATCTTCTCAATTGTACTCGCCATACTCGTCACGTCCTGCGAGTCCACCATGGATGAATTGGGGATCGTTTTCAATTGCTTCACTACGTCCGCGTCGGTGCTGGAATCCGTAATAAAAATAAACGGAATGTCCTGATACGCAGCGTTCTCGCGTATTTGCTGGCAGAAATCGTAACCGGAAATTTCATCGTATTTGAAATCTGAAATAATCACGTGCGGCTTTAAAGTTTTCAACGCCCCGATACCTTCCGTGATATCTCCGGAGGTCTTTACTGTGTGGCCCATACCGACTAGATTCTTTTCGATCACTTTTCGTACGACCATGCTGTGATTGATCACGAGAATCGTACCGGTTTTACGCGCTGTGGCTTCCGGCGCTTTCGACTGGTCCTCGTCAAACTTTATAGTTTTCGGCTTGATAATGAACTGCCCGTCTTCCCAGCCCATCATCGTATCCAACGCTTCATCGTCGTTAAAATCGCGAAGCTTGATGCCTTGCAAAACGCCTTTTTCAAACGTGATCACCGCTTTGTCGCCCCCGCTGGTAATTTCGAGCGCACCGGTGAGCGAATTCGATTCGCAAAATGCGATCACTTCCGTAATATGCTTATCCCGCAAGTTGCCGGAAGGGCCGGCGGGCGTCCCCGAAGCTTTCATTTCCTTGGCTTTCTCGGAGACCACGGTGTTCGTTTCGCGTAAACGCTGACTCATGATCTTGCTCATCGCAATGGAAATGGAAGGATATTTTTCTAAAATGACGTCAAAATCGTCCTTTTCCAAAACAAATGTTTCCGTATCCTCACTGGCTAAAACTGTGGCAGAACGCGTCTCGCCGGTTAACAATGACATCTCACCGAAATAATTTCCGCTGGCGATATGTGCGAGCACTTCCCCGTTCCCCGCCGTCACCGCCACCTTGCCGCTCAGGACGATATACATTTTATCACCCGGATCGCCGATCTTGCAGATCGTGGCGTTGGTCTTGAATTGCTTGAATTTCAGTTTCTCGGTTATGAAATCGATGCTGTCGCGCCCGAGCGCTTTGAAAAACGGCACCTGCTTGAGAATCTCACCTATTTGAATCATTCCATAACTCCAGGCTCCGACACGTCGGAGGGATTAATTAGAAAGACTTTAGAATAAACCTGTAAAACGAAAAAAAGTAATAAATTTAAGGAAAGATAGCAAGTTTTTTTAAGAAGTATAGTATGAGAAAAAGGAGTATGATAAAAACAATTATTTTTCCGGAAAAGAAATTATTCCTCGCGGAAAAGCGCCGAAACACGATTCGTTCTTTCCGTTTTGCTTCCGGGTCCTTTTCCGGTTTATAATACACCGGCGTGTAATCGAATTTTTTATGTTCGGGCTTTTTGAATAACATACAACCTCTTTTACGTCCTGATAACCTGTAAGGTTTCCACGCCTATTCCAGGTTTGTCGTTCAGAATAATTTTTCCGTTTTCAATTCCAATTCCGGAATACGGATCGTCCCGGATCAACAGATGTCCGTCGAGATCCGCATAATTCGCCAGCGGAGAGATCTGCGCCGCAGCGGAAATGCCCGCGGAGGTCTGCACCATAGAGCCGAGCATCGTTCGCAGGTTGAGTGCGCGCGCCGTGTCCATCATCCGCATCGCTTCCCGCAGGCCGCCGCATTTGTCGAGTTTGATATTGATCCCGTGAAAACACTCCGCCAGGCCGGGAATATCGCGGCTGGTCATAACGCTTTCGTCGGCAAATAACGGCAGCGCCGAACGTTCTTTCAGCCACCGCATATCCTCTGCATGTTCTTTCGGAAGCGGCTGTTCGATCAGTTCAACATTCCGGGCGCTGAGCCATTCGATTTTCTTTGCGGCATCCTCCCGGTCCCAGCCTTCGTTGGCATCCACACGCAGCGTTTTGTCCGTTATTCTCCGAATGGCTTTGACCACCTCATAATCGCTTTCGCCCGCGCCCAGTTTTATTTTTAATAGCGGATATCTTTCCGCTTCGCGGATTTTTTGTCCAAGAACATTCTCATCGTCCATTCCGACGGTAAACGAAGTGACGGGCGTTTTCACCTTGTCCAGCCCGAATAATCTATACAGCGGCAGATCTAATTTCTTTCCGATCCAGTCGTAGACGGCCATTTCAATTCCGGAACGCGCCGACGCGTTGTGCGGAAAATTTTGAATGAGTACGGCATTCAAATTTTCTATCTGAAACGGATCGTGAAAATTCTCCAAAATATCCTTTGCACGGTCCAAACATACGCACACGCTCTCCGGCGGCTCTCCGTAGTAACGGGACGGAGAGGACTCCCCGATACCTGTAATGCCCTCGGCAAAAACGCGGACGAGGATAACAGTTTTCGTAGTGTACTGCGAGTCGGATAAAATGAAAGGATGGATCAGGCGAAGATCTCTTACGTCATAGTCTAAGCGCATAAAAGCTAATTAACCAGCGCAATAATCAAATTATTCAGCGCGCTGAACAGAAATTGAAACACCGGCATCATGGCCCGGTTGACGATCCCCAGGCTCATCATCGCAATGAGGATAAACATGCCCATGAAACCCAAACTCCGATATTGTTCTCCGAGGTGCGGCGGCAGTAAGCTCGCCACCACGTGCGACCCGTCCAAAGGCGGAATCGGGAATAAATTGAAAAGGGCTAAGATCAAATTGATCTCAATGCTGTACTTCAGGAACTCAAAAGCAAAATCGGTAATTTGTTCGCCCATCAATGAGGCGGGAGAAGCCGCCTTGAAAATCAGCGAAACCGCAACGGTCAGGAGCGCTGAAAGAAGAGCGATGATGAAATTAGACAATGGACCGGCCATGGCCACAAGAATATCGTCCCGGCGGAAATTTCCATAATTATTAGGATTCACAGGTACAGGTTTCGCCCATCCGAACAAGATGCCGGCATTGGTTACGGCAAGCAGGATCGGAATAATAAGAGTCCCCCACAAATCAACGTGTTTGATAGGGTTGAGCGTGATGCGCCCTTCGCGGTACGCGGTATCGTCACCGCACCATTTGGCCACGATTCCGTGCGCGCATTCATGGACGACGACGGCAAAAATCAGAACCGGTAAGAAAATCAACTGAATCAAAAAATGTTCTCCTTTACATGAATTACAAAGCGCACCTATGTACAAAAATTTGCCTGAAATGTCAAATAATTATTCGGCGCCTTCGGGGGGTTCAGTCTTTGCTCCCAGCCGTTTCTCGAAATATCTTTTCCCCACGATCAAAATAACAAATTCCCCTCTTAGATTTGTTTTCTCAAAATACTTCTTAAGTTCGCCGGCGGTGCCGTGACGGATCTCCTCAAATTTTTTCGTCAATTCCCGCGCGACCACCACCGGGCGGTCACCCAGATATTTTTCGATCTCACTCAAAGTCTTCAGCATCCGGTAAGGCGACTCATACAGCACAACGGTACGGTCTTCGGTCGTCAGCTGCTCCCAGGCAGTACGGCGCCCTTTTTTATGGGGTAAAAATCCTTCGAAGACAAAACTATCTGTGGGCAAACCCGAGGCCGCAAGCGCCGCGAGCGCCGCATTGGCCCCCGGTACCGGAACTACGGGTATTTTCTGTTCGTGTGCTTCGCGAACCAACTTAAAAGCCGGATCGGAGATCGTCGGCGTGCCGGCGTCGGACACAACCGCGATCGATTTTCCGGACCGCAATTGCGCGATAAGCTCCGGAATCTTCTTCACCTCGTTGTGCTCAAAAAAACTCGTCAATTGATTTTTGATCTGGTAAGAGTCGAGTAAAATTCCGGTGTGCCGCGTATCTTCACACGCAATGAGATCCACTTCTTTGAGTATTCTCAGCGCACGGAGGGTGATGTCTTCAAGATTACCGATGGGCGTTGAAACGATGTATAAAGTTCCGCTCATTTCGGAAGCGCTTTCCCTAATGATAAGATATCGTCCTGCAGTGAAATAAGGTCTGCATTCGCTATAGCCGGCTGAGCAACGATGAGAATCCGGAACCCTGTGAAAACATCTTTGTTCTTGCGAAACACTTCCCGCATGAGCCTTTTATAATCATTGCGCCGAACGGCGCCGCCGATCTTTTTCCCGCATACAAAGCCAATATTTAACTGCGTTTTGTTCTTTTCTTTCAACGGTAAATAAATGAGATAAACAAATTTCCCGGACAACCGTTTGCCAGAGCCAAACAATTGATCGAAATCATCCTTGCGAGTAATGATGAGTTTTTTCGAAAGCGATTCCGTCATAGTGTTTCCCGCGACCCCCACCCTGCCCTCCCCCTTGCTAAGGGGGAGGAAGGAGGGGGTGTGTTCTGTGCCTCTGTGGTTAATTTTTCATAAATTTCTTGATACCGTCTGTAATGGCCTTCGCTACCTGCTTCTGAAATTTATCGCTTATAATCAGTTTTTCCTGATCCGGCATGGTCAGGAACGCGCATTCCACTATGACCGCCGGCATCTGCGCGTTTCGGCATACGGCGATATTGCCCTGAAAAACACCGAAATCATCGAGCTTCGTTTCCTTAATGACCGACGCTTGTATCAATTCTGCCAGCCGTTTGCTTTGCGGATGATAATAAATCACGCTCGGCCCGAAATTCTGCCCGAACGGATTGACGCCGTCCGGCTGGGCGTTGTGGTGAATGCTGATGAAAAGATCGCAATGATTCTTATTGGCGATCGTCACCCTATCGTATAGGCCCACGTTTTCAGAGGTATCCGTATGCGTCATCACGACGGTTGCTCCCTCCGATTCCAGTTCTTTTTTTAGTTTAAGAGCCACTTCCACGTTCATCTGTTTTTCAGTGTTCCCGCGCGGCCCCGTCGAGCCGTTATCTTTCGAATGCCCCGGATCCACACAGATCTTCAGCCCCTTAAGTCCGCGCGATTTCGGCTTGTGATGGATCGTCCAGATGAAATTTGTTTCATCATAATTCGCTTCATAACCCCAATAGTGCGGATGCTTCAAATCAACCGTCAATTGATATACGCCGTCTTCCGGCTGCGTCCATGTAACACTCTCGATCTCGTCATTCGCATTTTCAAATCGGATCCAATCCGTATCGCTGATGCCCCCGAATAGAAGTAACTGCAACTGTCTGGCGGAAGTCTGATGAATGAGAAATGGAATTCTTTCGGACATGAATAATTTGATGATCGTGTTCTGTTTTTGACGTTTGACGCGCACCACCGGGATCGTACTTTCCGGGTACGGTGTACCCGCAGGAAGCTGGATCACGTTATTTTCCGAGATCCATGCGGAATGGTGGCCGGATAAATTCAACCGAAGTTGATTTCCGATCTTTCCGCTCACCGCGGCACGAATGCCTTTCGGCAGGAAATAATAGTACGCCCGTGAAGGGGCAACGGTTCCGTTATTATAATCGTTTTTTAATTCGATGATTTTAGGAATCGTAGGTTCCCACCTGGAAATTTTTCCCGGCGCATAGGCAAAGACTTGTTTGCCGTTCTTCTCCACGGCGAAACGGATCACGGAATTTTTGTAACCGGCCGCTGCGTTCAACAAATAGGAACCCGTGTACATTCCCGCCGCCGGGAGCCGCTTCGATTTTTTTCCGACGCCTTCCATGGCGTCGCCGAAATTGTCGAGCAGTCCGGTTTCCATTCCCGTCATCGGCAGATCTTTTTCGATGAACCGCCCCGCCGAATCCAATATACTGAACGATACGGCGGCACCCGGGGTCGCACGGCAGGACAGGTCGATGCGGTCTCCCGTTTGCAGCCACATCGCTTCCTTCGGAGAAAGCGATTTCATATCCGCAGCGGCAACGCTCGAGTCCAAAGGCCTCGGCGGCAAGGGAATCTTTACGACGCGTTCAAACAGGTAAGCGGAATCTTTGGTGACAGCCCGGCATCTTAATGTAAAATTGGAATCCGCACCGATTTTATCTGCGTCGATCGGAATAAAATTAACGAATGCTCCGTCGCCGCTGGCCGGTATAGAAACGTCATTGATAAATAATTTGAAATTTCCAAGATGAACTTGTCCGAGAACCAAAACGGAATCAAACGCAGTGAGAAGGGAATTCGCATGGGGATAAACTAAACGGATCGGAGAATTATTCTGAGAGAAAATCGGACAGGAATTTAAGATAATAAGAATTATAAATAGGACACCACGAATACACAACGAGCTTTTTCTCCTTTGGTTATCCACCCCTAAACCTTGCTTCGCATGGCGCAGGACGAGCTCCTGGAAAGGAGGGGGATACAATAGAACGGTTCAATTCCTTCGGGCCAACAATATTTTCACGCGGTGAAGAGACTCCTTGGCCATTTCATACTGCGGATACAGCTCGACGGCGGTTTCATATTCCTTGACAGCCTGAAACCAATCGCCTTGCAGTTCCCTGATGCGGCCCAGATTGAAATACGGATAGTGACGCGCTTCATAACGCCTGGCTTGTTTCGCCTTTTCCAGCCATGGAATCGCTTCCTGATGCCTCTCGAGACTTATCAGATACGCTCCGATGTCATTGTACGGATTCCCGAAGTCGGGATCCACCGCGATCGCTTCCTCGCATTCCCCGATCGCCGCTTCATAATCGCCGTCAATGCTCAAAGCCCAGCCCAAAAACGTATGCGCTTCCGCCGTCGGAAATATTTCAATCGATTTTCTGTAATCCGAAATGGCCGCCTGAATTTTTCCGCTCACCTGTTTTTGGTACGCCTGCTCGAAATAATATTCTGCTTCTTTTAGCAGGGCGTCATCGTTTTTCCGGAACGTCTCTTCGAACATAAGGGTCCCGCCTGTTACTTCTGTTAAAATGTAAAAACAACCTCCACCAATTTCAAGATATAAAGTTCCTGCAATCCAAAGGTAAATCCATGACGTATGTTACTATAGAATAGGGCAAAACTATTTCTTGCAATTCAGGATTGAACGCGCTACTTTTTTCGGACGTAGGACAAATTGATCAATGCATTCCGAATAACTCGTGAAGCAATTGCAGGAAAAAATCAGTTCAGAGAAGGCCGCGCTGACCAACAACGAGCTGCTGGAGCGTGTGGCAAATAGGGATTCACAGGCGCTGTCCGTGTTGTACGATCGCTATGCAGCCATGTTGTACAGTCTGATTTATAAAATCGTCGGAAAGAAGGACCTGGCTGAAGAGGTATTGCAGGAAGTATTTATTCAGATCAGGGGAAAGGCCGGAATGTTCAACGGCCAAAAAGGCAGCGTAAGCACGTGGTTCATGACGATGGCAAGAAATCTTTCCATGGATATGCTGCGCTCAAAGGCGTTTGCCAATATGTCCAAGAATAACCCGATTGAAACGGAGGAATATAACGACCGGTTGATGGACCACAAAACGCCTCTGGATTCCGTGCTGATTTCCGAGAAGCAGACTTTTATTCGCGAGGCGCTCACGCGGCTCACGCCGGAACAGCGCCTATCCCTGGAAATGGCTTACTTCGGCGGATTCACGCAAACCGAGATCGCCGCACGTTTGAAAGTACCGCTGGGAACGGTAAAAACGCGCATGCGCCAGGGCATGATAAGTCTGCGCAACATGATCGAAAAAAAATACGGGAAAATTATTTCATAGTGAAGACGAATACAAAACATTTGTCCGCCGACTATCTGCTCGGCTCGCTGAAGGGTGCTGACCGGAAGCGGTTCGAAAAAGCGCTGAAGAAAGGAGATCGTCAGCTGCTGCAAGATCTCGCCGAAATGCAGGAAGTATGGGCTGCGGTCGGATATGCGGCGGAACCGGTCCTGCCCTCTCCGGCGGTGAAAGAAAAACTTCTTGCCAGGATATCTGTAGGCGGGACGGAAGGAAGTCGGAATTATCACGTACTATTTGAACAAGCGCTTGCGCAATCGCGCCGGCTGGCAGCCGCGGCTGTGATCATCGCACTCTTGTCCGCGGGGCAGGTATATTACATTTTGCACTTGAAAGAAACCGTTGATAGCCAGAAAACGGTCATGACGGCAATGCAATTCGAATTGGCCGCCGCGAAACGCGAATTGGCTGAAAAAGAGAGTATTTTGCGGACGGTTCGATCCTCTTTTACGCGCGTCGTCAGTCTCCACCCAGTTCCGGGCTTTCCGGACGGGAACGGGAAAATTCTATGGAATCAAAAAACGAATGAAGCGGTTTTCTTAGCTACCGGTTTGCGGAGCGCTCCGTCGTACAAAGAATGGGAGCTCTGGATAATACAAGACAAGAAACCCGTAAGCATGGGGGTTTTCTACACGGACGAAAACGGGCAGATCATGATAACGTTCAAGCAAGTTCCTCACCCGGAAAAATCCAGCATATTCGCCGTCACGCTCGAACCCAAAGGTGGCAAGCCCGAGCCCGAAGGCGACCTTTATATCATAGGCAGTTTGTAAAATAATCGTAGTTTGTCATTCCCGTCCCGCCGTCACCCTGAGTAGCCGAAAGACAAATTGAATTCTAGCAAATGGATTAAATGGTGAATTATCAAATCAAGCTCTCTGCTGAAACGGAAGGACATTTACGCGCGCTTTCGAGCCGTCGGCAGAGTGCGGTACTCGATGCGATGAGAGAGCAACTCTCTCACGAACCAGATGTCGCAACACGTAATCGTAAATCAATGCGACCAAATCCGCTCGCATCCTGGGAGCTCCGCGTTGGAGAAGTGAGAGTTTATTATGATGTAGACGATGACAAACGAATTGTGTATATTCTGGCAGTAGGTATCAAAATCCGCAATCAGGTGCGAATCGGGAAAGAGGTTATCACTTTATGAAAACGTTAGAATTGGATGAAGCAACAAAGACACTCGCGGAATACGCTAAAAAAGTGAGCAAAGAACCGGTCATTGTGACGAGCGACGGAAAACCGTTGGCGGCGCTCATTGGGCTTGGCGGCGCAGATATGGAGACAGTCTCGTTAAGCAACAATCCAAAATTTCTTGATTTGATCGAGCGTTCAAGGGCGCGCGTGAAGGCGGAGGGTGGAATTTCTGTCGAAGAGATGCGGCACCGCCTAAAAAAACCTAAAAAATCGGTGCGCGGCAGATAGTACGACTCGATCGGACAAATTCTTATCTCTCTCCGGTGTAGCAAACGCCATGGCGCGTGCCGACAAAAGTTCATCACCCTGAAAAATTCAGTACATTCGCCGTCACGCTCGAACCCAAAGGCGGCAAGCCCGAGCCCGAAGGCGACCTTTATATCATAGGCAGTTTGTAAAATAATCGTAGTTTGTCATTCCCGTCCCGCCGTCACCCTGAGTAGCCCCGATTCCCGGATACCTTCCCAATATAAAGTTGTTAAATAGTCTTCGAAGATAGGATCTTCCTTTTATTACCTGTCATTCCATTGTATCCCCTGAGGCCTTAGTTTCATGATATGGTCGGCATATTTTTTTGCATGATTGAATCCGATGTTAAATAAGAATGTATGCAAATGGCCATTTGCCATTGTGAAAGTCAATCCTCGTTTAGAACCCAGAATATAATAAAACCCGATCTCTCTGATGTCCGCTAAGGGGATGACAACTTGGGTCTCTGCGTAACTTAATCTCCGGTCGTCAAAGGTCGTTTCAAAGGATGATGGCGTAAAAGTGAGGCCGCTGCGTGTCAGCTCAAATTGGCCCGCGATACCGCTGGTTATTCCGCCGGACATGAACCTATCTGTTGTTAGCTTAAACGGTACATACGATGCCTGGGATTTTCGGATGAGCTCGGCAGAAGGCGATCCTCTGAATTTCTTAGGCGTTATCAATAATGAAATGACCCACGCGGCAATCACGGCGGTAACGGGACCCATGGTTATTCCGAACAGGATCCATTCAACTGCTTTATCAGAGCCTTTTGAAAGAATATAGCCAATGGCTCCGCCGATGACCGCACCACAAAACAAGGTAATAGTTGTCCCAACCGGAAGGGGAGAAAGGCCGGTAATGTGAGTCAAACTGTGTTCTCTTTTTCTCAGATCCTTTCTTCTTACGAACATGAATAATCTGTTTCCCAGCAGGATGCCAAACCCCATCACACAGAACTGCGATCCAAAATAGATAAAATTGTTATCATTTACGGGATAGCGTATAGGAAAAAAAATAGCCGAAGATATGCCGCAAAAAATCAACAGGTAGGCTACAAAATGAAAAAAGGAGAGAAGATTCGTCAGGGTCTCCCAAAAACTATCATCCCAGCTTACAATCCAGAATCCCAGGGTACTTCCCTTCAAGCCCCTGGAGCGCGCCATTGTCCCGACGAAACGCCAACCGAGTAAATAGAACAAACAAAATATTACAGGGGCTAAGACCAAGAAGAGCAGATTATCACTAATGAACTTATTCAGAGTAAATTTCTCTTGATAATAATCATTCAAACTCCGGGATAGCGCAAAGATCATTGAAATGCCGATAAGCAGTCCCAATCTGATCCATCTTCCTCGAATGTTCAGAGACATGGTATCTCGCTTGAAAAGACTATTATTTCCAATTCTGGAATAATATCAAGAGATATTTGATAATGATCTTTTATGCGGCCGAAAGAATGTATTTGAACCTTAGATAGGACAGATCGAGTCAGGTGAGTCGAGTGGAAAAAACAATTACTCCCACCTCAGCGATTCGATCGGATCGAGTTTTGACGCTTTGGAAGCGGGCCACATGCCGAATCCGATGCCGATGATACTGCAAAAGACCAGTCCGATGACCGCCCAGTCGTATGGAATCGAAATCGCCGCGTCCATGAAAATGCCGGCAAGATTCCCGATGCCTACCCCGATGGCAATCCCGATCACCCCGCCGATCTCGCACAGCACGATCGCTTCGATCAGAAATTGGATCAGGATATCCCGGCGTTTCGCACCTACCGCTTTGCGGATACCTATTTCTTTCGTTCGCTCCGTGACTGATACCAGCATGATATTCATGATGCCGATCCCCGCCACGATCAGAGATATCGCTCCCATCGCGATCGCCACCATCCTAATCACTACCGTCATGTCTCCGAATGCTTTCACCATCGTGTCATTTGAAAAAATATCGAAATCGTCTTCTTCCAATGGTTTCACATGCCGCGCCATTCGCAAAACGCCTCTCACTTCCTCTATTAAATCCTCAACAACGACTCCCTGTTTTGCTTTCACTGTAATATTCACCGACCGGTCAAATCCCTGCTTGTCTTTCAACCCATACTGTTTCACAAAATTCGAAATTGGTATACAGGCAACATTATCACCGGGTCCGAATGACGTTGCTCCAAGTTCTTCAAATATACCGATGACCGTATATTTGTTTCCGTCGATCTTCACTACCTGATCGATCGGATCTGAGAACGGAAATAGCTTGTTGACGACCTTCAGGCCCAATACGATCACCCGGCGCTCGACCTTCACGTCCTCTTCGGTTATGAAGCGGCCGATCGAAGTAAGTTGATTATTATTGAATTGGAATTCCGGCGTACCGCCCGCAAGCCAGACATTCGGGTTGGTCTTCAATTCGTCGCGTGTGATCACGATCGTCGGTTCCCACAATTCAGCGCCGACTTTATCCGCTCTTTTAACTCTTTCCCTGATGAGATCGGCTTCGTCGATCGTAAGAGGCTTGCGCCGCATGATCTTGCGCCAGTTTTGTCCGGGACCGCCGATCACCGGCCATTTCTGAACTTGAAATGTATTGGTCCCCAGCTGGCTCATGTCCGATTCCATTTTTGTTTGAATCACGGAGATGCCGGTCATCACGGCAATGATCGAAGCCACGCCCGCCACGATCCCGACCAGCGTAAGAAACGAACGTAATTTATTTGTCACGACAGCATTCAGCGCCATCTTCACATTTTCGCCTAAATCAATTTTCATTTTGATTTCCCGGTTGGTGACGGATTCCACCGACAGTGAAAACTATCAAAATCCGATTTGAAAAGCGAATGATTTCTTAATTGGGAATTCCGGTTGATCATAAGATAAAAAGCCGCGATCTGGTTAAGAATCGCGGCTTCAAATAGGAGCTCAAAACACGAACAAATTTATTCGAATCTCAGGGACTCGATAGGATCCAGTTTCGACGCTTTGGAAGCGGGCCACATGCCGAATCCGATCCCGATCAAACTGCAAAAGATCAATCCGGTCACGCCCCACCCGTATGGAATCGTAACCGGAACAGTCATTAAAAAACTGAGGATATTGCCGATGCCTACGCCGAATGCGATGCCGATGGCTCCGCCGATCTCGCAGAGCACCACGGCTTCGATAAGAAATTGGATCAGGATATCGTTTCGTTTCGCGCCGATCGCTTTTCGGATGCCGATCTCTTTGGTGCGCTCCGTAACGGAAACCAACATGATATTCATGATGCCGATGCCGGCGACGATCAGAGCAATGCCGCCCATGGCGATCGCAACGAGTTTGATCACCGCGCTCATGTCGCCGAAGGCGCGGATCATAGTATCGTTGGAAAAAATATCGAAATCATCCTCGTCGAGCGGTTTCACTCCGCGCGCGATGCGCAGCACGCCCCGCACCTCTTCCATGACGTCTTCGAGAGCCCTGTCGGCCCTTCCTTTCACGGTAATGTTGACGGAGCGCAGATTGCCGTCCTTTTCCTTCAAACCAAATTCTTCCACGAAAGCCGAAATTGGAATGCAAGCGCTGTTGTCGCCTGAGCCCGACGGCGCATCGCCCAGTTCTTCGTACACGCCAATAACGGTATATTTGACTCCGTTAATTCTTACCACTTGATCGATCGGATCTTTGAAAGGAAATAATTTATTGACAATTTTGGACCCGATAACGATCACATGCCGGCCGATTTTGATGTCTTCTTCGGAAATAAATCTTCCCGTTCCCACCATTTGATTGTTGTTGATCTGAAATTCCGGCGTACCGCCCGCCAGGGAAACATTCGGGTTGGTTTTCAAATCTTCATGCTGAAGCTGTGCGGGCTGTTCCCACAATTCCGCGCCGACCAATTCCGCGCTTTTAACTTTTTCCCGGATCAAGCTTGCCTGCTCGATGGTCAGCGGTTTGCGGCGCATGATCTTACGCCAATTATGTCCGGGTCCGCCGATGGCGGGCCATTTCTGAACTTGAAATGTATTGCTTCCCAGTCGGCTCAGATCCGATTCCATTTTGGATTGGATCACGGCGATACCTGTCATGACCGCAATGATCGAGGACACGCCGGCCACCACTCCGACCAGCGTCAGAAAGGAGCGCAATTTATTTGTCACAACGGCATTAAGTGCCATCTTCACATTTTCGCCTAAATCAATTTTCATAAATTTTTCTTTAAAACTTTTACCGCAAAGGCGCAAAGTGCGCCAAGATTTGAAAGACTTCCCAAGTTTTAAAAACTTGGGAAGTCTCATTGGTTATCTATTCATATCTTAACGCGTCGATCGGATCCAGCCGCGATGCTTTAAGCGCGGGTAAAAAACCGGAAAGTATACCCGTCACCACCGCAATGAGGATAGCGATCAGCATCACGCCGATGGACAACGTGGCCGTAAAGAAAATATTGATCACCCAGCTCAGTAAGAACGACAATACCAGCGCGATCGCACAGCCGATCATACAGATCATCGTCGCTTCAAACAAAAATTGAACCAGGATCGTTCTTCGTTTCGCGCCGATGGCTTTTCGAATGCCGATCTCGCGCGTGCGCTCGGTCACCGAAACAAACATAATATTCATGACGCCAATACCGCCCACAAATAGTGAAATGCTTGTAATTAAGATTCCGACGATACCCACAACGCCCATGATGCTGTCATAGATCTTCGTGAACGTATCTTGTTTGTTAATGGAGAAGTTATCGCCCTGCGACGGCGTGAGTTTTCGGATCCTTCTCATCGAGCCTATGATCTCCTCCTGAGTATCTTCCATAACCGCTAAGCTCGTCACTTTCACCGCGAGTTGTAATCCGCGCTGATGGCCGTAGGATCTTAAGAAGGTCGTTATAGGAATGGAGACTTGCGCATCCAGATTCGGCCCGCCAAGCGCACCCAGGAACTTTCCTTGTTTCTCCATCACGCCCACGATTCTAAAATTATACGCTCCGATGCGTAATTTCTTTCCGATCGGATCCGAATTTTCAAAAAGTTGTTTTCGGACATCATAGCCTATCACGCAAACGTAATGGGAATTATCCACGTCCATACTCGCCAGGAACCGGCCGAATTCCGGAAGGGCGGAAGAAACATATAATTCTTTATCCGTCGTGCCGCGGATAAAAATATCATCCAGCGTTTTGGATTCGTATTTCACCGGCCGCACGGTGCCTACGGTGGCATTGACCGCCACTATTTTATCCGCCATTGATCTTTCCAGTTTTCTGGCCTCTTGCATCGTGATTTGCGGCCGATTTCGGTATTTCCACCAGTCGTCCATCATGAACCATGGCATTTTGGTCACATATAATACATCCGTGCCCAGCGCCGTCAATTGAGACTGAAATGAATTTTTCATTCCGACCATCACCGTCATGGTCGTCGAAACGGCGGTGATGCCGATCACAATACCCAGCGTCGTGAGAAACCCGCGGGCTTTATTTGCCCGAATCGCCAGGATCGCAATCTTCAACGCTTCAAGAATTTCGTATAAATATCTTCTCATAGTTTTTGTTTTTTACCACAGAGACTCTGAGACACGGAGTTTACTCTGATTTTTCAGTGCCTCTGTGACTCCGTGGTTAATTTTTAAGTCGTTGCTTGATCTACCAAAACTTTTTTGAAAACTTTTCTTCCATTCATCATCTCATCCACTTCCACGTGGCCGTCCTTCAGGCGCACTACGCGCCGTGCATGCGAGGCAATATCCTCTTCGTGCGTCACCAGAATAATCGTATTGCCGGCCTTGTACAGATCTTCAAAAACTAGCATGATCTCCTCGCCGGTTTTGGAATCCAGGTTTCCCGTCGGCTCGTCCGCGAGAATAATCGAAGGATTATTCACCAACGCGCGCGCGATGGCGACGCGCTGACGCTGGCCGCCGGAAAGTTCATTGGGCTTGTGTTTGACGCGGGATCCCAAACCGACTTTTTCGATCGCATCCATCGTCATGCGGCGGCGTTCGGCCGGCGTGACGCCTGCATAGATCATCGGCAATTCGACGTTGTGGAACACATCGGATCGCGGAATTAAGTTAAAATTCTGGAACACAAATCCGATGCGCTTATTGCGAATTTCCGCCAGTTGATCGTCGGTTAATTTAGCAACGTCCTCGCCTTCGAAAAAATATTCGCCGCTCGACGGCGTATCCAGGCATCCGATCATGTTCATCATCGTCGATTTCCCTGAACCCGACGGACCCATCAGAGCAATGTATTCATTTTTTTGAATGAGTAAATTAACTCCGCGCAGCGCATGCACCTCTTCCGTTCCGATTTGATAAACTTTAGTAATATTTCGAATATCTATAACCATAACTTGTGTTCCTTTTAAACCGTCAATTGTTAATCGGTCACGGGCTAGTTTTCTTTATCGTCTTTGCCTTTTACTTTTTTCTCATTGTCCACTTTCACTTTCGAACCGTTTTCCAGCAGTTTGCTGATAGCGCGGTAATTTCCCACCACAACTTCGTCGCCTTCCTTCAGGCCCTCGAGAATTTCAATATGCGATTCACTCTGGATACCCGTCTTCACAGGCTTGGCGACCGCTAAGCCGTTTTCGATCACAAATACGATCTCCACGACGCCGTCTTTATTCGGTATAAACTGCTTGTTGGCCGTATCGTTCGCCATGACGGCATCTTTCTCGACGCCTTCTTTACGTTTCAGTTTTTCGGGTTCCCGCACGGTGACGCACTGAATCGGCACATTCACCGTATTCTTGCGGACGTCGGTGGTAATATCTGCGGTCGTCGACATGCCCGGTCTCAGCAGAGTCACATCGTCGGTTAAAGCAATTTTGACTTCAAATTCTGTTTTCTCTTCCTGTGTGCCGGCGCTCTTGACATCGGCGGTGTTGGCAATTTCCGTAACGTAGCCGCGCAGTTTTTTCGATTGCAGGGCATCCACTTCCACCTGAGTCGTGTCGTTCAAGCGTACCGAAACCACGTCGTTTTCATCCACATTCACCCGCGCCTCCATTTCCTTAAGATTGGCGACGACCATGATGACGTCCTGGGAGAACTGCGAGCCTAACGCAATTTCCCCGAGTTTTTTATTGAGCTTGCTTACCGTGCCGTCAATAGGGGCATAAATATTCGTCTTGCTCAAATTGTCTTCGCTTTGGACCAACTGCGCTTCGGAGGCTTTCACTTGACTCTCCGCCGATTCCAGGGACGACTGCGCCGTCGCCAACAAAGCGGTCACGGCCTGAAATTCGGATTCGGCCGCCAGTTTCTTATCAAACAACCCTTTCATACGGTCGTAATCCTGTTTGGCTTTCTCCAAATTCGCTTTGGCATTCATGACTTGTGATTTGGCTCTTGCCAGGTCCGCTTTCGCCTGATTGACGTTCGCTTCGTAAATGGTCCGGTCGAGTGCAACCAATAATTGGCCGCGCATTACTTTATCGCCCTCTTTGACGGTCACTTTGGTGATGCGTGCGCTGACATTGGAACTGATTTTCACATCCGTTACCGGTTGGATTTTTCCGGAAGCGGTCACGGTCTTGATGACATCGCCGCGTTTGACTTTTTCCGTCTGAACGTCAACCGCATTTTCTTTCTTGTTGCCGACCAGATTGAATATCACAACCGCCGTTATGACCACGGCCAGTCCCGCGCCGATCAGTATTTTTTTCTTCTTTGACATTTCATTTCTCCTGTTTTAAAAGGGTTTTGATTTTTAATTTTTATTTTGTGTTCATCGTGCCCAAAGCCAAATAGTACTGCTGCTTCGCATACAGGAAATCGTATACGGATTGCACGTAATTAGCCTCTGCCGTCGCATATCCCGTATTGGATGTGATTTGATCCAGCAAGGTACCGGCTCCTAAGTTGTACCTCTCGCTTGCCAGGCGTAAATCTTCTTTGGCGGATGCGACCGTTTCCTGCGAAAGTTTCACGTTCTCGTAGGCCGTTTGCATATTGAGCAGTGCGATTTTGATATCCAGCGCGACTTTACGGCGTGAACTTTCGAAGTTGCTTCGGGAAGTTTGCACCGCTTCGTCCGCTTGAATAACTCCGGCATTCGTCTGGAAGCCGTTGAACAGCGACATCGAAAAATTCAGCCCAAGGCTGGTCCGGTCGTTCAAACCATAGGAAGATTTCTTAGGTAAGAATCCGTCCTGCCATTGATACGCGGCAAAAGCGCTGATCGACGGATAGTAGCCGCTTTTAGAGATCTTCAGCGCGCTTCGGGCGCTTTCCAGTTTCTTGCCGGACGACAAATAGTCCTGGCGCGTTTCGAGCGCTCTTTGAAAAGACACGTCAAAATTATATTGCGCTGCATCGAACGTGACTTCCAGGCTCAATTCCTTCAATTCGATCTCCGTATTAACGTCAATTCCGATGAGGCTGTTCAGACTCGCTTTGGACGTATTCAGATTATTCCTGCCTTTGCTCAGTGCCAGTTTGTCCACGCCCACCTGAACTCTTTGCTTGTACACATCCGACAAAATTTGGGCGCCCAATTTATTGCGTTCTTCCAACTTCTTAAGCAATTCTTCATCGCGCTTCAGGTTCTCTTCATTGATTTTCAGCAGCTGCTGATTCTTCAATACGTTCACATACGCCTGATAAATCTGCAGGGCTACGTCCTGCCTCGCTCTGTCGAGATCGTATTGCGAGGATTTTTCATCATATTTCGCCTGAGCCATCGAACCGAATTTTTTAAATCCGTCAAACAACACGTAATTCGCATTGAGAGAGTACGAATAATTGTTCGCGCTTGATTTAACGCCGGCACCGGTGACAAAAGTGGAAGGCTGATCAGAGTGGCTGTAACGTGCGTTAAGATCGAGAGTGGGCAAATTATTGCCCCAGGTATTTGGAAGCACATTCGCCACCGTAGTATTGTAGGAATTCTGCGCCGTGATCACTTGCACGTTGTTTTTCATCGCAATGTCCAGGGCCTCCTTGATATCCAGAATTTTCTTCTCCTGCGCCGTGGCAGTCACTCCGAAAAACAGGACCGCTAATACTGCGAAATACTTCATATTCTTCCTCCTCTATTGAAATAATTTTTTTGAACTGCTTGGTATTCGTATAATAAAGAAATTTGTTTCAATTTATTTCCGATAAATGAAAGTTTTTCCTTCCTTCCAATAGACCGTCCACTGCGCTCAAAAGTTGCAAAAACAAAAGCTCCTTGAGAGGTATCATTCAATGCACAAGATCTCAAGGAGCCGGAAGATTTTTATGAATGTATGCGCTATCCGCCCATGCCAATGGCCGTAAAACCAACGGCTAGCAAGACATACAGAAGCCACAAGCCAATGACCAATCCGGCCGTTTTACCTTTTGAGAATTTGTACAACATGGAAAGCCCGATAATCAAAACCGTAATCTGCCAAAACGAAAAGATATCAAACTTGCTTAAGAAGGCATACAAGGCTGTCCGCGTCGCATCCTCCGCTGCCAGCATCCCCAAGCCCGTGTCCACCCTCATCGTTTGATTGATAACCATGAGCGGGACCTTCACGGCCGCTGCGACCACGTCAATCAGACTGCTATAGGCAAAAATCGACAACACCTGCATGTACCCGGCGCTGCCGCCCATAATATTGTTTCCGCCGATTCTCAAAAATAATGCAGCCCCAAAGTACATGGCCATGACGACTACTAAACCCACGGCATAACCTACAACCCAGAACTTTTTCATCATCGAGGTCGATTGTTCAATAATTTGTTCCTTCTGGCTGGCTTCTATCTTATCGTTCTTCATAATGGATTCCCGGGTAGCCTTTACTTGTTCAGCCTGTATAACGTCTTTCAGTAAAATCCCGGTTATCAGGAACAAGATGACCGAGATGACGATCGGCGTGACCCAGTCGGGTTTGGCGATCAGCGCTTCGAATGTTTTAGACGGGCTGATAAACAAATTAATAATCCGGCTGACAACGCCCATCGTCGGCGCGGGGGCTGTGACATTGGGTTCCATGGACTCTCCTTTAGTAGTCTTAACGATTGGTATAAGGTTTAACTATTTATCCAAGATTTCAAGTTTTCAAAATTATTTTTCCGAATTGTTCCGCCCGCATCATGCGCTCGTACGCGGCCCGGAATTGATCCAGAGGAAATGTAAGGTCAAGCATCGGTTTGATCTCATGTTTCTCCAAAAGCGCCAGCATATTTTTGAAATCATCCCGGTGACCCATGGTAGATCCTTGAAGGGTAATTTGCTTCCAAAAAATCCTCCTCAAATGGATCGAATCCGGATTGCCCGCCGTCGCTCCGTAAGTGACTATTCTTCCGCCGGAATTAACCACCGAGAGCAACTCGTTGAATTCTTTGCCTCCGGCGCCGTCAAGGACCAGATCGATGCCGCCGAATTTTTGAGACTCCGACTGCAGATTTTTTGGCCAATCCGCGCTGTGATAATTAACTCCCAACCCGGCTCCCCCTTTTACGGCGCGTTTGATTTTTTCTTCGCTGCCCGACGTAACGATCACGTGCGCTCCGATGGCCAAGGCCATCTGCATCGCTATCGAAGCCACGCCTCCGCCGATCCCTGTGATCAAAACCGTTTCGCCGGCTGCTATTTTTCCCCGGATCACCAGCGCGCGATAGGCGGTCAATCCGGCGAGCGGTATCGCCGCCGCCTCCTCGTCGGTCACGTGATCCGGCTTCTTAAAAAGATTCTCAACCGGAACGGATGTATATTCCGCGTGCGTACCGTTATCGGGCATACCGAAAATTTTATAATCTTTGCCTTGCGCTTTCGGATGGTCGCCCCAATTCAGGCTCGGGTGAATCACGACGGCCTGCCCGATCCACGCTTCGTTTTCCGGATCTGCCGTGCTTTGCACGACGCCCATGCCGTCCGAGCCCAAGATCACCGGCACGCGAATTTTCGCATACAAGCCCTGCACGATCCACCAATCCCGGTGGTTGAGCGCAGCCGCTTTTATTTTCACAATCGCCTCTCCCGGTTTGACGGCAGGAAATTCCACTTCCTGAAGAACCAATTTGTCTAAACTGCCGATTTCACGCAGAACCACGGCTTTCATTGTCTTCATATTATTTTTTTCGCTTTTCTTCCATAATCCCTATGACATTACCTTCAACGTCTTTGAAGAATGCCATCCACAGATCGTGATCACCCATCTCGGCAATCAATGTAGGCGGCTCGGTGAATTCCACGTCCTTTTGCTTCAATTGATCATAATAAAATTCCAACGCGTGCACTTTGAAATAAATGACCGAGTTGGATTTCGCCGGCTCCTGCGGTTCACGGACGGCAAACATCAATCGTACGCCGTCGCAATCAAAAAACGTCATGCGACCGGGCACCGTAAAAAGATGCTTAAGGCCGATCGTTTCTTTATAAAAGTTTTCGATCCGTTGAACGTCGGATATCTGAAACGCAATTTGGCCGATTTTGTTTAATTGCATCGTGACCTCCGCAGATTGGAAATAAAAAAACGCTCATCATCTTAAAGATAATGAGCGCCGGTAAAACAATCAAAATAAATTTACGCCGCCGTTTCGGCCGCACAAAATCTCTCATACGCCGAGGCCAGTTGGTTTGCTACGTCCATCGCGGATCGTCCTTCGATCTGATGGCGTGGCAATAGCCAGACCATCTTGCCGTCGCGGAAAATGGCCATCGAGGGCGATGACGGCGGAATCGAACTTCCGATCAGACTGCGCATGGTACTCACCGCATCCAGATCCTGGCCGGCAAACACCGTTGCCAGATGTTCCGGCAAAATTTTATTGTTCAATGACATGGCCACGCCCGGGCGCGCCATTCCTGCGGCGCATCCGCACACGGAATTGACCACCACCAGCGTGGTCCCTTTTTCATTGAGAATCGCATCTTCAACTTCTTTCGCGGTTTTCAATTCCTTAAAACCGATTTGCGTCAATTCCTGGCGCATCGGCGAAACAAATCTCTCATCATACGGCATATATTCTCCTTAATTTTTTTTCAATGCTGGAAATCCCGGTTTATCGGGATTGTGATCTCATTTGATCACTCTATTAAAGACAAGATATTCTTATTTCCTGTTAAAGTCAACATCCGGCGCATGCAATACGACGATTAAAAGCCCGAACTTGAGGATTGCCAATAACTGGATTTCACTGTCTCATCATGATGCACCCATACCGTTGTGAGACAATATTTTCATGAAAATGGACTCCATAAAGACGTTAAATCTATAATTTACAACATCACGTTTTTTGGCTGAATTTTTGTAATACACTGTATCAGCACAGACATTAATTGCAATTCAAACAAATAATAAAGAAAGGTGATCGTAATGCACACGAAGCAAAAGAATACATCATCCGGAAAATCCAGGAACAATCAATTGTTTTTAAATCTGGAAAATCAAATCCTGCGATTTGGGCTGGATTCCGATCCCACGTCCGCCAACGTGGTTGCCAAACGTTTGCATATGAAGGAGAATCACAAGAACGTGAGTTTGATCCGGGGGATTTTGGAAAAGCTCATTCGCCAAGGGAAGGTGTACAAGCTGGGGAGCCGCTATGCGATAGATTACAACGGCGGAAGAAATCTCATGGAAGCATTTTGCATAAAAATTTCAGATGAAAATTATAAGATAAACAATTTTGTTTTTGACAAAATTGCATAACGAAGCCGTTGACCTCGTTAAAAAAGCGGAAGATTTCCTCCTTCCGCTTTTTTTTATTGCTTCCCGGACCTTAGTTTTTACCTGTTCTCTGAAAATTTTTTCGCCTCGGGAAAAAATTTCATGACCTGCAATACCGTACGATCGGACTGGATGCGAACGTGGGCCGCTTCATAACTTCCCCAAATGAAGCGCGCAATTTCCGACTTCAAAATATTTCTCATATCGTGTTGATCGGCTTCGACCGCCTGGGCTTCAATAGGCAGTCCCTTTGCCGCGCCTAAATTAAGCAGCGCCTGAAAATCACTCTCACCGATGGTATAGGTTTTGTTGAATTGCAAAAAATTATTGTGGTATTGATCGCGGAGTTTCGGTCCCCTTTTTTCCAGAAATTGATTGATGAATTCGCGAAAAACACCTTTACTCCATAACTTCGAATAATACGGCGTAATGGTGTCATTGGTCAGATGATAATCCGGAACGATGCCGCCGCCGCCGAACACTTTACGCCCCAACGGGGTAAAGAACACCTTCGAAGAATCCGTGTGCAGGGTGTCATTTTCCCGCCCCTCGCCGTAATATTCTTCCAGCGACTTGCCGTCGTATGGCCTTTGGATCAGACGTCCCGTCGGCGTATAATAACGTGCCGTCGTGATACGCACGGCAGAACCGTCTCCCAGATCAAACTGGTTTTGAACCAATCCTTTCCCGAAACTTCTCTCGCCCACAATCAGCGCCCGGTCCAGATCCTGCAAACCGCCGGCAACAATCTCGGAAGCGGAAGCGGAATAGCGATTGATCATTACGATCAGGGGATATTTACGATAACTCGATTTGTTGCTCGAGCGGTACTCTCTCGACGAGTTAGGAACGCGGCCTTGCGTGTATACAATTTTTTTCCCTCCGGGCAAGAATTTATTCACGATCGTCTGGGCTTCTTCAAGATAACCGCCGCCGTTATTGCGCAGATCCAAGATCAGCTGTTCCATACCCTGCGCTTCCAGCTCCTGCAAAGCCTGTTCAATTTCATCCGCCGTTGTTTCGGCAAATTTACCGAAGTGAACAAATCCTGTCTTATCATCCAGCATGAACTTCGCATCGACGCTGTACAGCGGAATTTTGTCGCGTACAATATCAAATTCCAATAATTCATTCACCCCCGGCCGCTCGATCGAAACATGAACGCTCGTGCCTTTCGGCCCCTTCAATTTTGCCATCACTTGATCGTTCGTAATGCCTTTGGTGGGAACGCTGTTGATCTTTACGATTTTATCTCCGGCTAAGATTCCAGCGCGGTCAGAAGGCGTGCCGGGTATGGGCGAAACCACCGTCAGCACGCCATTGACGACTTCAAATGAAATACCGATGCCTTCGAAATTTCCCTGAAATTCCTCCTTTACGCTTTTCATTTCCTTCGGAGGAATGTACACCGAATGAGGATCGAGACCCTTCAAAGCACCGGTAATCGCATCGTCCACGAGTTTATCCTGATTGACCTCTTCCACGTAGGTCTCGGAGATCATATCCAAAACCGACTTCAATTTGACGATGCTTTTATAAACGTTTTGCGCGGTGTGCGTAAATCCCGTAGCCGCCACAAGAATCACTGCGATTAACAATAGCGGTAAAACAATTTTTCTTTTCATAAAAACAATTCCTTTAGATTAAATCTGCCGGACATTCTGTCAATATACGCCGTGCATTATTTTTTCTCAACCGTCACGCGGTTCTCTGCAAATTTTTTCGCCTCCGCAAAATATTTCATGGCCTGTTCTATCACGCGATCGCTCTGAAAGCGAATTTGTGCCGCTTCAAAAGGACCCCAAATTAGCCTCGCTACTTCGGATTTGATCAGGTTTTCCATCTCACCCTTGTCTCGCCGCGCCGCCGCCGGATCGATCGGTATACCTTTGGTAGCGCCCAAGTTCAAAATGCTTTGAAAATCATTTTCAGAGATCGCGTAGGATGACACGAATCTTGAAAAATTATCTTTATACGCTTCGCGCACTTTCAAGCCGTTTTTCTCCAAATAATCGTTTGAGAAATCGCGGAAAATGCCTTTACCCCAAAGCCTGACGTAATAACTGCTGACCGTATCGTTTTCAATGCGGTAATCCGGCACGATACCGCCGCCGCCGAATACTTTCCGACCGATCGAAGTATAGAACGCTTTCGACGAATCTGTGTGCAGGGTGTCATTAAGCCGCGCCTCGCTGTAATAATCTTCCAGTGATTTATGGTCGTACGGGCGCTGAATCAATCTGCCGCTCGGCGTATAATAACGCGCCGTGGTAATGCGCACGGCGGAACCGTCCTGCAAGTCAAATTGATTCTGGACAAGTCCCTTGCCGAAACTTCGCTCGCCCACGATCACCGCGCGATCCAGGTCCTGCAGTGCTCCGGCGACGATCTCCGAAGCCGACGCCGAACCGCGGTTGATCAGCACGATCAGCGGCATTTTCCGATATGAAGATTTGGAAGTTGAAAAATAATCCTGTGACGACTTGTCCATCCGTCCTTTGGTAAAAACGATTTTATTCCCGCCGGGAAGAAATTTGTCTACGATCGCCCGCGCTTGTTCCAAATAGCCGCCGCCGTTATTGCGCAAGTCGAAAATGAGCTGCTTCATGCCTTTGGCTTCAAGTTCCTGCAGCGCCTGCTCAATTTCATCCGACGTGGTTTCGGCAAACCGTACAAAGCGGATATAGCCGGTCGTATTATCCAGCATGAATTTTGCGTCCACGCTGTAAACGGGAATTTTATCGCGGACAATATTGAACTCCAGCAAACCCTCCACGCCCTGACGCTGAATACTGAGGTGGACGTTGGTGCCTTTGGGCCCGCGCAATTTCGCTACGGCTCCTTCAACGGTAATGCCTTTGGTCGGCGCGTCATTGATCCGGATAATCCTGTCGCCGCCCAAAATACCGATCTTTTCCGAAGGGCTTCCCGGTACCGGCGTCACGATCGTAAGGACGCCGTTGATGATATCAATCTGGCTGCCGATGCCCTCAAAATTTCCTTGAAATTCCTCTTTCACATTCTTCAATTCTTTTGGCGGAATATAGACCGAGTGGGGGTCCAGGCCTTTCAGCGCACCGATAATCGCATCATCTGCCAGTTTATCCGAATTAACGTCTTCGACATACGTCTGCGAAATGACGGACAGGACGTATTGTAATTTCTGCAAGCTGCGGTAGGCGTTCTGCCCCGTTTGAGTAAATCCGGTGAGAACCATAACGACAACGAGAATGAACAGCGAGGGCAACAGGATCTTCTTTTTCATTTTATTCTCCGAGTAATAATCAGTGAACACTCCTGAAACAGACATCTTGATCGCGTTTACCTATGTGTATTTTTCAAAAAATTTTTTTTACTCTCACAAGTATCCTGCGCCTGCCCCGCTCATTCAAATCTGCCGGCTTAACGCCAACTTGATGTTTACGTTCCATGACGCCTTAGGTTTCAATAATAATCGCCAATGAGGAAAAACACAAGAGTTTTGATACACCCGCTCAAATCCTTCTTCTGAGAGCGAAACCGTTTCCACAGGGAATCTCCACACCGTTGCTTTTTGATTCCATGTCAAACTCAGGCGGATGCTCTGCCATTCGTCGATCATTCCCATGTCCGAAACGTTTTCACAAATGCCTTTGCCCGCTAACATCCTGTCTTCGAGTTCCTGTCCTTCGAAATAATAATAGCGATCCGCTGCATGGCCCGCCAGTAACGTAAAATTCATTTCAGGACCAAAAATAATCTGGATACTTTTTTTCTCCGTATTTGAAATTTCATAATCCACCTCCAGCGCCGACGTGCCGGGGATCAAAGTATAGACTTTCCGGAGCCGGATGCGCGACCCGCTCACATCCCCTTCGCGTGAAAAACTTACGATGACGGGGTTACCGCCCGAAACATTTTCGCACATATACGGGGCGCCTGCAAAATCGCCGCATTCTTCAAAATCGCCCTTGTAAAAACTTTCCAGGGAACCCTTCGGCGTAATAAAATGGTCAACAAAACTCTGCCGGAGGTAATGATCGTACAAAAGAAATTTATGCAGATTTTTTTCTTTCGTTAAAACCCGGTTGTGAATGCTTGCAATGGAATCCTCTTTGCCGCTTCCGGAATTTTCGGTTGCTTCCTGATCCCGCAGCTCAGCCAGTTTTTGGTGATAACCTTCTTCGCGGCGCGTCATCGTATCCGTGATATTCATCGGCACATCTTTGTAATCCAATTCGAACAAGCCGGCGCCACGCTCCGGGTCCAGATATACATTCAGCTTCTTGGACTCGATCAAAATCTCCTCCGTTCCGTCCGCATCGTAATCTGTTTTTTCGTAATGAAACCAATCCGGACGGTCGGCATACTCGATCGCATCGAGAAATTTTTCCGATAACAGCATTTCTTTATATATAGCATAACGGATGTTGTTCAGGTAAATTCCGCCGAAGACCCCGTGCCAATAGGGGCAGTTACACTGCGACGCCCACAAGCGGTCTTGTGCCAATTCCAGGATGCGCAGTTTCTCCTGGACCTCCGGATCGGACGCCGTCGTCATCGCGGCTTTTACCATGTGAAGCCGCTGGCTGAGGCGAAGCATTTTTTTGTGCATGCGATTCGCCTCGGGATATTTTACAAAAAAATTTCTCCAGAATCCTCCTCGAACAAATATCCCGTAATCATCGAATAGCTTTTGTTCCCTGAGTTTGTTTTCAAACTCTTCGTAGGCCCGAAATCCCTTAATCGGCAAAGCCCAATGCTGCATCTCGCTGTAGGAAGACGCCGGCAGATACACCACTCCGAGAGGCTTGAGGTTCGTTAGCGCCTCCGAAAAGTGCATCGGGCGGATCCATTCCTGATTGTCCACGAGCAACTTCAAGAATTTCTCCAGCCATTTTTCTTCGTAAACGTGTTTGTAAGTTTCCGGCCAGATTCCGAATTTCTCACCGTCATCGGCAAATACCGCCAGCGCAGACCCTTCTTTGGTGGCGAGGCTCCTGAGATACGCGATCGTTTTCTCGGGTTCCTCAAACGGCATCGTATAGCGCAGCCGCTTGCTAATAGGAAATACACGGACCTTGTACCCTTCTTCCTCCGTCATGTAATAGCCGTTCAGGCCCTTTTCGTCCAATCCTGCATATTGAAAATGCGTATCATCCAAAACGACGTATCGCATGGACGCCTGATGAATGGGCTTCGGCAGATGCGGCTCCCAAACGCGTTCCGCGATCCACATGCCCTGCGGGCGCCTTCCGGTTTTTTCTTCGATGTAATCGCTCAATTTCTTTATTTGTCCGATTTTGTCTTCGTCCGGAATCACGGGCAGGATCGGCTCATAAAATCCGCCGCCAATCATTTCGATCTGACCGCGCTCAACGAGCCTGCGCAGATCCGAAACAAATTCCGGATACGTGCGGTCGATCCAGTCGAAAATAATTCCCGTGAAGTGCATTCCGATCTTGATCGTTGGAAATTGCGAGACCACATCGAGAAAAGGCCGGTACGCTTTTTGGTATGCTTCCTCAAAAACAAAATCGAAATTCCCAACCGGCTGGTGGTTGTGAATGCCGAGTATCAAGTTGATTTTTTTTGCCATGATCTTTTCTGTCAGTTATCGACGCCGGGACACTTTCAGCCCCCGGTCTTGCCGCCAGCGCGGCAGATCCGGTTATTCCACGATCGCTTTGATAAAGTCGTGAGGATTGAATTCCACCAGATCGTCAATACCCTCGCCGATGCCGATGTACCTCACGGGAATTTTCAATTCCTGTTGAATCGCCAAAACCGCACCCCCTTTGGCCGTGCCGTCGAGTTTGGTCAAAATGAGTCCCGTCACATGAACCGATTGCGAAAATTGCCTGGCCTGTTGGATCGCATTTTGGCCGGTAGTGCCGTCCAACACTAAAACTGTTTCATGCGGTGCGTTCGGGATCTGCTTCTCGATCGCGCGCTTCATTTTTCTTAATTCTTCCATGAGATTAATTTTTGTGTGCAGCCGTCCCGCCGTATCCACCAAAACCACATCGAAATCGCGCGCCTTAGCCGACGCCATCGCGTCAAAAATCACCGCGGCCGGATCCGCTCCGTCTCTTTGACGAATGATTTCCACGTCCGACCTCCGCGCCCAAATTTCCAATTGCTCTGAAGCGCCCGCGCGAAACGTATCGCCGGCAACTACCAGGACCTTTTTTCCGGCTTTGGCGAACTTTCCGGCAAGTTTCCCGATCGTTGTTGTTTTCCCGGTTCCGTTTACGCCCACGACAAAAATAACAAACGGTTTGGAAGTCCGCAACTGATCCTCCCACGAGCTACGGTCAACCGGAACGACCAGTTTTTCCATCTCTTCTTCCAGGAATCCGATCATCGCTTGCGGGACTACATCTTTTTCTTTTTTTATGCGCTCCCGAAGCCGCTCCAAAATTTTATGCGAGGTAGCCACTCCGACATCGGCCGTAATTAGAATTTCTTCAATCTCCCGGAGCACGTTTCCATCAATGACCGCTTTCCCCTGCAAGACGGCTGATAGACGTCCGAAAATATTGGCGCGCGTTTTGGTCAGCCGCTCTTTAAGTTTATTTAGCAGAGACATCTTTCATTTTTGTTTTTTGGTGATACAACAAACCATGAACTATCAATACCGATGCGGCATCCGCACAGAAATCCAAAAATTCGCACGAGCGCCCGTGCACAAACAACTGATGAAGTTCATCCAACGCGCCGTAGCCCACGCACATCCCGGCACTCGTCACGTAAGCTGATATTCGCGATATCCCGGTCACCGCCACATAATACGTCGCCGTTCGGAAAGATAAAAAGGCCAGAACGGCATACACGGTGACATGCACCATTTTATCCGCTAATGTAATGTCAGTATGCGGAAGAGACTCGCCGGGAATGGACGATAATGCAAAAATTACAGCCATCCATAGGATGAGCGGCAGCGCATGTTTCCATTGACGAACTCTTCCTTTACTGATTTCCGTATCCAAAATTGCTTTTTCTCTTTTTTTCAGAATGCCTGACCTAACGTAATTTGTATCGCGAAGGGCGAAATTTTCTTTGCCTGGGCCGGACTGATCGTTTTTACGCTCTGCCCGTCGACCGATTCGATTATCAGGCGATGGACATCCTGCAATTTGTATCCGAAATCAGCACGGACCGGACCGATCAAGGTACGGATACGCAAACCGCCTCCCACGGCCACGACGGGCTTGTTAGAGAGGCCGGCGGGTTGATTCGTAAAATCATGTTCTGTCCATACGTTGCCCGCGTCCACAAACGCCGCGAGATCCATCCCTAAAATGGCATCATTCGGCTGTCTGGATAAATAAATATTGTATCGAAATTCCGCACCGGTTTCTAAAATGCTGTTACCGCCTAAGAAAGTTACGCTGCTGCCACTCACCTCTTTTATAACACCCAGTTCCTTAATACCCCAGCTTCGTATACTGTTTGGACCGCCGCCGTAAAACTGCTCGCTGACCGGAACTTCTTTCTTGCCCTTTCGGCTGCGGTACGGAATGGCCGATCCCGCATGCGCCCGAAGCGCCAGGGTTAGCTTTTTAGTCAGGCCGATATACCGTCGGCTGTCCAAATTCAATTTCAGGTATTTCAAGTCCGAAGGAAGAAAAAAACCCGCGAAATCGCTGTTGAGATAGATCAAGAAACCGGATGTCGGAAAAAAGAAATCGTTGCTGCTGTTGTACGTCCATCCGGCTTTACTATTGGTCGTAAAGAACTTGATCGTTGTATCGGCATTCAAGACGCGGCGCACATTTTGAGTTGTGAAGGAAAGCGGAGTCAAATTCATGCTCATTTCACGATTCAATTGTCGTATGAACGTCGGCGACGCTTCATATTTGACCACGTCGAACGCGACGGTATTGTTGCGTTCCAAAGCCATCGTCATCAGCAGATCATTATCGGCATCGCGGATGAACGGTAGTTTGTAGGAGGGTTGGCGGAACGTGATTTTTGTCAGCATGTAATTTGCAAATAGTATTCCGTTACCGGGGCTGATACCCTTGCTGATTTGCGAAGTGATCTGCATCTTTCGGGCTCCGCCGAAAAAATTTTTGCTTTGCCAGGAAACCTGCAATATCAGAAATGGCAGCGTCGACAAGCCTTTGCCTTTTTCATCGTGAGGCAGGTCACGAAAATCGGTCGTAAAACCGAGACCCGGTTTGACCGTACGTTCTTTCCGTTCCGCAACCGCAATGGCTACATCCAGCGTATCTACCGGAATTCCCCATCGCCGCAGATCTGCGTTTTCATTTGTGGAGAGCCGGTTGCCGGAACCCCTTTTGACCGAATCGAGCATGAAGGACAGGCGCTCCCGCGGCTCCATCAAGGTCGAATCAACGCGCCCGCGGAATTTGGTCATCAACGGCTTGACCGATCGGAAGACACCGAGCCCGTTGATCTGGCCGACGGTCAGGGACAGGCGATCTGGATCGAACGTCTCATTTGCCCGGTACCGGACTTTTCGAAAAATCACATCGTCGTCTACAATTTTGGACGTCGTATCGGTCGCATTCTTCCTCAAGGAAATATTCTTATAAAAATTACCCGATACGGTCGTTTTTCCGAACACGGCATAGCGGCCCGGAATGACCCCGTATTCGATGGCCGCTTTGTACGGCTCATGCAAAGCGGTGTCAATTACCGCAGAAACTTCCGCAGAGGGATAGCCTTGTTTATTGAAAGTTTTTTGGATCGCGGTTCTTGCCGCCTCAACATTTTCCTGAACGAGCCGGTCGTTTTTTTGGGTAATCAGATTGGATATGATCTGCTTGTCGCTCAGTTCATTTTCCGCGTCCACCAGCGGCACCGAGGAATTGATTTTGATCGTCGGGTCTCTCGCCAGCACGGTGGACGGACCTTCAAAAATATAGATTTTGATCGCAATTTTCTTGCGGTCCGGCGAAAAATCGGCGCGGTATTTCACGATGCGGGCATTAAAATAGCCCTGCTGTTCATACAAAGCGATGATGCGTTTCAAATCTTCTTTAAAAATTTCATTATGAAAGTAAAAACGATTGGATCCGAGATCCGGGTTGACAAAAGTCAATGTGGCAATACGTGTGATCGTATTCACGAGCCACGCCCCGATCCTTGTCATTTTCCCGAGCTCGCGTTCTTCTTCTTCTCCGATGCTCAATTTCAGATTGAGCCCGGCTTGATCGAACACCGACAGCCCTTTCTTGTTTCCCTTATCGTCGACCCCGGCAAAGGAATATTCTTCTCCCTTCACAAACACGCTATCTTCATGGGTCGGCAGCAATTCAATTTTTGCACCCGAGGAATCAACATAACTGTCTTTGAATTTGGAAATATTCGCCTGCGCATGAATGTCTAAATTTGCGGAAAAACAAAGAAACGCAATGAAAGCAAAACAGAAATTTCTTATGAACCAATACATGTCGGGATTAAAGGATATTTTCATTTATGCTTGGGGTCGGGAGGAATGTGCTTTTGTAATTTCTCGGCGGATAATCCGTTCAGTAATTCTTCATCCACTTCTATTTCGTCCACGATGCCGATCACCGCCGCTTCGATGGAGAGGTCGGTCGGCGTATCGCTCAGCGCCTTTCTCGCGGCATATCCGTAGGCGCAAATAACCAATTCGCCCATACCCGCTCCGAGGGTATCGGCAACCACCACGACATTCGTATTTGGCGCTTTGTCAATATTCACCGGATGTATCAACAAAAATCGAAGCGATTTGACGTTTTCAACCTTTTTGGTTGCCCAGACCGTTCCGACTACCCGCCCGATAAACATGAGTTCCTCAATGTTGTTTTAAATAAATACCCGCGGCGGCAATGGTCAATCCACCGGTGAGGCCGCAAATCAGATTCACGCGGTCATTGTCCACCCATTCAAATCTGCGGATGAGTTTAGATTTCTGTTCGCAGTGTTTTTTTTGTTCCGTCGTTTTACCGCAAACGTCGCATCGGTATTGGGCCTGCACGGTAGCTCCCAGAACACTGTCTGCAAGGCTTCCGGCAAGGCCCGCAAAAAGAATCCAAAAAATATTTACTGAAAAGCCCGGGTTCACCGCTGCCGCACAGGCCGCGATCGCCCCCGCGCCGGCCAGGCCGCCGACGGTGCCGGACAGCGTCATCCCGCCGGAACTTCCCGGTTCCATGGCATGAAAATTCAACGGATTCCGCGGCGTCTGCCGAAAAAAAATTCCGACCTCGGTTGCCCAGGTGTCGCACGTAACCGCCGCAACGATTCCTAAAAAAACCGGATACCACTGCGGGTTTGGAAAAAAATAATCAGCCAGAACCACGGCGCCTGCGAGACCTCCGTTGCCAATAACCTGTCCGATATCCCGTGTGTTCCCCTTTTCGAAAACAAGATCAAATGCCCGTTTTCTTTGGCTTCCCCATTTTGAAAGGACGCTGGAAGTTATGAAAAACGTCAGGATCGGCGCCGCCCATATCCAGCCTCCGATTCCAAATATGACCGAACCCAAAATAAACGCGCCTGCTGCACCGCTCGGATTCAAGAATTTGAATCTTAATGAGCCCACAGTTATCAGCGCGGAAGCCCCTACGGCTAAAATTAATTTTGCAGGATCCGCAGAATGCGTCATCACATGAATGACGAACGCGATGCAGATCGGAATCGTCAGATTGTCCGAACCCCTGAATGAAAGCGCCTCCGCAACCGTTGCCAGCATGGCGACAGCGACGGAAATCGGCCAAATCCACTCCAAGGACCAAGGGAAAAAATTCCAAAAAGAAAGATAATAAAAACTTCCCACAACCACAAGAAAAGACATTGCGAACATTCCGACAGAGCCTTCAAGGCTTTTCCCGTCGCCGCACAAATGGTAACGGTGCGGATGTTTCCATCTTCCGCCTACCACGGCCGCGAACGGATCGCCCAGAGCGAGCACGGCCATTGCAATCATGAGCGCCGGCTTATCACGGTCCCAGCAGAAAAAGATCAGCAGTGAAAATGCCAGAGGATAATACACGGTCCCGTAGCTGATGCGTGCGGTGCCGTGAATGCCCTTGAGCCAATGAAGCCGGAGCGCAATCAGGTTGAATACGGTAAAAAAAATACCCAGAGTAAGGGCTGGAATTTTGGAAGATAAGAACAGAGGAGAAAAAAAAATGACTGAACCGGTTCCGATATGGGTTAATTTCCGGGTAACTTCGCCCGACCAGCCCAAATATTTCCGCGTAACTTCCGCTGCGGCAAGAAAGATTCCAAGAATAAAAAACGCCGATAAACCATACTGCCAATCTTGAACAGAAGTCGTAAAATAATCGGCCATTCGGTCACACCGCCGGGGAAGAGGTTTTGAGCCGCTCCGAAGCGCGCGGGCGAAGGGGAACGCCGTCGTTGTTCAAGACCTCGAACGGACAAATTTCAACGCAAAAATTGCATTCCGTGCAGCGGGAGTGGATAACGTCCAATCGCACTTCGGATAATTCCAATGCGTCGAACGGACACACCCCTACACAGGCTCCGCAAAGATCGCATTTATCGTAGTTGATTTGAATCATATTCAATAATTGATGATGGATGATTATTCACTCGATGTTTTCTCGGTCATCAATCGTCCATCGAAAATGGAAAATCTAAACGTGTTCTAACGCCGACTTAATATCGCTGATCAAATCCTCCGAATCTTCACAGCCCACCGATAACCGGACGAGTCCGTCCGTCAAATTCAATTTCGCACGGTCTTCCGGAGGGACCGACGCGTGAGTCATACTCGCCGGATGACAGATCAAACTCTCCACACCGCCAAGACTTTCGGCTAACGCAAAAATATGGACGTGGCGTAACAAATTCTTACCGTTCTCCAGAGAGCCTAATTCGATCGAAATCATGCCGCCGAATCCGCTCATCTGTTTTTTCGCCAGGGCATGCTGCGGATGCGAAGGCAATCCGGGATAATATATTTTTTTCACTTTAGGTTGTCCGCTTAAAAATTTCGCCATGGCAAGGGCGTTTTCATTGTGCTGTTTCATCCTCAGGGCAAGCGTTTTCGTCGAGCGCAACACGAGCCAGCAGTCAAAGGGCGACGGCACGGCGCCGATCGCATTCTGTAAGAACTTCAGTCTTTCGGCAATATCCTCACGACGCGTAACGACGATCCCGCCGATCATGTCGCTGTGACCGTTGATATATTTGGTCGTACTGTGCAAGACAATATCAATTCCAAATTCCAACGGACGCTGGAAATACGGGCTCATGAACGTATTGTCCACCACTGAAATTAATTTATTCTGTTTTGCATATTCCGCCACGGCCGAAAGGTCGGTCAACGTCAGCATCGGATTGGTCGGCGATTCTACGAAGATCATTTTTGTCAAGGGCGTTTTTGCCGATTTTATATTTTCAATATCCGAGGTGTCGACCCAGGAAAAATTCAATCCGAACCGTTTCATGATCTTATCAAAAAAACGAAACGTGCCGCCGTACACATTATCTGAACAGATAACGTGGTCGCCCGCATTGAGCAAAGCCGCAATATTGGTGATCGCCGCCATGCCGCTCGCAAAAGCAAATCCGGATTTTCCTTTCTCCAATGCGGCGATATTCGCTTCCAACGCCAGCCGGGTCGGGTTGATCGTGCGCCCGTAGTCAAAGCCTTTGCTTACGCCCAATTCTTCCTGAGCATACGTCGAGGTCTGATAAATGGGCATGATCACCGAGCCCGTGGTCGGATCGGGAATTTGCCCCGCATGAATCGCATCCGTAGAAAAACCCATTGCTTATCCTTTTCTTAGTTCAATTTTTGCAACCGAAATTCCAAAATTACAACGTCCGGGTCCAAAACAAATTCCAATTCTTTCAGCCAATGGCTGATGCGCCTCTGGCGCAAATTCTTAATTTTCATTTCGACGCCAGATAATCGAGCAAATCGATCCGCGTCATGATGCTCGCCGGTTTACGATGATCGTCGACGACCACTACGGCCTGGCTCTTTCGCAGCGTTTCCTGCAAAGTTGAAATCGGCGTATTAAAACCGACTACCGCGACCTGGCGATTCATACATTTCGAAACGAGCGCGTGCGCGTAACCGGCGCCCGAACCGATGAATTCCATCAGATCCGCTTCGGAAACAATGCCGATGAGCACGCCGCCGGAAGTGACGGGCAGCTGTGAAATGCCCTTCTCACGCATGATGGCAATGACTTGCTGGACGTTCTGCATATCATCGGCGCAAACGACTTTCGGACGCGTCGAATCCTTGGAGAGAATATCCTTCACCAGGCCGTGAATCGGTTTCGTTTCAAAAAATCCGTTCGTGCGCATCCATTGGTCATCAACAAATTTGGTCATATAATTGCGAACGCCGTCCGGCAGAACCACGACGCAGTTTTGCCCTGCTTTGAGTGCGGGCGCTTTCTGTAAAGCCGCAAACAACGTCGCTCCGCTTGAACCGCCAACGAGCAATCCTTCTTCCCGGATAAGACGCCGCGCCAGCAGAAACGACGATTGATCTTCCGTTTTTACCCACATATCCACCGCAGCCGGATCTAAAACTTTCGGAATGAAATCGTAGCCGATACCTTCCACTTTATACGTAGAGACTTCGGTTCCTCCTCCGAGGATCGAGCCAACCGGATCCGCTCCCACGATGATACAGCTTGGGTTGGCTTCTTTAATACGCTTCGCCACGCCGGTGATGGAACCTCCCGTTCCGGCGCTCATCACAATCATATCCACCTTGCCGTCGAGATCATCCAGAATTTCTTTTGCGGTCTCATTATAATGCACCAGAGGGTTGTTCGGATTCGAATACTGGTCGAGAATATGGGCGTTGGGCAATTCGGATTGGAGGCGTTTGGCTACACTGATATGACTTTCCGGAGAATCGTACGCCGCTTCCGTGGGCGTCCGGATAATTTCCGCACCGAGTGCTTCGAGCACAACCTGCTTTTCCCTGCTCATTTTTTCCGGCATCGTAATGATCACGCGATACCCGTATACGGCTCCGGCGAGCGCAATGCCGATTCCCGTATTCCCGCTTGTCGGTTCGATCAGCGTTTCGCCGGGCTTGATACGTCCTTCTCTTTGCGCCGCCTCCACCATCTCTTTACCGATTCGGTCTTTCAACGAACCGCCGGGATTGAGAAACTCGCATTTAGCATACAGGTTGCACTGCAGGTTGGCGCCGATGCGATTGAGCTTGACCAGCGGGGTACGCCCAATAACTTCTAAAATACTTTGATAGTGTTTCATGTACGTTTACGGATTAATAATGAACGGATGAGTATTCGTGCGGCTAAATCAAGCTTTCAAAAGAGAATCTCTTTTTCCAAGATCATCGCATTGGCATGATCAATTTCTTCCAATGATATTTTCAGCATGGCATTGATCTTTGTTTTATCCTCCCCGACGATGATCAGCATCGCGTCCGCCACCAATTGCGTTATCATAATGAACCTTTGCGCACCGACGGTCACCATGGTTTGAACGGCATCGCGGGCGACGTCCCGGTTCGGATCGGGAGGTATGGCGACCATCTTCTTTCCATAATCCAAATACACGGACGCAAATGAGGACAATTGCGCCTCCAGCGTGGCGTCCGCAACGTTCGAATTTAGGACCATGCCGTCTGTCGAAACCACTGCCACTGTGCTGTCCGCCGCTATGGCGGTAACCTTCGCAATAATCTGCTCAAAATATTTGTGATGTGATAAATGCATGTTAATTCACATGGGATTTTAATTCTTTCAACACGCAGCTGATATCGAACAATACCAACCCCAGCTTTGCGCTGGTCGTAGTAAAAACAGTCAACAGGGTTTCCTTGCCCGCACGCGAAATGACAATGAATCCTTCTTTTCCGCGAATCGTAATTTGCGACATCTCGCCCAGCATCGCATCTTCGGAACTGGACTCGCCCTGATTAAGCAGCGCCGCAGAAATCGCGGCAACGCGCTCCGCCTCTATCGTATCGGGCAGCAGTGACGAGATGATCAATCCGTCATTGCTCACCAAGGCCACCGCGCTCACGCCGGGTGTGTCGTTTCGTAACCGCTTGAGAATTTCTTCCATGAAGCCCCCGTCAGATGAGGTTAATTGAAAAATCCCGTCGAATGGTTTTAAGCGAAGCAACTTACAGAAATAAAAAAATAAAGTCAACGCCGAAAGCTATCCTTCTAATTCTCCGAAACTTTTCACGGCCGCGTCCTGGGTGTCAAAAAATTCGAACACGCGGTCAAGTTTGGCGATTTTGAACATGTGCAGCACTTTTTCATGCGCGCCGATAATGCGCAAATCGCCCTCGTCCGCGGTGAACAGCCGCCGCCCGAGCAGCAACGCGCCCAGCCCGGAACTGTCGATGAAATCCACTTCAGTCAGGTCCACGACGACCTGCGTCGTGCCTTCATCTTTCATCGCAACAAACTCTTGCTTATACAGAGACGATAACCGGCTGTCCAGGTGCTTGTCTTTTACGTGCATGATCGTGACGTCATCCACATCTTGCTCCATAAAATTAATTTTCTTTTCATCCATTGTATGACCTCATGAATATTTGATTTTTTTCAAAGGCACCCGCATCGTTTCCTCGTGCCTCTGCGGTTATGGGTTTCAATAGCCTAACGGAAAATGACAACTTACAAAGTGATTCCCCTTGACTTCTTTTAGCTCCGGTTCGATCTCCCGGCATTCGGACTTCACGTAAGCGCATCGCGGATGGAAAGAACACCCTGACTGCGCCAATGGCGCACCGGGAATTTCGCCGGCGGGAACGGCCCGAATTTTTTTTGAATCCGGATCAGGAACCGGCGTCGCCGCAAAAAGCATGTGCGTATACGGATGCTGCGGATGGTGATACAGTTCCTCGGTTTCCGCACTCTCGACAATTTTGCCCAAATACATCACCGCCACGCGATCCGAGATATGACGGACAATCGCCAAGTCGTGGGCGATAAATAAGTACGTCAACGACAAGTTTTTTTGCAGGTCGTTCAAAAGATTGACAATTTGCGCCTGGATCGAAACGTCCAGCGCCGAAACCGGCTCGTCGCAGACGATGAACTTCGGTTCGACCGCCAGCGCGCGTGCGATACCGATACGTTGGCGCTGACCGCCCGAAAATTCATGCGGAAATTTATGGAGCGCCTCTGCCGGCAGATCGACCATCTCCATCAGTTGCAACGCGCGCGACGAAGCCGCAGTGCCTTCCGCAAGACGGTGGATCTTCAGGATTTCCCGCAACATGGTGTCGACGGTCAAGCGCGGGTTTAAAGAACTGAATGGATCCTGAAAAATTATTTGCAACTGACGGCGGTACGCCCGAAGCCGGGCGGAGTTCAACGACGTCACATCCGTATTTTGATAGTAAATTTTTCCGTCCGTCGGTTCCACCAGTCTGATGAGGCACCGTCCCGTTGTGCTTTTGCCGCAGCCCGATTCACCGACAAGCCCGAGGGTCTCCGATCTCTTTATTTCAAACGAGACGCCGTCCACCGCCCTGACTTCGGGTACTCTTCTTTGAAAAACTCTTTTGGAAGGCGAATAAAATTTTTTGAGATTTTCTGCTCGAATCAGTGATTGGTCCAACGGCGTCATGATGGTTGAAAACCATGGAAGCGAAAAAATACTAAAGTAAGGTACGGAATGCGTTATGGAAAGTCAAGCGTACGGCGGCATAAATTTCAAGTATTTTCGAAAAAATTCATAAAAAAACCCCGTTCGCTCTTTTGTGAACGGGGTTTACAGGTTGTTTGTTATGCCGTGCACGCCAAAAAGCGCACCACGGGTTCTTTTCACTCATATCACTTAGATAAGTCGGAAAATTTGACTTTGGCCAAGCGCAAAAACATAAGGATTCGGATATACATCCAGCCAATGTCAAATTCGAACCAGCGTTCTGAAAATTTGCTCGCCGAAGGATGTTTGTGGTGGTTATTATGCAGTTCCTCGCCTCCCATAATGATGCCGATAGGCATGATATTACGGCTTTCATCATTAACGTCAAAATTACGGTATCCGAAATAATGTCCGACTCCATTGACTATGCCCGCCGCCCAAAACGGAATCCAGCCGACCTGAATAATCCAGACCCCGAGTCCGTAAGCCACGTTAAATAGAAGAATATCCACCGCCAGCAGTAACACGACGCCCAGGTATTGCAATTTCGTGAAAAAATATTTTTCCAGCCAATCGTTGACCGTGCCCTTGCCGTAGGTTTCGATCACGGAAAAATTTTTCGTCGTCTGGCGATAGTAGTAGACGCCTTTGATAATAATTCCGAGAATGCCGTGGTTAACGGGGCTATGCGGATCGTCGGCTTCATCCGCAAATGCATGATGCTTGCGGTGGCACGCCACCCATTCACGCGTATTGATGCCCGTACTCAGCCAAATCCAAAACCGCATGAAAATGCTTGCCGGGGCTTTGATCATGAGTCCTCCGTGCGTCTGATCCCGGTGAAGATACAAAGTTACACAAACGGTGGTCACATGCCCGAATAAAACTGCAACCAAAAACGGCAGCCACCAGTGCTCGGTGAGAAAACTCCAAATCATATCAGTTCCTTTGTTGTAAAAACGTTTAATATTTCGTGAAAAACCGAATCCTTGTTCATGAGACCAAATTACTCAATTTGCCGTCATAGTCAAGTCAATTTGATATATTCTATTTCACTTCGAGATAATTGACCATATCGAAGAAAATGTATAATTCCGGATTCTGACAGATCTCATTCACGCGCACTTCATAGTGCAAATGCGGCCCGGTGGACAGTCCCGTACTGCCAACCTCAGCAATTTTGTCGTTGCGCTTCACTTTTTGACCGGTGCGTACCTTATAGGCGGACAAATGTCCGTACAGCGTCTTAATCCCGCCTCCGTGATCCACGATAACAGACTTGCCATAGCCGCTGCGCCAGGTGACCGATTCCACGACACCGTTGGCGGTGACGTAAACCGGAGTGCCCCATCGTGCGGCGACGTCCAAACCTGTATGCGCCTTCCACGAGCGAAAGGCCTGGCGCGCGCCGAAACGATCGGTTACGCGTCCGGTTTTCAAAGGGCAAATGGATGGAATATAAGACAGACGATTGAGATTGGTGTTGATCTGATTTTGCAACTCGGCGTAACTTTGAGTCTCCAGCCTCATACTGGTTTCTAATTTCTCCAAATTCGCCAAATTTTTCTGAATGAGCTCATCTGCTTCGCCGGAAATCAGATCCGGATTGTATTCAATTTGAAAATCGCTTCCGCCGATACCGGCGTCCCTCAGCATCTCTTCGACATCCGGCAGATTCGAGACCAATCGAAGTTCGCTGTCTTTCGCCCGGATTTTTTCGATTTCCTGGCTGACGCCTGCCATACGGTCATTCATTTCGGAAATTTCGTTTTTCAGAATTTGATTTTCCCCATTGAGCGCGACGAGCCGTTCGTCGCCGGTATACGTAGAAAAAAGAATACCCAGACCGGTCATGGTAATAAACAAAAAACAAATCAACGAAATTCCCATCACCAACAAACGATTACGCGAAACCATGATTTCACGCATTTCCGACTGATGTTCGGGAAAATAGAGCAGTCTGAATTTTTTATCTTTCATAAGTTCACAATCCTCACTACACGATACCGAAAAGCCCGCAAACAAAAAATCCTTTCATTACATCAAAAATGAAAGGGTCCGGTTCATATAATTTGAAATTTTCAATGCATTAAAACCTGTTGAAAGATAAGAAATAATCTTTAATAAGTCAAGCGTTTTATTGGTTTACCCTCAGGAACCCGGCGGACTAAACCTTACGTTAAGCCGCGGCCGCGTGACCTTCATCAAACGGAGACTGCCGGAAAGGGCAACGAAGATACTTCTGCATACGAAAAGTTCACTCGCGCCATTTCCGGGCGATTCGGGCAGCGCGATCGGTGTAAAGATTTGAGTTTTTCAGAATTCCCAAGTAATCTGTGAATGACTTTTTTGTGTACCTTTTCATATCCTGTACGCATCCTGTTCTGCCTATCCGTGAAGGTAACAACTGTGCACGGCCACCCTGTTACGTCAAAAACAATGTGACGTTTTCCTCATATCGTGAGGAATTTATCCCGGCCGAACCGGGACGGACATGATCCGTAAAATTTATAAAAAACCCTATTGCATTTATATTGAGCTTTTAATATGTTTTTAGAACGAAATTTTACCGCAAAAAAAAAATCAGGAGCCTACCGCATTGGCTTGGAGCACGGAAGAATCCAACAAGATCTACAACGTCGAGGAATGGGGTGCCGGTTATTTTCATATCAATCCTAAAGGCCACATTTCTGTTACGCCCACTAAAGAACCCAACAAATCTATTGACCTCTACACCGTCATCGAAGAAATTCGTTCTCGAGGAATTGAAATTCCCGTGCTGATCCGCTTTCAGGATATTCTGCGGAGCCGGGTCAAAGAACTCAATGAGAGTTTTCGAAGCGCGATCAGCGAATATAATTATCAGGGCCAATACACAGGCGTATTCCCGATCAAAGTCAATCAGCTGCGCGAAGCCGTCGAGGAAATTTTAGACGCGGGCATTCCTTACGGCTACGGCATCGAATGCGGCAGCAAACCGGAACTTTACGTCGCACTGGCCCTGATCGAAGACAAAGACACGCTGATCATTGCCAACGGATACAAAGATGCTGCTTTCATACGCATGGCTTTGCTGGGGAAGCAATTGAAAAAAAATGTAATCATCGTCGTAGAGAAACTTTCCGAACTGAAACAGATTTTGCAGATTTCACAGGAGCTCGGTGTTGAGCCGGCCATCGGCATTCGCGCGAAACTGAATACAAAGAGCGCGGGTAAATGGGAAGGGTCGAGCGGCGATCATTCGAAGTTCGGTCTTTCCACCCCGGAATTCATTGAAGCGATCGAAATTCTTAAGGAACGCAACCTCGCGCATACGTTCAAGCTGCTCCATTTTCACATCGGCTCACAAATTCCTGATATTCGCACGGTGAAAGCCGCCGTGAAAGAAGCGGCGCGCATCTACGTGAGCGCCCATAAAATGGGCATGCCCATTCAGTACATTGACGTCGGCGGAGGACTGGGCGTAGACTACGACGGATCACGCACAACGTTTCGCAGCAGCATGAATTATACGTTACAGGAATATGCCAACGACGTGGTGTACACGATTTTGGAAATCTGCAACAGCGAGGACATTCCGCATCCCAATATCGTGACCGAAAGCGGGCGCGCGATCGTCGCCCATCATTCCGTGCTGGTGCTGGAAATTTTCGGCAACATCGAAAAACATCCGGCACAAAGAAAATTTGATTACACCCCCGACGATCCGGATATCATTCAGGAGCTGCTCGACATCCGTCATCAATTGCACAAAAAAAATACGAACTACCTCGAAGTGTATCATGATGCGGCGCAGCGGCGTGAAGAAGCCACGTCCCTTTTTTCGCTGGGTTACCTGACGCTGACGGAAAAGGCCAAGGCGGAAAGCCTGTATTGGGAAATTGTCACCGTCATTCGCGAGTATTCTAAAACGATGGAGGTGATTCCGGAAGAGCTTGCGGAACTGGAGCCGAAGCTGGCGGATCAGTATTTATGCAATTTTTCGATTTTCCAATCGCTGCTCGATCATTGGGCGATCGACCATCTGTTCCCTATCGTGCCGATTCACCGGCTGGATGAAGAGCCGTCGAAACGCGCCACCCTTGTGGATATCACGTGCGATTCGGATGGAAAAATCACAAAGTTCATTGACCTCAAAGACGTCAAGGACAAATTGGAATTGCATCCGCTGAACGATCAGCCGTATTATCTCGGAATTTTCTTACTCGGCGCGTATCAGGATATCATGGGCGACATGCATAATTTGTTCGGCCGAGTGAATGAAGTGCACATTTTCATGGACGATGAAGAACCGGAAAACTATTACGTCGAGGAGACGATTCCGGGTTCGAATGTAAGCCAGGTTTTGTCGCTCGTGCAATACAATGAAAATGAAATCATCAAGCTTATCAAGAAGACCGTGGACCAGCGTATTAAAGAAGGCATCATCAAGCCCAGCGAAGGCGTGCGTTTGTTGGATGCGTATGAACTGGGTCTGAAGGACTATACGTATCTGCAATTCAAAAACGGTAAAGTCAGCGACCGGTAGTGTTCCGCGGTGGGCCGTATACCTTTTTCTAACTTTATCAATCTTGATCAGGCATTAACCAGAACCTTAGATTTTGAAGGAACTCCCCGCTATGGCAAAAGGATCGATTTCACAATTTATTGAACATCAGTACCGTCACTTCAACGCGGCGGCGCTGGTGGATGCGGCCAAAGGGTATGAAAACCTTCTGGCGCAGAATGGAAAAATGTTCGTAACGCTCGCGGGCGCGATGAGCACGGCGGAATTGGGATTGTCCCTCGCGGAAATGATCCGTCAGGATAAAATCCACGGCATTTGCTGCACGGGCGCGAATTTGGAAGAAGATCTGTTCAATCTCGTCGCCCACGATTATTACGAGCGCGTGCCGCACTACCGCCACCTGACGCCGCAGGATGAAAAAAAATTATTGGACCGGCATATGAACCGGGTGACGGACACGTGCATTCCGGAAATGGAGGCGATGCGGCGGCTGGAAAACGTTCTGCTCGAAGAATGGAAACGCGCGGACAAAGCCGGCGAAAAATATTTTCCGCATGAATTCATGTACGGCATCCTTTTAAACGGAAGGCTGAAACAGTACTACCAAATCGATACGAAGGACAGCTGGATGGCGGCCGCGGCAGAAAAGAAGCTGCCTATCTTTGTTCCCGGATGGGAAGACTCCACGATGGGCAATATGTACGCGGCGCACTGCCTTTCCGGCGGTATAAAAAATATCTACACGATAAAAACCGGCGTGGAATACATGATGCTACTGGCAGATTGGTATACGGAATTAACTAAAAAACATCCGTTGGGTTTTTTCCAGATTGGCGGAGGCATTGCGGGCGATTTTCCTATCTGCGTCGTGCCGATGCTGCATCAGGATCTGCAGCGGACGAACATACCGCTCTGGGCCTATTTTTGCCAGATCAGTGACTCGACGACGAGTTACGGATCTTATTCCGGCGCCGTGCCGAACGAGAAAATCACGTGGGGCAAACTCGGCGTGGATACCCCCAAATTCATCATTGAATCCGACGCTACTATTGTCGCCCCGCTGATATTTGCGTATGTATTGAATTGGTAGGGGTTCATGCCGGCACTCGTACGGCAGAATCATGAACCCTCTCCGCATTCGCTCCTAACCCCGTTATCCCATGCTGCGAAACAAATTTTTTTTATCGTCGCTAACGGTGGTGCTCTTCTTTTTCAGTTTCCCGCCGTTTCTTACCGGATTTTTTTCCTATGCCGTCCTGGTTCCGCTTTTTCTCATTTTGGAAACCACCGCCTATAAACACGGATTTCGCACCGGTTATCTGCTCGGGCTTTTCACCATCGGTGCGATGATGTATTGGCTCAACTGGAACAGCGGTGCGACGCTTTTGCAGGCGATCGGACTGTATCTGGGAACGGTGCTGTATCTCGCGGTGTGGTGGGGACTGTATGGGGCTCTGCAAAATTATATTTGCCGGAAACTCGGAGCTGTCGGTTTTTTTTTAGCGCCTTTTTTGTGGACCGCATTGGATTATTTACAGTCCCTGGGAGAACTGGGATTCACCTGGCATTCGCTGCCGACCACGCAAACGTATTATACACCGCTGATTCAATTCATTGAATTCACCGGCATGTACGGAATTACTTTCTGGATGGTGCTGCTGAACGTCTTGATCTTTTTCATGATCAAAAAAATTCAAAAACCGGAAAGCGTGACTCAGCTGAATTTGAAATGGCTCAGTGCCGCATGGATCATGCTATTCCTTACACCGGCTATCTACGGTATCATAGCGCTTGCAAAGGACCGTCCCCCGGAGAAAACAATCCGGGTGGCTATCGTCCAGCCGAATATCGAGCCGAATCGAAAATGGCTCGAGAAAGATTTTGCGTACACGGAACTCATGCGGCTGACTGCGGAACTCCGGTCGCAGAAAACCGATGTCATCATCTGGCCCGAAACGGCGATTCCAAACCGATTACGGTATGACGAACGTAGAATAAAAGAAATTCAAGATACGTTGCGCCATCCGTGGACCACGCTGCTGACGGGTATCCCGGACCGGAAGCTTGCCAAGGAAACCGGCGGGCATTTGGCGCCCCATTATTTCAATTCAATCTTCCTCGTGCGCCCGGACCAAAAAGGTTTTTCATTTTACGACAAGATCCACCTGGTCCCGTTCGGTGAGCACGTTCCGGACTTTTTGTTTTTCATGAACGTTTTGGCCATGGATATCGGCGCATCGGATTATTACGCCGGCGATTCGATGAAAGTCCTCACGTTGCCCTTATTCAAGGACCGCACACAGACGGATTCGATCGCATTTGCTGCCGTCGTCTGCCTTGAGTCCGTATTCCCGCAAATCGTGCGCGACGGTATTTCCAAAGGAGCGCGTTTTCTGGTCATCGTAACCAACGACGCCTGGTACGACGGCACCTTCGCTCCTGCTCAGCATGCGCAGATAGCGGTCTTGCGGGCTGTCGAAAACCGGATCGGCGTCGCCCGGTGCGCCAATTCAGGCATTTCCAATATCATCGATGCATACGGTCGCGTCCGAAAGCAGACCGAAAACGGCGAAGAAACCATTTTGACCGGAGACGTGGACGTTCAATCCGAAGAAACTTTCTTTACCCGGCACGGAAATTGGTTCCCGGCAGGAATCGTTATTATAGCCCTTATCTCGACGGGAATTATTTTTATTTTGGATTTACGGAAAAAATATAAACCCGCGTCGTCATGAATCATACGTTCCGTTACACGCTCATCGGAATTATTCTGGGTTTCGGCGCGCCCGCCGGCGCCATTCTTATTCATCCGTGGCTCCACGTTGAAGTTTCTGTAAGGAGCCTTTCCGACGAATACGATCAATTCTCATTTTTTTATAACTACATGATGACAGGCACCGTGACCGTTTTCGGGCTGTTCGGTTTTTTTCTGGGCCGATCCATCGACAAGCTTCATGAGCTCTCCGTTCGCGACGGATTGACCGGAATTTACAACCGCCTGTATTTCCAGGAGCGATTGGAAGAGGAACTGCATCGCGCGATCCGTTATCATGCTGAGCTCACACTGATCATGTTCGATTTGGATTTTTTCAAAAGCGTCAACGACCGCTTCGGACACGCCGTAGGCGATACGGTCCTCAAAAGAATTGCTCTTGTCGCACAGTCACGAATCCGGGAGTCCGATATTTTAGCGAGGTACGGCGGGGAGGAATTTGTTATTCTGCTCCCTGAAATCAGTCAGCAAAATGCATTCCTGTTTGCCGAATCCCTGCGGCAGGAAATTGAAAAAAACGAATTCAAAGCCGGCGGTATCATGTTTAAAATTACCATCAGTCTCGGCCTCTGTTCGGTGATTGAGAACAGAGCCCAACTCCCCAATCCCGAAAATGAGGAGTTTACGACGGCTGCCGACCGTGCGATGTATGCTGCAAAAAAGGCCGGGCGCAACCAAACGGTCATTTATTCATCTTCTTTTACGTAACATTGTAATGGCCAAAGAAAAAATATTTTTTATGTCGGACGCTCACCTGCAGGGCGTGGATTCGCCGTCCGAAGAAAAAAAACACACGGCGTTACGGTCATTTTTAACGATGGTCCGAAATGAAGCGCGTACGCTGTACATTTTGGGCGATTATTTTGACTTTTGGTTTGAGTATAAACACGTGTTGCCTAAACAATGTTTTATGGGCGTACATTGGCTGATGGATTTGAGCGAAGCGGGCGTGGAAATTCATTATGTGACGGGCAATCACGACCATTGGATAGGACAATTTTTTGAAAAGAATTTAAAGATCGCCGTTCATCATGAACCCCTGACGGTCTCAATAAATGGAAAAAAAATATTTTTACTGCACGGCGACGGAATTTCCGGCCGGGATAAATCCTACCGCATCATGAAAAAAATCCTGCGCAGCCGCTTCAATATATTCTTATTTCGCTGGCTGCATCCCGATCTGGGGGTCCCGCTCGCCACCGCATTTTCGCATATGAGCAACCGTCAGGACCGCACCTATAAAAAATATATCGGCGATCGGAGCATCGATGGTTTTTTTCAAAAGAAATTCGACGAAGGCATGGACATCGTGGTGATGGGCCACCATCACCTGCCGCAGGAAAAATTTTTCGGTGCGAAAAAGTACGTTAATCTCGGCGATTGGATATCGCATTTTAGCTATGCGGAATGGGAACGGGATACCGTTGTTTTGAAAAAAATAGAATGACCTGACCATGAGTTCATCATTGCGCTTAATTCACAGTCTTCTTTGGGGCCTTTCCCTTTCTTTTATGCCGGTACGCCCGCTTCCGGCGCAATCGCCCAATGACGCATTGAAACGTCATTACCAGGTTCTCCGCGAATGGCTCCGGGACACTGCGCGCGTGCAGAAGCAGGTTCAAGCGTTTTCAAAAAATCCGTTGGACGATATTTTTGACTGGGAAGAGATCACGCGGAAGATGTTCGCCCTCAATTGGGTGAATCTCTCCGAGCCCTGGCAAAAACGTTACACCGAGGACACCCGAAAAAAATTGACTAAGGAATTTTCAGGTTATTTGATTCGCCTTTCCCTGAAGGGCGGCGATCCGTCCGTTCGCTGGGGCGACGAAGAGATTACAGATAACAGAGCGGCGACAACAGTCAGCCTCCTTCACGCCGATGCATTGGAGGAAACCGATTTGCGCCTCATGTTTTCGGGATCGGGCTGGAAGATCTATGACCTCCGCAGCGAAAATTTCAGGCTGATTCAGGACCATCTTGCCGGGTTTGATGAAATGATTTCCAACGGCTACAATAATGAGTATGTTGAAGCGGAGATATCGGGACAGCCGGCATTTACCATCGACGATTTCAGTGATAATGAATCGAACGACTATCCGCGTTCGTGGGGCTGGAGAAAAAAAGACGACAACGTCATGCACAACGAGAAAATCTATTCAGTACGGAAAGAAAACAGAAATCTTTTTCTTTCCGCGCAGGCGCAGAACGCCTCCGTCGCGCTGGTAAAGCCTTTTAGTTACAATATCAAATCCTATCCGTATTTGTCGTGGAAGTGGCGCGTGACGCATTTCCCCGAGCCCGATCTCATCGACGACGACGATCCCGATCGTGCGGCGGCGGTGACCGTAATTTTTTATCAAAATTGGATCGGCATCCCGATTACGCTAAGGTACATTTGGGTCCCCCATGCGTCTCCGTGTTCGATTGTCAAAAAAGAAAAATTATTTTATAATACATACTCGATCGTACTTCGCAGCGAACCCGATTCGTCCCGCCAGTGGATCGAAGAAAATGTCAATCCGTACGCGGATTACCAGCGCATCTTCGGCGAAGCGCCTCCTGAACAAATTGTCGGAATTTATGTTCTCACGGATTCCCACTCTCTGAATTCCGTTTCTGCCGCCGACTATGATGATTTCACTGCGAAAAAATATGCGGATAAAATATCGTGCCGGCGATAGACTTATTTGCGATAATGAGAAACATGCCAACAGATCCCGCTTGGTATCCACCTAAAACAGGAGATGTGAAATGAAGATCTTCAATTTTCCAATCGCGCTTGCGGTCATATGGAATTTAGGCTGCGGCGGCGGAACGCCGATCAACGACGAAAAAGAAATGTCCCAAGCCACGGAGCAGGTCCCTATCGGTAATCCCGGTCGTGGGGCAGGGGCGCTGGCCGGCAAAGCGGCGAAAATGGCTGCCAGCGGTGTGGAAAAAAGTGCTTTGGCTGATGTTCTCACTGGAAAAGACCAGAAAGTTCAATTCAGAAACGCGTCGCAAACTTTGGTGAAAGCGCGTATGATCATCAAATCAGCGGACCTGGCTTTTGAAGTTGAGAAGTACGACGATGCGAATATGCAAATTCAGAAAATCACGGAACAATTCGGCGGCTTCATTGCCGCTTCAAATACCGAAATCCCGTTTGAGAACGTCAAGCGCGGAACGGTCACGCTGAGAATTCCATCAGAAAAATTTGAAGCCGCATTGGTGGAGCTCAAAAAACTGGCGAAAAAATTAGAAAGCGAAGGCCTACGCGGCGATGATGTGACGGAAGAATTTTACGACGTGGAGGCGCGGCTGAACAATGCCAAGAAGACAGAAATGCAGTATCTGGATATTCTGAGAACCGCCCATACCGTGACGGATGTGTTAGCTGTGCAAAGGGAACTCAATGAGATCCGGGACCACATCGATCGCTTTGAGGGCAGAAGAAAATTTCTGATGGACCAAACCGGCCTTTCCACCATCCGCGTTTCTTTTCACGATCCGTATCCGGTCAGAATCAGCAGCAGCGGCGGATTCTGGTCAACGATCGGCGAAGGATTTGAGCGCGGGTATAAAGGATTTGCCGTCACGTTGGGCGGCGTCATAACTTTTCTGATCGCGGGATTGCCGGTGTTTGCTCTTATTATTCTTACACTCTTCGGATTGGTCAAATGGTATAAAAGATGGCAATCGAAAAAACAGCCGCCGGCGCAAACCAAATAGGATTGGTTCATTCTTAAGATCAGGCGATTCGCGTGCTGCCGGATTCCGTTCAGAATGAATAATATTCATTCTATAATTTTCTTCCGAGAACGACCGTTTTCTTTGCGCTTTTGCTGAAACCGGATATTTCATCAATGGCCTCCACATATATTATATAAATGCCCATGCGCGCGATGCTGCCGCTTCGGTCTTTACCATCCCAAATCACTTCCCGGTAACTTCCCGAAAGCGAATTGTTGAGCAGCGTATAAGCGAGCCTGCCCTGGTTATCATAAATTTTCATCGTCACGCGAGCCTGCACGACGGGCAATTCCAGAATAATTTTTGTCGGTTGGCCCTGATCCACAAAAAACGGATTCGGTTCGGCGGAAATCTTGATTTTATTTTTCAGCGAATTTGAAAAAAGGCTGTTCACTTTTCCGGGCGTGCCTCCTTCCAAAAAAACACATGAGCCCCAACTCGCAGCGGCATTTCCGTCCGCATCCGCTTTCTTTTTTTCCAGTGAAATCCCTTCTCCCCCGCCCCACCCCGGCAGATACTCTACGCTGTCAATCACCGTTCCGACTAAATCACGCAGTATGATGCGTGCGCCGGAATTTGATAACGACAGCCAATTGTCCGGCACAAGGATCTGTTGCTCCGGTACATGGAACCGGCCGGAAAGACTCCTGCTTTGGGCAACCACCAGGTAACTTCCGGCGCCAAGAGAAAAATCCGACGAGGACAGAAAAGCTTTTGAACTGCCAACCTCAAGGCTCCAGTTCAAAATATTAATGGCGGCGCCCGACGGATTAAATAATTCTAGATATTCCGGTTCACCCGTAAACGGGCTGTACATGATTTCATTGACGATGACTTCCTGTCTCCGAAATCCCGGCGTACCACGGATGCTGTTAAGCGCGCCCGGCGTGGCTTTCGACGAGGCGATGCACGACGTCCAGTTCGCCGGATCGTTCGCGTATCCGTTGGCATCAATGCGTTCCAGGCTCTTGCCATGCGGCCCGCCCCACGAGTTGAAATAATAAACGCTGTCCACGATCGTACCGACGTCATCGAGCAGCGCCACGGCGTCCTGATCATTATTTAAGTTCGGCATCGAAGGCACTACGATCACCAGACTCTCAGGAACGAGGGCAAATTTAATAAAGAACGAACTGTCCGGTGTGAGCACGCGAAACGTTTGCGGAAGGAAAAAATGATCGCCGGAGGTAATTGACTTTGACGTGGAAGCGTCGGCTATTTTCCAGTTTTGTAAATTCAAAATGTTTGGGCCGCGATTGTATATTTCAACGAATTCAATTTGCGTCGTGTCCGGGTTATACAACAGTTCAGAAATGACCGCCGACTGGGTTTTTGTTCCGATCTTCAGCTGCTGAAACGCACGGTTATTCTCCATGCGCCCGTCCGGCGCAAACGCAATTTCAATCCCTATGAGCTTTGAAACAAACGCGGTTCGACCCAATAGATTTCTTTTGGATAGCGGCACGGTCCAGGATATTGAAATGACCGCCGAATCACCTTTTGCCAGTCCTGATACCGTTGAGGAGTCGATCAGCTCCTCGGATTGCCCGATGCTGTCTTCGTTCGCGTCGAAATAAAATTTCACAGAAATACCGGTGCCGATATTTTGCAAGCCTGCATTTCTTATCACAGCCGAAATGACCACCGGCTCGCCGGCGGCCGGATGAGCCGGTGTAAAATAAATATCCGAAGGTGTGATCGCGAGATCAAAATCCAGTTTCGTAACGCTATTCGCTTTGCCCGGCGTCGCGCCGGCAGAGGCGATGCACGTGCTCCAGTTGGCGGCATCGCAGGAATTCGATGAAGCGTCCCTTCTTTCCAAAGAGAGATCTACTTCGCCGCCCCAGCTCGGGCTGTAAAAAAGACTGTCCACGATGGCGTTAAGGCTGTCGAAAATTACTACCTGATCGCCTCCGTCATTGAGCGTCGGCATGGCGCTCCCCAGGAAGAACTTCGTTGCCGTCACTCCGGGAAATTTGTCGGTAAACAGCGTCGAATCTTTTCCGATAATTACAAATTCACCCGGCAGCATTTTGTAGGAATTAGATGAAATAGTCTTGGGCGAATCAAAATTCGATTCATCGGCAATTTTCCATTTCTTTAAATCCAGCGTGTCGGAACTGCGGTTAAAAAGTTCGATCCACTCCGTGGATGCGCCGCTCGCCGGATGATAATTGATTTCATTGACGACGACCGACTGCGGCTTCACAGTGACATTGACGGAACCCGCCTGAGCATCATTCGCCGGATTTTCGTCGGGCAGCGGCGACGTGCTGCCGGGAACAAGTTGAGCGATGTAATGATGGCGCCGGTAAGAAAGCGTGTGAACGGTCACGTTCATCGCCGTGGAATCACCGGCAGAAAGATTTCCGGAGAAGTGGGCGGAATCAACAAACTCCAAATACTCCGCCAAGCCATTAGCATTGGCGTCATCGAAAAATCTCACCGTACATGCCGTTGCAGCCGTCAACCCGGTATTTTTTATTTTTGCGATGACCGTAACGTCGCTGCCCGCCATCGGCAGAACCGGTGAAAATTGCAGGGCGTAAACGGCAAGGTCCATCGCAGCGCTCGTATGAATGGAATCTGTAATGGAGTTGTTGAAGAGAACCGTATCCGCCGGAACGACAGCCGCAAACTGCGCGATATATCGGTGCTGGCCGGCGGTCAGAGGCGGCGTCAGGCCAGAAATAAGCGCAGAGTCGTTTCGATCTAAAGGGCCCGAAGATAGGGCGGAATCAACTTCCTCTCCATTGTCGGCAATGAAATTCAAATTTACGTCCTCGAAAAATTTTACTTTGAAAAAGGTGACCGTGTTGATCCCGGCATTTTTCACGACGGCATGGATTGTATCGCGGCTGCCCGGCAGCGGCCGGGACGAACTGAACCTCAGCGGCGTGCCGGAAATGGACAGATCGGTTTCCGGCGCAGCGCCGGGTGTGCCGTTCGCATATAGACTTGAGGTCCAATTAATCGGTGAATTATCGTTATTCAAAATGATTTTTTCTTCCGACCTACCTGCTGCCGCACTGCCCATATACCGGAATCGGGAAATTGTATCCCGCGGCGCTCCGCCGGATTTAATGAGCATGACGGTCTTTGATGCATTCGTCAAACCGCCGTTTCCAAATGTTACGCTCGTGCCGCCGATGCGCAGGATTCTCGCTGTATCCGGGATGACGGCGTCGTAAGGCCTCACACCCGCGAAATAGTCGCCGTCTAAGATGACGCCGAACTGGCCGGGATACAGCAGCGTTCCCTCGCCGGCAGTCACCACTTTGTCGGAATCATTGCCGGCCGTGCTGTCGGAAACTAGCCAATTGTTGATATTGTAGGTTCGGGTTTTACTGAAATTATGAATTTCTATAAATTCATCCGTGGATTGAGAACCGGAAGGATTGTACATCACCTCGGTGATCGTTACGCTGTCGGTTTGCGCAGAAAGAGTGCGTACGAGAAAGGAAAAAACAACCCCCGTCGCCATAAAAATAATTCGCATGAATGACTTCATCATGCCCCCCTGAAATTATTGATTTGAAAGAGAAAGCTTTTTACTCCGTTTGTTTTGTAATCACGCCGTTGGTGAATTGCAGTAATTGGGCCGAGCGATTCACGCGTGACGTTTGTGAAAAAATAATCTTATTGTGAATCCCGTTCCATTCCAGGCCCTTGGCTAATTCCGCTTGAATTTCCTCGCGCGAATAAAATCCTTTTTTAATGATATGGACAATCATTTCCATCAGGTCAAACCCGTATACCGCTTCGCGCGCAGGATCTTTGCCGTAAAATTTTCGATATTGGTCATAAAAAGTCTTTGTTGCCTGAGCGTTGCCGTCCATATACGATTCGGAAACAAAGATCACGTCTTTGATATAATTCTGATGCAGTCTTAATTCGGTCAGATCATACCAATTATCACCGCCGAGTAATTGCGTCTTGATATTATAAAATGCCATCTGCGGAGCGATATATCGAATGTCGTCCGTGTAGATCGGCAAAAACAAACCGTCCAGATGATCCATCGCAACGGCATATTCCTCCTGTCCCGTTGAATCGGGCGGAAAATAGACCGCATAAAGGGAATCGATCTGCCGCGTCGTAAATTTGGCCGATTGGATGAATTTCAATCCGTGCGCGGCCCAATCAATGAAACCCAACTTTCGAATACGGGTGAGCTGCGATTTAAAATCCTGCGTATTGTCGTAAAATTTTTCGTAGGCGATAATTTCTCCGCCCAGTTTCTCAACGGTCTTCGCAAAGGTGTTTGATGTTATTTCTCCATAGGCATCCGACGGGGAAAGAATGGCAAATTTCTTCAAGCCCAGATTCTTCACCGCGTAGCGGGCTATCGTTTCACTGCGGGTTTCAATGTCCACGTTCGCCTGATACACATAAGGCCCGATGCTCGCCAGGCCGGATTTCGTGGCCGTCGGAGAGAGGATCGGAATGCGGTTCTCATTGGCTATCACGGAAGCCGCAGCCATATTGTCGCTTTCCATCGGCCCGATGATGACGCTTGTCCGGTCGTCATCCGACAACTCACGCGCGGACATGATGCTCGAAATAATATCCGATTGATCGTCGTAAACGGCCAATTCGATTTTCGGCTTATTGGATTTATTGTAGAGCGAAACCGAAAGTTCCACGCCCGACTGCAAGGCCTTACCGATTTCACTGTTCGTGCCGTTGAGAGGAACCACGAGGCCGACTTTAACCGGACCCTCTTCTTTGCCGCGAATCAGTTTCAGCAGATCGCGCGCAGGTTTTGAGTTTTGTGAACGGGAATTGAGAAAGGCCGTGATGGCCTGTTCACTCAGGCGGTAGCGCTTATTTTCAATAAGCCTTTCAAAGTACCTTAAGGTCAATTCCGATTTGAATTCCGATTCCGGCAATGCCGAAGCCACCTGTGTCAGTTCCCGCAAAGACATGCTCTTTTGAGAAATGACTCTCAACAGCGAATCCGCTGCCCGTGCGCAGAGCCGGTCCTGCGCCTGTTCTCTCAGATACATGAGATCCTGAATGCATGCACTATAATCCTCCAGGCCGTATTCTGCTTGCGCTTTGACCATGACCGCTTCATCACGGTAACGGCTGAAAGGAAAATGACGGATAAGAGCGTCGGCACTGGCGATGGATTTGGCCGGATTATCTGTTTTGAAATAACTTTTGGACAGCATCAGAAGCACGGCGGTCGCCAAATGCCCGTCCGGGTAGTCCTTCGCCAACGATGTAAACAGGCTCCGTGCGTCAAGAAAATGCCCCGCGCGAAACGCCTCCACACCCCGGTCAAATCGTTCCTTTTCCCCAAGGATTTTGGAAGTTTGCGCCGGCAGAGAGGACACCATTCCGGCCGCCAGTATGATGCAGAAGAAAAACCGTTTCATGTGAAAATTATTTTGACAAATAAAAGACCGGGTCTGTATGAATATATACGTTTCCGCATTCCAATCAAGGTCAAAAATATTGAAATTTAAGCTTGCAAATAAAAGTCGAATCATATATATTGCTCACCCTAATTTAAATAACCAAACGCGTCGCACAGACGCATCACTAACTCCCGTTTACGCGGGACACGATAAGGAGTTTTGCAGAGACGCTGTGCAGCCCCCCGGGGAAAAATCTTTGCAAAGAAATCAATTAAATGCCAGAAATCAAGACCATGAACCTCAAACGTGACTACGGGAAGAAAGTCATACTCCTGAGCCAGTTCAAAGAAAACAACGGGGATTATGACGAAAGAGAATTCAACGATTACAAATCGCTGTACGAAAAGACCCTGAGTGCAATATCCGAAGGCGAAATCGTCAAGGGGAAAGTTTTATCCATCGGCGAAAAAGAAGTCAAGGTGGATATCGGTTTCAAGAGCGAAGGCATTATTCCCATCAGCGAATTCGGCAATCACATAGAAAACTTCAAAGTCGGCGCCGAAATCGAAGTCTTTTTAGAAAATATTGAAGATAAAGAAGGTCAGATCATACTCTCTCATAAGAAAGCGGACTTCATGAGGGTGTGGGAGAAGATTACCAAATATCACGGAACCGGTGAAGTCGTTACCGGCACGATCACGAAACGCATCAAAGGCGGTATGGTCGTGAATGTGATGGGCGTCGAATGCTTTTTGCCCGGTTCGCAGATTGATGTCAAGCCGATTCGCGATTTCGACGCATACGTGAACCGCGAAATGCAATTTAAAGTTGTCAAGATTAATAACCTCCGTAAAAATGTGGTAGTTTCCAGCCGAGCTCTGATCGAAGAATCCACAAAAGGCCAGCGCGAAAAAATTCTGACGGACCTGCAAAAGGGCCAGATTCTCGAAGGCGCGGTCAAGAATATCACCGATTTCGGTGCGTTCATTGACCTGGGCGGCGTGGACGGGCTGCTGCATATCACCGATATGTCGTGGGGCCGCGTAAAGCATCCGTCGGAAATCGTGAAGCTGGATGAGCGGCTGAAAGTCATGGTCATTGATTTCAACGAGCAAAAAGACCGCATCTCGCTCGGTTTGAAGCAGATGCAATCCGAACCTTGGATCCAGGCGGCCAACAAATACGCGATCGGCACGCCTGTGAAAGGGCGGATCGTTTCGATCACGGATTACGGGGCGTTTATCGAGATTGAAAAAGGCATTGAAGGACTCATCCATATTTCAGAGATGTCGTGGAATCAAACGGTCAAGCATCCTTCGCAGATGTTCACGATCGGCGACGACGTAGAAGCGGAAGTCGTCAGCATTGCATCGAACGAAAGAAAAATTTCGCTCTCTATCAAGAAATTACAGAACGATCCTTGGGAACACGTCGAGGCGCGGTATCCTCTGGGCAGCAAGCATGTCGGCAAAGTGCGTAATCTCACTAATTTCGGCGTGTTTGTCGAACTTGAACCGGGCATTGACGGATTGGTGCATATTTCGGATTTGTCATGGACGCGCAAAGTCCGCAATCCGAATGAAGTCGTGAAAAAGGGCGACGACATCGAAGTGGTGATCATGGGCATTGATAAAGATAATCGCCGCATTTCGATGAGTCACAAACACGTAAGTGAAAATCCGTGGGACGGCTTTATTCAGGCGTATGCGGCCGGAACGGAAACCACGGGAAAGATCAGCCGCGGCATTGAAAAAGGTTTGATCGTGGAATTGCCGCTCGGCGTCGAGGGATTTGTTCCGTCTTCGCACTTGCCGAAAACCGATAAGAAAGACGCCTATGCCGAAGGCACGGAGCTCCAACTCGTCGTGATCGAATTTGACAAAGACAATAAGAAAATCGTCTTATCTTCGACGCAATATGAGAAAGCTAAAGAATCCAAAATGGTGGAAGAATATAACGCCGGCCAACAGCAAACCGGCGCGGCGGAAGAAACCAAAGCTGTAGAATAAGAAAGTCAACCGGTGATTTTAGGGTTGGACGGCTCGCCGCTGTTCAACCCTTTTTTTATTTTGCCGCAGAGCTCACCGAGGGGCAATTTCCAATCCACCATTCAGTTAATCTCCGTTTTCTCTGTGGCAAAATGACTCACCCATGTTACACGAACTACTCAGATACGAAACCGAATGCTGGACGCACGGGCACGCGCGTGTAGCCGGCGTGGACGAAGCCGGACGCGGGCCGTTGGCGGGACCCGTGGTCGTCGCGGGAGCGATCTTTGAAAAGGATTTCATCATCGAAGGGGTTACGGATTCGAAGCAGCTCACGGAAGAACAACGCGAATGCTTCTTTGACATCATTCAAAAGAATGCGCTGTCCTTTCACGTGGCCATTATTGATCATGAGCACATAGACAAAATAAATATTCTGCAGGCCTCGCTGCTCGGTATGCGCGAGTGCGTCGAGAAAATGCATATCCGCGCGGATTTTGTCCTGATCGACGGCAATCACGAGGCGTTCCCGAGCAATCACCGTTACGGCACGCGGCAGCGCGCGATCGTGAAAGGCGACGCCAATAGTTTTACGATCGCAGCCGCTTCGATCCTGGCGAAAGTCACTCGCGATCGCCTAATGATCGAATACGACAAGATCTTTCCGCAATATAATTTTGCCCGGCATAAAGGCTACCCGACTCCGGAACATATTGAAGCGGTCAGGCAATTCGGGCTGTCTACGATTCATCGGAAAACGTTCTGTGCGGGAATTCTACATGAGCAGTTGGAATTGAAATTGTGACGGGCGATGGATGATTGATGATTGATAATTCTTAATTCTTAATTCTTAATTCTTAATTTTTTTAGAAATTCAATCAGACTGCGATTAAAAGCCTCCGGCTTTTCCATCATGGCCACGTGACCCGCTCCGGAAATTATTTCAAAGGTTCTTTTGCTCAGCTTTTCCGCCATCGCCGCGGATTTTTCAACCGGGATCAGGGCATCTTCCGCCCCGGCGATGATCAGAATTGGCACGCGGATCTTTTCCAGGGTGGACAGATGGTCGCTCCGGCCAGCCATCGCTTTCAGCGCCGTCGCAATCCCCTTATCGGTAGCGCCTTGCATTATGGATTTCAACTGCCGGATCAGTTCGGCATCGCTCAGATTTTTCGCCGATGTCAATTTCCCGGCCATGGTATCTATCACAAATCCTTTTCCCTCCGCATGTACCCGCTCGATAGTTTTCATTCGATTCGCGCGGGCTTCTTCCGAATCCGCACCCGCCTGTGTGCAGACCAACCCGAGCCCGAGCAGTCTTTTTTTGTAACGGGCGGCAAATTCCAGCGCAATATATCCTCCCATTGAATGCCCCATCACGACGGCTTTTTCAATATTCTCTTTGTCCAGTAATTTCAAGATGAGATCGGCATAATCCGCGATAGACATACCGGAGATCGAAGGGGTTTCACCGAATCCGGGTAAATCCGGCGCAAGGATACGATAATGCTTCGACAGCACGAATTGATTTTGCCAGATCTTGTGATTCAACGGATATCCGTGAATCAAAACAACAGGCACTCCCAAGCCCATGTCTGCGCAGTGAAGATCTCTTTCCATTATTCATTATTCATTATTCATTATTCATTATTCATTATTCATTATTCATTATTCATTACTCATTATTCATTACTCATTATTCATTGAATCAATACGCTTTCCCGAAAATCACCTGTACGTCCGTTTCTTTTCCCGTGAATACGCATATTCCTTTTTCAATCCGGTCGGAAAAAGGGATGCATCGGACGGTTCCTTTTGTTTCCTCTTTGATTTTAGCCTCGTCTTCCTTCGAACCGGCCCAGAAACACCTGATAAAGCCTTTGTCTGCGTCGAGTAACGATTTCAATTCGGAATAATTCTTGGCTGTAAAGGTATTTTCATCTTGAAACTTTTTAGACCGGTCGAAAAGATTCTTTTGGATCGCGTCCAGCAGTTCCGGAACTTTCGTTTCCACTTCTTCGAGTTTCAGGGTGATCTTGTCCGTTCGTTCGGTTTTATCCCGGCGGGCACAAATGACCTGTCCGGCGGCCATATCTTTTGGACCCAGCTCCATGCGGATCGGTACGCCTTTTAACTCCCACTCATTAAATTTCCAGCCCGGCCGATATTGGTCGCGGTCGTCCACGTGGACGCGGATATTTTTCGAAACGAGTTGATGCTTGATTTTCTGCGCCGCTTCGACGGTCTGTGCCTTTTCGGTTTCGTCTTTGAAGATCGGTATGATCACGACCTGCGTCGGCGCGAGTTTCGGCGGCAGTACCAGGCCGTTGTCGTCGCTGTGTGCCATCACGAGCGCGCCGATAAGGCGTGTGCTCACGCCCCAGCTCGTCGCCCAGACGTACTGCAGCTCCGTGTTTTCATCCTGAAATTTAACGTCAAACGCCTTCGCGAAATTCTGCCCTAAATTATGCGACGTGCCGGCCTGAAGTCCTTTTTTATCCTGCATCATCGCTTCGATGCAATACGTGTGCAGCGCGCCGGCAAATTTTTCCGATTCGGTTTTCTTTCCGTGAATCACCGGCAGAGCCATATACTCTTCGGCAAAGGTCTTGTAAACGTTGAGGATTTTCAACGCCTCTTCTTCGGCCTCCGCAGCCGTCGCATGCGCGGTGTGGCCTTCCTGCCACAGAAATTCAGTCGTCCGCAGGAAAAGCCGCGTGCGCATCTCCCAGCGCACGACATTCGCCCACTGATTGATGAGAATCGGAAGGTCGCGGTACGAATGGATCCATTTTTGATACATACTCCAGATGATCGTTTCGGACGTCGGGCGAATATATAAATTCTCTTCTAATTTCTTTCCCCCGCCGTGCGTCACCACGGCGCATTCCGGAGAAAATCCTGCGACATGCTCTTTTTCTTTATTCATGAAACTCTCCGGAATGAACAAAGGAAAATAAGCATTCACATGCCCGGTGTCTTTGAACATTTTGTCGAGCTGCTGCTGTATCAATTCCCAGATCGCATAGCCGTTGGGGCGGATGATCATACAACCTTTCACCGGTGCGTAATCAGCCAGCTGGGCTTGCAAGATGATATCGATATACCACTGCGAATAATCCTGCTCCCGTTTCGTGATTTTTTCCGCCATGGACCAGTTCTCCTGTAAATTATAAAATGAATTCCCCTCTTTCCCCCTTTTAGTAAAGGGGATGGGCGGCCTATTGATACGTGCAAAGCAAAAGTGCGCCCGGCGGGAGTCGAACCCGCAACCTTTGGCTTCGGAGGCCAACGCTCTATCCAATTGAACTACAGGCGCATTACTTTTTTCATAACTAAACTACCATCGACCTTTTTCTTAACGGCTTTGCGGCTTCGTCCCGCCGCAGGCGGGATATCCAATTGAACTACAGGCGCATTACTCTTTTCATAACTAAACTACCATCGACCTTTTTCTTAACAGCTTGCGGCTTCGTCCCGCCGCAGGCGGGATATCCAATTGAACTACAGGCGCATTACTTTTTTCATAGCTAAACTACCATCGACCTTTTTATTAACAGCTTGCGGCTTCGTCCCGCCGCAGGCGGGATATCCAATTGAACTACAGGCGCATTACTTTTTTACAACACAATTTTGAGCGTATAAAGAGAATTGAAGAACTTGCGAACTTACAAAATCCCTGGGCGAATTTCAAGATTAATTGCCAGTTGAAACATTCGACATTTCACAAAAATTTGGAACGCCGGCTTTCTTTATTTAAGCGAAAAGAATCCGCTCATGCCCTCCATTAATTCATGCTCGCTCTGAACGTCCTGGGACCGTGCGGGAAGCGAATCCAAGAATGACTTTCCGTAACTCTTTGTTACTACCCTATTGTCCAGGATCAACGCGATACCGCGGTCCGATTTGCTTCGGATAAGACGGCCGAATCCCTGTCTGAACTTGATCACCGCTTCGGGCACGGAATAATCGAAAAACGATTTTCCGCCCATCGCATCGATCCGTTCGACCTTGGCGGCCACAAGCGGATCGGTGGGAACTTCAAACGGAAGCTTGGTGATGATCACCAATTCCAGCGATTCGCCCGGAATATCCACGCCTCCCCAAAAACTGTCGGTTCCAAAAAGCACGGAATGTTTGTCCTGCAGAAATTTCTGCGTCAGGCTCGTACGAGAACCGTCCTGGCCTTGCAGCAGCACCTGAACGTCCCCGCAGGAATTCTTAACCTCCCGATAACATGCGTTCATCATTCCGAAGGAAGTGAACAAGACCAAAGTCCCTTTCCGGTATTGACTGATGACGTTCCTGATCAGAGCCGCGCACGCCCTGGTGAAATCAGGATGGGAAGGATCGGGCAAAAAGGATGCTACGAAGATCCTGCACTGGTTCCGGAAATCAAACGGTGACCCGACGGAAAACTGGGTGAGTTTTTCCCGATCGTAAGGATCCAGCCCGACGCGGCTTTTGTAATAGTTGAAATTTCCTGCGACGGAAAGCGTCGCCGAAGAAAACACGCATGTATTCAATCTTTCAAACAGCCGAGTCCGCAAAATCTCCGCGATATTCAGAGGAACGGCATAGAACCGGGTATCGTATGAACGTTCTTTGGCTGGTAATTCATACCAATAGACATAATCGCTGTTATCCGCTTCCAATAGAAATTGCACCGTTTCAGCCATACGATGCAGGTCCTCGATGCGCGCGAGCAGCGATTGCCGCATATCATCGCTGTTTTCAAACACATCCGACTTCCAATTTTTCATCGCCTCGACCAATTCCAATAAAATACTTCTCAAGGCCTGTTCCGCCTCAAAAAACAGGTTCATTTCGGTTTCAGCCAAGCGCATCGGACTGGTGCCTGCTTGAAATCTGACCTTGCTTTGATGTGCGTTGGATTTGGAAGATCTTGAACCGGAAGAGGCCTTTTCACTCATTTCAAAGTCTTTTTCTTTGATGAGTTCTGCCGTCAGCATGCGGAAAAAATTTTGTGCGGCATTCCAAAACTGCGTACAGCCTTCCGTCGCAGACAGCAAATTCTTTTCGGCGTGCGCTTTCTCCAACTGCGGTAAATCCGCCGCAGCGAGCTTTTGCTTTAATTGGATCAGCGCGCCCGTTTCAAACTGATCGCTCTCGTACAGCCCGGCAACAAAAGACTTCGCCGACCACATGGAAAATTCCACGCCCAAGTAATTCTGCGCCGTTTTTTCCACGTGATGGGCTTCGTCAAGTATGAGATTGTGATATTCTCCCAGAACGGCGTTTTCTGAAATGAGGTCGGAAAATAACAGCGAATGATTAACGATCACCGCATGCGCCTTGCGCGCTTCGTCACGGATCTTTTTCACAAAGCACTCGTCGGAAGAATTGCATTTTTGCGACTGACAATACGCGCTCTCTGAAGCCAATTTATTCCACAACGAAACGTTTTGATCCAGGGCGAATCCGTTGCACTCTCCGATATCGCCCGTCTCGGTTTGCTTGGCCCAAAAATAGATCGGGAGGACCTTTTCGCGTTCTGCCGGCGTGAGGTGCGCCGACGGATCCATGAGAATATTTTTCCATTTCTTGATGCAAAGATAATTGCCTCGTCCTTTAAGCAGCACGGCGCGAAACGAAACAGGCAAGATTTTTTCCAGCAGCGGAATATCTTTGAAGAATAACTGGTCCTGTAAATTTTTAGTATGCGTACTTATAACTACCGATTCGCCAAAGGCGTGATTTTGGGAGGTCCAGTACAGGGCGGGAACCAGATACGCAAGCGATTTGCCCGTTCCGGTACCGGCTTCGGCGAGAATAAATTGCCGTTCATTGAAGGCCGACGTAATGGCGCCGGCGAGCTCTATCTGCTCTGCACGCTCCTCATAATGTTCAAACTGCGCGTTTAAGAAACCGCCGCGCCGGAACACGTCATCCACGAGACCGGAGCGAACGGATTCTATCGCATCCGAGCCCACCGGCCCGGTGCCATGGCCGATCACATTCGGCGGAAGCGGAGGAAGCGCCAGCGGCGGATAAAGAAAATAAATCTTCGGCCCCTCTTTCATGTGACCGGCAACGGATTTAAAGAGTTTTCTTACGGGTGAATGCGTGGTTTCAGAAAGTTTAATAACGACGGACAGGTCCTTCAGATCCATCCGCGCGACGCGCTCAAGCAGGCGCACAAACATCCGTGACAGTTTCTGCGTATCGTTCGAGTCCTCTTCTTTTGAGAGTGAGAACAAATTTTGCATCGATAAGAAATTAAAATCAGGCAGGGTCGGAATAAGAGCTTTGACCAGCCCGGAAACGTTCCATACCTCGTGATCTTCCAACCATTCATCGACGGAGTAAATCACATCTGAATTTTGAAATTCCGCAGTGTCCCAAACGACCAGCGGCAGCCCGGCAAGTTCGCCTTCCACCCTCGCCATAATTTCCGTTCTATTTGTCTCGGACAATTTCACAGACTGTGCCGTCCCCGCCTTCATGCCGCTGCACTCTGTCCATTCAAATATCGCCTCATCGCCGGATTCTGAAGCTGAAACAAAGACGGCTGCGTAACGGCTCAGTCCGAGATGCTTTAATAATTCTTTCAACTAATCCCTTTGGGTTTGTCTTTTTTCAATAGTTATTCAATTCGTAAATGCACTGCAAGACGCACTCTGATTGCATTGGATATTCATAATAAGAAATTCTTCGGAATACTAAATAAGGAAGGCCATCATGAAGCATTGGTAAATAAGACATTACGAACCGTATTCGAAGTTCCAGGGATCCTAACAAGCGAACGTTGCAAAATTTAAGTGGTTCGGATTCGGCTACGCTTACGGCTACTTGCCCACCGGTATTAGTGGAACGTCCCTTCGGCCCAGAGTTCTCTTTTTTATTTCCGCTCAAAATAATTGATCAAGACATGGCTCATCAATTCCACCGCCGATTCCATGACGCGCTCATCCACGTTGAATTTAGGATGATGCAGCGGGTAACCGGTAGACTCGCCGGAGGAAGCGCCGAGTCTCAGAAAGTAAATCGGGCATTTTTCGCGATAGTAAGCGAAGTCTTCGCTCGCCATCATTGGATATCGGAGTTGTAATATACTGTCTTCGCCAAACACTTCACGGGCCGTTTTCTCGATGATAGCGCCCAATTTTTCATCGTTGATCACAGGAGGAGCATTCGGAGTTATTTTGATTTCGTACGCCGCGCCGTACATCGCACAAACATGGTGAACGGCACCTTCAACGAGTTCGCGAAATTTTTTTCGATCGTCCGCATCGAACGCGCGGAAGGTTGCGGAAAATGAGCAGGACTCCGGAATGACGTTGTGGGAATGGCCTCCGTGGAATTGACAAATGGAAAGGACGGTCGGGTTTTCCAACGGACTGAAATAACGGCCGCTGATTTGATACAGCGCATTCATCACTTGCGACGCGACAAAGAGCGCGTCCACCGTTTCATGCGGGCGCGCGCCGTGCCCGCCTTTTCCCACGATCGTAACGTCCAAAAAATCTACCGACGCCATCATCGCGCCGTCTTTCAGCCCGAATCGGCCGACGGGCACCGACGGGTCCACATGGATCCCGAACGCCGCTTCGACGTCATCCACGACGCCTTCCTGAACAACCAATTCCGCCCCTCCGGACAAAGCCTCTTCGGCCGGCTGAAAAATAAATTTCACTTGTCCGTTGATCTTGTCTTTCAATTCATTCAAAACCAGCGCGGTCGCCGTCACAATAGCCGTGTGGACGTCGTGTCCGCACGCATGCATGATGCCGGGGTTCTTGCTGGCATACGGCGCGCCCGTTTCTTCCGTGACTTGAAGCGCATCCAGATCGCAGCGAAATACGATCTTCCTTTTCGAGGCGGGGTTTCCTATCACTGCGAGCAATCCCGTTTTGGCAATACCGCGGGTAACTGTTATTCCGGCTTCTTCCAGAATATGCGCCACAAACTCAGCTGTTTGAAGTTCGTTGTGGCTGAGTTCGGGATGCGCGTGGATATGCCGGCGCACGCTGAGGCACTGATCATGATATTTTTTTATAAGCGAACGGATCTCAGTCTTCATAAAAAAAGAAATTATTTTGCAATTTTAATTGAAAAGAGATAAGCTTATCTATCTATTTAAGCAGAAAAGAGATAATTATGGAAGCCAAATCCAAAGAACAAGCCGTTTTTCTCGCACGTGAGATCAAGGAGGCGATGGAAACGCTCACCATTGCTTTGAGCGGCGGAGCAGATGAAATAGAAATGATCGAAGGGAAGAACGTCGTTGCCAGCGCGCTCCGGAGTTATAAATCATTCCTGGAAAGTCTTACTCCGGAAGACAAGAAAGAAGCGCAGGAGATTTTCGCCAAACGAATCGAACACCTGGCATCGCAGGCCAAACGGCTGAAATGAGCTTCGGTTACGTTGTGAATTCTGATTTCAGCTCATCGTCGTATTGATCGGCGTACCATCCCACCCGGTCAAACATGGCGCGGCACTCGTTGAAATCCATCCCTGCACATTCCCGCACGATACGCAGCCATATCCAGCCTTCATTGATCGAAAAACTGGCCGCATACATTTGATGATTCAGCTTGAGCAGTTTTTCATAAAACGCCTGCAACTTCGCTGTCGTGATTTTCATGACCGGCGACGCAATACAGCAATAGGCATAGCCGTCGGTCGAGGCATACACGTCCACGTAAACGTTGGCGGAACCTTTCAACAGGTTCCATTGTCCCGGAACAACTTGTCCGTTTGCCACGGTACGGCATTGCTCTATCGGTGCTCCCAAACCGGTCATGACTTGTTCAACCAGATTGTAATAAGGCTGTAATTTATTTACACCCGGATCCGGCATATCTCTTTCCTCCATGTTATAAATTGACGGTTACTGTTAATTAATATCATGAAACATAAAGATTATTGCTTATTAAAGATTTGACGAAGCCCTTCGTCAACGGTAAGCATTCGTGTTTCCAGTATTTCCTTGGCGCGGGCAATGTTCAACGTGACATCTGCGGGGCGTTTCGCCAGCACCTTCACTTCGTCCATTTTTGATTTTAACATCGGCAAAACGGGCGTCTTGGCATGATGACACAGTCGCAGACCGAAGTCATATCGGCTGATTTTTTCGGGACCTGCGACGTGGAGCATGCCGTTATAATTATTTTGGGCCAATTCCAATAAACACTCCGCCGCATTCATCGCACTGATCATCGAACGAAATTGATCCGTGAATAAGCGTATCGGCGTTTGGTTCTTGAGTGCGACATGAAGGGTTTCAAAGAAATTGACGCCCATGTTCAAATTAAATCCGTAGAGAAGGCCGAGGCGCGCGATGACATGATTTTTGGTTATGAGATTTTCGCTGATTTCATTTTCCGCCTCGAGTTTTGAATCGCCGTAAAAATTGATCGGGTGCGGCTGATCGTCCTCGGAATACGCGCCCTTTGTGCCGTCGAACACCTGGTCGCTGGAGGTGAATATCAAGCGTGTTTCATGCGTATTACAATAATCAATGATCTCATTAACGGATTTGACGTTGATCTGCCACGCATCCAGTTTGCGCTTTTCGCATTCATCCGGAGACGTCATTGCGAGCGTGTGAATAAGGTACTGCGGGTTGATTTTTTTCAATAGCGGAAGGGTCAGGTTTCGCGCATCCGTATAATGCCAAAAAACTTTGTGAAAGTTTGGATTGGTCGTATGATACGTCGCATGCACCTCGCTCCACACTCCGGATTTCGACGCCAGGCGAACCAAATGACTGCCTAGTGTTCCCGTTCCTCCGGTAATCAGTAATCGGCCCGGCATAATTCCTCAAGTTAAGTCCTGATGCACTGCGAAAATAACGATTCACCAGAACAGCCAACGATGGTACTTGACTCCCGTTCTGTTATTCTCAGATTGAAATCAACAGCAGGATTAAATGCGCTCTGATCTGTTTATACAACTTAATTATAAGAATGAGAAAAATCAAGCCAAAAACTGCATTGTCTCATAACGATACATATCAGCTGCCACGCGACAGCACTAATCAAGAATCAATTAGAATATCAAACATATAAACGTTTTAATAACAATATATTAAGCTTTAGCTGCAGATTGGCACACTAACTGCATAAATAGTCAGTATATTAGTTCACAGAATCAAAACTTACCGGATTATTTATGACAACCACGACTCAAAACCTTGAAGGAGACGTGATAACGATGAAAACCAGAGTATTTCTGCGGATGACAGGTTTTCTCCTTTTGAGTGCTATTATTTTTATCGTCGTTTTGATATTTTATTATCCGGCAATTCTGACGGGATTCTCGGGAATCCTCATTCCCGTGGGTTTATTCGGAATGCTCTTGCTCTCGTTTTATTTACTCATTCTAAGCACTAAAAGTTAAGAGAATCATGAAAAGCCTTTCTTTGGAAAAACGGATCATATTTGTTATCGCCTGCACCGATGACAAGAAAATCGGCGAAGCCAAATTCAAGTTAGCCGAATACCATGCCGGTTTTGGCAAGTTCGACAAAACCTGCTATTGGAGCCTTCCGCCTGACAAGAGCCTGCAAGGATACGAAATCCTGCTCACGATCTTCAAACATGTTGAACGCTTTCACAGCAATTAATTTATCAAGATAATTTTTATTTTACCGCGATCTACCCGACGGAGCTTATCCTGAGCGAAGCCGTTGAGTTCCAGCCGTGTATTTTTGTTTCCTTGCAAAATGAAAACAAATTGATTAATTTTTCAAGACTTTTCCAACAGTCTTAATTTTTTTTCATGAATGCACTCATCGAACGCCTGCGCGATTCTTCGCTGATCAAACACCTACATGGTGCCGCAGATATTTCCGTCAACGGGCTTTCCGCCGATTCGCGGAAAATCACGCAGAATTTCCTATTTTTTGCGGTCCGGGGAGAACGGGCAGATGGAAATACGTTCATCCCCGACGCGATCAAGAACGGTGCGTCGGTCATCGTCTCTGAAAATCCGTGCCCGGAAACCCTGAGCGGAAATTGCGCGTATGTGCAGGTGACGGATATTCATCAAAGCATGGCTGAAATTTCCGCCGGATTTTACCGGACGGATCATGCCAACCTGAAGTACATCGGCATCACCGGAACCAACGGTAAAACGACCACCGCTTCTTTTATCCACCGGCTTTTGAAAGCATTTTCACAAAAAACCGTTTTTATCGGAACTACCGGTATTGAAATCTGCGGCGAGCGGCTACACAGCGACTATACGACTCCGCCCGCGTACGAGCTCCACCGGTTTTTCCGGCAGGGTATTGACCGCGGCGCCCAATATGTAGTGATGGAAGTGTCTTCGCATGCGTTGAAATACAAACGGGTCTGGGGCCTGAAATTCGACGCGGCGGTTTTCACCAATCTGACGCTCGAGCACCGTGAAATTCATCCGACCATGGAAGATTATTTTAGAACCAAGCTCCGGCTTTTTTCCATGCTCGCACCAAACGGCAGCGCGTTGATTAATGCCGACGATCCGTATGGAAAGAAGATCCTGGAAACATTTGACAATCATAAGAATTTTTTTGACTACGGCTACGCGGCTACCCATGCCCGATTGATGGAAATCAGATCGGAAGATCACACCCAGACCGTTCGTTACCGGCGAGGGAATGCCGATCACGTGTTTACCGTGCCCATGATCGGCGAGTATAACGCGTACAACGCGTTGGCCGCCGGCGAGACGCTGCGGCTGCTCGGTTTTGACGGCGCCAGGACCGACGCTTTATTCAAAGATGCTTCCGCGCCGGACGGTCGGCTGGAATGGATACGTATACAGGATTTCAACGTCCTCATTGATTTTGCCCACACGCCGGATGGATTGGAAAAACTTCTGGACGCCGTCAGCAAAGCAAGAAAGCACGGACGCCTCATCTCTATTTTCGGGTGTCCGGGAAGCCGCGATGCATCCAAGCGCCCGATCATGGGCGAAATAGCCTCACGATTGTCAGACCACGTCATTGTTACGACCGATGATATCCACTACGAGGAGCCTGAACGCATCATCGCGGATATAGTCAAGGGCATCAAGCGGAACAATTTTGAAGTGGAGGTCGATCGCCGGGAAGCCATCCGCAAAGGCCTGCAAACGGCCAGGCAAGGGGACTGGGTGGTTATCGCGGGACGCGGTCATGAAAAATTTCAATATGTCAAAGACAAAAGAATTCCGTTCCTGGATAAGGAAATTGTTGTTCAAGAAGCGGAGCAATTAGATCTCAGGGTGGGCAAAAATTAAGAAGCCCCGTTTGGGCCGGGGCTTTTCAAATCGCTTTATGCAAGCGCGTTGACTTTTTTAGCTAATTTGGATTTGTGATTCGAGCTTTTGTTCCTGTGGATAATACCTTTAACGACCATTTTGTCCAGAAGGGCTATCGTCAGGTTTAGCTGCTTTTGCGCCTCTTTCTTCTCTTTGGCTGTCAGGATCGCTTTAACGGCCTCTTTCATCAACATTTTATAGTGCCGGTTCTTATTATTATCCCGTTCGTTGCGCCGAACGCGTTCTTTGGCCGATTTGTGGCTGGGCATTTTTGAAACTCCTTTGGTCGTCTTTAATGTAACTATTCAGAAAACTCATTCACTTGAATTCAGGCGGGCAATATATAAAACTAATTCAGTATTGTCAAATAAAAACTACTCCCGGTCTTTCAGCTTGAATATGAAGGGGTACGTGATCCATACTTTCACCGCGCGGCCGCCGTTGATGGCCGGTTTGAACTTTGTTCTGTAGAGTGCGTCTACCGCCGCATCGCGGAATATGTCATCCCCTCCCAGAACGACCACACGCGTCACCGTTCCGTTTTCGTCAATCAGCCCTTTCAGGATAATCTTGCCCTCCATATTGGCCTGCCGCGCTAAATTGGGATACTCCGGACGGACCTTGTTTATGATGATCGGCATTTGTTGAACCGGCACAAATTCATCAATCCCCGGGTCCCTGGACAATTGTTCAATCGAACGAGAAATGTCCACAGTGACTTCTCCCTCATCGCCTCCATAGGATACAGGCGCGCTGGAAATCTGGGTTTTGATTTCTTCCTGCGTGAGAAAAGTTTGATCCGGTTTGGCCTCGTCGTCCGGAACGATCAATGGAACGCCGGTCGCAGGCTCTGTGGTTTCTGTCTTGTCAATCCGGACAGCCGGCGGAACAACTTCCTGAAGTGGCGGGGCATTATACAATTCGTTGGCGTCAATGAACTTGACCGTCTTTATTTCTTCGCTCTTTAATAAAACGGCTCCGGCATAATACATGAAAATAACCGTAAAATGAAAAGCGAGCGCGATGATCAGTCCTCTGGTCAGGTTGAAATCATAGATCTTCTTTAGAAAGTATCGGTTGCTATTGACATTGTCGAACCCTTCCACGATTTCAATATTTATCACTTTCACGTTCGGCACCTCCTGTTATCATAATTCTTTACCGTAAGATACGGTTCAATACGGAATTACGGTGTGACGGGAGTCATCTTGAAACATGATTTTTGTGAGGGTTTTCATGTTCAACTCTTTGAGCATCTTAACGCATCTCAATATTTTCCAAAGGGATAGATCCTCGGCCACAGATGTGAAACAAAACACACCACGCCGATGCCTTCCAACAGGCGTCCCATAAAAATAAGATCCGGCAAAACAAAAAGAAAAATACAAAACACGACGATCCCTGCGTTCAGAAATACAAAAGAGAGTTTAATTAAGGTTTCATTTCCCCTGTCACTGAAAGTTAAAAGGCGCGGAAAGATCCAAAAAGCGGTGCCGGTCGTGAGCTGAAGAATAAATCCCGTCATCACACATTCGATATGAACCGGCAACAAGCTCCAGGTGCCGGGAAAAAACAGCCCGGCTTTATTCAGCAGAAGGAGCATGCCGATCGTAAATCCGGCCGCAAGATAGGCAAGAGCCGATCGAATAAACCACACACTGAGTTTCGGCATATTATTTACCCCTCACGCGAATCCAAATATTTGAGACGTAAGCCAATCCGGCAAGCCATTGGAGAATGGCGGAAAGAGCTAACGCGTAATTCCACTCCGGTATCGGATCGAGATACATCATCGGTTCGCTTACCGCGCGCAACAGCAGGCCGGTATTGAGGCAGACAAAGGAAATCCAGCCGGCTGCTTCACTTCCCCGCGGATGTTCTTTGGAATACGGCGGAAACATCCATAGAGAAACTCCCATGATCATTTGCGTGATCCACCCGACCATGAACAGATGAAAGTAGACCGGATTCAGATACGCTGCGAATGCAGGCAGGTCCGCCAACGGCATGCATGGCAGGAAAACGCCCAGTGACAGCGCGAGGACAAAATTAATAAGACCGGATTTAATAAAATAGCGGGTGAGTTTAGGCATGAGCGGTTACCACGGTTTGCCGCGCACAAGCATGATGGCAAGAAAGACGACCCCTAAACTGAGAATTAAATTAACACGGCCTATCCAGCTCGCCGCAAGTCGAAATTTATGAGATTCCAAAACCCTATTTTCGCTCCACAATCGTGTCGCCTTGGGCCCGATGTAAAAATCGTGAATGCTGCTCAGAATAAAGATGATCCCTGCGAGCAAAAGTTTTATCGCCAAAGTTTCTCCAAAATGGCCCGACCACAGAGTTCCGTCTATGAGATCCGCCCAACCGAAACCGCGTGCGAATACGTTAAATAAACCGGTAATGACCAGCAAGAATAAACACACCCATGCCCAAAACCGAAAACGCAGTCCAACCCATTGCACAATACCGGGTGCGATCCCTTTGTATTCTTCCTGCCGGACGAAAGGCACCATGACCAAAACAAAGAAAACCAAACCGCCCACCCAGACCATGGCCGAAACGATATGAAGAAAAACAGCAATGAAATAAATAGTCAGCACTCAAAAATCCCGATCCGTTGTCATGAAAAACCTTTTTCCAAAATAGAAACTTTATGAATCAGTATCAATCTTAATTGATTTACCCGGTTTGCCAAAACTGCCATTAACGGACTAACCGTGCTTCCACGCCGGCGATCGCGGTCATGTTTACGATGTCATTGACTTCGCATTCGCGGGTCAGCACGTGAACCGGGTTTTTCATGCCCATTAAAACCGGTCCGATGATCTCTGCCCCGCCGAGATGGTGCAAAAGTTTATAGGCGGCGTTCGCCGACTGAATTTCAGGGAAGACCAATACGTTGGCGCCTCCTTTGAGCGTACTGAACGGGTAATTTTTTTCCATGATGTCCGGCATCACCGCCACGTCAGCCATCATTTCACCGTCCACCATCAGGCCGGGTTCCCGGCGTTTGATGAGCTGAACGGCCTCCTGGACCTTGAATGCGTGCGGATGTTTAACGCTTCCGAAATTGGAGAAGGAGATCATGGCAATGTGCGGTTCTACATGAAAACGCCGCGCCACGTTGGCGCTGGAAATTGCAATTTCGGCGAGTTCCTCCGCCGTCGGATCGATATTAACGGCCGGATCCGCAAAGAAATAAATTTTACTCTTAATAAGCATCACATATAATGCGGAAACGGTCGTGAGGCCTTCCTGCATTTGAATGATTTGCAGTGCCGGACGAATCGTGTCAGCATAATTTTGCGTAACGCCGGCGATCAAAGCGTCCGCGTGGCCCCTGTGAACCATCATGGATCCGTAATAATTGTGGTTACGCATTTGCTGAACGGCTTCGTGGAACGTCGCGCCTTTGCGCTGTCGAAGTTCGTAATACGTTTGCACGTAACTGTCGAAATTGGGCGAGGTGGCCGGATACACGATCTCCACGCCCTCAAGATCGATATCCAATTCTTTGGCGGCATGCCGTATGACGTCTTCCTTGCCCAGAAGAATGGGATGCGCAATACCTTCATCAACGATAATCTGACTTGCGCGCAGGATTTTTTCATTGACTCCTTCCGGAAAAACTACACGTTTCGGGAAATTTTTCGCTACGTGAATCATCGAGCGCATGACCTCACGTGATTTTCCTAAACGGTTCTCAAGTTGTTCTTTGTATTCTGCGATATCGACTTTTATTCTCGCCACGCCTGTGTCCATCGCCGCTTGGGCAACGGCCGCCGCTTCCCAGATCAATATGCGATAATCAAATGGTTTTGGGATGAGATAATCTCTTCCAAAACGCAGTCGGTCTTTTCCGTACACTTTGGCTACGGAATCCGGAACATCTTCCTTCGTGAGCGCCGCCAGGGCTGTAGCCGCTGCACGTTTCATTTCTTCATTAATCGTGGACGCCCGTACATCCAAAGCGCCGCGGAATATGAAAGGAAATCCGAGAACGTTGTTGACCTGATTCGGATAATCCGAACGGCCCGTGGCCATAATGACGTCGGAACGCGCGGCCTGCGCGTCTTCAAAAGTGATCTCCGGATCGGGATTGGCCATGGCAAAAATTATCGGATCCTTGCTCATCGAACGTACCATTTCTTTCGTAACGCAATTGGCCACGGATAAACCGGCGAACACATCCGCGTTGACCATCGCATCGGCCAGCGTCCGGCAACCGGTTTCGGACGCCAACGATTCTTTATACGGATTCATTCCGGCTTTACGCCCTTTGTAGACCACGCCTTTGGTGTCACATAAGATGATATTTTCTCTTTTTACGCCCAGGCTGATGTAAAAATTAGTGCAGGCAATTCCCGATGCGCCGGCTCCGTTAACTACTAATTTGATTTGATCGATTTTCTTTCCGACTATTTCCAGGGCGTTGAGCAGGGCCGCTCCGGAAATAATTGCCGTGCCGTGCTGATCGTCATGAAATACCGGAATATTCATTGTTTTCTTTAATGTCTCTTCGATATAGAAACATTCCGGCGCCTTAATGTCCTCCAGATTAATGCCCCCAAACGTCGGCTCTAACAGCTGAACGACCTTAATAATTTCATCCGGGTCATGGGAATTAATTTCAATATCAAAGACGTCGATATCCGCAAAACGCTTGAACAAAACCGCCTTTCCCTCCATGACCGGCTTTCCCGCCAAAGCGCCGATATCCCCCAGCCCTAATACGGCGGTACCATTCGAAACAACGGCGACCAGGTTGCCCTTCGCCGTATAATTATAAGCGTCCTCAGGATTTTTTTGAATATGCAGGCACGGAACGGCTACGCCGGGACTGTACGCAATGGACAAATCCCGCTGAGTGGTGCAGGACTTGGTCGGGATGACTTCTATTTTCCCCTTCCGCCCCTGCGAATGATATTGAAGTATTTCCTGTTCTTTTAACATCGCTTTCTCCCTTTTCACAACAACTGTTTCTTAACTTTTTCAGGCAAACTAATATAATAAAAGAATCAGGAACAATACAAGATAGCCGTCATACCGGAATATGATTTGCGTCATGATGAAAATGGCGGAAGGATCGGAAGAATGGAAGCAGGTTAGAAGTCTTTTTTGATAAAATATTTTAATCCCAGGGCCCAGGGCACAACGGTCCATAGAGAAAGCGATGCCAGCGAAACAGCCATGCCGGTTCCGCTGCCAAAAAAGTTATGAAACACCGCACCCGTGTATCCCAACAGCGCCGATATATCAATCCGTAGAAGAAGAAAAATCCTGGTCAAGTCGATCGGATTGAGCAAACTCAAAACAATGACCGGGTATTCAATCGGATAATCGCTGAACGCATACACCAACAGCAGAACGACCCCGTCATAAATGACGCTGAAGAAAAACCACATAAGGAGAGAAAGGCCAAACCCCCGCGTCTTATCTTCCTGGCGTGTGGAAATCAAAAATGCCAGCGACGTAAAAATGAGCGTCAGAAAAATTCCGGAACTCATCAGAACCAAGAACTTGAAGAAATCGTGGGAATTCCGGAAGCCGTAGAACACAAAAGGAATGCCGACTCCGGCGACAAAACACACCGACAGCGGGAAAGCCAATCCGGCGTACATGCCCAAGAAAATACTTCTCCTCCGGATGGGCTGGCACAAAAGCAATTCAATGAATTCGCGTGATTGATACAAGTACATGGTTCCAAAAATCACACTCACGAGCGGAACCATGATGAAGACCACATTCATCAGACTTAGGATCACTTTGGCCTGGCTGCCGGCAAACTGGAAGAGCGCATACGTGAGCGTCAAAAAGAACAGACCGTACACGATCATCCATTTACTGCGAAATATATCATGTAATTCGTATTTTAGAATTTTTGCAGCGCTGTCCATACCTCAAGCCCTTTCATCATTTTTGCAATAGCTCTTTCCAATTTGTTTTCTTTTCCAAGGCTCAATATCTCTTTGAGCGTCCCCTGGTAAAACACACTGCCTTCCATAAGGATCACCACGTTATCAGCCACTTCTTCCAGGTCGCTCATGATGTGCGACGTCAGAACAACGGTCTTACCGTTCGCTTTTTCTTTTAGAATTTTATCTTTCAGGCAACAGCTGGACAGCGGGTCCAGGCCTGCCGTGGGCTCGTCAAGTATGAGAATCTCCGGAGTGAACAAAAACGCCAATACGGCGGCGACTTTCTGACGCGTTCCTCCCGAGAGCGTTCGCAGCGGCTTTTTTATTTCTTTCTCCAGGGCAAAAGCATCGAATAATTCATGGTCCGTTGCATAGGTATCGCGGCGCAGATCTTTGATCAGGTCGAGTAATTCCTTCAAATTCAAATTTTCCGGAAAGCGGGCCGCCTGAGGCATGTAGCCGATAAATCTCCGGTAATCCCACTGATCTTTGATCGACTGGTTCATGATGAAGATCTCCCCGCGTTCGGGCCTCACGAGGCCGAGTATGCTCTTGATCAATGTCGTTTTGCCGGCGCCGTTGTGTCCGACGATCGCAGTGACTTTGGCCTTTTCAATCGAAAGGCTTATCCCCTTGAGCACCTGCAGCTTTCGATAGGTCTTTTCCAAACCGCTGATTCGAATCATAAATCCTCGCCGTTAATAATCCGATGCATCATCGGCCATTGATCTACAAGCGTTTCCGGCGTCAGGGCCGGAAAAATGCGCTCGGCCATATCCAATAAATCAATCAAAAAACTCCTCAACAAGATCAGCGTGGGTGGATTTTGTTCCGCCATCAATGAAAATAACCGCACCGGCCGAAAAGGGACATCGCCGATACCGTCTTTATTCAAATCGTACCCGGAATAATTGCTCCAGTAATTCTTTTCGAACGTATTGTAATTCTGCCGGCTGTTGGTCGCAACGTCGAATGAATTCCCGATAAAATTGTTCTCTGTAAATTGATTATCGGTTGAATTGGCCAGAATCTTGACCGCCCATCCGTTTTCAATAAAGTCATTGTGCGATACCCGCAGGCGGATCGAGCCTTCCGAATGAATTCCGACCGTGTTGCGGTAAAATTTGTTTTTATACATATAGCTGTCGGTAATTTCCTTCAATAAAATGCCATACGAAGACCCGCCCCAATTATCCTCGAACCGATTCTCGATCATTTCGACGTGACGGGTATACATCACGGCTACGCCGGCGCCGTTGTGCCGGAAAGTATTGCGGACATATTTGCAGCTGTCGGAGAACATGAAATGCAATCCGTACCGCATATTTTTTTCACTGACGTTGCCCGTAATAGTTCCGCCTTTGACAAATTCAAAATAGATCCCGTCGCGATGCCCCTCGATCGTATTATTCTCAATGACGCAGCGATGGCTGTACCACAAATGAATACCGTTGCCGGTATTCGCCTCGCGCGTACCGTTGGATTTAATGCGGTTGCGGCTCACCCGGCAATCCGTGGATCTTAATAAGTAAATCGCAAAAAAATTATCGAGAAATTGATTGTCTTCAATTGTACAATTTTTAACTTCTTTTAATTTTATACCGGCTTGGTCCTGAACATAACTCGCTCCCGAATTCGTGATCAGCAAACCCCGGATGATTACGTTATCGGCCGACACGGTCATCACCTCCGCTGAATTTTCACCGTCCAGTTGCGGGAGGCCTTCCCCGATTATTTCAACAGACTTGCGGACGACGATGTTACCTTCCTTGTAAATTCCTTTTTGAATGAAGATGCGGTCTCCGTCGTTAGCCTGTTTCAAGGCATCGGTTATGGATCGGATCTTTCCGTTCTGAGAGACCGTGAGGTCGCCTGCATGGATTCCATGCATTGCCCACATTCTCAGTATCAAGATAACAACGAATAATTTTATGAATTTCATAAACTTTCAAACTCTCCCGAAGCGTGCAGTAAAGTGCCGTAAGAATTTTGGCTCATGAGTAATTTTCATTCCGCGCACAGAATCCTTGTTACGGAAAATTTCCTGAAAAACTTCGACCACGTAATCAATGTGGCTTTGGGTATAGACCCTCCGCGGGATCGCGAGCCTCACGAGTTCCATATCGGCCGGAATTAATTTCCCATGCGCATCATACTTACCGAACATTACCGAGCCTACCTCCACGCAGCGCACACCGCCCTTTAAATACAGTTCACATACCAGGGATTGTCCCGGATACTGTTCCACCGGAATGTGCGGATATAATGCTTTTGCGTCCACGTACACCGCATGGCCCCCGACCGGAAGCATGATCGGAATCCCAATGGCATTAATTTTTTCACCCAAGTAGGTCGTGCTGCGAATACGGTACTTCAGATAATCTGCTTCAAATACTTCTTCCAGCCCGATCGCCATGGCTTCCATATCACGTCCGGCAAGGCCTCCGTAGGTCGTATAGCCTTCCGTAATGATCAGAAGATTCGTGCAGGCGTCGGCAAGTTCGTTGTCCCGCAGGGCAAGGAAACCCCCGATATTGACCAATCCGTCCTTTTTCGCGCTCATGACGCAGCCATCGGCTAATGAGAACATTTCCTGTGCAATTTCTTTGTACGTTCTATGTTCATATTCTTTCTCGCGCTGACGGATGAAATAAGCATTCTCGGCGATCCGGCATGCGTCAATGATAAACAGAATTCCATGTTTTTTGCAGATCGCGCTCACCGTACGGGCATTTTCCATACTCACCGGCTGACCGCCGCCGGTGTTATTCGTTACCGTGAGTATGACCGCGGCAACATTTTTCGCTTCATGTTTTTTGATCAGTTTTTCCAACTGAATGACATCCATATTGCCTTTGAACGGGTGCTGCAAAGACGGGTGATGCCCTTCCTCGATCAGGCAATCAATCGCGGTAGCTCCGCTGAATTCAATATTCGCCCGCGTCGTATCAAAATGCGTATTGCTGAAGAATACTTTTCCTTTTCCGCCCAAATGACCGTACAGAATGCGCTCGGCGGCGCGTCCCTGATGCGTCGGAAGAATGTGCGGATAACCCGTCAGAACTTTTATCACCTGTTCCAAACGTTCCCAGCTGATCGCGCCGGCGTAGGATTCATCCCCTTCCATGATCGCCGCCCACTGACGGGTGCTCATGGCAGACGTGCCGCTGTCGGTCAATAGATCAATCAACACCTGGTGGGATTTCAACAAGAATGGATTGAAATGGGCGTCCTCGAGAAATTTTGACCGCTCGCCTTCCGCGGTCATGAAGATCGGTTCGACCGACTTTATCTTGAACGGCTCGATAATGACTTTATGATGCATAAACGATGTTCATTCGAATTATTTCTTTCGGATTGAAAATAAGGGTTTTTTAGTTCAAAAATCAAATCTTCCAATTCGAAAGATACGTTGTTCCCGAAGGCGAAGAATAGATCCGACGGTCGTTTCTATTTTTTCGCCGCCAGCAGAACCCCATCCACAACGTGAATGATGCCATTCGTAGCCGGAATGCTGGCAACCACATTGATCGAGCCGTTAATGGTTATCTTTCCGCCCGTAACGCCCATCTTTATCCGGTTACCGTTAAATACTGAAATTTCCTTACCGTCACGGAACATGCTCTCTTTATAGGTTCCTACGATCACGTGGCCGTAAAGAATATCCTTCAGATCCTTTTTCTTTTCCGCTTTCAGAAGTTCGTCGAGCGTTCCTTTTGGCAATTTGTCAAAGGCCGCATTGGTCGGGGCAAAAACCGTGAACGGACCCTGATTCGACAATGCATTAACAAGATCCGCGGCTTGTAATGCGGCAACGAGGGTCGTATGATCCGCTGAAGCGGCGGCAATTTGGACCACATTTTTCTGAGACACATCGTCTTTTACCATAGCAATTCCGCCGGTTTTGGCGGCTTCGGTTGCGGTTTGTTTCTTGTTCTCGCCGCCGCATGAAATAACGAACATGACAAGCGACGCCAAAGCGATTGACGACCATTTCTTTTTCATTTTACGGTTCCTCCGATAGTTGAGATTTTTGTAATAGCACGACGCATGTATCTTGTGTGTTAATTTTTCAGCCACTCGTTCTTAACCAAGGCCTGTACCTGAGACCAATTCAAATTTTCACCCTCATGTTTTTCTTTAACGGCGTCACACGCCGTTTTATTCTGAAACGACGAAAGAAAAGCGCCCATCGGGCTTGGCAAGTTCCTGCTATGGAGGTATTCTGCAGTCTCGCAATCCAGCCATACTCCCGGCCTCGTAAAATCAATCGTCCAGAGGGATTCAATAACGGACACGTCTTCGATTTTTTGCTCGACATACGCCGCAAGGCACTCGATCGAATCGAATTTATAGATTTTACCTTTTTTCGTGATCAGCTCCGCACCAAAACGTTTATCCGTGATGATCATCTTGCAGTAGCCGCAGCCGTCGTTCTCATAATCAATGGGGACCGCGCTGTGCCGGCACGATGCGAGACCGCTAAACGTTAGAATGATGCAAAGTAGTATCCATGGCATGAATTTCATTCTTAATTTCCTTTACTTTTCGCCGTTGACGAATTTCCCTGACGATCGTAAAAATGCCTATCAACAACGACATCATCGCCATGACGCCGCCGATATAGGGATATGATATCGTCCGCATATTCAGCAATTGTTTTGATCCGATCAGCGGCGGTTGATAGCTCATTCCGGGAATTTTTATAGCCGCGTGCGGATTCAGGTCATGCCCGTAATCGTATTCCCACTTGTAAAAATCTATCAAACCGGCGACCGCTGCGGCAAAAAATAGAATCACCCATCCGTACAGCAAGAAACGTTTTCCGGTTGCGGCGGCAAGTAATCCGAGCATGATCAGAATTCCAACAACCCAGGGCATGATCTTCAATTCCGGTATGGATTCGGGCGTAATTGATTTCATCCCGATGTAGTGATTGAGGCCGTTGATCGTATTCAAGTCGTTGAAACTTTCTCCTCGAACCTGATTGATCCAAATTTCCAATCCCAGCCCTTCAGGATATTGAGGGGCCTGCAACGCGATCTTCCAGATGGGAAATAGAAAAAGTAACAAGAGCATCAACGATGCGGCGGCCAACAGAATTCTTGATTGCCTGGTCATTCCAACTCCTCAAATAAAGGAGGGAGGCCTGAGGCCTCCCTTTCAATGCGCGATTTTATTCACCCGTTCCAAACTTCATGGCGACATTGGAATTGGCCGGAGAAACTCTCATGTACCCCTGCATTTCCTGATGAAGCGCCGAACAGAAGTCGGTGCAGTAATAAGGGTAAATGCCCGCCCGATGCGGCGTCCATTTCAAGGTCAACGTCTCTCCCGGCATGATCAGCAATTCGGCATTTTCGGACCCTTTGATTCCAAACCCGTGCGGAATATCCCAATCCTGTTCCAAATTCGTCACATGAAAATAAACGACGTCTCCGAGCTTAACACCTTCAATATTATCCGGATTAAAATGTGAGCGGCTCGCGGTCATGTAAACGTGAACTTCGTTTCCCTTCCGAACGACCTTAGCGTCGATTTCACTGTGTGTCGAGTAAGGATGAGTATTCTGGTCAATGTTATAAATCTTCTTTTGATTCTTGGTGACCAGATCTGCCGCAATGCCCTGGGCGTAATGCGGCTCTCCGATCGTCGGAAAATCGAGCAGCAATTTCATTTTGTCGCCGCTGATATCGATCAACTGTGCCGCTTCACTGAGGGCGGGACCTGTTGGCAGATAGCGGTCTTTTGTGATCTTATTCATGGCTAACAGATATTTACCCCACGGTTTCCGGCTGTCGCCGCCGGGGATCATCAAATGTCCGATCGAATAATACGACGGGATGCGATCCGCAACTTCCCACGTTCCCAGTTTCCATTTCACCACCTCTGAAGAAACGAAATGGGAGGTATAGGCATATCCTTTGCCGTCAAATTCGGTATGCAGAGGCCCCAGACCGGACTCTTTAACTTCTCCGGCTATCACATCGTCGTATTTCAAAATAGGAATATTTTCAATTTCACCGTCATAGGCTTTATTTTCGATCGCTTTGATCATTTTTGAAAATGAGAACACCGGTATCATGGATGCTAATTTTCCGCCGCCGACAATATATTCGCCCGTAGGATCCACGTCGGCGCCATGAGGCGATTTCGGACAAGGCATCAGGTACACCGCTCCGGCCACATCCGCCGTGGTGAGCATTCTCACTTTTTTAAAAATCGTGCTTTCGCCGGTCATCGTCTTTTCATTCCACACATTATGGTAATAGTCGCTCGCCCAGTCTTTGCCTTTTCCCTGAGCGACTAATTCCTCGATCTTCTTCCAATTGACCGCAATAATAAAATCTTTGTCATTCTGGCTTGCGTTGACTTCCAGTAATGTGTGCGCCAGTTCAGTGTTGTAACAAGAAAAGAAGAACCAGCCGTGCGAAGGTCCTTTGCCCGAATGGCTCAGATCATAATCGAATCCCGGCATCAATATCTGAAACGCCACATTCATGTTGCCGGACTTCGGATCCACTTTAATGAAGCTGATCGTTCCTTTGAAGTTTTCTTTATAGGTTGAAATAGCAACATCCTTATCGGGAATCGGCACACTGAAACGCGTGGCGGCAACGATATACTCGGTATTCGAACTGGCAAAAGGCGAGGCGTGATTTCCTCCGGTGTTCGGAATTTCCAGAATTTCCGCCGTTGTGAATGTCGAAAGGTCGATGCGCGCAATGCGCGGGGTATTATTGGAATTAATGAATAACCATCTTCCGTCCGGAATGTCATCCGTTTTCGAAAGCTCCGGGTGGTGGCTGTCATCCCAGGGAATAAACCCGTGCGTACTTTGCAGCATCGGTTTGGTTTCTTCGGAATAACCGTAACCGTTCTCCGGGTTTTGAGCGAATACCGGAATAACTTTTAACATTCTTCCGCTCGGTAAACCGTACACGGAAACTTGTCCGCTGAAACCGCCGGACAGAAAAGCATAGAATTCATCGTAGCTTCCGGGCGGAACATACACTTTGGATGCGGCATCAGCGCTCCCCATCATCTCTTTTTTTGCCGGACAACCGATCCACAATCCGCCGCCAATGATCAGAGCCATGACAATATAGCTCATCTGCTTCAGTCGCGAATTCTTGAACATACTCACTCCTGTTTAATGGGTGTTTAGTTTATTAAGAGTAAATTGAAAATAATCAGAGACCTTATACTCTCAAACGACAACGGTCATTTGCGGCAATGATCCTTGTCATATCACATTTTGTTTTCTTGCCCGGCTTTTCTGAAATATTCCAGGATATTCATCGCATCATCTTTGGTTATGTTTTGAAAAGTCATCAAGGTTAAATATTGCCCCAGCAATTTTTTCGCTTCAGGATGTTTTGCCAGCATGCCGTCAGGATTCAGCATCATGTTCAGAATATACTCCGGCTTTCTGCGCTTGGTAACATCCTTAAGAGGCGGGCCGACGAGCTTACTGTCCAAACGATGACATTGATAGCATTTATTCTCAAATGTCTTTTTACCTTTGGCTGCCAGAGTATTGTCAATAGGCCCAAGCTTCAATTTCGCGGTAATGGGTCCCACGCCATGATCCATTTCAAAATCCGTCAAACCGTTGGGGTTGGATTTGACCGGTTTTTTCAAGGGCTTTGCCTCTTCAGCGGATTCATCAAAACATCCGGCGAAGAATACGGCGATAACGGCTGCTGCAAACATTAGGCGTCTCATGCGTATTTCCTCCTTCTATGTTAATATTAATTGTTAACTGCTGTTTCGTTTTTCAAATCCATTAACTCTTTTTCCAAAGCAATCGCTTTAGGAAAGAGAATGTTGTTCTCTAAATGGACATGTTGATGCAAATCTTTTTGAAAATCCTGCAATTCAGAAAAATAGAGCTGATACGTTATGCAGGCATCCGGGGGCGCAGAATAGTTGTGGGTAGCTTCTTGTATGTGTTCCAGCAAATTGCCTGCTTGCGCATGCTCGTCTTCCATCATGGCAATGGGGTTCTTAATGGTTCCGAACGTTGGCACTCCGGTCCCGCGGACATTATTCATCAGTTTGATATAAGGAAAAAGCACCGATTCCTCTTTGCTCATGTGCATGGTCATTTCAGTCTCCAATTGGGCAAAGTGTTTGAAAATTTCCGCCAATTCCGGATGATTCTTGCCGTGCACCATCACTACTTTTTCTCCATGCGCATGAATGACCGGTATCATTTTCTTAACATAGGCATGGTGGTGCGTGATGATGAAATCCACAAGAGCCGGCAGGTCTTTTGCGGCAGCATCGGAGGCCGGGCTGTCATTTCTGAGATGATCGATTTCGTTCTGTAACTCTTCGCCGATCACGCTTTGATCGATCCCTTTTTCATTGCACGTGGCGTGCAGGGTTTTCTTACCGCCGCAGCAAAAGTCGAGATGATGCTGCTCAAACACATTGGCCGTCGCAGGATATTGAGTTACAATTTCGGCTAAGGTCAGGTTCGATAACGCATTCATCGTTTTCTCCGTATTTAAGTATTTAAGAGTATTTTGTCTTAATTAAACTCGTAAAAAAGTTTCCGGTCAGGCTTTTGCGGCCTGCAGTTTTGATGTTTTCATATTTTTCACCGGTTCGGCGTCGTCGGCGATCCTCAGATTGAACGTATTTATTTTCTTGGCCAATTCCGCCAGCGTGGTTTTCTCAAACATGTGCTTGATTTTTTCGCGGCTGCTCGCCCATTCACCATGAAGAGGACAGGGCGCCTGAATACCGCAGCCGGGTAAACCGAAAACACACTGATTGAACGTTTCGGGACCGTCAATCGCATACACAATGTCTAGCAGCTTGATATTCTTCGCAGGCCGGGCTAATGCAACGCCGCCCGTAGGCCCGCGGTAGGAGATCATGATATTATTTTCCGTCAGCGTTTGCAGAATTTTTGTCAAGAAATGGAATGAGATGTTGAGTTCTTTGGAAATACGCAGGATCGGAACGTATTCCGACTGCTCTAATGAAGCCACATACATCCCGGCGCGCAGTCCGTAATAACAACTTTTGGAGAGTAACATAGCCCCGGCCTTTTTCAATTAAGTATTTAAGACTCTGTTATCTTAAATATAATGTGAAAAGTTTCATTTGTCAAGTTATTTTTTAAGAAAATTAAGAAAAAAGTAAAAAAGGACATTAATAGATTGTTTTTATGTAAGATGCCTCCGATAGAATAAAAGCGGTAACAAAAAATTGATGTAACTATAAAATAATCAATTGTTTACTTGTTCAACAATCACTGCGATGCCTTGTCCCAGTCCCACGCACATGGTCGCCAGTCCAATGCGGCCGCCGGACCTTTTCATTTCGTGGATCAGGGTTGTAATGATCCGCGCGCCTGAACATCCCAAGGGGTGCCCCAGGGCAATAGCGCCACCGTTTTGATTGACTTTAGACTCGGTGATCTTCAATTCCCGAAGACAAGCCAGAACTTGTACGGCAAAAGCTTCGTTGATCTCAACGAGGTCCAGATCGTTAACCGTCAATCCGGCTCGGATCAGCGCTTTTTGTGTGGCGCGGACAGGGCCCATTCCCATCAAGTCCGGATGAACACCGGTCACGGCATGCGCGATCAATTTGAAATAAGACTTAAATCCGCAAGCCTGTGCTTTCTGTTCACTCATGATCAGGGTCAGCGCCGCGCCGTCACTCAGAGGGCAGCTGTTGCCGGCAGTGATAACTCCGTTTTTCTTGAACGCGGGTTTAAGTTGTGAAAGCTTTTCTAAAGAGGCGTCCTCGCGGGGCCCCTCGTCTCTGTCCGTCAGAATGGCTTCCGATTTCTTCGAGAAAGTTGTGATCGGTATGATCTCGTTCTTAAACTTGCCGTCTCGGTACGACTTCGCGGCTTTATGATGGCTTTGCACGGCATAGCGATCCTGCTCTTCGCGGGGAATTTGATGGCTCTCAAAAAGTACTTCCGCGGTGTCACCCATCGAAAGCGGCCGGATGCGCTCCATTAATTTCGGATTATTAAATCGCCAGCCGATCGTCGAATCATAGACCGTTAAACTTCCAAAAGGATACGGCTGTTCCGCCTTGGCCATCACGTAGGGTCCGCGCGACATGCTTTCAGCGCCGCCTGCAAGAAATAGATCGCCGTTGCCGGTCTGAATCTCCAAACAGGCATTGATAACCGCTTGCATGCTGGAGCCGCAAAGACGATTGATCGTTTGTCCGGGAATTTCGTACGGAAATCCCGCGATCAACGCCGCCATGCGTGCAATGTTACGGGAATCTTCACCGGCCTGATTCGCACACCCAACGATCACATCTTCGATGTCAGTAACTCTAACATTATTTCTTTCAACGATCGCTTTCAGCAAATGCGCCATCATATCGTCCGGCCGAACGCGCGACAGCACACCGCCGTATTTACCCAGCGGAGTTCTTATAGCATCAACAATGACGGGAGTGTGCATATAGGTAATGATCTAAAATGACTGACGCGCAGAAACGAATCCGGCTTCTTATTCTTCCTTAATAAATGCGGAGTCAACGCCCTGATCCATGGTCAGATCTTTACCGGTAGCGGTTGCGGGATCGCGGCTGACCATTCTAAAATGATCTCATCAATCATATTTTCAAAATTTCTTAACGCATCTTCTACGAACGGTTGAAAATCCTCGTGCAGGCTGTGATATTCTTTTCGTAACGCCGAGACCGCCTGATCACGATACGCGGTCAATTCGTTTAACTTCTCCCTGACTTCTAACGACGACAACTCCTTCAGCTTGTCGTGAAACGATTCGGATATTCTATCCAAATACAATTTGAATTTGTCCGCAGCCAAAGCTTCTTTGGTTATTTTTAAAAAGTGATGGCCTTTAACAGCCAGTGCTATCGCCTCCGCAAACAGAGCGGGTTTCGTGAAAAACACCCCGCTCATGAATTTCACATAATGCAGACCGTAATAGGAAAACGTCTGTTTCAGGAGCGACAATATCAGCGCTCTCAACTCCGTCAACCTGATTCGTCTTTTAAATCCTTGATGCGGCGCCAGATTTTTCAATAAGGTCCGGCAGCGATCAAAATACATTTCCGGTTTGTAAATTTCTGCAAGGACCCGTTTGTAGCCTGTCAGCAGTTTGTTCAGATCCATCTTCGGTAAAAAATTCAGGCTCAGATCCGTATTATTCCCGCCGGACGACTCTTCGATCAGCCGGTTTTCCGCTTTCAGTCGTCGAAAGAGCTGCGTATTCGGAAGCGCCGTCAACAAACCCACCATCGCCGCCGGCACACCAGATTTTTGAATAAAGTGAATTTGACGCTCAAAAATGTCTTCCGGATCATGATCAAATCCGATAATAAAACCTCCCGTCACTTCAAGACCTTTCTTCTGTATTTGATGCACCGTGTCAAGAAGGTCGGATTTTACATTTTGCATCTTGTGAGTCCCTATCAGCGATTCTTTGACGGGCGTTTCAATTCCAAGGAATACCATATTGAATCCGGCATGGACCATCATATCCATCAATTCATCGTCCGCGGACAGGTTGACGCTCGCCTCCGTGAAAAGCTTGAACGGATATTTTCTTTTTACCTGCCAGCGGGAGATTTCCGGAAGAAGTTCTTTCACATTTTTCTTGTTGCCGATGAAATTATCATCCACGACAAATAAAGAGCCCCGATATCCGCTCTCATACAGGCTCTCCATTTCTCCGACGAACTGGCCGGGAGTTTTTGTGCGGGGAATGTGACCGAACATGGCTACTATGTCGCAAAATTCACACGAGAAAGGACACCCACGTGAATACTGTAAGGCCATGGAGGCATAATGCTTGGTGTTTATCAGATCAAATCGCGGCGAAGGTGTCTTGGTAATATCCGGCTTGGTCTCGTCTGAGTAAACCGGCTGCGCATGACCGGATTCATAATCGCTCAAAAATTGCGGCAGAGTCACCTCCGCCTCGTTCAGCACAAAATGATCAACGCCGGAAATTTTTTGATATGAACTTGTCGGATAAGGGCCGCCCGCCACAACGGGTTTTCCTAATTCATGACACAATCGTATGACCTTCTCCAGAGATCTTTTTTGCACGATCATCGATGAGGTCATTACGATGTCGGCTTCCATGATATCTTTCGTTTTCAAAGGAGATACATTCATGTCCACTAATTTCACGTGATAATCTTCAGGAAGCATCGCGGCAACGGTCAGCAGGCCGGCCGGCGGTAAAGACGCCTTTTTGCCGATGAAAGGAAGCGTATATCGGAAACTCCAGTACGTGGCCGGCATTTCCGGATATACCAATAATACATTCCTGCTCATGATTCATCCTTTCAACATTTCACCGGACAAATCGGAAAAAAACCGATTTCCGGCCGCGATAGTGTTACTTATTCTTGGACGGAAGAATGCGATTAACTAATTCATCAGACCAGGGTTCGCCCTCAGCCAGTAATTGGCGGAGCTTTATGAAATCGGCCTCGCGATTGGTCTTGGTTCCTTCGTTGAATGCGCGGAAGCCGGCTTTGGCCTCGGTCATCATATTGAGCCCAAGCCAGGAACGATTCGTTTCTTTATTTTTTTCCCAATGAACTAACTTATGCTTTCTCACGGACTCCAGCGTCTTGGTCAAACAGTTCGGCATGGTCATAAGCAGTGCGGTGCAGAATTTTTCCACTCTTTCATCCAGCAAAGACAAATCCATTCGGCCCTGTTCGATCAGCTTTTTTGCCGAATCCCTGTCCGCGCCGCTCTTAAATTCACCGTAAATTATTTTTCCGTGATCGTCGATCCATCGCTTCGTTTCGACCAATGGATTTGGAACATAGTCATTGTTTATTCTCAAGGCGGGAATAGCGTCTGTAATCAGGCCTAATCGCAAGGCTTTGTAAGCGCTCCAGGGTTCGCATACGGTACAGGAAAACATCGCGTTTTCAATGCCGACAAACAGAGGGAGAAAATCCGTTGACCCGCCGTCAGGAACGGATCCGTGCTTCGGCCCGGCTTGTCCAAAATTAGCAAAGTCGGAAGCGATCGTAAAATCGCACGCCATGCCGATCTCCTGACCTCCGCCGATACGCATTCCGTTCGCACGGCTTATGACCGGCTTATCGCACATTAAGATCGCCGACACCATATCATTGAACAGGCGCATATACTGCTGATATTCCAACGGCCGGCCGGCGTAATACTCGGCATATTCCTTCGTATTGCCTCCCGTGCAGAAAGCCCTGTCGCCGGAACCTGTGAAGACAACCGCGACCACACTACGCGCCAAGGAAGCTTCGCGAAATGCCAATATCACGTCTTTAACCATTTCCGTGGTGTAAGAATTAAATTGTGCAGGATTGTCCAGAATGATCCATGCATTGAACAATCCCTCGCATGCTTTCCCCTGCGGATCTTTGACCGGCCTTAGTTCGTAATGAACCTGCCCCGTATAGGTCTTGTTCTCGACGAGTAAATGATTTTTGAGCTGCATATTTCTTCTTTCGTTTTTTTTATTGGATCAACCGCCGTTAATGGGGTCTATATATATTGTCCTCCGTCGACCTTTACAATCTCACCCGTAATATGCCTGGCCTTTTCGCTTGCTAGAAACAAAACGACGTGAGCCACATCTTCCGGCTCACCGGTGCGGCCGAGTGTAATTTCCGAAAGTGCATCTTTAATGGCTTCCGGCGGAAGGTTTTTCGTCATGCGCGTATTGATCAATCCCGGCGCTACCGCATTAACATTGATATTGAACCTCCCCACTTCTTTGGCGCACGCTTTGGTCAAACCGATGACGCCGGCTTTGGCCGCGGAATAATTGGCCAGTCCGAATTTTCCCCGCATCCCGTTGATAGAGGCGATATTGATGATCTTCCCGCTTTTTCGTTCACGCATGTGAGGGATCACCGCATGGATAAAATTAAAATATCCTTTCAGGTCCGTGTCCATCACCGCATCCCAGTCTTCTTCCGACAATTTCCAGATCACGCCGTCCCGATTGATCCCTGCGTTATTCACCAGAATATCGATCTTTCCGAATTCGGAAATTATTTTTTGAACAACCTTGTGCGCGCCTTCAAAAGAGCACACATCTGATTCAATAGACAAAACCCGTCGTCCGGCTTTTTCTATTTCCTCGACCATTTCTTTTGGTTCCGGTTCCTTCGGTGCATAGGTAAATGCAACGTCGGCGCCATCGCCGGACAATGCATTAACAATCGCCTGCCCGATTCCGCGGCTTCCTCCGGTCACCAGGGCCGTTTTATTTTGAAATGGTTTCATGCCTGCGCCGCAGTTGAGGATGATAATTTATAATGGCGCTTTTTTCCCAGTAGCGCGGCGCCGAGCGCGCTGACAAATTGCGGTTCATCCGGAACATTGACTTTCAACCCCAGTCTCTCCTGCAGCGACGCCACCATGCCTTCCTGAACGGCCACACCTCCGATGAATGAGATCTGTTCTTCGATGCCGACCGTTTTCAAAAGCGCGATGGCGCGATCGGTCAGCGAATTATGAATGCCGCGCAGAATATCTTCGACTTTGTGGCCTTCCGTGATCTGATTGATAATTTCAGACTCGGCAAGTACCGCACAGATACTCGAAGTCGTGGTTGGGTTCTGCGAATAGAGGGACAGCTTCCCGACATCTTCCACCTGAACCTCCAGATACTTTGCCGCCTTCGTAATGAAACTTCCGGACCCGGCTGCACATTTATCATTCACTTTAAAAAGTTTGATCCGGCCGTCGTCATCCACTTTGATGGCACGGGAGGTTTGCCCGCCAATGTCCAGGACCGATTTCGTTTTCTCAAACAGAAAGGTCGCCCCGTATGCCCCGGCAGTCAGGTCGGTAATTTGAAAGTCTCTGGACGGAATGGAGTAACGGCCAAGCCCGGTCGTCGCGATGTATTGAATTTCGTCTCGGCTGATGTGATGGTGGGAAAGCCCTTCTTCGAGAAGTTCGGCAACAACTTTATTGAAATTGACCTTGGTTCTCTTCTCCCGCTTATCAATGACTTTATCGTTTTCATCCACCAGGACCATTTTCGTGCTCACCGAACCGATATCAATACCCGCAAAATACATAAGGCCTCCGATGTAAGTGTCTTAACTTGCTTCCGCCAGTACCAGCGCGCGTTCCAAAGCGAATACGGCGGCGCCGATAGCTCCCATGAAATGAGATAAGGGATCGATGTTCAGTTTAACATTCATATTTTTTTCGAGGGCCTTGACCATACCGATATTGCGCGCGACCCCTCCGGTAAAAGAAACTTCATCTTCGATGCCGACTCGCCGCACCAGCGAAATCGTCCTTGCCGCAATAGACCCGTGCACGCCGGCGAGAATATCTTCGAGCTTTTCGCCTTTCGCGATATACGACATGATCTCCGACTCGACAAATACGGTGCATACGGAGGTCAACCTCACCAGTTTAGTGCTTTGCAGCGAGAGGGGCCCGATGTCGTCCAAAGAACAATCGGCCACGTCGGCGCACGCCGCAAGAAAGCGCCCCGTTCCTGCCGCGCATTTGTCATTCATAACAAAATCATTCACCTCTCCGGATTTTCCGACGCGAATTACTTTTGTATCCTGGCCGCCCATGTCGATCACCGTTCGCGTATTCGGAAAAATTAAATTCGCGCCCTTTGCGTGACAGGAAATTTCCGTGATCTGCGCGTTGCCAAACGTTACTTTAAATCGTCCGTAACCGGTACCCGCAACGAAAGCCACATCGCTTGCTTTTAATTTGGTTTCTTCAAGCAGAACTTTGAACGCATTTTCACCGGCCTTTACGACATTCGCGCCCGTCAGCGTGAGAACTTTGGCGACAATTTCCTTCTTCTCATTCAGGAGAACCGCTTTCGTTTGTGTAGAGCCAATGTCCACACCGCATACGTGAATGCTCATCATCAACTCCCGGTCTTACGTGTTAATTTTTTGTGTTCCAGCGATTCGAAGAATGCATCAATTCGATTTTGCATTTGGGCGGCCGAAAAATATCTCGGGTCTTCCAGATCAGACTCTACATACAACGTCGGAATATTGAGTTCTTTCATAAAATATTCTCTCATATCGCCCTGACCGCACGAAAAGAGGCGGCAGCTCTTTACGCCGTGAATTAAAAGACAATCGCCGCCCCATTCATCGACGTAACGCTTGATCTGACTGTAGCGCTGCAAAAAATTCCGGTTGGATAAATTGGCGGTCATCATATGCAAAGCGATACTTTCAAGAGGATCCTTTCGCTCATGGCGGAATCCGAATTCCCAAATTCCGCCGACCGTGGAATACGTTGACTGCACGCAGACGGCGCCCCATTTGGCCAGCAGATCACGAAACACACGGAAATGAGGATACGGCGGAGGCCCTTCTGAAACTACCCGGAACCTCTCTTCCGGTATGGCGCCGGTTTTGTTGTTGATCTTTTCCTGAAATTCGTTAAACGTTTCCTGGAAAAATGAAATGCCCTCCTCCTTCCCGCGATACACGTAGAGCGGCCCCATCATCGTCGTGGCATCAAAATAAGCGTCATACGGAGCGGGCCTGGCTTTCGATTGGCCTTTGATCTGAGACCACAATTCTTCCATCCGTTTGGCCTTGTCCAGCACGTCCCGGAGCTTATCGATATCGAATTTTTTGCCGCTGATCTTTTCAAAAATCGTGATGACCTCTTTCAGCTGCTTGACGATATAATCTATATCCGCCTGGGCCGGTTCGTTGGCGCGCATGAATGGGATATCCAGCACATACATCGGCGCCTTCCAATATTCGGCGAGATGCTCAAACCATTTGATATACGTATTGCATCCGACGAAATTGCAGAGGATTAGCGCCGGTTTGGGAAGCCTCGTTCCCAACGAAGTTTCCTCATTCAGGAAAAATGAGCCGACATCGGCTTTCACGTAATTGCAATTGTCGGTGGAATAACCCATTTCCTCTGCCTTGAGCAATGCCGGCAGCGCCTGCTTGCGAATGGCCAGTTGAAGGGCATTGACCTCCGGATACACGGGCAGTAGATCAAACCCGTGAACCAGTTCTACCGGATTGCCGGAGATCATCATGTAGATAGCGCCTTTATCCTGTTCGGACAATTCATGTAGTTCCCGGTACCATTTTTCCATCAACGTCCGCTGTAATCCATGCATGCGGCCTTGATAATGCTTCTTGTCTTCCATCTTACCTCGTTATTTTTTTCTTCTTGGCACAAAAGTAAAAAAATATTATGTACGCTTCGGCCGGTTCGGTAAAAATCTCATTTACGCGAAAATCAGAGATTCAAAAAACGTTTCAATTTCCAACCGCATCCGGTCAAAATTCCACATCTTTTCTTCAAATTCGATAAACAAGTATGGTACGCCGGCAGCTTCCAATTCTCGTTTGAAAAGTACATAATCAAAAAGCCCCGGTTCACAAAATTTAGCATACATGAAGATCACCGCCTCGGGCGCCTGTGATTTTATTTTATCGATGAACTGTTTCGGCTTCGGGATCTTACCCGAATATTTCACGGAAGTGTACGGCGTGTGATTCAAATACGCATCGGCGAGTGAGCGTAATGCGTCGCCGTCGGGATTTACATCGTCCAGGATCAGGCGGCGCCCCAACACAAAATCATCGTCGATGATATGACTTCCCATTTCATCCAGCAGTTTGAGCAATTCCAGCGGCGGCTGTTCGCAAAACGAACCTTCCACGATCACCCGGATGCGGTCGCGCTGAATCACCGGCCGCTCCGGTACAGAGTGCAGAACCTCACGCATGAGCAAATTATGCTCCTCAACAGAAATGAAATTTCCTACACGAACCGCCGCGTACAATTCCGAGGTCTTCAGCAGTCCGGGCTGTTTTTTTCTGATTTCGTAAAGTTCCCTCTGCAATTGCCGGTTTTCATTGTATAATCGAATGCTGTTCCTGAATTTCTCTTCTTCGAATTTCGTGCCGGAGATTTTTTCTAATTGCTCAATCAGGCTCTCGTATTCTTTGATGAGAAATTCCACGGCGGCCGGCGATTCGGGGTTCTGCGGCAGATGAAAGAAAATAATTTCTTTATCGGGAAAACTTCTCTTATAAATGTACGAAACGTTTCTCGCCGCATCGCAAATCCCCGTGAAAAGCATACCGTCGATAAAATCGAGCCTTTTGGATAACCCCATTTCCATCGTGCTTTTCACAATGGAGCATATGAACGACCCGAATCGTGAGTCCGCGTGGAGAATTTCAATTTCATTGCCCGCGCCGTGGAGTCCCAAAGGAATGATGTCCAAGGCGTGGAGAATTTCCATAGGAACGTAGACCGGGAAGTAAGCGAAAACTTTCCGGTGTTCTTTTTCCTTCATCGTACGGATCTTCTTGAATTCAATATCTCGGATAATTTCTTCCGCCTCTTTGAAAATTGTCTCCAACGGGTCCATGAGTGCTCCGAAATGTTTTTTATTTATTTTATGAACTTACAGAATCCAAATCCAACGGCGTCTGCACTCGCGCCGGCTTGCTTCTTTTTACATTGTAATAATGGCGCGAATTAGATTTTCGTCGCCTTTTCGAAGAAGGTCGAACGCGTCGTTGATCTTTTCGAGCGGAAAGCGGTGCGTGACCACTTCTTTCACTTTAATTTTTCCCACGCGAACCAGTTCGACCAGTCTTGGATATAGATACGGCGGGCATCCGAGTGTGCCGATGATTTCCATTTCCCGAAACATAATGCGCCCGGCATTCAGAACAATGTCCTTTTCCGAGAAACCCATCACGACGAGCTTGCCGCCGGAACGCAGGCAGGCAAAAGCGGTTTGAATGACGCCCGGGTTCCCGATCGCCTCAACCGCGATATCCAACCCGCCGCCCGATAATTTTCGTATTTGTTTCGTGCTATCCGCATCCCCGGCATTAACGATCTCATCCGCTCCGAATTGTTTGGCGAATTGCAGTTTTTTCTCCTTGATATCCACCGCGATTACAAATGCTCCAAGAGCTTTCGCGATCTGCACGGCATTGAGTCCGAGTCCGCCGCATCCGAAAATACCGACTTTATCTCCGGGCCTCACTTTGGCGCGATTGAGCAGCGCGTGGAAGGGCGTGGAGATCGCGTCGGATATGACGCTTGCTTCGGCAAGCGGGATCGAGTCCGGCAGCGAAATCGTATCTTTGGCCGGAGCCACGACGTATTCCGCGTAGGCGCCGTTCATGTGATTGCCCAACATCTTCATATGCGCGCACACATTTTCGCGCCCGGTTCGGCACATTTCGCATTCGCCGCAGGTGAAGACCGGCGGCACCAGCACCCGGTCGCCCTTCTTAAATTGGCGAACGCCCTCGCCGATTTCTTCAACGATTCCCGAGACTTCGTGTCCCAGGATCACCGGCGGTTTCATGAAAGTCGGCACATCGTGATCGGTATAATGAATGTCCGTATGACATACGCCGCATGCCGTAACTTTCACCCGCACCTCGCCCCGCTGCGGCACAGGCTCCGCGACATTCTCCAGTTTCAGCAATTGGTGCGGTCCGTAAAAAAGTGCAGCTCTCATGAGTTATTCCTTTAAATCTTTAAGCGGTTTTGCCGGCTTCTTTCAAATAGATCAATTTCAAATCGTCCAGAATTTTTTTCAGCGACTCTTGTTTGGTGAGTCCGATTTTTTCAGTTTCAATTTTTTTGAATCCATCCGCTATGGTTTGTTTTTGAGAATCCGAAAAACATTCCTCCGCCATGACAAAGATCACGTTGTCTTCTTTGTCAATATGGTCCGCAAGAAGATGGATGTATTCTCTGGCAGATCTGACAAAAGCGGAACTTGCGGCCTGGTCCCCATTAGAATATCTGGACAGTGCGCCTCTCATGCCCTTAATACACTCCCGCCCAACTTCATGCTCACTAAGCATCACGGCGATGGGCCCTCCATGCATAGGCAATCCGGCACCCTGTAACGCGGGAAACAGCCATTCCTCTTCTTTTCCATGGTGGCGATGATCGGCAAACTCCGTCAGAAATTCCAAGATCAATTCCAAATGCAATGGTTTCACCTGCACTCCGGACTCAAATTTTTCACAGACATTTTCCATGACTTTAAGCATGTCCTCGATCGCACGATGCTCGGCTTTTAATTCATCAGTAATATTCATTGGTTCAGTTTCCTCTATATTTTTGCCCATTCCTCTGCCTGTCAACTTTCAGCAAATTCAAAATTGACTCAAATTTTTACTTGAAAAAACCCAAGAGAGAGTTATTGGACATCATCAAAATTTAAGACTCAGGTGTCTTAATATAAAGTGACCAAATTCATTAAACTATGACGAAAATCAGTTCTTTGTTGACAAATTGGAGCTGTTATAATATATTATTACTAACCAATAAGTTAAACTTTTCAGTTGATGTATATTAATTAACAACTTAACTGCAAGTTTCAATGAGTTCCGAAACTGAGCTAAAGATCGTCGAAGCCGCACGGAATGTATTCCACCGCAGAGGATTTCACGGAGCGCGAACTCAGGATATTGCCAAAGAAGCAGGCATTAACAAAGCTATGCTTCATTATTATTTTCGAACGAAAGATCAGCTATTCGAAGCAGTATTCCGGGAAGCCGTGATAAAAATATTTCCACATATTCTGAAAATTCTCAACGGTGATGAACCGCTTGAAGAAAAAATTACAAGATTCATTCATGACTATATCGACTTGTTATCGGCACATCCGTATTTGCCGGGATTCATCCTGCATGAGATCACCTCTAATCCGGAAGGATTGAAAAAACTTTTGACCTCGGAATTTCACTTTGCACCTCAAAAATTTCTGGGCCAATTTCAGCAAGGGGTCGCCGAAGGACGATACATCCCCATGGCGCCGCACCAATTTCTGATAAGCCTTTTGGGTGTGTGCGTGTTCCCTTTTGTTGCTAAGCCGATTATTCAAATCGGTTTCAACATCCGTGATGACGAGTTCAGGAATTTTATTGAACAGCGCAAGAGCCAGGCGGCGATGTTCGTACTCAACGGAATGAAAAAACATTCTTAATCAACAGGAGAATTACTGTGAAAAACATATGCTTGATCTTAATTGCCTTTCTGACGGGCTGTTCGGATAACGGAAATAAATCCGATGCCTACGGCAATTTCGAAACTACGGAAGTTCTCGTTTCGGCCGAAGCCGCCGGAAAATTGATCGCCTTCAACGTCGAAGAAGGCTCCACAATCGAAGCCCGGACGTTCGCCGGCTGCATCGACACGGTGCAGCTGTCGCTCAAACGCCTACAGCTCTCGGCATCACGCCAAAGCGTGAGTTCGCGATCCGCCAATGTGCTTGCGCAGATCGAAGTACTGGAGGAGCAAAAACGCGTCGCTCTGACCGAAAAAAACCGCTTGGAGAACCTGCTCAAGGAAAATGCCGCTACGCAAAAACAATTGGACGACGTCAGCGGCCAGATCAAGGTCATTGACAAACAGATCGTTTCCATCGAAACACAGAACAACCCGATCCTCAGCGACCTCAGATCATTCGACGCCCAAATCGCGCAGGTCTCGGATCAGATTCAAAAAAGCGTGATTGTCAATCCCGTGCGCGGAACCGTCCTGACCAAATACGCCGAACCGAACGAGGTGGTGGCTTACGGAAAAGCATTGTACAAAATTGCGGATGTGAGCACCATGTTTTTGCGTGTCTATGTCAGCGGAGGCCAGCTGCCGCAAATTAAGATCGGGCAAAAAGTGCAAGTGCTGATCGACAAAAACAAGAACGAAAATAAAGCGATGGAAGGCGAAGTCAGCTGGATTTCTTCTAAAGCGGAATTTACACCAAAAATTATTCAGACTAAAGAGGAGCGCGTGAATATGGTTTATGCCGTGAAAGTCAGAGTACTCAATGACGGTTCGTTAAAAATCGGGATGCCGGGTGAAGCAAATTTTGCTAAATAGCCATGTCAATCCACATTGCCCGCTCCTTTGCTCATCGCGGTGACAAAAGCAAACTCTTATGCAAACGATCGAAGTAACCAATCTCACCAAAACATTTGGCAGCATCAAAGCCGTTGACCGGCTTAGTTTCTCCGTAAATGACGGGGAATTGTTCGGATTTATCGGTCCCGACGGCGGCGGAAAATCCACGTTGTTCCGCATTCTCACCACCTTGCTTGTTCCGGATTCGGGAGAAGCCGTCGTCAACGGACTGGAAGTTGTAAAAAATTATAAACAATTGCGCCGGCAGATCGGCTATATGCCGGGACGCTTTTCGCTGTATCAGGATCTGACCGTCGAAGAAAACCTTACGTTTTTCGCAACAATTTTCGGGACGACGATCCGGGAAAATTACGAGCTGATCAAAGATATATACATTCAGATTGAACCGTTCAAAACACGCCGCGCCGGAAAACTTTCCGGCGGTATGAAACAGAAATTGGCTTTATGCTGCGCGCTTATTCATAAACCGCAGATTCTTTTTCTGGACGAACCGACTACCGGCGTCGATGCCGTTTCGCGAAAAGAATTCTGGGAAATACTGAAACGGCTGCAGGCCAAGGGCATTACGATCGTCGTTTCGACGCCGTATATGGATGAGGCGAGCTTGTGCGATCGGGTGGCGCTCATCCAAAACGGCCGCATTCTGGAAATTGATACGCCGTCCAATATCGAGAAACAGTTCAGCCGGACGCTTTTTGCGGTCACAGCCCACAACCGGTATGAACTCATCAGCGCGCTGAAAAAATTCGCGCACGTTCATTCGGTATATCCTTTCGGGGAATTTTTACATTATACGGACCTGCGCCCGCAGGTTGAAGTACAGGAAATTAAAAACTATTTACGGCACTCCGGTTTACAAAATATCGAAATGCATCCGATCCCCGCTCAGATCGAAGACGCATTCATGGAATTAATGAAAAAGCAAACTCATGAATGATCCAACCGTTGTCATCCAATCGGATAAACTGACAAAACGCTTCGGGGATTTCATTGCGGCCAATGAGATCACATTCAGCGTCCGGCGCGGAGAAATTTTCGGATTTCTCGGTGCGAACGGAGCGGGCAAAACGACAGCCATGAAAATGCTGACCGGTCTATTGACCCCTTCCTCCGGAGCCGCAACCGTGGCGGGGTTTGACGTATATAAGCAAACCGAGCAGATCAAAAGGAATATCGGTTATATGAGCCAGCGATTTTCGCTGTACGAAGACCTGACTATATCTGAAAATATTCGCTTTTACGGCGGTATCTACGGGCTGCCGGATCAAGCCATTCGCGATAAAACCCATTCTCTTTTGGATAAACTGCAGCTGGAACACGCGAAGGATCAGTTGATCGGTTCCATTCCGTTGGGATGGAAACAAAAATTGGCATTTGTGATCGCGATGATCCACGATCCGCAAATTGTTTTCCTGGATGAGCCGACCGGAGGCGTCGACCCCATCACGCGGAGGCAATTTTGGGATCTGATCTATGAAGCCGCTCACAACGGCATCACGGTATTTGTTACGACGCATTATATGGATGAGGCGGAATACTGCGACCGCGTTTCGATCATGGTCGAAGGAAGAATCCAGGCGCTCGATTCGCCGCGAGGACTCAAAGAGACGTTCGGTGCGCATACCATGAACGATGTCTTTGTACAATTAGCCCGGGGCCAAAAGTCATGAAAAGTTTTCGGGGATTTGTTGTCAAAGAATTTCTGCACATTTTCCGGGACAAACGTACGATGCTGATCCTGTTCGGCATGCCGATCATTCAGCTTATACTTTTCGGTTTCGCGATCCGAAATGAAATCAATGACGCCAAGATTGCGATCCTCGATCATTCCAAAGATTACATGACTCAGGAAATTACCCATAAGCTGTTGTCCTCGGGATATTTCCTGCTTATAGCGGACCTGACCGACGACCGTCAGATCGAAAGCATGTTCAAGAACGGCAGCGTGAAAGAAGTGGTCGTCTTCGAACAACATTTTTCACAGCGTTTGCTGAAAGAGGGATCGGCAAGCGTACAGATCATTGCCGATGCCACCGAACCCAACATGGCCAGCACGCTGATCGGCTACACGACCCTGATCATACAGGATTATCAGGCCGGCCTGGCCAAAGGCAAAACGGCGCCGGCGGCCATCGTCCCCGAAGTAAAATTGCTTTTCAATCCGGAACTCAAAAGTGTCTTTTTATTTGTGCCGGGACTTATTGCGCTTATCCTCATGCTCGTGTGCGCCTTAATGACTTCAATTACCATTACCCGTGAAAAAGAACTTGGAACGATGGAAATACTGCTCGTGTCGCCTCTGAAGCCCTATCAAATTATCGTCGGCAAAGTCATTCCCTATTTATTTCTGTCCTTTGTCATCGTCATGACCGTTCTGGGAACGGCCCGATTTGTTTTTGACATGCCCTTCAAAGGCAGTCTTGCTCTATTTATTTTTGAAGCGGTACTTTACGTGCTGACGGCCCTCTCGCTGGGTATTTTTATTTCAAACATTGCGAAGTCCCAGCAAGTTGCGATGATGGTCTCACTCGCCGGACTGATGCTTCCCATTATTGTCTTATCCGGCTTCATTTTTCCGGTTTCCAGTATGCCCTGGCCTCTGCAGGTCTTGAGCAACATCGTGCCCGCAAAATGGTTCCTGATCATCGTGAAAGGCATTATGCTGAAAGGTATCGGGATCACAGATCTGTGGAAAGAGACTTTGATCCTGGGCGGGATGATGCTTTTTCTGATGATCGTGAGTGTCAGAAAATTCAAAATACGGTTGCAATGATTGTAGTTGTCAGTTATCAGTTATCAGTTGTCAGTTGTCGGCTGTCAGTTGTCGGCTGTCAGCTCTCAGCTTTCAGCCATCAGCTTTAATCATTTATTTTTGAGTTTTTTTGGAATTTGGGTTTTGGTATTTGGTTTTTGATTGTCTCTGTGTCCTCTGTGGCTCAGTGGTAAGAAGTCTATGCGAACAATAAGATTCATACTTCAAAAAGAATTCATCCAAATTTTCCGCAACCGCGGAATGCTGCCGATTATTTTCGGGATGCCTATCATTCAACTGCTGATCCTCTCCAATGCCGCAACATACGATATCAAGAACGTGACATGGCATTTGATCGACAACGATCAAACGACTGCGTCGCGGATGCTCGCCGAAAAATTTACCGCTTCCGGATATTTCATTTTGACCAACCAGTCTTTTTCAGACGAACTCGGAGAAAAGGATCTCGAACGGAACGTGTCCAGTATGGTGCTCCGGATCCCGCACAATTTTGAACGCGATATCGTAACAGCCGGAACGTCAAAAGTTCAGTTGTCCATTAACGCCGAAGACGGGAGTTCAGCCGGACTTATTCAATCGTATGCCGCAACCATAATTTCCTCATTTGCACAGGAACTCCAAACCAAAGCAGGAAGAAGTAATGCGGCAGCACGAATTCAAATTCAGTATTCCAATTGGTACAACCGCGAACTGAATTATAAATTCTATATGGTGCCCGGAATATTGGTGGCGTTGGTTTCGATGATCGGATTGTTCTTATCCGGAATGAACATCGTGCGGGAAAGGGAGATCGGGACGATTGAGCAGCTCAACGTTACGCCGATCAAGAAATATCAATTCATCATCGGCAAATTGGTTCCGTTTTGGATTCTCGGACTTTTCGAATTAGGATTCGGGCTGATCATTGCCCGATTCGTGTTCAGCTTACCGATGCTCGGCAATATTTTCCTGGTCTTCGGATTAGCGGCCGTCTACCTGCTGGTGGTGCTCGGGATCGGATTGTTCATCTCCACGTTCACCGATACCCAGCAGCAGGCGATGTTCGTGGCATGGTTTTTCATGGTGATCTTCATGCTCATGGGCGGTATATTCACGCCGATCGACAGCATGCCGCATTGGGCGCAGAACGTCACCAAAGGCAATCCGGTCGCCTATTTCGTGGACATCATGCGGCGCGTGCTTTTGAAAGGCGCCGGATTCAGCGATATTGCTTTCCCGTTCAGCATGTTAGTTTGTTTTGCAATACTGATGCTCAGTCTGGCGGTCCTGAGATACCGGAAGGTGAGCGAGTAATTTAGGTAAGACACGGCGCTGCTGCTGTTGACTGTAAATATAAACATTTGTAATTTCGGTTTGACATCTAAAGAACCGGATACCGATCATGATGGAATTATTTCGACTGATGAATTGCAAGAATATGTGAGTAAATCTGTTTCAGAGAAAACGGGAGGACTGCAAAACCCAACCGTAGATCGCGATAATATTTATTTGAAATTCGGATTTCCGGTGAAATAATGGATCCTGTACCCTGTGAAAACTTAAATTGTCCACACTATTGATTGGAGGAATTTTATGGGATTGTTTTTATGGATATTGCTGCTGGCTTCCAGTTACTCACATCTGGCCGGCGATGATCCGGACTGGGTCTCTAATTACGGTAAATCAGCGAAATACCCGACGGAACTGTATTTGACAGGCTTTGGAAGCCACCTCGCGAAAGAAAAAAACGCTCATCAGATTGCCGAAGATGATGCCCGCGCGGCTCTGGCACGAACGGTTACCGTGCAAGTTCAAAGTCAGGTCGTAAATAAATTAGAGGAACAAGGGAAAAAAGCCTCCGAATATTTCAGCTCGGTCACACAAAGCTCCACCTCACTGCAGATCCAGGGAGTAAAAACTGAAACTTTCAAAAAAGATAAAACGCTCTATGCCTTGGCGTATGTGAGCCGTGCAGATTTGACTCGGATTTATCAGCAGAAAAAAAATGAATTGCAAAGTCAGATCAAAAAAACCATTGAAGCTGCGAAACAAGATGAGAGTAATAAAAACATCGAAGACGCCGCCGCCAAATATTTAAGCCTATTCCCCTTGTATGATGAATTGAAAGAAACGATGTGCATTTTGCTGGTCGCCGACAGTAAAGCTTCGGCAGCGACGGTGATGGATGACCCATTGATGATGGGCAAAACGGAATCTGCCAATAGAGTCGAGCAGCTTTTGGCGCAATCCATCAATTCGGTGGATGATGCCGCACGTGCGATCGCGTATCAGATCTCAAAGCAGATCAAGCAACCGTCGGGAAAATTATTGGTCGCGCCGTTTACCTATCAAGATACGAGAATGAGCAGTTCATTGGCCCGCTATTTACAGCGGGTATTGGAATCGCAAATGCAAAAATGGGATATCGCGGCTCAGGCGAAGGGATTTATTCCGAAGTCGTCGCAGGTCACACGCGACCTCGCCACGGAATCCGGCGCGCAGAACTTGCTGGAAGGATCTTATTGGGAACTGGGCCAGCAGGTCAAGATCATTGCGCGATTACATGAAGTGACGACTGGTGAAATTCTGGCGTGCGCGGAGGTGCTGATGAGAGCAGCATTAGTTCAAGCGGCTCATCTGGATCTGAAACCGCAGAATGCGGTCACGGCTTTGGCGGATCAGAAGGCCTTCAAAGAAGACGAGGTCATCAGCAGCGATATTCATTTGGAGGTGTTTACAAATAAAGGCAATGAAAATCTGCTGTTCACGGAAGGCGAAATGATGAAAGTGTACGTGCGCGTCAATCGCGCGGCGCATGTGCGCCTTATGTACAACATCGCAAGCGGTGAGCGTACGCTGCTTTTCAATGATTATTATATTGATGAATCGAAGGCGAATCAGGCGGTGGAGATCCCTGCGGAATTTGAGTGCGCCTCGCCTTTTGGTGCTGAATCCATGTTGGCGTTTGCCCGTTTGGACGCATTTCCTCCGGTGAAAACATTCGATAAAGACGGATATGTTTTTCTGGAGGAACAAAATGCCGGGAAAGCGGCTGTGGCTGCACGCGGTATGAAACGAAAGGAAGTTGACACTAATAAAGTTAAACAAACAGAAACCGGCTTGACGATTACGACAATGGAAAAATAATTTGCATTCTTAATGTTTTCTTCCGGAACAGATTCTTCTCACGCCGTGCGCACCATTTCCAATTCTGCGGATATTTCATTCAGCTCTTTAAGATGCTCCTCGGTGATCCCGATCGAAGCTTTTTGTTTCGCATACAATTCCTGCTTCTCAATCGTGATCTTCGAGTCGATCGTCGTGACCGGGATGTGATTTCTTACCAATTCCAGCCGGCTGACGTTAACCGTCTGGTAGCGTGTATCGACGATGCCCTCCAGGCAAAACGGCCCGTAGGATAATGTCTGCGCGGCGACCTTCTCGTAAAGATCGGGAAACAGTACGGTATCAAAGATCCCGGTGAGATCTTCCATGGTCATAAATTTCATATACCGCCCTTCCCGGATCAGTTCTCCCCCGTCGTTCAATTTATCCCGCGTCCTGATACGCTTGGATGAAACCAGCCAGCCGATCATTTTCACTTTTTTTCCGGTGTAATTCTGCAAATTTACCGCCTGAACAATACTCGGATGATTGATCTGATTCGGATAAAATTCGAGCGGATGGTGATGAACCGGATATCCCAGCAGTTCATTCTCGGTTTGCAGTCGTTCTTTCCATGTGAGGTCCTGCAGCCCGGCTACGGACGATTCAAAGCGGCTCAGATCCACCAAAAACAGGTCTCGGGAAAGACTGTTCTTCCGGATAGAGCTCAGCGCGTCCCACAGAGCGATAAGGGTCGTTCGTTTTTTTTCTAAAAAATCAAAACATCCGATCCGGATGAGCGTGACCGCTTCTTCGTTATCCGCATGAATCCGAAAAGCAAAATCTTTCAGAGAATTAAAATTACCCCTCGAACGTTCTTCCATGATCTTTGTCAGTGTTATGGAAGAAATATTCGCGATAAAGCGCAAGCCGATCCGGATCGCATCGGCTCCTTCCGCTTTGTAATCGGTATCGCTCCGGTTAATATCCGGCGGCAAAATTTTCAAACCCAGCCTCCGGCATTCCGAGATGTAGGCTGAAGGCGTATAGAACCCGCCCTGATTCGACAGCACCGCGGCCATGTAATGCGCCGGATAATGGATCCGCAGATAAAGCCCTTGAAACGCCATCAGGGCATAACTCGAACTGTGCGCTTTGCAAAAAGTAAATCCGCTGAAACTTTCCAGCTGTTTCCACAGCGTGTCGATCTCCGAAGTATCCGGTATTTGTTGTTGGCAATTCCTGAAAAACTTCACACGAAGTTTTTGGACCACCCCTGAAGCCACGCGCTTTCCGCTCATCGCCCGCCGGACGATATCCGCTTCCTCCAAACTCAGCCCGCCGACAAAATGCAGAACACGAATGACGTCTTCTTCGAATATCATCACGCCGAAAGTTTCCGGCAGGATCTTTAACAATGCCGGCAGTGCGTCCTTCCGCTTTTCCGGTTCCAGAAGCCTCTCGATGAACGTATACATCATGCCCGATTCGACGCATCCCGTTCGTACCATACCCAAAATAATGTACAGCAATTCAAAAGTTTTTGCTTTGGTGATGCGCATGGCATTACGGATGAACGGGCTCTCGGAATGCACCACGCCGACGGTCTTGCCGGTGCTCATGAGTTCCTGCGCTTTCGGATCTGCAAAAATTTTATCCCAATTAAAAATATCCAATTTCGTCCGGGTATCGCGCTCGATATTTCCGACGGCGTCTTCGATCGTGCCGAGCCCGCGTACGGCGAGAATATCGAATTTGATCAATCCGACGTCTTCCCCGGAATACATATCCAGCTGCGTTTTGACGAATCCGTTGGCGCTGCGCTCCAGCGCGGAATAGCACGTAACGGGCCGTTCCGTGATCACGACGCCGCTGGAGTGGATACCGCCGTAATGAGGGAATCCGTCGAGCTTTGCAGCCATCGTCAGAATATTCCGGTAGAGTTTGCTGTTCAGCTTAAGTTCTTTGGCTTCGGGATATTTTTCCGCAAGTTCATTCAGGTTGCCCGCACGCGTATGCGGAATAAATCGCCGGAATGAATCCAATTCACGTTCACTCACGCCGTAGGCTTTGGCGACTTCCCGCAAGGCGCCGCGCGCATGCAGCGTGTGAATGGACGACATCATGGCGACGTGCTCTTGTCCATACCGTTCGTAAATATATTTCAGGATCTCATCCCGCACGCGCCAATTGAAATCCAGATCGATATCCGGCGGCGAACCGCGCGCGTAATTCAGGAACCGTTCGAAATACAAATTATAGCGAACCGGATCGACTTCCGTCAATCCCAGACAATAACTGACTAAGCTGTTCGCGGCAGAACCGCGCCCCACATGCCAATACCCTTGCCCGTGTGCGTGATCCACAATATCGCGGCAGATCAGAAAATAATCGCTGAAATTCAGGTTCGTAATAACTTCGAGTTCATATTCCAGCCGTTCCGTCAACGTGGAATAATTGATCGGTTTGTGTTTATCGCTGATTCCGTAGCGCTTCTCTAATCCCTTGCGCGAGAGCGATCGTAAGAGATCGGCGCCGGAATCCGGAATTTTTCCGTCCGCATGACGGTAACGCGCGCAGTGATGGCGCTTGAGCGTGAATTCAAACCGGCACGCCCGGCTGATCACCTCCGTGCTGCGAAGCGCTTCATCCAGAGTGCTTCCCGATTTTGAAATTATTGAGGGCGGTTTGAGATATTGGTCGGAAGTCACTTCATCTTTCAGATCATACAGCGTGGTCAGCTGCTTCATCGATGCCAGGATACGATAAATTTCATGCTCCTCCGGATCGGCAAAATATACATCGTTGGTCCAGACAAGCGGAACTCCCAGGTTCCGTGCTTCTTTATAAATTAATCGGTTTTGTTTTTTTGCCGTAGAAATCAAGATCAATTCCGCATACAGATCCGGAATTTTTCCGGATAATGATCTCAGCAATGTCAGGTCACCGGTAATGACGAACAGCCCGTCGGAATTTTCGCACAGCATGTCGACCACATTAAAATTTTCATTTAACTGCCGGTCGGTCACGATCCGGCACAGCCGTTCATACCCGTTTTGGCTTTTGCAAAGCAATACGGCCTTTTGATTTGAAGCATCCTCTATCTCGCAGCCGATGATGGCACGGAGTTCATATTCTTTGCACATGGAATAAAATTCAACTACTCCTGCGATCGTATTGGTATCGGTCAGCGCTAACGCATCATACCCCGACGCTTTAGCTTTTTGAACCAGCCGTTCGATCGGGGAACTGCCTTTGCCGTAAGAATAATAGGAGTGCGTATGTAAATGAGTGAATGACATTTTGGTTAGATTTTCTCTCCCCAACCTTACCCCTGTTCCTCTCCTCGTTAAGACCCCACCCCATCCCTCCCCTTTGTAAGGGGAGGGAGAAAGGGAGGGGTGTATTCTCCCCTCTCCTTTTCAAGGAGAGGGGTTAGGGGTGAGGTGGCAAAAGGGTGAGGTAATAAAAAAAGCTCAAATTCCGGCAACCGGAATCTGAGCTTGGTATTCCCAACGACTCTTTTAATTATAAATTACGAGATCACACCCATTTGTACGACCGTGTCGTTGTATTTATGATTAATTTTATCCACGGCTTTCAAAAGCCACTCGCGGCGGATTTCCTGCTGTCTGAAACAATCGATCGTAAAAACATCTTCCGTGAATTTCGAAACGCCTATGCCGATCAACCGGATCGTTACCCGCCGGGTGTCCGCTTTACGCAGCAGATGCCACGCGGTTTTATGAATGATCTCCGGGTCATGCGTCGGTGAAACGGTCATCTGGCGGGCGTATTGCACCCAATCCGAATACCGTACCTTGACGTGCAGACAGCATGCGCGCAGATCCAATGAACGCAATTCCTCGCTGACCTCCAGCGCCATGCGATGCAAAATTTCAGAGAGAAATACGGCGTCCCGTGTATCCGTTGAAAAAGTTTCTTCCCGTGAAATTTGTTTTTGTTCCCGCGCTTCGATCAGGAACGCGTCGCCGTAGCCGCGCGCATACGACTGAATGGTCAATCCGTTCTTGCCGAATACCTGTCCGATATAGGAAGAATCCATTTCTGCAAGTTCACCGCAGGTCCGGATCCCGCGCAGATGTAATTTACCCATGGTCACTTCGCCGACGCCGGTCAGAACTTCCACCGGCAGCGGCCGCAGGTACTCCGATTCATAACCTGATCCGACTTCCGTAACGCCATCCGGCTTGGCCTGGTCGCATGCCACTTTCGCCGTGATCTTGTTGGATGCGATGCCGATGGCACAGGTCAGGCCGAATCGTTTGAGGATCGTTTTCTGCAATCGCAATGCAAACACGTGAAGATTCCCTCCGAAGATCCGCTCGCATCCCGTCCAATCGAGATAAAATTCATCGATGCTTGCCGGTTCGAACGACGGTGCGTATGTTTTAAGAAAGGCCTGAATAGTGTTCGAATATTTTTCATAGAGATGATAATGGCCGTCCACACGGATGACGTGCGGGCATTTGCGCTCGGCTATGGCCGTTGCCATGCCTGCATGAATGCCAAATTTTCTGGCTTCATAAGAAGCGCAGGCGACGACCCCGCGGCTCTCAGCCGGTCCACCTACTATTACAGGTTGACCGGCCAGCGCCGGGTTCACCAGGCATTCAACGGAAACAAAGAATGCCGTCAGATCGATATGGGCAATACGTACGATCGACACGGGTCCCTCAACACCCCTCTATGCCCCCCTTTATTAAAGGGGGGTTGGGGGGATTAATTTAAAAACGCTTCTCAAATTCACGGACACATTTTTAATGCGCATTTTTTTATCGGGATCAAATTCGGTGATCACTTCGATCGTTCCGAAAATATCTTTCGGGATCTCGAGCTGCAACGTTTTCATGATCCCCAGCGTGCAGGTTTTCAATACTTCTTTATCCTGAACGGAGAACGGAGGAACGATGCAATTGATATTGCCGAGATTTTCCGGGCGCGTTTTATAAAAATTCAGATTCGATCCGCAGACTTTTCCGTTTTGCATGGACACTTCCACGCCGACCCGGTCGCTTAAATAGTGACGGACATTAAAAACTTTTAAAATATGCTGAATATGTGAAGCGATCAGTTCTTCTTCCAAAACGGAGTAATTGGAAACCGTCATAATTTTCTCCTCAGCTCAATGACCTTTCCGACAATTTCAAAAGGATCTTTGATGATCGCGTAATGTTCATTGGCAGGTTCCAGATATTTTTGCCCTCGTTTAAAACGATACCGTTTCACCGTCGCTTCATCATGAAGCATCGCGATCACGATATCGCAGTCGTCCGCCGATCTTTGTTTTTTGACGATCACGACATCGCCGTCATGAATGCCCGCGTCGATCATGCTGTCTCCCGTGACCCGCAGCGCAAATATATCCGTTTTCCGGTCAACGCCGCCGTGCACATACCCTTCGATATTTTCGACGGCAAACGCCGGTTTACCTGCGGCAACTCTGCCGTAGATCGGAATGTCCTGTGAAGGCGATAACAGCTGTATCCCGTTGTATCTTTTCGGAATGACCTTGAGATAGCCCTTGTTCTTGATCGCTGAAATATGGTCCTGAACGGCTCTGACCTGGATACTGAAATACGCCCCGATCGTACGCAACGAAGGAGATTCCCCGTGCTCATGAATGTGGTTTTCAATGAATTTCAGAACGTCTTCTTGTTTTTTAGAGAGATAATTCATTATTTTGATTGATTATTGAAGTGTATAGTATTATACTATACAGATTTGAATTTGTCAAGAGTTATTTTTAGGGCGGGGTGTGGTGAATGCGATAATACTTAACCACCCCTAACCCCTTCCCTCGCACGGCTCGGGACAAGCTCTTGAAAAGGAGGGGAATTTGAATGGAGCTCCCTCCTCCTAAGGACAAGTTCTTGACAGGAGGGGTATTTCTTCCCCCTTGTAAAGGGGGTTAGGGGGATTTTTTCACGCGATTCGAATTTGTCTATCTTTCAAAATAATTTTTAACATTCTCTTTGCACTCTTCACTATATTAAAGGGGCGAAGGGGAAAATTAAAGGGCGGGGTGGTTGGGAAAATTTCAGAAAGGCATTACCATGTGCGGCAGATACACACTCACCGCAAACCTGAGGATCATTCAGGAACGGTTTGATCTTGCGAACGAAGAAATGGATGAACTCATCAATGATTTTCAGCCGAATTTCAATGTCGCACCGACGAACCTGGTTCCGGCGATCATTCAGAACGATCATTCCCGTAAATTGACACTACTCCGATGGGGTTTGATCCCGTCGTGGGCAAAAGACGAGAAGATCGGATTCTCGACGATCAATGCGCGGTCGGAAGACATCGCTTCCAAGCCTGCATTCAAAAATCTGATCCCCGGGCAGCGGTGCCTGGTCATTGCCGACGGCTTTTATGAATTCCGCGCGGACGGAAAGGTCAAGCATCCCGTCCGGTTCATCATGAAAGACAAAAGTATATTTGCGTTCGCGGGATTATTTGACCGGTGGAAGAAAAGCAGCGGTGAGATCATTTCGTCGTGTACGATCCTGACTGCGGAACCGAACGCCCTCGTCGGGAAAGTTCATAACCGAATGCCCGTCATTCTCAGCAAAGAATATGAATCCCGGTGGCTCGATCCTGCGCTCGATTCGTACGATGCGGTCCGGCCCCTGCTGAAGTCGGTGCCGGATGAAATGATGAAAGCATACGACGCCAATCCGGCCGTCAACAATGTCCGCAATAACGGCCCTCACCTGATCGAGCCGTTCGATTACAGCGATCCTCAGGAGAGGTTATTATGAAATAGCAATTGTCGCGCGTATCTTTAGAGTTATCCGTTCCTGAAAAAATCAGATTTGTCTGCAAACATTCCAAAGTAAGAACCAAAAGGGCCGTCCGCAATTGGTATTTCAACTTTACTGCCTTCTAATTATTTCATCAAGTTCACCTTTTTTTTCAATCTGAGCCTCAACCCATATCGTATTGCCGCTTGAAGTATATTGATATTTATATCTTTTAGAGTTTTGAACTTAATACAATACCCGGTCACGCTCGCCTTGCCTAGTTTTTTTCCATACGTTTGGGCTAAGTATTTCTTATCCTTGATACCAAGGATATAGACCGAGATTCCGGTTTTGTTTGCGCACAAACCAATTTGATAAAACTCTCTGGTTTTTCCATCAGCATATTTTATGGTTTGAATTCCATATCCTATATTAGGATTAGAAACAGTTTTATTTTCACCGTTCTTACCATCCAAGAACCATAATTTACATGCTGGCATTACTTGCAGAATGATGCGGTGCAACTCTTGCATGTCACTACGTTTTGGCTCAGGTTGGCTGGCAACATACTTTTTGATTTGTTCTTGTACGGTCATATTGGTCATTTTGCCTTTTCAAATCTCGCTCGTTTCAATTTTTCTGCACGAGCTGGTTACGTTTTGGCGTTTCGCGTCGACGATTCTCAATCATTCTCTTCGATCTGAGGCGCGCCGGTTTGTACGTCGCCGTCGCGTTGGTAGCTTACGATGATGATGCCTTTTGGGGCGACTTGCGATTGGGTGACCTTAAAGGAAGCAGGGATCGTGCCGTCTTGAAACAAACGTTTTCCTTGGCCGAGGGTGATCGGAATTATCATAAGCTCAAGCCCATCGACGAGATCGTTTTTGAAGAGCGTCTGCAGCATATCTGCGCTGCCCATTACATAAATATCCGGTCCGCCCGTTTGCTTTAACTCACGCACTTTTTCCGCGAGGTCTCCGCCCAAAAAGATAGTGTGCTGCCAATCGCTTGAGTCACGTGTATTCGAAGCAACGTACTTCGTCGCGGTCATGACGTTCGGCCAGAAGCTCGAATGGGTCGGCCAATATGTTTCCCAGCCGGCGAAGGTTTTTCGCCCTAACAGCAGATCTATGGGCTTGGCCAGCCGTTCCTTCACTACATCCCCCGTCACTTCGTCCGCATAGGGGAAAAACCACCCGCCATGCTTGAAGCCGTCGCCGTCATTCTCCTCGTTTTGTATGACACCATCAATCGTCATAAATTCACATGCAATTATTCTTCTCATTGTTTTAATTCCTTTGTTTTTTCAATGTTTGTGGTCCACCAAGCTCGGTGCCGGTGTTCCGTCCGAATACTTTTCGACGGGTATCACGAACTGCGTAAGGTGGGTCGAAGGATCAAAGATCCCAATGATGGGCGACCCTGGTACATTCGCTCCCCACAGCGCAGGTTCAAAATCGGAATAGAAGAACATAAGGTGCGGCGGCCAGTGCGCCGCGACGTCGCCGCCGTATCCTTCCTTTCCGGTCATGTAGCACATCGACCCTGATTCCATTGCCGGCAGTTCCTTTTTGGTGAAGGCATTGACGATGGCCTCGTTCACCTGAGCAAGGTTCCGTCCGGCCAGGGCCAGGTCGGTTATTTTTTTTATAGCCAGAAGGTATGTGCGCGCGGCCGGTGCATTCACACACATGGGAACCCGCACCTTCGGATTCCAGAAATCCAGATCCGCGGCGGAAGACCACCCGCGACCAACGATACAAACGAAACCGTTCTTTCCTTTAACGGCGGTTTCATAACCATGACGACCGAGAACCATAATGTCTGCATCGCTTGAAACGGACTCCGGTGCAGCCGTGCGTGCCAGTGCGATCTCGGCAGTTCGGTCCATTAGATACTGTTCGATCGGGGCCATGTATGGATAAGGGGTCGAAGCGTCCTGTGCAGCAGCGGGTCGTGACGCGATCAATGTGACAAGAACCGCGAATGTTCTCAGTAAAATGCTGTGGATCGTGTCTCGTTTCATGCTTTCTCCAGTGATAATTTTGCGAGCAGCTCTTCCAGGTTGTTTAGCTGCATCTTTGTTCCTTCGCCAAAGCCGCCTTCGATCATCCTCTCTAAGCGTTCTAAGGACTCATTGTAAATAGAAATACTGACCTTTGTCGTTCCGTCCTGCTCGCTGAAATTCAGGTCCCAATCAGAACCCGGCAATTCAGGATTTTCATCTTTGTCGGCAAATGTGTTAAAGAGCTTGAAATTGGATATTGGAGTAATAGAAGTATATTTCTGAATCAACCACCGCTCTTGCCCTTCCGGGCTTACCATGGCATAAAACCTCCTTCCACCAACTTTAAAATCCATAATTTTTGTTTTTGATACCCAGGGTTTGGGCGCCCACCAGTGGTCAAGAATTTCTTGTTTGGTGAAAGCATCCCATACCAGCGAAAGCTCGGCATCAAATTCTCTGGTTACGAATACCGTTTTTGATACTTTGTCAACGGTAAAATTAAACAGCAAATTGTTTTTCATCTTTTCTGTTTTTTAATTGTTGACGGTAGTTGTTTCTTGTCGCACCTAATTATTTCCTTGACCGATGGTTGTTTGTCAATCCTCACTTGCACAAAGCCCAATGTTCGCAAATGGCTTATCTTATAATGAAGAAGCGATTAGAAGCACCACTGCCATTAGAAGCGCTACTGTTTAATTATAAATTTTTTTTCAATCTTACTGTTATGCGCTCGTGCTTTAATCGTGAAGTCATTTTCTAATATTTATTTACGGTTTAATTGAAACGATTGTGCTAATTTAGAAAACTGTCAAGATAATTTAATATTGTTTTCGTTTGCATCATAATGCTCACATGTCCCTGCGAAGGAACAATAGCCAAGTGCGATTTTGGCATCGGTTCCATATCAGCAGTTACACCACCTCCAAGTAGTTGGTAAGTTTTCATCAACTCAATTTTATCCAAGCCATCATTGTCGCCCGAAATGAGCAATACTGGCATAGTCATTTTCGCAATATTAGAATCACCGCAGTCAAACGGCACCCCTGCAAAATCAATCATCTGCTGTATGAACTTTCTCCATTTCGTTTTGTCTGGCGCTATCGAATCGTATGCTGCTTTCAATGGTGTGTTATCAAGAAAATCAGGTTTAAGATCTTTAAGCCCAGCTTTTCCTACTGGTAGCCAACCACTGGTTTTATAAGTAGAAGATATAATCACTAATTTTCGTACCCGTTTAGGGCTTTGTACTGCGAACTGGTAAGCTACGGAGCCACCCATGCTATATCCTGCAACATCAGCACTGTCAACCTTTAAATAATTCATTACACCTTCCACATCACTTGCAAGGTTAACTATATCTAATTTTCTGTCTGAAAAAGGTGAGTGTCCATGTCCCTGGAATTCAATCGCAATAACTTTTCTTGTTTTTGCCAATTCAGGTATTAATTGCCCCCAATTCATGTTAATGGTATAAAAAGCACCATGTAGTAAAACGATGGGTTTACCCTTTCCATATACTTCATAATAAACTTTAATGCCATTAACAGGTGCGTAGCCACTGGCGGTAGGTTTGCACTCTTGCCCGTTAGATTGAAATACTGTAAAAAAAAACATAGCAATTATTAATATCGATTTTTGGATATTAATTCCTTTAAATACTCTTTTCATTGTGTTATTTTTTTAAAGTGGTTAATAATTCATTTAGTTCGTTTAAGGTCATTGTGAAACCTTCTTTGAAGCCCATTTCAATCATCTTCTCCATGCGGGCAAGGGATTCATTATAAATAGTAATACTCACTTTTGTCGTTCCGTCTTGTTCGCTGAAATTAAAATCCCAGTCAGAACCTGGCAATTCAGGGTTTTCATCTTTGTCTGCAAAAGCACTCGACATTTTGAAATTGGTTTTTGGAGTAATGGATGTATATTTCTGAAGTGACCAGTGTTCTTGTCCTTCCGGGCTTACCATAGCATAAAATCTGCGTCCGCCAACTTCAAAATTCATCACTTTTGTTTTTGATGCCCATGGTTTAGGTGCCCACCACTGGTCAAGAATTTCTTGTTTGGTAAAAGCATCCCATACCAGCGAAAGCCCGGCATCAAATTCCCTGGTTATGAATACCGTTTTTGCCGTTTTATCAACGGTAAAATCAAATAGCAAATTCTTTTTCATTTTTTCTGTTCTTTCATTGTTAATAATACTTTGTCGAGTTGATTCAATATTCCTTGTCATATTTCCGTGTAGCTTGTCGGTTTCGCAAATTATTTTCAAATATTTCTTCTGGTGGAAAACAGTCTATGAGTTTGGTCGGTTTACGGTGACGACCACTTTGTGATGAGTTCTGTCATTTTATTTTTCCTCTCATAGTGTGTGCATATAAATGTGTAAACGGAAATGCCTAAACGGATTTAACAGATTTAGCTGATATATTTTTTTGTTATTCTTTAATTCCATTTACTATTTCTTTTTATTTCTTATCCGCTTAATCCGTTAAATCCGTTTGCTATTTCTCTTCACGTTCCTTCTTTTTCTTTTCATTTCCATTTTCATTAAGCGCAGATAGTCGTCCAGGCGATCGAAGCTCTCCTCCCAAAAAACACGGTAGTGTTCCGCCCAGTCTGCGATATCCTTGAGCGGCGCGGCCTTGATCCGGCATGGTCTCCATTGCGCCTTGCGGCCGCGAGCGATCAGCCCCGCCCGCTCGAGCACCTTCAGATGTTTGGTGACTCCGGGCATGGTCATTTTGAACGGCCGGGCCAGCTCGGTCACGGAAGCCTCTCCCGAAGACAGGCGGGCCAGGATCGCGCGACGGGTCGGGTCGGCCAGCGCGGCGAACGTGGCATCGAGGCGATCGGAGGAAGTGTTGTATTTAGCCATTTAGTTAATTAACCTTTTGGTAAAATACATATAAAAAACCCGCTTGTCAAGTAAAAAATGACTGAAATGATTTTTCTTGATCATGAGGGCCTGATCTTATTCGAAGGAATAATAAGCAGAGCGGCTCTGCCGGCCGAATATCGAATCGGAGTGTTTCTTATTAATAATTCTTTTTTTTAAAATTTAGCCGGCGTATTTTCTGCGAAGCTTGCGGCCGTTTACCAAGGTTTTGTGGGGTTGCATATGAAAATCGTGTCCTTATGGTATGTCTCGTTTTACCTTGTGACGGGAGGATTCGGATTTGTTTTTTTTCCTGACTTTGCGTTTAAACTTTTTTTATCAAATGGAAACTATGGCGACGTGATGCCAAGAGCTATGGGAATGTTTATGATCATGCTGGGCGGGCTGGTGGGACGCATGGCTTCGAAAAAGGATGATCGCTATTTCGGGTACACCGTACTCGCGCGTATATTTGCAGTCAGCCTTATTTACTATCTCTTCGTCAAATCCGGCGATCCTATGTTCGTCATCGTTCTTGGGATAGTTTTGGTCGGCCTTTTGCCTTCTTTGTATCTCGTTTACCGTGAACGAAAAGGACTGAAACTATAACACTCATGGTATTCGTCTCCTGCCTTTTTAGCTTTCATTGGAAGGTCTCTCAAGAATGAAACCTGGCGGCAATGCTTCCGACAAGAAATAAGAATACTAACAATAAATTTTTGAAAAAAAATATGAAAACAAAATTAATATTTACGATCTTCTTACTAAGCGGTTTAAACATTTGCTGCGGACAACAAGATGCAGCCGGGGATAAAATGAAAAAAATCGAAGTGGGGAGCATCGTCCCGTCATTTGCGCTGGCCGATCAGAACGGTCATTTATTTGCCATAGATTCTGTGGTCGGTAAAAAAAATCTCGTCATTTATTTCTATTCCAAAGATGACAGCCCGGGCTGCACGGCAGAAGCCTGCTATTTCCGCGACCAATTTGAGGCGTTCAACGAAGCCAGCGCTTTGATAATCGGTATCAGCGGGCAATCCGTTGAAAGTCATAAAAAGTTTGCCGAAAAGTACCGGCTTAGGTATACGTTATTGAGTGATGAAGGAAATAAAATCAGGAAGCTTTTCCGCGTGCCTACCGGTTTTTTAGGTCTACTGCCGGGCAGGGTTACTTACGTAGTGGATAAATCCGGCAAAGTGGTTTACATGTTCGACTCACAGACGCAAACCGAAAGACATGTAGATGATGCCCTGAAAATATTAAAAGACCTGAAATGAGCAGGTGAAAAGGTTTTTCTTATTCATTGAATATCAAACTGCAGCAGGTCAGCGCACCCTCCGCTTTGGCCAGTTCCGACGCATCGACTATTTTCAATTTGATCCCCGCTTCCTGCAGTTTTTTTTGAGTTCGCGGAAAGGAGGACGGATAGATCGCCGTTCCATTCACCCACAGCGCATTGGCCGCATAAGGCTCGGATGGATCGATGTCGACACATTTGATGGCGCCAAAAATTTCCGGATCGACCCAGTTCCGGTTGATCAGTAAAGTTTCCTCCGCGATCTGCGTGACCGCTGACTTCAGATGCAGGCATTCTTTTACATCGGTTTCGATGACCTCATATCCGTAAGGTTTCAAAATAGTTCTCATTTGCTCAGCACCCTGCTTATTGCTTCGATCCGACAGGCCGATGTATAGGATTTTTCCGATACGCAGAACGTCCCCGCCGTCAAGGGTTCCCGGCTCTAACATGTAATTTATTTTCCGGAACGGGCTCAATGTTCTTGCGATCGAATCGGTTTCCGCCTTGCGCGAATCCGCGCCGGGCCTCAGTATGACCGCGAGTTCATCCAAAACCACGGCCGTGTCTTCGACGAATACCGAATCCGCTAGATCGGGTTCTGCCGGCAGCGATCGGACTTTACAGCCCAATTCCGTGAGACACTGCTCATAGGCCCGGTGCTGTGCGCGCGCCAGAGACAGGTCGATCGGCTGACGATCCACATGCGTCAATTCGCACTGAGAAATACTATCGCTGACTTTACGTGTAATGGCAATAAGCATTTTTTCCCAAATTAAAAGAAACGTCCGGCCTGTCTAAATTCCGGAATTACGAGGTTATGTAAAGGAGAGATCGACAAAGGATTCAAATCTCTTTGTAATATTGATTTCTTCATTGAAAAAGGCAATGCGGAAGAAAAAAGAGAATGATCGGTTTCGATATTCCCTGAAAAATTGAAGTATGAAAATAAGAGTTATGGAGCCGGGTACCTTCTATAAAAATCTTGCAATTCGTTTTCATTGCCCGTATAATATAGTCAACATAATATTAAAAAAACTTTATTTCGCTAACACCCAATTAAAGGAGATCTATGAGAAGACTTCTATTCTTGTTCATGTCGCTGGCGTCGGTCAGTTTTGCCCAGGATTGGCGCACCATCAATCCGGCGACCGGAGAAATACCTGCAGGTGCCCTGAAATCCGGAAGTGAGAGCAACGGCAGCGCCGTGTACATCATTCGAACCATCTATGAAGGAGGCCGGTGCGTAGGAAAATATGTTCCTCAATACAAGACCGCTTATATCTCTTACGGCGGCAAAGAAATAGCCATCACGTCCCCGGTTGAAATATTCTGCGGATTCGGATTATGGTCTTTTGCTTCTTCCAATTCCCAGATCCCGATGGATGCGGTCGTTGGCGGGACCGAAGCGGACGGTTCGCCCTTGTATATTATTCGCGCCGTCTTCAAAGGCGGCACGCAGGTCGGAAAATATTCGGTCAAATACCAGACAGGTTATTTTCCCTGGGGCGGCAAGGAATACGAAGTGAAAGGCAATTTCTCCATTCTGGTAATGGATAGGACACCGGAAGTTGTCGTCGGCGGCGTGGAAACGGCGGCAGCCGTCAAGACCGACTACTCCCTGGTCATTTATTACGAAGGCAGTGGCGCGATAAAGAACACCGGTACGAATAATAACATTACGATCGTGGCGCGAGCCGAAGGAAATAAATTTCCTTTCAGTCAGACCTTTAATACGTTTAAGACGCCGGGTAAACCTTTCACGGTGACCTTTTCGTCCGATACGCCTGTCTATGCGATCGAGATGAGCACGGACGGCGATGACGCCTTTAGAATTGCCGAGATGGACCTGCTTAAGGTCGAACGCGGAGTTTCCAAAGCGGTGGCCAAGTGGGGCAACCGCGGCCCTCAGGGATATTGTTTGTCCACGGATCCGGCCGACAGCGGCAGAGAGTGGACCGGGGTCATCATGCCTACGGGCTGCTCATTCTGCCTGACCTTCGAAGTCGTCGGAAATAGCGTTCACGCCTGTGAGGGTGGTATGTAATGGACACTATCTGAAAAGCCCACGCTCATTAATAAAAAAGCCTCACGAACATCTGTGAGGCTTTTTTTATTTTTTATGGAGTGCTGGAATTTTCTTAATAAGGGAAGCGGTGGCAACGGCAGGCAGTTTGTCCATTTCTTTTTGGACGCTTTTCGGGAGAAGTACCTGATAGCTCATTTAGCCTTAAGCGCTTTTTTACGACGCTTTGCAGCGTAATCTTCAATGGTCGCATAATCGTTTTGCGCTATCTCGCGATCGGTCTGCCGTTTGACCCGATCGTAGGCCTTACGGCAATAATAATCGTCCAGTTCATCTTGCATTTTCTTATACGTCGATATATCCAGGATGACCGAAACGCGATTGCCATTGTCGTCCGTAATGAATTGTTTCTTCTTTGAAGTGATCATATTTGCTTTCTTTCCGGTTGATTGTCATGGATAAGTTAAATCATTCTTTTTACTTCTTCAATATCTTTTATGATTTTTTTCAATTCGATAATCCGATTCATGATCGCGTCCGATCTTTTATAATGAGTTTCTGTATTTTTGGATGATGGAGTGGCAGTAATCGTGTTTTCAATTGCGGGGTTATCTTAAAAGAATCCGCAACGAACGTTTATCAAAATAAAAATTATCGAACTAACGGAAACGATTCTATTAATGAAGTTGTGAACATTTTGGAAGGAAAAATAAGCAGAGTGGACACAGCTGACCGAATATCGAACTTTCTTCTTAAATTTGTAGAGATGCTTCAACCGTTTTTGTAAACCTGGACCTGCCTTTGGCGTTAGATCCCTTCGCCGTAAACAATTGATTCAAACAAATATTGCTTATGGAATTTTCCGATAATATATTAGGAATATTTTCTATCCATCTCGCCGACAATCGTTTATGACAATTGTCTATATCATTCTATTATTATTGGCTCCATCGCTCTGGCAGCAAAGCAATTCATTTAAGGATACGCGCGATGGCAAGTCTTACAAGACAGTCAAGATTGAAAGCCAGATATGGATGGCGGAAAATTTGAACTTCGATGCGGGCAAAGAATCTGAGTGCTGGGATGATAACTTAGACAACTGTAACAAGTTTGGCAGACTTTATACGTGGGAAGTTGCAAAGAAAGCTGTTCCTCCTGGCTGGCATCTTCCAAGTGAAATGGAATTTGAACAATTGTTGAACTATCTTGGACCAGATGCAAAGATCGCCTATGAGAAACTCATTCAGGGAGGCAGTTCGGGATTTAATGTTGTGTTCGGCGGTTTGGGCACCAGTCATGGTTCCTACGACCTCGGATCCGATGCGTACTTGTGGTCCTCGACGGAGCATGATATTACAACTGCGTGGAACCTGAGCGTGCATCCAAATCACGCCGACTTGAATAGCCTCAACTATAAGGTTCTCGCCATGTCAGTTCGATGCATCCAGAACTAATATTATTGCGGAACATTTTCCGATACAAGTAGATTCATGTTTGAAACTGCAAGTTAGAACTTGCGGAAATCAGTAACGGTTGCTAGATTTCTACGTCCTTTCAGATCATTTTTTGATCATTATATAGAATTTCAATGTCCCGACAATCCAAATTTCTATCAGGTATCTCCATGCTCAATCGGGATCGCTAAAACATTTTGTAAAGTCAGAACATGTGATTCGGAAATACAATCAATTGTCTTACTAATGAAGGGATACGTCATGAAGTATCTATTCTTGATTCTTTGCAGCGTCTTATTCTTGACCTCAACATCTTTTTGCCAACAAAAAAAGCCCACCGTGGTCGTTATTGATTTCAACGTCATTACCGGAGCGAGCCAAAATGACGCTCAGATACTGACCGTTCAGTTCATATCGTCATTATCACAAACAGACATGTTCAGAGTACTTCAGCGATCTGATATGGAAGCAATACTCAAAGAGCAAAATTTTAGTAGGTCAGATCTTGTTGATAATAACGTTGCGGTAAAGTTCGGTAAGATGGTAGCTGCCGAAAAGATAATTACTGGTGATTTGGGAAAACTTGGTCAAACATACACATTGACTTTAAATTTGATCACTGTGGAAACTGGCGAAATAGAAAAATCGATTAATGACAAATACAAAGGTGATATTGATGGAATGCTCGATTTGGTATCTTCTATGGCGCAGAAAATAAGTGGAGTTCAGAGCAAGCAAGAATTATCTCAACAATCAACCTCTACAAATATTGACGAAGGGCCTCAACTCGATGTCTCCCTCAATCAAAATAGATATGCTGTGATAATAGGTATAGAGCAATACAAGACCGCTCCAAATGCGGACTTCGCCGCGAATGACGCGAATGCCTTTAAAGTTTACGCTGCAAAAGCATTCGGCGTCCCTGAGGAAAACATTTATTTCAAGGTTAATGAAAATGCGACAAAAGTGGAATTCGATAAAATATTCTCGCAAAACGGGTGGTTAGCCAAGAGAACCAAGAACAATCCCGATGCCGAAGTTATTGTGTTTTACTCCGGGCATGGTTCTCCGGACATTGATTCTAAAGAAGCCTATTTAATAGCCTATGACAGCGATCCGAATTATGCCGGCGCGACCGGATATAAATTATCCGACATCTACTCCAATATTACAGCCATGAAGATCAAAAAATCTGTTTTCTTTTTAGACGCTTGCTTTAGTGGAGTTTCTTACCGCGGTGAGAAACAACAAACATTAACTGCGGTCAAAGGAATCACGCTGGTACCAAAGATTCCAAAGGCTCCGCGAGGAATGACGGTCTTTAGCGCATCACAAGACAATCAATACAGCACCATTTATCCTGACAAGAAACATGGATTGTTCACGTACTACTTGTTCGCGGCGATCAAAGATCCTGAAACAGACATCAATCATGATAATAAGCTCAGTGCGAATGAGATCTTTAGTTACATTAACAAGAAAATAGTTTCAACTGCCGTGCAGCTTGACAAAGAACAGAATCCGACATTGCAAACGGAAAATCCTGACCAAATGCTCATTGAACTGAAAAAGAAATGAAGAACTGCCTGTTTCTTTTTAAGACCTTGTACGGAATTGGAGGTTGGTACGGAGCACAGAATAATCAAATACAGTTCACCGTCAAACTGTTCAAAGAAAAGAAAGCGAGCCTCGTTTCATTGCTGCTTCGCATAGTCTGAAGGGTCGGCTTGTCTGTCGCGAAACAATTTTACCGATTTACCGAATGGTCCTCCCCATATTTTTCTCATGGATGAGTTAAAGTAATAAGCAGAATCTGAATTCGATTGGACCAATATCATTCCGTCACTGAATGAAAACGCGTTGAGCACCATACCATGAATCTGCACAGAACCGCCGCTCCGACTAATTATCTTGGAACCCTTTGGATTACATAGCAAGATATGGTCGGGCTTAACAATTACAACAGAATCATGTCCAATCTCAATGATTTTTCCATCGACCAAGGAATACCAATCCTCCCCAAATTTAATCCAGTGATCGTATTTCATTTTTATAGATCGCACATCCCGATCATCTTCAATCAAGTTTCCAGGAGACGAAACCATCGAGCTCCGGAATCCATGCTCCATCACTCTGGACCCCAAACGAGGAGATCCTGGTTTCTCGATTAGCTTTTCTCCCTTCCAATTGCAGGCGCCGCAAACTGAATCAGCTTCAAAGAGTATTATTTCATCAAAAACGTCATGAACAACATATTTGGGTCCAAATTTTTCTACAAGTAGTTTGGCTTTTTGAAAGGCCTTATATCTATCAATTGACATGGCCCATCCGCGAACTCCGTCTACACGTTTGGGTATCCACTTTAAGCCTTCAACGGGCTTTCCTTCATACAGCAAGCCGTTGCTTATTCCGGTAGCCTCGTAGTGACTTGCTCCGCCTGAATACCAAATCATGCTCGAATCAGCATACCCTTCTTTGTTAGCCAATCGTTTGATGTGGCATGATGTATCCATGATGCCTTTCTCAGTTCCTAACCGAAAAACTAAGTTGCCCTCATCGTTTAGATCCAGAAAATCATACTTAGGTTCGATTATCCACCTCCCTTTAGCATCAATGAGACCATATTTAAGTTTAAATGTCGCGACAGCCATCCCATAGCTAAAACCGCCAAGGTGTTGATACTTGATTTCCAATTCGGTCTTCTTCCTTAAATCAAAAACGCCCCATTCGAAAATATTTTTTTGAAATCGGATAATACTGTCAGCTGGTTCATCAATGAAACTGTAAATACAAGGCATTATTATAGAACTGGTTTGAAGGTCATAGAGGCCCCATTCTCCATCTTCGTAGCCACCCAGGTTACCAGTGAAGTGGGGATGACGCACTCCACCATTGCTAACCAACACAAAACGGTCATCTTCCAACGGTCGAATGAAGCTAAAAGTAGTATCCAGTACTAATCCTCCATTCGCGTCGATCAAGCCAAATTTGGCATCAACCAAGTCATCTTGATCGTACTGACACGCTGTAACTACTATCGCAAATCTATGCTGAGTGATCGGCTTTACCCATTCAAATGGACCATATCCCAATTCTTTACCAGCACTATCAATAAATGACCACTTGTCACCCTGTGGAACAGGATAAATGTGACTGACCGTTTTTCTGCACCCGTTTAAAAGAAGAAACGTAGTCGCAAGTATCACATATGTTAAATCTGATTTCTTCATAGCCAGTTCCTAACGATAAAGATGGGATAGGACTTGTCGGTCACGATTATGATCGGCGGCCTTGTGATGGTCTCATATGGCAAAGCCTTTGATTGCAAACATGTACGATGAACAACCGCCAATACACTTAGGATCTCATATCTCAATCCTCTCACGTAAAATTAATTTCGATATTATTCAACTTCTGCGATTTCGATTTTTTCTTGCTCAGGCTTTCGATAAGCAATTATCAACCGACCCTCTCTGTCATATCGATATGTGATATAACTGAATGGCCCAAACATTTTTTCTCCGTTGACTACCACCAGGTATTGATCAGAACGGTCTCCGTAACAAGCGGCAAGCCACTTGGCATTTGGCTGTAGGTCATTCAAGTCCACATATGACCAGAACTCTCCTCTCCAGCCTATCGTCAATTCCATAGCGGTTCCGTTGACGCATACCCCGTCTGACTCGCCTTTTGTAAAATAATATGAATAGTTCTTTCCGTTTCGGCTAATCAATGGCTTCTTAACATTATCAAAAGGTCCAAATACCCTTTGATTGACCCTCACGAAGTGGTGACCCGACGGTGTCCTGTACGCAAATATGAACGACTTGCCATCATCCGATACCTCAAAAGATTCCCAGTCTGTGCTTGGGTCCTTCCATACCAACTCTGGCTCGAGTGGTCCGTAGATTGAATCTGATGTATGAAAATAATACCAATCTCCAGTTGAGTCCGTATTGAACCTTGTAAGATAGTACTTTACGTTACACTTGTCATAAAGCCTTAGATAATGCGGTGTGTCGGAGAAGGATACAACTGAGTCATTTATCCGAAGGTGGAAATGATTCTTCGAATCAAAATATGTAAAATAAAAATCGTTTCCTTCCAGGGAAAGTGAGATCGCGCTCAATTCGTCATGACGATACCACCAGTAATCGCTTAGGATAGCACCACCGCCTCGACGAAAACCACTAAGAGGACCAAAGACCCTTGAATTAACCTTTATGTACAGGTCATTCTTTTGAACATACATGAATCCATAGTTTTTTCCGTTGTCGCATAATCCACCAATACAGTACGCTGAATGCTCCTCGTCTTCTGAAGGTACGTTGCACGGAAAAGGCCCGAACATATGACCACGAATCCTGACATAATGAGTCTTATTTTTTGCGAAAACAACATCCGGAGATTTCGAGCTGTCGTAGACAACACTTTCAATCACCTTTCCGTATTGTGGATCGATTTGCACTTTCACGGTTGCGCGCTCGTTACTTTCGCCGGAGCGACTGGACCAGGGCACGTATTTTTCAATGAAGCGGGGTTCCTTGTCTCTCTCCAGCCACGAAAAAATGCTGTCATTGCCTCTTTTCATAATCTTAACTTCAGCCGAATCGTTGATCAGTGTAAAATCAGAGATGTATGAATTCTCAGGAAGAGTCATTTCAGCGCGAGGCTTTATTTTGGGACCACCACAACCGGAAATAAGAAATACGATGACGAAAAAAACGACGAAATTCTGCAGGATATTGCCGAGATAGATTGGCTTTCGTTTATTCATAAATTATCCTTTATCAAATTGCGGCAAACTTTTATTTCACTTTGGCCATATAATCACGCCTTGACGATTGATCACCCACGCGCTCTTCGCCGAGTCTGCAAAAGAAAAAAAATCGTCAACGTACCTAATATAATCAAAGTCCCTATTCAAGGCGCGGGTTATATGGCCTGATGTGTCAACAAAGGTGAAAGTGAAAATCAAACAAAAGCCATGTACTTTAACTTTCCAGTCACAAATCTAATTGAATGTTTTATCAAACGACATCAGGCGAAATTTGTCATTTGAATCCGCTTACAGATTTTCACGTCAACTTACTTTCCGATAACAGAAATTGGAAAATCCTGCCCTCTGGAATAAGTGTTTGGATACTGTGCCTTCCCCCGATATTTAAGCGTCAATTCCGGAACCCTGTCATTTAAGTATGCTTCCAATTCCTTGACGGTGATTTTTCCATCTTTTTGACCGCCGTCGGCCGCTCCTAATATTCCCTGTAGTAAGGCGTATGTGAAAACGCCATGACCCAGCTGTCCAAATTCAGAAGCAAATTGCTCAGTTCCAGTGGCAGACATCATCACCACTCCGGCGCTCCTTGCTAGTTGAACAATTGCTTTTTCACTTGCATCACCCCTTGTTTTCCCATTTGCACTCGCAAACGACTCAATAGCACCCCCGGATTGACAGGCATCCAGCAGGATTAACTGCTTTTGCGCTTTGACCTTTGCACACCATAGTTTCAGTTCCTCAGCAGAGATCGCTTTGGTCTTCAGCTGATCTAAGTCACCATGGAGCTTCGTAATATTTGATGGGATGAGGAAAAACTCGGAGGCGCTTCCTCTTTCGTTTAAGGTGCCTGACATAACTCCGTGGCCTGCATAGTAAAACATAAAGACATCACCCGGCCTGGCCCGGCCGCTAATTTCATCAAACTTCGAAAGTATCAATTCTTTCTTAGCGTCCTGATCAAATATGTCAATGTGAAAAATATTCTTGAAGACCCCATTGGACAAGGAATCCACGGTTCTGGCAAAGGCTTCTGCATCAGCACGTGCGTAGTTCAGATTGTATGTTTCATTCTGGTAATTGTTGATGCCAACTGCAAGAATATACAGATCGATGACCGCTGACAATCCGCTCCGCACCGCATTCCACGAGACTGGATCGGATTCCGTTCTATCCTTACTAACGCCGGTCGCTTGAAGAACGTTCCGTCCTGGAAGAAGTTCCACAACATAGGTCCAAATGAATTTGCGTCCAACTTGAAGAGTCTCTTTTTTTGTCACTTGATTGTCGGGCAAAAGTTTTCCGTTTTGATAGAGCCGGATCTCGTCCATACCGGAACCGGCATCGGTTGCTTCAACCTGCAATGTGATAAATTGCTCATCAAAGATTCGGTCGTTTTGAGGACCGGCAATAGTAACGTGGGGCACCAACAAGATTCTCCTTGATTCAATTTTGTTTTCCTGGTTCTTTTCGATCATGATTCTACCCCATAAGTTAGGGGTATAAAACCTCTCAAAAAAACTCTCTAGAGGGATGACATTAAGATTGTTAACAAAATATATTTGACGCAATCCGTCCGGGCTACCGTCAAACCTCCCGTCCGGAGAAAAGATGACCCATTGGTCATCGTTGAATAACACGAGAGTTAGTAGCTCTTTGTTATCAACCTGGTCAACGGTCAAATCCCATAGTTTTAGTGTCTGATCCGAAGACAATGATATCGCATGACGCCCGTCATCAAAAATTGTGAGATCGAGAATTTCGCCCTGATGCCCCTTGAATGTCTTCTTCATTATTCCGGTGGACGCATCCCACAGGATTAGACTTTTGTCATCGCTCCCGGAAAGAATATATTTATCGTCAGGCGTAAACTTAGCGATCAGGACGCCCCCTGTGTGACCATGCATAATCTGTGAAGTCTTTCCGCTCTTGAGATCCCATATTCGCACGGTCCGGTCCCCGCTTGCTGAGACAAGCCTGGCGCCATCCGAAGAAAAATTGACGTCTTGAACAACGTATGTGTGACCCATTAGTGTTTTTAGCTCACCTTTCTTTTGGCTCCAAATCTTGACGGAGTTGTCACCAGCTCCCGATGCGACCAGTCCTAATGGCGGGAATGACGCGACCGATGAAATCTCATACTTGTGCCCATCCCAGATTTTATCGGGCTTCACTCCACCCGTTGTCCAAAATTGTAACGTCTTGTCGGCAACTGAGACAAAACTTTTTTCAGAAAGCCAAGCCACCGTATGCCTTTGCTCGAATACAGTAATTGATTTCGTATCGTATTGTTTTTCGATCACACCATTGCGCAAATTAATTAAGCGCGTGTCAAGTACACCACAATACAGAATATGACTTTCATCGGCGGCGAGGCTGATACCGATGACGGATGACTCTTGCCTAGCCAAGGTACCGATGTGACGACGATCGCTGAGTTCTGCCTGTAGCAGGACTCCATCTCTTGTTCCTACATACAAGCGGCCTGTTTTGCCCATTTTGAGAACGTTGCCGGCCAGCGTCGACGATTTGAATTGTCCGAGACATCGGCCTCCCTGCCAATCCCAAATCTCAACCTCTTTAGAATTGCCAAAGACGATAAACCGGCCGTCCCCATAGATCGCATAGTTTGACGTACAGTTCCAGTTCCACTTCTGTATCTTCTTTCCTGTTACAGTATTGATGAGAAATGTCTCAGAGAATGATTGCCCAAAGAGCTTACTACTGTCTTGGCAAAAAATCATCTTTGAAAAAAAACTATGATTATTCATTTGATAGATCTTTTTTTCATTCCCATTTGACAGATCGATGAAACTGACGTCTCCCGGAAGGGGCGCCACGGCAATATAGCGCCCTTCCGGAGAAAATTGGATGTCCTTAATAGAATGTCCTTTCTGAATATTGTGCTCGGTCTTGAATCGTTTACTTAGTGCGGCTCTGAGTTGCCCGGAAATTGACTCTAATTTCCATAAAAGAATTTCCCCGTTATAATCGCCTGTGGCGAATTGGCGACCGTCATTTGATACCGTGATACAGACTATTCCAGATTCATGGCCGGCCTGCTCTGTGATTTCTCCGGATGACAGATTAACTATTTTAAGCCAAGTGCCGCATACGATAGCCGTCTGATCATCCCTGCTAAGCGCCAACGCGTTGATTGTCATCTTTACATCGAAAGAGGCGGTTTCAATTCCCGATTTCAATTCATAAATCTTGATGATTCCATCTTCGGAAGCCGAGAGGTAGTAGGATTGCTTCGTGAAAAAAGCAACTGCTATAACTTTATGTTTGTGCGTCGTAGTCCTTATTAAGCGGTTTTTTTCTATTTCCCAGAGACACACTTTCCCGTCACTGCCTCCTGACAAAAGATATTTTCCGCTGACGTCTACCGCAATGGCTTTGACTGCATCGGAATGACCGATCGGTAAGGTCAGAACTGCGTCCTGTGAGAAAGCACTAAACGCAACAGACAGGAAGACATATACACTGCATAATATTTTAGCCACTATTCTTCCTGTGAGATTCGTTTTTATGAAAATCTGCTTTAATGAGAAAATGACGTTCTCGACAAGGGAACGCAAGTAAGATTTCTCTTTGATACAAGCGAGCCCATCGGGTATTGTTGGTTTTATCTTCATTCAATTGGTGTGAGGAGAAAGTTCCCCACGATGAATGGAATGCAAATATGCGGCCAATGATGAAAAGAAGCAAGGAAAGAAATGAAGATCAATTTGTTTCAAAGACCAGAAATTTAGAGGCTTATTGGAAGGAAAAATAAGCAGAGTGGACACAGCTGGATTCGAACCGGCGACCCCTACGATGTCAACGTAGTACTCTAACCAACTGAGCTATGTGTCCAGGCAGTTATCAGTGAACAGTTATCAGTGATCAGTGATCAGTGAAAACTTTTGACTTTTGATTTTTTCAGCCAGAGGCTGATGCGCCTTTGGCGCAAACTTTTGAGTTTGAAAAAGTGCTCGGAGCCGGAATCGAACCGGCACGGGCTGTTAAGGCCCGCAGGATTTTAAGTCCTGTGCGTCTACCAGTTCCGCCATCCGAGCTGAGTATCCGGGATAACCCTGGAGGCGACGAACAGAGTCGAACTGTTGATGGAGCTTTTGCAGAGCTCTGCCTTACCACTT
>CAZLWA010000071.1:0-20007 GCA_964563165.1 uncultured Bacteroidota bacterium | reverse complement strand
GCCGTTGTTGAGCGGGATCCATTCCCGGCCTCCGGAGTTCGAAAAATAAAGCCCGAATAACGTGCCGGTAAATAACAGGTTGGGATCAACATGGTCTTCGGCGATGGTATAGGTAGACCCTTTCTTCGGAAGATTGGCATTGATGGAAGTCCAAGTCTTGCCGCCGTCAGCCGTCTTATATAGATAAGGTCTATAATCGCCGTCTGAAAAATTATGGCACGCAGCGTATGCTGCTGATTTATCATGGGAGGATGCGATGATCTGATGGATCCTGGCATATTCCGGCAACCCGGGTATCGAAGATGGTTTCGTCCATGTTTTGCCGCCGTCGTAGGTGACGTAAATCAATCCGTCGCCGGAACCCACATACAATATATTTTGATCCAACGGGGATTCCGCGATCGCGCTGATTTGGGCCATCGATCCTTTGGAAGCCAACTCATCGAAACTCCAGCTTTTGCCTTGCATTCTCAATATTTTTTGCGGCACTCCTCGGGTCAGATCGGGGCTGATCAGTGTCCAGGTATTCCCCCGGTCATCCGTGCGGAAAAGTCTGTTACCTCCAAAGTACAACCGCTTATTATCATGACGTGATATCAGCAGGGCGGCGTCCCAATCGAACCGGTAGGCGACGTCGGCGGTATCAATAGGTTTGATGTATAATTGTTCGCCCGTTTTTTTATCAAACCGAACCAGACCGCCGTTTTGTGATTGTACATACAATAGGTCCGGATCTTTCCAGTCCGCCTGCGTTTCAAATCCATCGCCGCCCAGCGTGAAATACCAATCCTGGTTAGTAATACCTGCTGAGCTGATCGTACGAGACGGCCCCGCAAAACTGTTATTATCCTGCGTGCCGGCGTACACATTATAGAACGGCAGCGCATTATCGGTCGATACTTTATAAATTTCCGCAATAGGAAGATTGCTCTTGAAGTCCCAATTTTTTCCCTGGTCCCAGCATTCGTACACCCCGCCGTCGCATCCGGAGAGCAGATGTTTGTTGTTGACGGGATCGATCCACAACGCGTGATTATCGACGTGCTTTGATTTTTCGCCGAGATTGCTCCAGGTGGTGCCGCCGTCACGGCTCACTTGATTAAATACATCCATGCTGTAGACAAGATTTTCATCTTTCGTGTCACAAAACAATTCCTGAAAATAGAAGGGGTAGGTCGAGACATAACTGCTTCGTTTGGTCCAGCTGGCGCCGCGGTCGTGGCTGCGGTAGACTCCGCCTTTTTCTTTCGCCTGTACAATAGCGTAGAGCACATCGGGATTCGCCGGCGAAACCGCCATGCCTATTCTTCCCACATCTTCCGAAGGTAAGCCGCTCATGATCTTCTGCCATGTTACCCCGCTGTCCGTGCTACGGTAGATCGCGCTCTCCGGACCTCCGCTGACCGTGGAATACAATTTTTTGAATCGCTGATGAGCCACAGCGTACAGGATATTCGAATATCTCGGATCCATATGCACCTGATAACAACCGGTATATTCACTGATGAAAAGTACGCGTGTCCAGGTTTTTCCCCCGTCGACGGTCTTGTAAATTCCCCTCTCGCCTCCCTCATTCCTGAACGGGCCGTATGCGGCGACATATACTATATTTGAATTACCCGGATCGATCACGATGCCCCCAACATATTCGGATTCGCCCAGCCCCATATTCTTCCAGCTTTTTCCTCCGTCTTCGCTTTTGTATACGCCATCGCCGAAGATCACATTCGTCTGGTTATTGCTTTCGCCTGTTCCGACCCAAACGATATTGGTATTGGATGGGTCGATCGTTACGCATCCGATCGAATATGATTTTTGCCCGTCAAAAACGGGTGAAAACGTGATGCCATTATTGACTGTCTTCCACAACGACCCGTGACCGGAAGCAATGTAGTATTCAGCTGAGTTTTTGGGGTTGACGGCGAGATCGACCACCCGGCCGCCCGTGAAAGCCGGACCGACACTTCTGAATTTTAAGCCGGCCAGCGATATGTTTTTCAAGGAATCCGAGGCGGCCGGCGCATTTGTTTTTTGAGCCACGGCTGAATAAGAGGCCAGTGCCAGCAAGCAGCAAGCTAAGATCGTTTGTATCCGTTTCATGACATCCTTTCGAAAGGCAGGTAAAATAATATTTTTGAAAATTATCCCCTGAAGCTGAACGATTCAAAGGGTCGGGTTGTATTCGCAACATACGCTTATGTGATCAATAAGTGGCGAAGGTTTTTGCCGGGTATTCATGAAGGACGCGGCGGTATTGGATCCATAAAACAAAAAGCCATCAAACCCCGGTTTGGGTGTGATGGCTACTTGGAGTGGAGACGACGGGAATTGAACCCGTGTCCGGGAATAAGTTACTAAGAATGTCTACATGCGTAGTCGAGTTTTTATTTTAACGGATCCATAAAAAACAGACAAAAAACGAATCCGCGAGCTCGATAAAATTTCACCTTGTTCCTCCGAGCATTGGAACTTGGTTAGTCTGTCAAAAATGACATCTTGATAAACCCCGACAAACGGGAGTAAACCAAAACGGACTGCAGGAAATTAATCCTTAGGCAGCCAATGCATAAGCATTGTTGTTGTTTGTCTTTTTTCCGCTTATTTAACGCGTACACAGAAAAAGCGCGGCACGCAACCCTTAGCGGCCTAAACCCGTCGAAGCCAATTCGTCCCCAATTTCAATGAACAGATATATTAATAACGCCCGTAGGATAATAATAATTCCACACGAAAGCAAGTTATTCGCCTTTGAAAAAAAGATACGTAAAGAGCCCTTTCAGAATGAGCTTTTCATCCTGGAAGACCTCCACGTCCGCCAATCCGATCTTTCGCCCTTTTTTCACGACTTTCGCATGCGCTTTGACGGGCTTCGAATTATTCAGAGCCGGTGCGAGAAAATTGACTTTAAACTCGATGCTGGTAATTTTTTGATCTTCCGCGAGGTGGGGGTAAAATAAATATACCGCCGATGTATCGGCGATCGCAGTGAGAATAGCGCCATGAACTACACCTTGTTCCTGCAGATATTCAGGTATTACCCTCATCGCAAGAATGACACTTTCGTCAGAATGTGAAATCAGTTCCAATTCGAAGAACCGGTTGACCGGAATATTTGAAAAATTTTTGAATTTGATTTCGGATGACATCGGTGACATTTCCCCTTTACTCAAATAAATCGCTGTGCGTTCCTGTTCGGATTAAAATAAGTTCATCTTCTTTGATTTGATAGATCAATAGCCAGTCGGAAGTGATATGGCATTCCAGGCAATTTCTGAAGTCACCGGAAAGCCGGTGGTTTCTATGTTTCACTTCCAAGGCGTCGCCTCTGGCTAACCGTGAAATAATTTCAGCCAGGTTTTCGATACGAAAGTTTCTTTTCACGGCCCGCTTGTAGTCGCGCTTGAAGGTTGAAGTTCTGACGATTTTCAACTATCGAGATCCTTCATCAATTCCCTGACGGAGCCGAACCTTTTCAAGCCGGCATCTTTGTTGGCTTCCTCGATGGCTTTTATGGTTTCTTTATTCGGGATTCGAACGTCGAAGGGCAGCCCTTTAAAGTGCTTCACTTGTTTGTAGAATAAAGTAACGGCGTCGGTTGTGTTAAGCCCGAATTTTTCCAGGATAGCCTCCACTTCGGCCTTTAACTTAGGCTCAATGCGGGCGTGTATGATAGCTGTCTTTGACATTCTTTTCACCTTTCTTTTCTACAGAATGTATTACATTTGATACACAAAAGCAAATGAAAAAATTAAGAATTCAGTTTGTCGGCTTCCCGTTGGGCCGGTACTGAGTCGGTTGGAGACGAAAGATTATACGAAACAAATTTAGTCGGAAAATGATTATTGAAGAAGCGTGCGCAGATAGTTTTCAAGTTCGGCGACTTCTTTTGAATTACCGCGAATGAGATACGTATTACTGCCGGAGGCGCCGGAAACGGAGATCAGTCCGGATCCCTTCACGCGATTTTCAATATGTTCGCTTTTGTTGGAAGTAGCCGCATCGATCAATGTTTTGATCCTGGCCAGTTCGCCGGCCGAGATCTCTCGTCTTACCGGTTTCCCGCCGTCATACTCCCCGCTGGAACTTTCTTCGCGCGTGACGGGTTTATATTCTAAATAGTTGTTCCCGCCCGGAGTGACGATAAATGAATTTCCATTGCCGTCCGCATATCGGTATTCCATGACTGATGAAGACGCCAAACAGCCTGCCCATGTTGATAAAAGAAATAAATATCGAATCATTGAGATAATGAAAGTTTCTTAATTTTCACTAGACGTTATTCGCCAATAGCTTAGTGGTTTTTACTATGGTTTGCAATAATTTTGTTGCCTGTCCGGGCCGCCTCAACGATGGAGAAACGCGCAGCAAATTGAGAAAGCTGAAACGGTGAAACTGCGAAAGCCGAATTTACAGTTGCTTTTTCAAATTGTTTCATTTAAACTTAGCCTTCAATTAACTCCTACCTCCGGCTGATCTTATGGGTTCTTTATCTAACGTCAAATAATTTATCTCAATTTCCATATCCCTCGGTCGCACCCGCCCGGGCTGAGTGTTTTTCGTGAGCAGTAAATTCTGACTATTCATTCGCATTCCTACTAAAATCAGGAGGATTTCATACGCGCAAACTACATATCGGCATCATAGATCTTGTCAGCAGCGGACCAACAGACACCTGGTATGCGCGCGTCATGAATGCCAACCTCGCCAGTATTATGCCTCAAGTCATCGCCGTATGGTGTGAGCAGCAAGGGCATGATGTGACTTTTGTATGCTATACCGGTTTTGAAGATCTCGTGGAGGAACTCCCCGCCAGCGTTGATTTGGTTTTTATCGGAGCTTTCACGGAAGCCGCGCAAACGGCCTATGCTCTGAGCAATCTTTTTCGATCGCGCGGCGCGATCACGGTGCTCGGCGGTCCTCACGCGCGCTGTTATCCGCAGGATTCACGGAAATATTTCGACTACGTTGTCGGATTCACCGATAATAATATATTGAGCGATATTTTATCGGACTGTTCGCAGCACCGGCCGATGGGCATGTATCTCTCGGCGCAACAGCAGCCCAAAACGCTTCCGGGCGTACGTGAACGGTGGAAGTTCATCGAGCCTACGCTTAAAAAAGCTCCGATCATAAAAATGGTCCCGATGCTCGGCAGTTTAGGCTGCCCGTACACGTGCAGTTTCTGCATTGATTCCGTCGTGCCTTATCAGCAGCTGGATTTCAGCGTCATGAAGGAAGACCTCACATTCCTATTGGGCAAATTCAAACGCCCGCTTGTAGGATGGCACGATCCGAATTTCGGCGTGCGGTTCGACGATTGCATGGACGCTATTGAAGAAGTCGTGCCCGCAGGCCGAATTGATTTTGCCGCGGAAAGCAGTTTGTCCCTCTTGTCGGAACCGCATGTCAAGCGGCTTAAACGCAATGGATTTCAGGCGATACTGCCGGGAATTGAGTCGTGGTATGAATTGGGGGACAAAGCGAAGACGGGCAAAACGAAGGGGATGGACAAAGTCAAACTGGTTTCTGAGCATATCAAAATGATCATGCGCTATATCCCCTATGTGCAAACCAATTTCGTCTTAGGATTGGACGTTGACGAAGGGCCGGAGCCTTTTGAACTTACCAAAAAATTTATCGAATTGACGCCGGGCGCTTTTCCGGGATATTCGCTGCTCACCGCATTCGGACAAGCAGCCCCTTTGAATCTCGAATTTCAGCGAAACGGCCGCGTGATACCGTTTCCGTTCCATTTTCTCAATAATAATCACGCGATGAATGTAAAGCCGAAGAACTATCGCTGGTCGGATTTTTATGATCGGGTGATTGATCTTAGTAAGTACAGCTTTTCATGGAAGGCGATTATCGGGCGTTTTGCTGCGAATAAGGGACTTCATCCGCGGTGGCTGAATATAGTGCGCGCGGTTTCGTCGGAAGGATTCGGGCGCATTGCGTACTACTCGCAGATAAAGAAAAATCTTGTTACGGATACGTCCTTCCGCCGGTATTTCGAACAAGAAAGTACAGAACTGCCGCAATTTTATACCGACCGGATAAAAAACGATCTCGCTTCGCTCTGGGACTGGCTTCCCGCCGGGTCCGTAAGTCACGACCCCACCGCGTATCTTAAAGACTCTCAGATCCTTCCTATAACTAGCTTTTCGCTTTCCTCCGCACAAAAGTAATGGTATTCAACAAATGAGGTTGAATACCGGGTGTATACTCAAGTGTATACTTTGGGCGGGATTTTCAATGCAGGCTTGGAAAAGAAAAAGCTCTAAAGAGGTTAGTTTCTAGAGTTTCATTTGTGCGTCCATCCGCCTCGGGCGGAAACCTAATGATTGAGGCAAGCATCGGGACTATGGTAGCTCAAATTCAAAAAGAATACAGAGTGCGTCCATCCGCCTCGGGCGGAAACCTAATGATTGAGGCAGGCATCGGGACTATGGTCTCCCAAATTCAAAAAGAATACAGAGTGCGACCAGAAGGAATCGAACCTTCAACCTAATGATTAAGAGTCATTTGCTCTGCCAATTGAGCTATGGTCGCATTTAAAAACGGAACGCAATCTATATAAAAAGATCGCGTCATGCAAGATTTTTTTAACGGCGGCGTTTCAATTTTTTCCTGAAGTCAGATCATGAAGCAGCAATCTCAGTTCTTCCATTTCAAACGGTTTCACCAGGAACCCGGAAAATCCAAATTGCTTAAAATTCGCTACAATGGGATCATTGGAATATCCGCTGGAAACAACCACCTTGGCATTAGGATCAAATTCCAATAATTTCTTAATGGCTTCTTTGCCGCCCATACCGCCCGGAATAGTCAGATCCATGATCACAGCGGTGACAGGCTGATCCGATTGCTTAGCTTCCCGGTATAAGCGCAGCGCTTCTTCGCCATCGGCAGCGCTTAGAAATTCATAGCCAAATGTCGACAATAATCTGCATGTGATCATTCGAATATCTTCCTCGTCATCCATCACAAGAATTTTCCCTTTACCCGGACTTGTTTCCTCATGATCGACCGGTTTGGACGGCAGGCTGTATTCCGATACCGGCAGATAGACCCGAAACGTCGTTCCCGCCCCCAGTTCCGACTCTACGGTAATCTCTCCGTCATGATTTTTAATAATGGAATAGCACGTCGCCAATCCAAGCCCGCTGCCTTTTTGTTTGGTCGTGAAGTAGGGATCAAATATTTTTTGTAAGTGTTCTGCCGGAATTCCGATCCCTTCATCGGTGACCGACAGTAAGATATAATTTCCTTTGGCCAATAAAGGTCTTTCATCCGAAATGTTGATATTTTTCGCCTGCACCTTGATCACACCGCCTTCCGGCATCGCCTGAACCGAATTGAGGATCAAATTATTGATGACCTGGCTGATCTGTCCCTGGTCCACTTCGACCGGCCACAGATCTCTGGCAATGGCGTATTCGCAGCGTACGTTGGAGCCGCGCACCATAAAATCGGAGGAGTCTCGAACAAGTTCAACGATCGAAGCTGTCGTACGCACCGGCGCGCCGCCGCGGGAGAATGTGAGCAGCTGCTGCGTCAGTTCTTTTGCGCGCATGCAGGCTTTCTCCGATTTTCCCAAAATATCAATGATCTTGTCCTTGTTTAGATTTTCCGTTTCTAATTTAGCCAGCGACAGATTCCCTAAGATCGCCGTTAAGATATTATTGAAATCGTGTGCGATCCCGCCCGCCAATAACCCCACCGATTCAAGCTTTAGAACTTTGACGCGCTCTTCCTCGACTTTTTGTTTTTCCGTAATATCCCGGAAAACAAGCACCACGCCGATGACGTTGCCCTCATTATCTCGGATCGGAGCGCCGCTGTCGGAGATCACCCGTTCCGATCCGTCCCTGGCGACCAGCACGGTGTGATGCTCCAGTTCAAAAACACCGCCGGTCTGAATGATCACGCGAACGGGATTTTTTCTTTTCTCGCGGGTCTTTTGATTGATAATATTGAAAATTTCTTCGATAGCAAGACCTTGCGCTTCCTGATGACCCCATCCGGTCAGCTTTTCGGCAACTTCGTTTATGAGAATAATATTGCCGTTCATATCTGTGGTGATCACGCCGTCGCCGATCGAATGCAAGGTAACGGACAATCGCTCTTTTTCAGCAGCCAGGGCTTGTTCGGCTTTTTTACGTTCCGTAATATCGTAATACACACCCTGGATAGCCGGCCGGTCATGCCACTCGATAAGGGCGGTCGACACTTCCAAATCCAGCGACCGCCCGTCTTTGGTTACTGCGCGCATTTCATAACGCGGCGGTACCCAATCGCCGTGCATCCGTTTGTCCATACGATCATGAACCAACGGTAAACTCTCCGGAGCAATGATAGTCAGATAGTCAAATGTAGGTGAAAAAGCTTCCTGGCGGCTATACCCAAAAAGCTTTTCCCACTCGGCATTTACCAGGACGACGTGATTGTCTTGCAGAATGTAAACCGGATTGACCGACTGTTCCACCAGCGCGCGGTACTGCTGCTCGCTTTGTTTTAACGCGTGCTCCGTGAGAATACGCTCGCTGATCTGCTCCTTGAGAAGCGTATTCGCGCCGGACAGCTCCTCGGTACGCCGGGCGACGCGCGATTCCAATTCTTCCAAAGTCTTCTTGAGTTCGTCCTCCGCTTTTTTCCGGCTGAAAAATCCGGGAATTTCATATCTAACGATCTTCTTGCCGTGCTTCGGTTGTTTTTTCAGGTAATCCTGAATGTACCCTTCGATCTTGGCCGGATGTCCCATGATAAAGCGGCAGTGTTCGTCGCCTTTGGCTTTACAATAGATTTCCGAGGCGACGAGTTTAATGCCGAAGCTCTCTTCGCACCACCCGGAGGAATAGCCCGAATTCATGACGCATACCGGGAAATCCACTTTCTTTTTTGCTTTCATCCACGCATCCGACTCGAATGAATAGGGGTGATCGTAAATCAAATAATAATTCTCATCCGGCGTCGGACGGCTCTCGGGAAAAATATCCACAAACGCCCACCCTGAGTGCGAAAAAAGAATAGGCCCCGCGGACAGTTTGGAAATGGGATCTTCTAATTTCATTTTTTGGGCGAAATTTCTGGCATCCGCAACCCCGATGGTGTGTGCAATATCAAAAAGCAGGCTTCGGGCAATGGACAGGGCTTCCTCTTCGCTCTTGTCTTTATACGTATTCTTGATCATTTCAAAGAATTCCACGGACATCGAAGCCGCCCGGACAAATATATAACGCTGACCGAAAATCTCTATCGTACCTTTATGCGCATCTTCTTTCCGTTTCTTGAAATACTTGCTGACGTATTCCTGGGCTTTAAGAAAAATGGGTTCAAATTCTTGCGGAACTTTAACCGTTTTTAGCATGCGATCACCTTATAACCGTCGAAAATCCTAAAAAAAACGTCCCGTCGGCCGCTTCGGTCGGAAACTCTATAGAGTGGTATGAAAGTTCATGGCAGAGTTGCAGGTGACGGGAAAATCTCATTAATATAATGAATTTCGTCATTAACGCACAACAAATTTCAGGATATTTCTTGCAAGTTATTGAGTATCGGATTATACTATCCCACTTTCACAAAGGATTAAAGCACTCGGATGGAATATATTATCATCGGTGCAGCGGCCTTGTTCGCCTCCGGCTTGACTTTTTTTTCTGGATTCGGGTTAGGAACGCTCGTCATGCCCGTGTTCGCAGTTTTTTTTCCTGTGGAAACAGCCGTTGCGCTGACGGCGGTAGTGCATTTTTTGAATAATCTCTTTAAACTCATTCTTGTTGGAACCCACGCCGATATAACCGTCGTCATACGGTTCGGATTGCCGGCTCTCGCGGCCGCCTTTGCCGGAGCGGAGGTTTTGATCCGGCTGGCTGCTCTGCCGGCCTTGATGAAGTATGATTTTTTTTTACGGGAAGCTGACATTCGCGCAGAAAAGCTTGTGATCGCGCTAATCATGATCGGTTTTGGGGTGTGGGAATTTCTTCCCGCATCCAAAACTTCATCTTTCGATAGAAAATTTCTCCCGATCGGCGGCATACTGAGCGGATTTTTCGGAGGGCTTTCGGGGCATCAGGGCGCCCTGCGCAGTGCGTTTCTTGTACCATGCGGACTTTCCAAAGAAGCTTTTGTTGCGACAGGCGTCATGATCGCATGTCTCGTCGATACGGTCCGTTTATCTGTTTACGGGACCCATTTATTATCGCAGGAGATTGGAGATAATTCACTCCTGCTAGTGACGGCAACGCTGTCCGCATTTGCAGGAGCCTGGCTCGGCAGCCGCTTGTTGAGAAAGGTAGCCTTACAAAATGTTCACACCGTTGTAGCGCTCATGCTATTGGTCATTGCCGCAGGCCTCGCCAGCGGTGTAATTTAAAGCCGGGAATCCGGTCTAAAAATGACACAGACCCGTCAATTTTCACCACATATTGAATTCTCCCGCAAAGATTGGGCTAAACTCCGTGCCAATACGCCCTTGACGCTGTCCGAAGCGGAGCTCGACGAACTGCGCGGTATCAATGAAAGAATTTCATTGAAGGAAGTCGGGGAGATTTATCTCCCGCTGTCGAGGCTCTTGAATCTATATATCGGCGCTTCTCAGGAATTATATAAAGCTACCGATACCTTCCTCGGAAGCCGTTCCGCGAAAGTTCCCTACGTCATCGCCATCGCGGGCAGTGTGGCGGTCGGGAAAAGTACGACCGCACGAATCCTGCAGACATTGCTTTCCCGGTGGCCCAATCACAGGAAAGTAGATCTGATCACGACTGATGGGTTTCTTTTTCCCAATAAGGTATTGGAACGGCGCATGCTTATGCATCGGAAAGGATTCCCGGAAAGTTATGATATTAATAAACTCATCCGTTTTGTAGCCGACGTCAAATCGGGGCGTAAGGAAGTGAGCGCGCCTACCTATTCGCACGTCACGTACGATATTGTGCCGGGCAAGACCCAGGTCATCCGGCAACCCGACATCATGATCCTGGAAGGGTTGAATGTACTGCAAAGCAGTCCTCTAAAATCGGAAGTGTTTCTGTCTGACTTTTTCGATTTTTCAATTTATGTGGATGCCGACGAGCGCGACATTATTCAATGGTATGTGGACCGGTTTCTGACTTTACGGCGAACCGTATTCCGCGAACATGCTTCGTATTTTCACAGGTATTCAAAATTATCCGCTGCCGAAACGAGGCAATTGGCCAAAACAATCTGGAAGGAGATCAACGGGCTGAACCTGAAGAAGAACATCGAACCCACCCGCTCGCGCGCGCACCTGATACTTAGGAAAGAACCGGATCATTCCATACACTCGGTTAAATTGCGAAAATTATGAACCCGGGATTTTAAAACAAAAAACCCCGGGTAATTCACCCGGGGTTTTAACTTTCAAATCAGAAAGAAGAATTACTTCTTCTTAGGCGTCATCGAGGCCTTCATTTCATCCATTTTAGCTTTGACCGTGTTCATCTTTTCCATTGCGCCCATCGGATCAGCAGCTACCATGCCTGAAGCGTCCTTCATCATTTCCGTCATAGCCTTCATGTCGGCATCATGTTTCGCTTTGTCTTCTTTTTTCATTTTCATGGCCATCGCCATCATGGCTTTGTCCTTGTTCATCGTTTCCATGTCTTTATTCATGGTCGTCGCCATCGCCGTGGCGTCATCCGTAGCTTTCTTCATGCCTTCCGGAGCCGCTTTAGCCGCATCATCATACTTCTTAGCCGCATCCATATAGGATTTCTTGGCTTTGTCCCAGTCGCTCTTTTTGACCGCATCCGCACCGGCCGTTTCAGCCGCAGCAGCCGCATCAAACATGTCTTTCGAATACGAGTCGGCTTTTGCTTCCATAGCTTTCTTCTTGTTCATAGCCGTCTTCTCGATATCTTCTTTCGGAGGACCGCCGCAACCGACCAATAACATGACCGGGAACGCAATTGCCATCGCTGTGACAACGATTCGCTTTAACATTTCACTTCTCCTTAACTTAACTCGATCGGGATACCAAACACAAAAATCTACCGGATCGAAATGGGTTTTTAAATACGTGTTTTTGAGAGTTAATTATAATTTACGAACTATTTCAAATTTCCGTCCAATGTAGAGGATTACGTCATTAAAAGCAAGGAAATTCTTTAATTTCCGGCCATGAAAGACCCTCTTGAAGAGTTGATCGAATTCGCGTAGATTTCAAAACTTGATCAGGGTTTTTTATTGATTTTCAGTAAACAGCGCCAACTTCGAATCGACTTCTCCATGAAATTAACTTCTCAGGAAATCACACAGAATTACTACTTGGGCTATCAGCTGGCGCTGGATATTATTAAACAAAAACACCCCTCGATGGGGTCCCTTACCGACTCGGCGGAATACATTGACCTGGCCCAGTCGGTTTTCGGGTGTGAACGGCTGGTCGAGCTTATTCAAACGGAAAAATTCGATCGCACGCTCTATGCCCGCGTCATATCCGAAGAAGTCGAGAGTGTAAGCAAGCTGTTCTTTCCCGATGTGGGTAAACGGCGGTACGTTTCCATCGACAAATTACAGGATGCCTACGGCGTGGAACTGGAAGAGGAAGCTCCGGACCAGCCGAAAACCGAAGAGCCCTTCTCAAAATTCGAAATTCTCGATCATTTGAAAACGAAACTGTCGCCCGAGCGCTTTGAGTACTTGAGCGTGTTACTGAATTCGCAGGGCGCATCCGATCGTGAATTTATATGGAACGAAAAGATCTTTTCAATGATCGATCAATCGCTGGAGTATCTCGAGGCGAAAATCGATCAGATGCGGAAGCTGTATCCCGACGGCAAACCGGTCATTCAGGACCAGATCTTCGTTCGGCAGGCGCTGACCAAAGAAGAAATTATCGGCTGTTATAAGAATGTTTATCTCGGCATCAGTCAGCGCTTTCCGGTCAATTTTTTGAATCATGACTCTTTGTTCCGCTGCGCCGTGTTGACGCAATACGCCGTTGAAAATTTCTTACAAAAGGACCCGCTGAACGTACTGAGAGAGAATACCTGCCGCGACCTCTCGGAGATCGGATTGACCGGCCTCGTTCGTTATTTTAATTATTCGCTCAACCGCCTGATCCGCAACGCGTACCCGAACCTCCTCATGCCGTGGGAACATACACACGTTGAAAACGGATTCTGGAGCGACGCATTGAATCGTAAAATAGCGATTCAATGGCTGATCGAAGAAAAATTGAAGATCCCGAAACCTGAAATTTCCCAGGCGCTTCGCGAGGATAAGATTACGAAGCAAACCTTCGCTCAAAACGGCCTGTCGTACCTGTTCGTTCAGCATTATAAATCCGTTTCCCGGTGTGTGGGTTTTGCGTATCCGGAATTGGCTCCGTGGGAATTGGGCAGTGTTCCGAACAGCTTCTGGCAAGGCGAGGAGGGGCAGCGCAACATTGTTCGCGCCGTTCACTGGATGATAAGAAGAATGAACATTCCTGTGACTTCCATTCCGGAAAAGATCGAAGACAAAACCATTGCCCGCGAAACGTTCAGCCGCTACGGACTGTCCACCGTGTTTGAACGCATTTACAAAAAAAACATGTTCCAGCTTTTTGACGCCGTTTTTCCGGGATTGTTTGAAATGTGGGAGATCGGAAAAGTCCCGTCCGATTACTGGGAGAATCTGCTCAACGCCTATCGTGCCGCACTCTGGGTCGCCCAAAAAGCAGCCGTCGACGAAAAAGACATCGGACGCGCACTGCAGAACAAGATCGTTACCAAAGAAACTTTCGCAAAGCACGGTTTAGCCGGCATGCTTAAGAAATGTTTCGATAATAACGTGTGGTACGCTTTTCTGCCGTATCTTCTGCCGCAGAAACAGGACCGCGAGATGCTCGTGCGCGACGTGCTGCTGCTGTATATTCTGCAGAAGCAAGTGCGGCATATCCGCTCGGACCGTTTCATCGTTCGCCTCTTCCAAAGCCTGTTCTATAAACCGCTGCTTTCCTTTGCCCAGCGGAGCCAATTGCAGTTCTATAACCGCATTCGTAAACGCATCAAGAAACGCATTGCCGAATTAAGCCGGTCGGTAATTTCGAATTGATTAAGAATTGCAAATTGTGCTTGCTTTTATTCTCATTTTTGTCTAAAATTCGCCCACTTTAAGAAATGATCGCACTGTGATCTTTTATAGAAACGAGGTACTGTCATGAAACGATGTGAAGTTTGCGGTAAAAGCCCGATGTACGGGCATACGGTCAGTCACGCCAATAACAAAACGAAAAGGCGCTGGCTTCCCAATTTGCAGGTTGTGCGTTCGAAAACGAGCAACGGCGGCGTGAAGCGCATCAAAGTCTGCACGCAGTGCCTCAAATCCGGCCGCGTCATGAAAGCCGCTTAACTTATTTCCAATTTTTCATCAAGCGTCAAGATTCCAACCGGAAATTGACGCTTTTTTTATTTCAATCGTATGGGTAAAATTTTCGCGTCTCCCAAAGTCAAACTCATCTGCGCTGTTTTGTTCAACCGCACGATAGCGATAGATGAAATCCTTGACGTTTTAACCGGTCAATGGGGAACGATCGACGGCAGGTCCCCCGTGTACGATTTCCATCACACCGATTATTACCGCGACGAATTCGGCGGCCCCCTCAATAAGCAATTTGTTTCTTTTGAAAAGTTAATTGACATTGAGCGTGTGCCCGATGTAAAAATAAAATCGAATACGTTGGAGGAAAAATGGAAGACCGGAGAAAAACGTAACGTCAATGTGGATCCGGGTTATGTGGCCAATGCCAAACTGGTTTTGCCCACAACAAAGAATCTTCCTCACCGGGTGTACATCGGAAAGAATATCTATGCCGACCTTCAATTGATCTACAAAAAACCGACCTTCCACGCGATTGCGTGGACCTTTGCCGATTATAAAGAACCGCTGGCGCTTGAATTTTTCAATTCCGTTCAGGAAAAATATATGAACCGGATCAAAGAGGACCGGATCGCCGGAGAATAAAACATGCTGCGTGTCGAAAATCTAAGAAAGGAATACGACGGGCTTGTGGCCGTCGACAATCTGTCGTTCGATGTGCGGCGCGGAGAGGTTTTCGGATTACTGGGCCCCAACGGCGCCGGAAAAACCACAACGATTCGCATGATCATTGATATGATCAAACCGGATTCGGGAAGCATTGTTTTTGACGACAAAAATGAAATTGACGCCGACCGCATCGGTTATTTGCCGGAAGAGCGCGGGCTCTACCGTCGAAGCAGGGTCCGCGAGACCCTGCGGTATTTTGCCGAATTGAAAAACGTGCCGAAAAAGATCGCAGACGAAAAGATAACTTACTGGCTGGAACGCTTTGAACTGAAAGCATTTGGGCTGCGCCGCTGCGAGGAGCTATCGAAGGGCATGCAGCAGAAATTGCAGCTCATCGCGGCATTGATACACGAACCGGAACTGGTCATTCTGGATGAGCCGTTCTCGGGGCTCGATCCGGTGAACCAAAACGTCCTCAAAGATATTATCTCTGAACTTTCGCGCGCGGGAAAAACTATTCTGCTTTCCGCACATCAAATGGATCACGTTGAAAAAATGTGTGAGCGCATTTGCATGATCCACAAAGGCCGGCGCGTATTATACGGCAATCTTGGCGAAGTTAAAAAACAATTCGACGATCATCGCGTGAGGATCATTTGCGGTCACGCCGAAAGAGAGAAGCTGATTCAAGCCAAGGTACTGGAAAACGTGGAAAATTTGTCTTATGGTTTTGAGGGGAAGCTGAATGAGGCGATGACATTTTCACAGCTGCTTCAGGAAGTGGGAAAACGCGCGGAGGTTCAGAAGATCGAGCAAATTCAACCGACCCTGGAACAGATCTTTATTAAACAAGTTTCGGATTGATTTCTTTCACTGCCATTGATTCGACAGCGCTTCCAATTCATTCGATAAGATAATATCGATATTGACGTCGTTCGGATTTGCCGTAAAACCCGGTTCCAGAAGTTGAATGTAGCTGATACAATTGGTCTTATACCCCAGATGAAAAGCCGATGACGCCTGATGCCAGATCAGATCTTCACGTGTAACCGCCAGATCGTGCACAAAAATATAGTCGGGATTTGCCCTCAGCGCCGTATTCACTTTATCAATGCAGCCCTGATAATCACCCTTGATCCACAAAACCGCCGCCCAGCCGGCATAAGCATCTTCCAGAGAATCCGGGGCGATCGCCTGAAAATAGGTGTCGGCCTGATCGATCGAATTCAGCCGGATCGCGTTCCATCCCAAACCCACATTGACTTCGGGATTTCCTGTGGTGATCGATTGGAATTGATCGTAAGACTGCTGGTATTGGCCGGCCTCAAATAACGTCCATGCATCGCCGATCGGATCGGAATTCTTACTCCCGCCGCAGCCGAGCGTGATCAAGAGGATCAAGGCGGAAGAATATCTTAATTTAAGTTTCATTATTCTATCTCCTGTAATAATAATTTTCTCAGCTATCAGCCGTCAGCTTTCAGCTTATTGCTTATTGCTGACCGCTGAGAGCTGATTGCTGAAAGCTGACTGCTTCTTTGCTATTTGATCAGCATCATTTTTCTGACTTTTGCGCCCTCGATGGTCTCGATCCGGTACAGATATACGCCGCTGGAAACGGCACTGCCGGTCTGATTATGCCCGTCCCATTGTACGGTGTGATAACCTGCCTGAAAATCTTTATTGACAAGTTCTTTCACCACTTGCCCCAGAATATTATAGACCACCAATTTCACACGCGTGCTCTTCGGCAATGCAAATTTGATCGTTGTTGACGGATTGAACGGATTCGGATAATTCTGCGCCAGTTCAATGCTTTCCGGCAGTACGACGTGGTCCGGATTGTAAAACAATCTTACTCTGCCAAGCTGTTGGATCTCCCCGCTCACGCCGTTCGATTTACCCTGGCCGCCGGCATAGGCCCACCGGCCGTCCATCTCCTGATACACTCCGATATAGCGCTCATCGAAATTCGGATATTTGGATTTCAGAGTTTGAATATGTTCGTCCGAATACTTGACGGTAACGGTCCAGCGGTCTCTAACCGCCGACGTGCTGATCAGTTCAAACACATCGCCCACAGGTGTCCACGCAGAATTTTGCGATGCATTTTCTGTATTCATCACTTTGCCCAGTTCTGCCGGGATATCTGTGTCTTCTTTCCGGACTCCGATCAGCAGATATCCGTCGCCGGCCGCCCTGCCTTTAAGTTCAAGCGCATGGTCGGACGAAGCGAAACTGAAAAATGTGTTTTTGCTCAAGGCATTGACCGAATAGACCCGCGTGTTGGTCGCCGAATTTCCCGCTGAATCCAGACCTGTTACGGAGATATTCAGATTCCCGCCTTGCGATAACGGATACTGAACGTAAAATAATTCTGCGTGGTTAGGAAGTTTTGTCCATATCTCGTCTATTGTGCTGATCGCAGTTGTATTGGACAGATCTTTCAATATGAACGTCCCTTGAACATTACCCACCAAGGGTTTGCTGCTGGTTACGTAAACCGCCAAATGACGGTTGCTGATCGTATTGGCCAATACACTTATAGTAAGTACCGGTTTGGGAATAACAGTAATGGTAAGCGTATCTGCAACGCTAAGCGCTCCATCGCTCGCCGAAATTTTGATACTCGCCTGAGCATGAAATCCGGAAACACTGGTCAGGTACAAACTGTCATTGGAAACGGTCGGCGTGACGCCGGCTGAGAGATTCGTCGGAGTGTATGTCAGCGATCCGTTATCCAGATCAGCAAAATTATTCGACAGCTTGGCGACAAAGATCTTTCCAAAATCTTCGAGCAGAGTGGTGTCCGGCAATGCCGACAGAATAAAAGGCGGATCGTTGACATTGTTAACCGTGATGAGCGTGGTATCGGTGATCGTATTCTGCGCATCCCGTGCTGTAATGACCACATCAACCGCGCCGAAGAAATCCTGCACGCTGTTCAGATAAAGTGTATCGTTTGAAATGGACGGTATGATGCCTGAAGTGAGAGCTACTACAGCGTAAGTCAGAACGGGATCGTCAAAATCTTTGAATGAATACGAGAGTTTTCTGAAACGAATTTTTCCCGCAAAATCTTCGTTCAGCGTCGTGTCCGGCAATGCCGTTTGGACGAAAGGCGCATCGTTGACGGCATTGACCGTTACTCTGAAGGTGTCCAAAACCGTAAACGCCCCGTCCGTTGCCGTGACTTTCACATCCACAGCGCCGTTAAAATTGGAGACGCTGTTCAAATACAGAGAGTCATTCGAAATATTCAAGGTAACTCCACCCGACAAATTCGTAGCAGTGTACGTGAGTGTCGGGTTATCCACGTCTTTGTAGGAATAAGGAAGTTTCCTGAAAAACGTTCTCCCGAAATCCTCATTGACCGTTGTATCCGGCAAAGCCGCTGCGATATAAGGCGCATCGTTGACGGCATTAACAGTTACTTTAAAAGTATCCAAAACCGTGGATACTCCGTCCGTCGCGGATACCTTGATATTTACGATTCCAAAAAAATCCTGCACGCTCGTAATATATAAAGTATCATTGGAGGTATTGGCGGTCACTCCGGCCGACAACGGTGTTGCAACATAACTCAAGGATCCGTTGTCTGCATCGGTGAAATTGCTCGAAAGTTTCCGCCTGAAAATTTTTCCGAAGTCTTCGTTAACGGTCGTATCCGAGACCGCCAGCGAAATAACCGGCGGATCGTTGATGGCATTGACGGTCACGGCAAATGTATCGGAGGCCGTATATTGTACGTCGTTAGCCGTTATGCGGATCGTACTGGCTCCGTTGGCATTCAGTGCGGAAGTGACATACAAACTGTCATTGGAGATCTGTGCCGTAACGCTTCCGGCCAATACGAACGACGCGTACGTCGAAGGCGGTCCGTCCACATCCGCAAAAACCGCCGTTAGTTTTCGTACAAATAGTTTTCCAAAATCTTCATTAAAAGTGGTATCGCGCAAGGCGTTGGCGACGTAAGGCGCATCGTTAACGGCATTGACCGTGACTTTGAACGTGTCTGAAACCGAATACTGCCCGTCACTCGCCGTTACTTTAATACTGTCCGCCCCGGTTGAATCTTTCGATGAAAAAATATACAGCGTGTCGTTGCTTATCAACGTCGTCACATCTCCGTCTGCGGAAATGGTTGTCGCCGTATACGATAGGGTCGGGCTGTCTACATCCCCAAAAACCGCCGTCAGTTTTCGTATAAATAGTTTTCCAAAATCCTCATTAAAAATAGTATCGCGCAAGGCACCGGCAACAAACGGCGGATTATTCACATTGGTCACGGTGACTTTGAATGTGTCGGCAACGGTGAACTGTCCGTCGGTTGCCGTTACGCGTATGCTGTCCACGCCGTTTGAATCTGTCGAACTCAAAACGTATAAAGTGTCATTGGAGATCAACGCCGTTACATCTCCATCCATAGAGATGGTTGATTTTGCGTAAGTCAGTGCGGCGTGGTCAATGTCTGTAAAAACGCTCGTGAGTTTTACCACAAATATTTTTCCGAAATTTTCGGGATACGTTCGATCGGTAATGGATGAAGAAACAACGGGTGCGTCATTGATATTGACGAGAGTAACTTTGAGGGTGTCGGATACTGACAGCGATCCGTCGCTCGCGGTAACGCGCACATTGCCGTCACTGGTGTCATTCAGGACGCTGGTCAGATATAACGTGTCGTTGGAAACTACCGTCGTGACTCCGGCCGTGAGGCTCGCGGCGGAATAGGTCAAAGAACCGTTATCCACATCTGAAAAATTGAACGATAATTTTCTCCTGAATACTTTTCCGGCAAAATCCTCGTTCAATGTTGTATCGGGAATGGCGTTCGACACGACCGGCGCATCATTGACCGCGGTGACGGTGACGCCAAATGTATCGGCTACCGTGGCGCTCGCCGCATCGGTTGCGGTAACCCGGATATTGACGCTTCCGCTGAAATTCAAAACGCTCAGTACATAAAGCGAATCATTGGAAACCTGTGCGGTAACGCCTGCAGACAAATTT
>CAZLWA010000070.1:0-6849 GCA_964563165.1 uncultured Bacteroidota bacterium | reverse complement strand
TAATTTTATAATGTGATATCGTTTGGCCTATCATAATCGTTAATCCTATTTGTGGGCGCAGGCTTCAGCCTGCGTATATGATTTAAAATAATGATTCTGTATTCGCAAGCTAAAGCTTGCGGCTACCAAAACTTAGCCCATGCCGCCTTCGCCGACTTTTTCGAGGATCTTATAATGTGAAATCGTTTGTCCGATCATGAAGATTTAGTCATTTTGTGATTTGGTCATTTAGTCATTTATTTCATTACTCACTATTCACTATTCACTATTCACTATTCACTATTCACTATTCACTATTCACTATTCATTATTCATTATTCATTATTCATTATTCATTGTTCATTTTTTCGTTTTTGCAATCGCCTCCCGGCAGCGTTCCAGATGAATGAGGATCGCCTTATCATCCGGACAGCGTTTATCACAGTCTTCGAATAACGCCATCGCTTTTCCGAATTCATTTTGCGTGAACAGGTCGAGCGCCCGGGAGAACGGTTCAGCAATACTCATTTTCTTTTCCCGCTGCTCAGGCGGTAACACGTCTAATATTTCAAAAATAGTGACGGGCTCGTCCTTTCCTCTTATTTTGACCGTATCGATCTTGCGAATAGAATATTTATCGGGATGTTTCAGATTCTGAAATGTGTTTTCCGTGATCAGCAGAAGAACGTTGTAGGTCTTGGTTAAGCTTTCGATCCGCGAGGCCAGATTCACGACATCGCCTATAACGGTCGTATCCATGCGGTCATCCTCTCCAATGGTTCCCAGCATCATCGGTCCTGAATTGAGCCCCACCCCGATAGAAACCTCCGCATAACCGGCTTGCTGCCGGCCGTCGTTATATTCAAAAAGATTTTGTATCATCAATATGGCCGTGCTGAGCGCCGCATCTGCATCTTCAAACAAGGCCATGATAGCATCCCCGATGTATTTGTCAATAAAGCCTTCGTGCTTTCGAATGACCGGACCCATGAAACTGAAATAAGAATTTATGAATCGAAAATTCTGTTCCGGTGTCATGTGTTCGGATAGCGCGGTAAATGAACGAATGTCTGAAAACATGATCGTCATGGTGCGTTCTACGCAATGGCCAAGCCGGATCGAATCATAATTGTCCTCCATGCGCAGCACTTTTAAAAAATGATTGGGGACAAATTTGTAAAAGACATCGATCTTTCTTTTCAATTCTTCGGTGACTTTTTCCAACTGTCGGTTCATTTCCTGCAACTCAAGATTCTGCGATTCCTGTTTCAATAAAAGCGATGTTTCTTGTTCATGAAGCCGCGCATTTTCCACCACCTGCGCCGATTGTGCCGCAATAATGGCCATCAGCCGCTGATCGTTGTCGGTAAAATACTTCCCGTCCTTTTTGTTGTAAGCCGTGAGAATGCCGATCATGACCGATTTGATCGTCAACGGAACGCATAAAACGCTTTTCACAGCGCTATCCCAGCTAAGGCCGCGAAAACGATCGTCGTTCGGCGGGTCGTTGATCATCAACGGTTTCTTATTGAGCAGCATCCATCCGAGGATACTCTCCGTGAGATGAAATTGCGGATGATCGCCCGAGCTTTGCATGCTGCGCACCAGGGTTCGCGTCGGATTATTCGCCTGCGCGTCAACCAAAGTGATGACCCCTTGTTCGGCGCTTACGGCGCGGAGTGAGCGATGAATGATCGTTTGCATGATCTCCTGGGAATTCAGGGAGCCGCCGATCAGGCGTGCCAGATCATTGAGTATGGACAATTCTTCCACCGCGTGGCGAAGCCGCTGGTTCTCCTCTTCTAAAGACGGAATATTTTTCGGAGAAGGGTTTTCCATGCAATCTCTTTCATTTATTGTTTGACGCGATGGCGATTCATTTACAATCGTAGCCTACAATTCATTTTTCATTGTTCATTTTTCAGTCCGGTTGCATGACTAAATCTTCGGCTCATCCGTTGACAGCCCCATTTTCTTCAACAGTGCAATGAATCTCGGATCAGAGCGGATGATGTCCAGGATCGGGTCGACCTTGAGCCAAATAAGCATGGGGTCACGCTCCTCGTACGCCTTTTCCAGCCACTCGAACGCATGATTCTTATTTTCAAGTACTGCATAAACTTCTGCAATCAAAAATGGGGAGCTCTTTTCTTTTGAAAGCACCAACAACTGATCGAGTACTTCGGCGGATTCTTTCTTCTTTCCCATTAAAGTATAAATGACTCCGAGGCATGTAAGAAGCCGGATGGTCTTCCCTAACGCCTCTATTGCCTTGTTCACATGTTCCAGGGCTTCATGAAACATTCCCTTTTGCGCGTACGGCATTGCAATATAGTAATGAGCCACGTGAACGTTGGGATCCATCTCCAGGACGCTATGAATTTGTTCAATGACGTGGTCGTACTGGCGCGAATAGTAAGAACGCATTGCCAAAGCTATGGATGTAAATGGTGTGAGGGGATCGAGTGTATGAGCTCTTGTGGCTTCGGCGATAGACTCTTGATGACGTCCCATTGCAGACGAATGTATGGAATAAAAGAGGCGAGCATTTGCATCACTCGGGTTTAGCTCAATCGCTCGCTCGAATTCCTTTTCTGCACCAGTCCAGTCTCGATCATAAACCATTTTAACTAGTCCCAGTGAGGTGTGTGCTTCGCTGAGATTTTCATCGATCTCCAAAGCTTTCTGTGCTGCTGCCTTTGCTTTTGGGAAAGCCTCTTTCGATGGGAGATAATAAAACCAACCCAGGAGCGCATAGCAATCTGCCATTCCTCCGTATGCCAAGGCATAGGCAGGATCTTTTTCTATCGCCTGCTGGAAGTACTCAATGCCCTTCAGCAATCCCTCTTCCGTGATCTTGTTCCTGAAATAGCGACCTCTTGCATAAAGATTATAGGCTTCAACATCCTCTGTATAACGCTTCACCATGATCTCTTTTTCACCACTCTCAAGTTTGATCTTCAACGTATTGACAATCTGCAGTGAGATTTCATCCTGAATGGCAAAGACATCGTCGAGTTGACGGTCATACCGTTCAGACCAGAGATGGTAACCGTCGTCAACATTGACGAGTTGGGCAGTAATACGAAGCTGATTGCCAGCTTTGCGAACACTGCCTTCGAGAACAGTTTTCACATTCAAGTTCTTGCCAATTTCTCGGATGTCAATTTCTTTTGTTTTGAATGAGAACGCTGACGTTCGTGCAACAACATGAACCCCTTTTATTCTCGTCAGCGAGTTTGTCAACTCTTCTGCCAGGCCATCACAGAAATACTCTTGATCTTTTTCAGGGCTTATGTCTTTGAACGGGAGAACGACGATGGATTTTTCTTGCTTGGGCAAGGATCTCGTTGTTTGCGGTTGCCTCAGATCCGTAAGCAACTCCTGGACACTCCGGTATCGGCGAGTCCTATCTTTCTCCAGTGCTTTGACAATAACTGCGTGGAGATACTCAGGAACATCTGTGCGATGAGGCGAAATCGGCTGAGGTTCTTCATTCAAGATCGAATACATCATCGCCGCTTCATGTTCACCGCGGAACGGCGTGTGTCCTGTCAGCATTTCATACAGCACGACGCCAAACGAAAATATATCTGCACGTGCATCAACAGGTTGTCCTTGAATCTGTTCCGGCGCCATGTAGGCGAGCGTTCCGGTTATACTTGAAGATTTTGTTAACTTCACGGACCCACGTAATTTGGCCAATCCAAAATCCATCACTTTAACCTGATTCTTTGAATTGACCATCATGTTTTCGGATTTCACATCTCTGTGGACGATACCTTTAGAGTGCGCTTCCTGCAAAGCTTCACCGATTTGAATCGAATAACCAATCGCGTCATTGATTTTCAATTGTGATTCGGAGAATTTGTGTTTCAACGTAACGCCATCGACGTATTCCATTTCGATGAACTGCTGCCCCTCATATTCTTCGATTCCGTAAATCACGCAGACATTCGGATGATTGAGAACCGCCGCGGCTTTTGCTTCCTGGAGAAAACGCGCCCGCTCGGTATCATTGGCTGTGAGGTTGTGCGGCAGGAACTTCAACGCCACCATGCGGTCGAGTTTCGTGTCCTGAGCTTTGTAGACCACACCCATACCGCCCTCTCCGAGCTTCTCGAGAATCTTATAGTGGGAAATCGTTTGTCCGATCATGTTTATCTATACCTTTTGTGAATTCGTTCATCTATTTCCCGCGTAGTTCTTCGCCCCAGTTGATGACCATCGTAATGGGAGATGTATCCTTTGGATCGATCCGCGTATTGACTACAAATTGCCTCCCGTCGGTAGTCACATCATAGATTGTGCCGGTCGCGATCGGGCGAATCCTGAAAACGGGGCGGACGGATGCGACGGTGATCGACGACGCCTGGGGCACCAAGATCGCAGCCATGATCGTATGGTTCCGGCTCAAGTAGTACAACTCTTTTCCGTGACGCGGCCATCGCGGGAACTTGCCGCCGTCGGTGGAGACCTGCCACTTGCCGCCGGGACCCGGAAACGGTCGCACATACACTTCTTCCTGCCCCGATTCGTCCGACGTATAGGCAACCCAACGCCCGTCGGGCGAAAAAACGGCGCTCAGCTCGTTGAACGGATCCGCAAGGAAGGTGGACACTTTGGGAGGCTGGCCCGTATTGCTCAGGCGGAGCAGTCCGATGTCACTTCCTTTACTTCTGTCGGACTGGACATCAAACAATATATAATTCCCGTCCGGGGACCAATCCGTCGGATTCTTTTGCTCATCAGACTCATAAAGGGGCCGCTCGCTTCCAGCCCCAGTAGCAGACTTTTCGAACAGCTCGCTGTTCCGATTACGGATAGAACTGAATACAATGCGCGAGCCGTCCGGGGACCATAGCGGCGTGAACTCTATTGTCACGGAGAATGTGAACCGCGTTCGAATGCCGCGCCCGATCTCGTAGATCCATATATCCTGATTTCGGGACTTCGCATCAAAAGTTCCGACGGCAACTCTGTTGCCGTCCGGGGAAATACGCGGCGTATAAAATTCAGTCACATCACCGATGTCTTTGATTTCTTTTCCCGCGGCATCGCAAAGGACAAGGCGGGAGCCGGCCTGAGCACTGCCTTTCTGGTAAAGAAGGATGCCGTTTTGCGAAACGGAGAAAACGGCCAGGTTGAATCCCGCGTCATTCAAAACGTCTTCCGCGACCGGAACGGCATCTCCTGTCAGTTCCAGCTTATTTGCGTCGAACGCCTGCGCGACAAGCGTGCTGCCCCTCATGAACAGGACATGGCCTGCACCATACGCCGCATTGGACGATGCTGCGACCAGGATACGGTTTACCTTGCCGTCCAGTGAGGCCAGACACACGGCATCACTTTCGGTTTGGGCTCCGGTGACAGCCGTTCGCGCATGATAAAGGAGGTGCTCGCCGTCAGGGAGAAAATAGGGCCACCGGTGTGTCTGCTCCTTCCGGAGCGAATCCATGGTTGTCAGTTGTTTCGGTTCGCCGCCCGATGCCAACACAACGAAGAGGGGAGAGGAGGCAGTTGGAGAAAACACAATTTGGCCCCGGGCATTCCACGCTCCTCCGCGCCCATTGAAGGCATCGCAGATTGTGACGGAGGGTCCTCCCTGTACTTCTACCTTCCGTAATTTATTGTCCGCAAAAAATCCTATGAACCGGCTGTCCGGCGACCAAAACGGGTAGTGAGCTCCTTCCGTTCCCGCCAGCACGGTCGATTCCAGGTCACGAATGTTCCGTACGTACAGTCGGTGAACCGCTTGACTGTCGGTGGCCACGAAGGTGAGCCATTGCCCGTTAGGCGATATAACGACCGGCCCTGCGTCCTGACCGTAAAAATAAAAGTTGGCTTTCTCCGGGGCGAGGATGAAAGAACGAATCGTCCCAATCGTCGAATCCTGATTCCGGCCGGCAAGGATTGCAAATATCACCGTACCAAGTAAACCGACAACGGCCAACGCCCAAGGCAGGAAATTTCTCCTCCTGCGGCCATCATATGCCACGGATCCGGCCGGCTCTCCTTCCACGGTTTGATAAGCTGATGGAGCAATTCTGCTGACGCGGCTGCGGCTTGACTCCCGTTTAAATCTCTTTAGGTCAATGGCGACCTGCTTGACCGACTGCATTCGCTCATTCGGATCTTTCTCCATGCATTCGAATACAATGCGGTCGAGTTCGGTATCCATTTCGGGCTTGATAGACGACATCACAGGAGGATCGACGTTCACGATCTCATACATCAACGCGGTCTCATGAACGCCGCGGAACGGAAGCTGTCCGGTGAATAATTCATAAAGTAAAACACCCAGCGAAAATATATCCGAGCGGTGATCCGCATCCTGTCCCTGAACCTGTTCCGGAGACATGTAGCCCGCAGTACCAACCGTGCTTCCTTCTTTTGTCAACCGTGTGATCCTGCTTCCGCTTGCTCTCAATTTCGCCAAACCAAAATCCATAATCTGCGCAATCCCGTCTTTCCGGATCATGATGTTCTCGGGCTTGATGTCTCTGTGGACGATCCCTTTTTCATGGGCAACGGCAAGGCCTTCAGCGACCTGGATGCCGATGTCAAGCGCCTGTTTCAGGCTGAGACTCGTCTTCTTCTCCTGGAGAGTCTGTCCATCGACGAATTCCATGGCGATGAAGTGTTTCCCATCAGCTTCCTCGATGCCGTAGATCGTGCAGATGTTCGGATGGTTGAGGGCTGCGGCAGCCTGGGCTTCCTGAACAAACCGGGCGGCGTCAGCTTCAGAGGAGGAAACGTGCTCCGGAAGAAACTTCAGGGCAACGGAGCGGTTCAGCTTGGTGTCCTGGGCTTTATAGACAATGCCCATTCCACCTTCGCCCAACTTCTCGAGGATTTTGTAGTGAGAAA
>CAZLWA010000069.1:0-58460 GCA_964563165.1 uncultured Bacteroidota bacterium | reverse complement strand
TAACATTTGAGGAGATGATTCAAAACACGTAGTTCGCTGGATATGGGGAAACATTATTTCATTAAACTAAACTGAAAGGGGAGCTATCATGAAATTCAGGAATTCCCACTGCAATTATTTCGGCGGCTTGGTTCTGTTGATTATCAGTTTTGTCATGATCATGGGAGGATGCTCAAAGAGCGACAGTTCCGGCGATTCGGAGCCGCTTGCAGCAGAAGCCGCAGCGGCGGGGTATGACGTGCCCGATGCGGCCCTGCAAGGCGTCGCTGACTTTGTGTTATTGGGCGGAATCACTACTATTACAGATATAAGCGGCGCTCTTTCAGGGTCAACGGCTCTGGGAGTTCTAAGTCTGGACATGACGGTGGGCACCGCCAGCGGTGCCATTAGCGTTTATATTTGGCGTAATGACGACTTGATTTTATTAAGGTCGTCCGCCAGTTCCAGCGAATCCATTTCCTCCGATCTCGTTGTAGTGGATGGTAATAATTATATCTGCATCGTCATTTATGTCGATGGGGTAATTTACGGCCGGAGTAAAGTGGTCAAGGTCACAAGCACGGCTCCTCCTTCGATCGCACGGTTTGAACTGACCTGGGATAATCTTGGCGACATAGATTTGCACATAGATAATGTAGGTTTGGTAATTCACGTGTACTATGGTTCGGATTTGTATAACACAGGGGGGTACAACCTCAACCTGGATGTCGATAACACTACATCCTTCGGTCCTGAAAACATTCGAATCTACACCGTCAATGCGACAACCAGTTTCCGCGTATTTGTAAATTATTATTCATCGGACGTTTCGTCAGATGTCGTTGCGACGGTCCGGGCGTATGACAGTGCCAATCATCTTATTGGAACGGCGTTGACCCACACTTTCCATTTGGCTGATGCCAATGCAAGTTCTTCTTTCAATGCTGCTTCCTGGACGGTGGGCAGTTATTCCGTAAGTACTCCGTAAGTCCAAAGGCGTGGTTGAAGCCCTGCGCATTCAAAACTAATTGGCCTGACGCACCGTTGCCAATGGCAGCTTTGCAGGCCATCCTGATGCATGGAGTGACAGGGAACATTGAGATCAGAAAAGGACTCGAAGAGGAGATTGAAATAAAAATCCCGTTTCGATATTTCGAAACGGGATTTTATAATTTCGTAGCGGGTGACGGGCTTGAACCGCCGACACGAGGATTATGATTCCTCTGCTCTACCAACTGAGCTAACCCGCCAAGCGGATTTGTAGCGGGGGCAGGATTTGAACCTACGACCTTCGGGTTATGAGCCCGACGAGCTACCAGGCTGCTCCACCCCGCGATAAGGTGCAATCATATCAAAATTATTCTGCAAAGTCAAGCGAAATAAGTCTCTGCACGGCGCCTGTTCGCGTTCGATTTTCCCATTTAATGTATTGAATGTTTTTCAATTGTAAGTTATATTGAACAGTCGTCCATGAAATATTTTTTATACAAATTAATTGCCCGTTTTCTTGCCGCTCCCGTTTTGAAATTATGGTTTAATTCGTTGAAATGGGAGGTCGTTCGCGATCCCGAAAATGACGGCCCGGTAATTTTCGGGTTTTGGCATCAGGATATTTTTGCGGTCATTGGATTCCTTTCGAATGAGGCGTCCCGCAAGCCGATGACGGCGCTGGTGAGCGCGAGCCCCGACGGCGAGATACTGCAACTCATTTTGGACAAATTGGACTTTAAAGTAGTTCAGGGTTCGAGTTCTCAAAATGGCTTTCCGGCACTAGTAGGACTCAATAGCGCTTTAGGGTCACGGTCGGTTTTGATAACGCCCGACGGCCCGAAAGGGCCCGCCAAAAAACTCAAGCAGGGCATCATGCACCTGGCCAGGTATTCGCAAAAACCGGTCGTACTTATTCGCGCCGACTGCCGGTCCTGCTGGCGTTTGAAAAGCTGGGATCGATTTGTGATTCCAAGACCATTTTCCCGATGCCGATTAGTTTTTTCAAAACCCATTCCTGCGGACCGGTATTTTTTAGAGCCGGATTCGCCGGCTTTGAAGGAAATGATGGAAGACACGCTCAATGGTTGTGAAAGCCGTGCTGCAGTGGAAGAATCCGTTCTTTAAGGTCGTTGCAGCCGTATTTTTATTTCCTTTTTCCTTCTTGTTCTTTGTCACTATACTGATCCGTAACCTTGTTTACGGTTACATCCTGAAGCCCGCAGTATTTCAAACGCCGGTCATCGCCGTAGGCAGTTTGTCGGCCGGCGGTTCGGGTAAAACTCCGCTGGTAGAATTTCTGGCGATGCAACTCACACGAGCCGGCAGGCGCGTCGCGGTCATTACCAACGGCTATAAGAAAAAGCAGCCCGGATTGACACTCGTTTCGGACGGCCATAAAATTTTAGTGAATGTGAATGAGGCGGGCGATGAAGCGTTCATGCTGGCGGTTAATTTTCAATTGGCAAGGATGAGGGTGCCGGTCATTGCCTGCAGCGATCGCGTTAAAGCCATGCGCTTGATCGAGGATCGTTTCGATGCCGACGCGGTGATTTTAGACGACGCATTTCAATATCGGAAATTAGGAAAGAACATCGAACTGGTCGTTCAGGATTTTTATGAAATGAAGTTACCGGCGATGCTCTTACCGGTCGGACGATGGCGAGATCTGCCGATGAGCCTGAAACGGGCAGACGGCGTAGTGATCGCCAAAACTCCGGAAAGCGACCGTTCAGGAATTCAAAATTATTTCGGCCGGTCGTGCACAGGGTCACACTACAATCCTGTTGAATTGGTCCGGGGCTTTGACGGTCAATGTGAGCCGCTTGAATTTTTGGCCGGGAAAAAAATCGTTCTTTTTTCGGGGCTCGGATATCCGGAGTCATTTGAACGCACGGTCAATGAGCTCTGCCGTTCCTTCGATGCAACCATCGAATGCACGTACGAATTTCAGGATCATCACCGGTACCGCGCAAAGGACCTTAAGAAAATAATATCGTCGATTCCGCGGAGCGACCGCGGCGAACATGTCGTCTTGACTACCCAAAAGGATATGGTAAAAATAAATATGGAGTGGCTTCCGGAGATCACCGTCAGGAGCCTGTTTTACCTGAAATGTAAATTTACGATACATGAAGAAGATAGATTTATCGGCGATCTGATAAAAAGAATACCAAGTAAGGAACCGCAGTAATGGATGAGAGCGAAGAGAAAAGAAAAATTCTGGTAGTAGATGACGACAAGAATATTTTACGATTGATTAAGGCGTATCTCGAGAAAGACTCCTACCGCATCTACAACGCCACGGACGGCAACGAATGTTTCGATATGATCGGACTGGAAATGCCCGACGTCATCCTTCTGGATCTGCGTATTCCGGGCATGGACGGCATCGCCGTCATGGAGCGCATCAAGAAGTTTTATCCGCAAATTCCGATCGTCATGATGAGCGCGCACGGCACGATCGAATCTGCCGTCGAATCGATGAAGATCGGCGCGTACGATTTTGTTACCAAACCGTTCGATTCGAATCGCCTCAAAGTTTCCGTACGTAACGCGCTGATGCTTCGGTCGATGTCACAGGAGCTGGAACGGCTGCGTTCCGAGTTGTATCAAGTGCGCGATTTCGGCAGCATCATCGGACGGAGCGGAAAGATGCAGGAGATTTACGCCACGCTTGAAAAAATTATTTCCAGCAGCAATGTGACGGTGCTGATCATGGGTGAGAGCGGAACCGGAAAAGAATTGGTCGCGCGGGAGATTCATCTGCGCAATGCGGTGCGCGCTCAAAAATCTTTTGTCGCGGTCAATTGCGCCGCATTGCCGGAAAGCTTATTGGAAAGCGAACTGTTCGGCCATGAAAAAGGCGCGTTCACCGGGGCGACAGACCGGCGGCTGGGAAAATTCGAGCAAGCTAACGGCGGCACGGTCTTTTTGGACGAGATCGGCGAAATGACCGCGGCGACCCAGGCGAAGCTTATTCGCGTTATTCAGGAGCGCGAGTTTACACGCATTGGCGGCACCGAAAATATTCATGTGGATGTGCGGGTCGTTTCCGCCACCAATCGTAATCTCGAAGAAGCGGTAAAAAACGGAACGTTTCGGGAAGATTTATATTATCGGCTCAGTGTTTTTCCGGTCATCATGCCGTCGCTTCGCGACCGCAAAGATGACATTCCGCTTTTGGCGGCGCATTTTCTGGAAAAATTTAAGAAACGTGAAAAGAAAAATCAGTTAACTTCGATCACGCAGGACGCATTGGAAGTTTTGCTGAATTATAACTGGCCGGGTAACGTGCGCGAATTGGAAAATGCGATCGAGCGCGCCGTGGTACTTGCTTCGGAGAATGAGATTACGCTGAACGACCTGCCGCAAGTCATTAGAACGCTGGGACAGAATAAATTGCAGGCCAATCGGGAGGGGTACATCGATATGAACGGAACCATGGATGAAATAGTCGAGCGAGTGGAAGAAAGGGTCATGAAAAAAGTATTTGCCGATTGCGACGGTAACGTGTCGGAAGTGGCGCGCCGCCTGAATATCGGACGCGCCACGATTTACCGCAAAGCGGAGAAGTATCATTTGCCCATCAAAGAGTAATCTGACCGCGGAGACAGTGTATGGAAACCCATCGAACCCATGCTGATTTTAAGGCGCGCCGACCGGCGGTAGCGGGAATGTTCTATCCGGCGCAAAGAGATCAGTTAAAGACCGATCTCGAAAAAATGTTTTCGCAGACGCAGGTTGAAAAAATAAACGGACAAATTTTCGGCGTGATCGCTCCGCATGCCGGCTATGTGTATTCCGGCTATGTGGCGGCGGATGCCTATAAACAACTGGCAAACCGCAGCTACGATACGGTCGCCGTGATTGCGCCGAGTCACCGCGATTATTTTAAGGGCGTCTCGCTGTATTTGGGCGAATACGCAACTCCGATAGGCGCGATGAGCGTAAATCAGGAATTGGCTGAAAAATTATTGGCAGCTGAGCCGGCGATCAAACCGTCGGTATTAGGACACCGCGAAGAACATGCGCTGGAAGTCCAGTTACCGTTTCTGCAGGTGATACTGGATTCTTTTCAAATCTTGCCGTTGGTCATGGGAACTCAGGATTGGGAAAGTTGTTACCGCCTCGGAAAGGCGCTCGGCGATTTGCTGAAAGATTCCCGGAGCCTGGTAGTCGCGAGCAGCGACTTGTCGCATTTTTATCCGGTTGAAAAAGCGCACCTGCTGGACGGTATCGTCGCTAAGGACATCGAAAATTTTGATGAGAAAAAGTTCTTCGATGACATTCAATCACGGAAATGCGAAGCGTGCGGCGCAGGACCGATCATAGCCGCCATGATCGCCTCGAAACAGATGGGCGCGTCGCAGGCGCGGGTGCTGTCGTATCACACTTCAGGCGAAATCAGCGGGGATAACGATGAAGTGGTTGGATATTTGTCGGGAGTATTTTATAACTAAGCAGGCTGAATGCTGAATGCTGAATGCTGAATGCTGAATGCTTAATGCTGAATGCTGAATGCTTAATGCTGAATGCTTAATGCTGAATGCTTAATATTAACTGATAACTGATAACTGTAGTAGGAGTTGATCATGGAAATTCTGATTCCCGCGTTCCTGGTGCTGCACGTTTTTGGAATTATGCTGTGGGCCGGCTCGGTGTTGATACCCTACGTGTATCTTGCGGATATTGTTGAGAACAATGCCCCCGAGCCCAGGCAATTCGCCATGGATATTGTCGGCCGCGTGAATAAGACTTTTCTGAATATCGGTTTGTCAATGGTCTTAATTACCGGGGCCGGCATGATTGTTTTTCATGGCATGGACTGGTTCCTTCCGCGTATTTTTGTCCATGTTAAAATCACCGCCGCTCTTATCGCCGCAGGCTTTTCGCATATGGGTTGGAGCAAGTTCAAAAAGGCAAATGCGTTGATGGAAAAAAATCCGTTTGAGAGCTCCGATGAAGCGGCTTTTCAGGAACTGGTGCGATCCTGGAAACTGTTTTCTGTGATAACGATCACACTGCTCGGGATCACTGTAATTACTGCGATTTTTAAATTTGGTTCTTAAGAAATGCGAATATAGGTCAGGCGACCGCTGAAAATGGGCTTGTAAAAGAGGAGACTATCATGAAAACGATTATTGTGAGTTGTGCCGCCATCCTTTCGTGGGCTACTTTATTTGCCCAACAAAAAAATAACATGGCAACCGACATCAGCGGCGTTACCCTGTACAGCGATCGCGCGGAAGTCACGCGCAGTGCGGAAATGACGCTCTATGAGGGCGAATACGAGCTGACCGTCAAAGACCTGCCGTATGCTCTGCTGGATCAATCGCTGCGGGTGAACGGTTCGGGAACCGCCTCGGCGAAGATTACCGACATCAAGATCGAAACCGATTACATCGACACGCTTCCGACAAACAGGCTTAAGGATCTGCAGGAGCAGCTTGCTTCTATCGTTTCCGAAGAAAAAATTTACACCGACCGGTTGTCGCTGCTGGCAAAAGAAAAGGAATTGCTGGAACTTATCAAGCTCAACGTGACCGGGCAAGGCAAAGACAAGGAAACGCCTAAACCGACGTTTGAAGATTGGAATAAATTATTCTTGTTTTACGATTCCAATGTGGAGAAACTGAACGTTGAAATACGGTCATTGGAAAAAAAGAAAAGCGACATGAATGCGAAGAAGTCCAATTTGCAAAACCAGATCAATCAGTTATCCGGTTATTCGCGTTCGACCAAGAAAAAAATTGTGCTGAGCGTTTCCGTAGGAAAAGCGGGGACCATGAAATTTGATTTGGCTTATGTTATTGCCGGCGCGCGCTGGTATCCGGTGTATGACGTGCGTGTATCTCCGGATGACAAAAACGTGGAGTTCGTGTATTATGCCATGATCTCACAAACGACCGGCGAAGACTGGAAGAATGTCACGATGGCGATCTCCACCGCCCGCCCGAATATTTCCGGATCTATGCCGCAACTGAGCGCGTGGTACCTGAGCGTATACAACCCCAACTATTACGGAAGTTTGGATGGGGCTCTGGATCAGATCGGCGGCCTTGGGGCGGCTTCCGGAGCGGGAGCAGCGAAATCCGCGATGCGTTCAGGAAAAAAGTCGGATAAGGCTTACGAAGCGGAAGTGGCCAAAGAAGAAATGCAGGCCCTGCAGGTGGAAAATGCTTTGGTCGAAACCAAATCCACATCCGTTGTTTTCAAGATCGGTAAACGCGCGACGATTCCATCCGACAATTTTGATCACAAAGTACTGATTTCAGTCGCATCGCTCAAGTCGGAGTTTGCTTATTCGACCGCTCCTAAACTCGCTGAATTGGCTTACTTGAAGGCCCAAATCGAAAACACGACGGACGTTCCGTTCATAGCTGGTCAGGCTAACGTTTTTTTTGGAAACAGTTTTGTCGGAACGAGCCGTATGAACACCGTTATTCCCACGGAGAAATTCAATGTGTTCCTGGGAATTGACGAGGGCATCCGTGTCAAACGCGAGCAGGTGAAGGACTATCAGGCAGAAAAAGGCTTTTTCAGCAAGAGTACGAAAAAAAGTTTTGAGTATAAGATCACGATAGAGAGTTTCAAAAAAACGGAAGATACGATTACGGTGCAGGATCAGTGGCCCGTCTCTCAGGATGAACGGATCAAAATAGAAGCGGTGCTGCCCGAATTCGAGAAAGACAAGTCGACCGCATTGCACCCGAACGGCGTGATCGAAAAGAAAGGCAACGGCATCGTCGAATGGCGCTTGCGGATCAAGCCGAAGCAGAAGATCGAATTGCGCATCAAATACAACGTGGAATACGGGAAAGATATCCAGATCGATGGGTTATAAGTCTTTTCCCGTCATTCCTTCCGGCTGTTGATATCTGTGAAGCCCCGCACCGCGGGGCTTTTTTATTGATTTTGGCGGGTCAAATCGCTATACTTCACCTGTTTCGAAACACGTTCGGGCTATGATTCATTCCAAAGAAAAATTTTATTGGAGCGACGCGCTGTACCTTGCGCGTACCAAGAGTCTTTTGACCTTAATGGAAGAGGCAGAGGGCGTTCAAATTTTTCAATGCACGGTGTGTTGGGCTTTCGCTAAATTCGACTCGAATCATTCTGCCGGCGGACAGTGGCAGCGCATCAAACCGTATGAACAGTTTCAATTGCGAAGAAAATTAGGGCCTCCTGTTATTGAGCTGCGATCGCTGAAAGAAATTGAAAATCAGTCCAAAACGAAAAAATTATTTCAGTGCCCGAATTGCGCGTCGCATTGGTGGCATGAAGAGAACGGATGGACGAATGCGGATGACGCGGTGGTGGAAAAACAGAATTAGACTGCAATATTTTTGAAAGGCTATTCATGCAAGCGGCGGAAACCAAAAAGGCGATCGATTCTGGAAATCATGAGCGTGTCAAGATTCTGCAGCGTATGAGCGACACGGATGCGGCGGCCGCCCTGAAGGACGCGCGGGCTGCACTGGAAACGGAGATCGGTAAAGCGATCATCGGCCAGCATAAAATTATCAATGAATTGATTATCGCATTGTTTTCGCGCGGCCACTGCCTGCTTATCGGGATTCCCGGTCTGGCCAAGACGCTCTTGATTCATACGATGGCAAAGGCACTGGATCTGAAATTCAGCCGTATTCAATTCACCCCGGACCTTATGCCGAGCGACATTACGGGCACGGAAATTATCGAGGAAAATGTCAGCACGGGAGAGAAACAATTCCGATTTGTCAAAGGACCGATATTTGCCAACATGGTTTTGGCGGATGAGATCAACCGCACGCCTCCGAAAACACAATCGGCTTTGCTTGAAGCGATGCAGGAGCATAAAGTGACCGCTTCCGGAAATACGTACCAATTGTCGGAACCGTTTTTTGTACTGGCGACCCAGAACCCGATCGAGCAGGAGGGCACGTATCCTTTGCCGGAGGCACAATTGGACCGGTTTATGTTCAATATCTGGGTGGATTATCCGAGCGTTTCCGAAGAGGTCGAAATCGTCAAATCCACGACGAGTTCGTATGAATATGAATTAAAAAAAATTCTGAACGCCGAAGAAATTATTTATTTTCAAAATTTGGTTCGCCGCGTTCCGGTCGCAGAGAATGTGGTTCAATTTGCCGTAAATCTGGTTTCCAGAACGCGTCCGAAAACGCCGGAGGCGCCGAAATTCATTAACGATTGGCTCAGCTGGGGCGCGGGCCCGCGGGCATCGCAATATTTAATTCTCGGTGCAAAGACACGCGCTATTTTAGATGGACGGTTTACACCGGACATCGAGGATGTTAAAGCCGCTGTGAAGCCGGTTTTGCGCCATCGTCTCGTAACGAATTTCAACGCGGAGGCAGATGGCGTGAGCACACTGAATATTATTGACCGTTTATTGGCGGCAGAGAAATGATATCCATGAAAAAGAATGAAACGGATACGGAATCGGACAAAATCCTGCTCACCGCGTTCGTTCAAGAGCGAATGGAAATGAGCGAGCGAGAGGCGAAACTCATAGCGGAAAATATGCTTGAAATCCAGCGCGACCTGCTGGCGGGCGCCCAGCCGGACAAGATCCTAAATGCGATTCAAAAGTTTTTGAGTGATTTTTCCGGCGACACCGGTGTATTGGAGCAGAAATTTCTAAACAAACAAAACCGGATCCGTAAGATCGAGAAAAAAAAAGCGCAGATCGATTTTTTCTCCCCGGGCGAAAAATAAACGGGTATTCATGGCGCATGTCGAACTCCGATCGGTTTCCAAGATTTATTCTGCCAAAAACACCCCCGTGACCGCCGTGAGCGATATTAGTTTTACGGTCGAGGACAAAACGACATCGGTGCTGGTCGGCCCGTCCGGATGCGGGAAGACGACCACGCTCCGCATGATTGCCGGACTTGAAGAGATCAGCGGCGGCACCATCTTGATCGACGGAAAACCGGTGAATGCATTGCCGCCAAAGGCGCGTGATACCGCGATGGTGTTTCAGAACTACGCGCTCTATCCACATATGTCGGTGTTTGATAACATGGCATTTGGGTTGCGGGTGAATTCTTTTCCGAAAGATGAAATCAAGAAACGCGTGCACGAAGCGGCCGCGATCCTGCAATTGACTTCGTATTTGGAACGCAGGCCCCACGCGCTTTCCGGAGGGCAGCGCCAGCGCGTTGCCGTAGGGAGGGCGATCGTGCGGAAGCCGAAGATATTTTTACTGGATGAACCGTTGAGCAATCTGGACACGAAATTACGTGTGGAGTTGCGAATGGAGTTGATGAAATTGCGCGACGAACTGGGCTGGACGATGATCTATGTGACCCACGACCAGGTCGAAGCGATGACGATGGCCGACACCATGATCGTGATGCATGGCGGAAAGATCCAGCAGCAGGGAAGCCCCAATGATATTTATGAACATCCGAAAAACAGATTTGTCGCGGAATTTATCGGCACGCCGGCGATGAATTTTCTGAAAGGGGAGATGACTTCCGACCTTTTCTTTGTCAGCGGCAACCAGCGGATAAAATTAATCCGTGAGGTTCCTGAGGTTAGAAATTGTCTCCTCGGTATCCGGCCGGAACACATTGAGATCAGCCAACACGCCGGCGGATGGACCGGACAATTGAAATTCGTGGAGCACCTGGGCAGTGAGAATCATTTGTATTTTGATATGAATGGAAATCAGATTATTGTAAGAACGCAGCGACGGGTTGAGAGGTCAGAGATCGGGAACAAGTTCTTTTTAAATCCGGCTCAGGAAAAAATGTATTTCTTTGGACCGGACGACGGGCAGAGGATCTATTGATGGAAGCATTAATCAAACAAATCGGCTTGATCGCGGATCGCTTGACGGTCGAAGCGTATGTCGTCGGCGGTTATGTCCGTGACACGCTTCTGAAACGCGCGGTCAAAGATTTTGATATCATGGTGATCGGCGATGGAATTGAATTTGCCGAGAACGTCGCGAAACATTTCAATATCCGTACGCTGGTCGTTTATCAGAATTTCGGAACGGCCATGCTGCCTATGGGAGCGGAATACGGCGATTTGAAGGTCGAGTTCGTCGGCGCCCGCCGCGAAAGCTACCACAGCGAGTCGCGTAATCCCGCCGTGCAGGCGGCGGACCTGCAAAGCGACCTGGCGCGCCGGGATTTTACTGTTAACGCGATCGCAATGAGCATCAATGAGAAATCCTACGGAGCCCGGATCGATTTATTCAACGGCCAGGAGGATTTAAAGAACAAGATTTTGAAGACGCCCCTGGATCCGGACGAAACTTTTTCTGACGATCCGCTGCGTATGATGCGGGCGATTCGTTTTGCATCGCAATTGCAATTTGAAATCGACAAAAAAACGTGGGAGGGTATGCTCCGTAATTCGGAACGGATGCCCATTGTTTCTCAGGAGCGGATTTCGGATGAATTTTTAAAAATATTGGGCAGCCCGAAACCTTCGGTGGGCCTGTATTTGCTGCAGGAAAGCGGATTGTTAAAATTTGTTCTTCCCGAGATGGAGGCATTGTGCGGTGTGGAACAGCAGCAGGGATTCTTGCACAAAGACGTTTTTAAGCACACGCTGAAGGTCTTGGACAATATTGCGGAAACAACGGATGACCTGCGGTTGCGTTTCGCGGCTTTATTGCATGACATTGGGAAACCACGAACAAAAAAATTCATTGAAGGCACCGGATGGACCTTTCATGGGCACGAGGAAGTCGGGGCGCGAATGGTGAGAGGCATTGGAAAAAAGATGAAACTGCCGACGGATTTCTATATGTATGCGGCGAATATTGTTCGCATGCACATGCGCCCGATCCAATTGGTGGATGATGAGGTCACCGACAGCGCCATTCGCCGGCTGATCTTCGACAGCGGTCAAGACGTAGACGACCTGCTCACGCTGTGCCGTGCGGATATTACATCGGGTAATAAGGAACGTGCGAAAAAGCATTTAAGCAATTTCGAACACGTCCTGGACCGGGTACGTGAAGTGGAAGAAAAGGACCGGCTGCGCGCGTTTCGGCCGCCGATCAGCGGGGATGAGATCATGACGCTGTTCAATTTGTCCCCCGGAAAGAAAGTCGGCGCGTTGAAAAAAATAATCGAGGAGGCTATTCTGGAAGGCCTGATTCCCAACGAACATGACGCGGCGTATGAATATTTAATGAAGAATAAAGACACGATACTTAATGAGCGTTCGGAGATTAACCGTTAATTCGCACGGTCATCGGTCGGCCGTATACCATGGAATGTTTGAGTCGGTTCTGTTATTGCGTGTTTGTTTTCATCGTGCTTCTGATGGCCGGATGCCGGCACAAAAGAAATGTCACGGATCAGTATCCCTTTCGCCGGGGATGCTATTCCATTGCATGGGGAATCCCTGCGGCAGCCCTGGATACCCTGGTTCGAAAAGATTCGAGCTGGAGCAGGATTTCATGGGTTCTCAACAGCAGGACGGACGGAAAAATTGTAGTCGTCCGGCGCAAAGGCCGCGATTATTATCTGGAATTTACCGAGAGAGACAAATTATTTTCAATGAACTACATCTCAGAACGCGGTGATTTGGACTCCGTATCGGCGATGATTCTGCGCTATTACGGCGAGCCCGATAAATCCGAGCGCGTGAACGGCAATTTCGAAAATAAGATCTGGCAGGTCGAAGGAGACTCCGTGAGTCTAGAAATTCAATTGTTAATTACCCGCAACGATTACTCGCTCAAAGTACTGAATAAAAATATTTCAAATTGAACCGGTGTCGTATAGGGGTTTTTGGGGCGAAGCGGGCAAATGAAAAAACTGGTCCTTTTCGATATTGACGGAACGCTGATCCAATGCGGCAAAGCGCCGCGCCGCGCGATCAGCAAAGCCATGGAGCTCGTGTACGGCACTCGCGGGCCGGCGGATCAGTACTCGTTTTCCGGCAAGACCGATCCGCAAATTTTATACGAGGTTATGAAATCGGCTCAATTGGATGAAGATTTCATTACATCGAATCTGGATTCCGCGTTGGAGCAATATGTGACGTTTCTTGATCAATGGCTGCACGCTGAAGATATAACGGTTCTCAATGGAATCAGTTCTCTTTTAGAAATGGTGCAAAAAAGGGAAGGTGCGGTGCTCGGTTTATTGACCGGCAACGTGATCCGGGGTGCGCGAATCAAATTATCACGCGCCGGCATAGATCATTTCTTTTTTAACGGCAGGGACCCGGTCGGCGCTTTCGGAAGCGATGCCATGGACCGAAATGAGTTGCCGCAGATTGCCGTGCAACGTGCTTTCAAGGCGCATAGCCATTATTTCAAGGAAAAGGAAATTGTTATTATCGGCGACAGCCCGAGCGATGTGCTGTGCGGAAAAAACCTCAATGTGTGTTCCGTGGCTGTAGCTACCGGCTGGCACAGCGAAGAAGAACTGAGTGCGTATCAACCGGATTTTTCATTCAACGATTTATCGGATACGGAAAGGGTTTTAGAGTGCATTTTGAATTGACGATCGGAGGTACACGACTTCCGTTCAGAAGATAAATGAAAAAGAAAGATACATTGGCGGCGAAAAGAAACATAAACGCATTCAGTAAGAAACCCGATTTCAAATTCAAATTTGACGGGTACGAAGCCGTTCATCCGGAATCTCTCGAAACGTTTACCTACGAGTACCCGGGAAGCCGCACCGAGATTGTCATAGATACGGATGAATTTACCGCCGTATGTCCGTGGTCAGGATTGCCGGATTTCGCGAAGATCACGGTGAAGTACGTTCCCGACAAAAAGATTATTGAATTGCGCTCATTTAAGTATTATTTGTATTCTTATCGGAACGTCGGCATTTTTCAGGAGCACTTGACTCAGAGAGTCCTGGCGGATCTCGTGGACGCCTGCGGGCCTCTGGAAATGACGGTGACCGCAGACTACAGTATTCGCGGAGGTGTCCATACGGTTACAAGCGCTTCCTACAAGAAAAAGAAATAGTATCATTAATTTGATCAACATCGGAAGGACTGTGTGAAAAAGAATAATCGAAAAGTAAATCAGCACGATGACTTGTCGGAAGTGACCGACAAATCATACCGGAAGGAAGAGCCGTGGCGCCTTTTCAGAATCATGGCGGAATTTGTCGATGGGTTTGAGAAAATGGAAAAAGTCGGCCCGGCAGTTTCAATTTTTGGATCGGCGCGAACTTCGCGTCATTCCCACTATTATAAATTAGCGGAAGATATCGGGCGTGAGCTCGCGAAAGCAGGCTATGCTGTTATTACCGGAGGCGGCCCGGGAATCATGGAGGCGGCGAATAAAGGTGCAAAATTGGCCGGCGGCAAATCGATAGGTCTCAGCATTGAACTTCCTTTCGAAGCGAAATCGAATGAGTATGTGACGATGGAATCACGATTCAACTATTTTTTTGTGAGAAAAGTCATGTTTGTAAAATATGCCAGAGGCTTTATTGCAATGCCCGGCGGCTTCGGAACGCTGGATGAATTTTACGAGTCGCTCACCTTGATTCAGACGCAAAAAGTTCAGCCGTTCCCTATCGTCATGATCGGCAAAGAATATTGGGGCGGCTTGTTGACGTGGATGAAGGACAAAATGCTGGACGAAAACAATATTAAGAAAGAAGATTTGAACATGTTCTACGTCACGGATGATGCGCGCGATGCGGTGCACTATATCAAGGAATTTTATCGCAAGAAAAAAAACAGGTCGCTAAAGAGAACCGTTCATCCGTAACCTCCCCATGAATTCTAAAAAATACCTGCCGATCATTTTTGTTACGTCCCTTATCGACATGATCGGATTCGGAATTATCATTCCCATTCTCCCGTATTTTGCCGAGCGGTACGGCGCCGACGGCTTTATAGTGGGATTACTGACATCGGTTTATCTGATCGTTCAATTCATATTTACGCCGGTATGGGGCGTGTTGTCGGATCGGATCGGGCGCCGTCCGGTGATTCTCATATGCATTTTTGCAACGGGCTTTTCGTATATCCTCTTTGGACTGGCAGACTCGTTAGCCCTGATGTTTGTCGCTAGAATTGTCGGAGGGGCCTTTGCCGGAAAATTTACGACGATTCAGGCGTACATTGCAGACGTGACGACCAGAGAAAATCGGTCCAAAGGCATGGGCCTCTTCGGTGCGGCTTTTGGGTTGGGATTTATTTTGGGGCCCGTGATAGGTGGGATCCTGGGGCAATACGGATTTCAAGCGCCCCTTTTTTTCGCCGCGGGATTGGCGCTGTTGAACGGCGCCGCGGCATGGTTCATTCTGCCGGAATCGCTTTCCGATGAGGCGAAATTCAAAGCAAAGGAATCGCGCGAGGAGAATAGATTAAGTGCGGAAAATATTCTGCAAATTTTGAAAACGCCATTGATCGGAGTCACGATCAACCTGTCCGCCATTTACAATTTTGCATTTTCGATGCTGTATGCCACGTTCGCACTGTTCATGGAAAGGAGATTTCAATTTCATACCAGGGAGACGGGATATATTTTCGGATTTTTAGGTGTTGTCAGCGCGGCGATTCAAGGCGGATTGATCGGACGCATATCCAAATGGGTCGGCGAAGAGAAAATGATCATCTGGGGCATATTGGTCAACTCCGCAGGCTTGTTGCTGTTGGCCGCAAGCGACCGGATCGCAGGGTTGCTTATTTCGGTTACGATTATGGCTATCGGAGGCGGAATCATCACGCCGGCCTTATCCGGGCTCGTTTCTAAAAAGACTTCCGAAGCGCAGCAGGGAAGAAACCTGGGATTGATGCAGTCGTTTTCCAACTTGGCGCGTATGTTCGGATTGATTCTGGGAGGATATGTTTTTGAGGCGCTCGGCATCGCTTCGCCGTATTGGATTTCCGGAATGATATTGCTTGCCGGCTTTCTTTATTCGCTCATCGCATTGAAGAACAATGTGTCCGTGATTGAAAAAACATGACGGCTGCGTTTTCGGCAAATCTATGACGTAACGAAATTTTTTGGAGAAATTGTATGAATGAAGACGTTTCCGGGCGGGAAAAGAATTTTGAAACCGATTCCGGCATCGAAGTGCCCGCATATCTGCCGTCCTATGAAGGGAATTACGAAAAACAATTGGGTAATCCCGGAGAATATCCGTACACGCGCGGAGTTCAAGCCACGATGTACCGGGGCCGGTTATGGACGATGCGGCAATACGCGGGATTCGGCAGCGCCGACGAATCGAATAAACGGTATCGCTACTTGCTTTCGCAAGGAACGACAGGATTGTCCGTCGCGTTTGATCTGCCGACACAGATCGGCTATGACTGCGATCATGTGCTGGCAGAAGGCGAAGTGGGGAAGGTCGGCGTTTCTATTTCGTCGCTGGAGGATATGGAAAAGCTGTTCGATCAGATTCCCTTGGAAACCATCAGCACATCCATGACCATCAATTCCACCGCGGCGATTCTGTTGAGCCTCTATGTCGCGGTTGCCAGGAAGCAGGGCGCCGATATCAAAAAGCTTTCGGGGACGATCCAGAACGACGTTTTGAAAGAGTACATTGCTCGCGGCACATACATTTATCCGCCGAGACATTCCATGCGCCTTATCACTGATATTTTCAGATATTGTATACAGGAACTTCCGAAATGGAACATGATTTCCATCAGCGGCTATCACATACGCGAAGCCGGTTCCACCGCCGTGCAGGAACTTGCCTTTACTTTTGCGAATGCGATCGCCTATGTAAAAGCCGCCCTGGAAGCGGGTTCGGATATAGATCGATTTGCCTCGCGATTGAGTTTTTTCTTTAACGCACACAACAATTTTTTTGAAGAAATCGCTAAATTTCGCGCGGCCAGGCGTATCTGGTCGAAAATTATGAAGGAACGATTTCAGGCCAAAGATCCGAAAAGCCTGATGCTGCGCTTTCATACGCAAACTGCCGGCTCGACGCTGACCGCCCAACAGCCCTACAATAATATTTCACGTGTGACGATCCAGGCGATGGCGGCGGTTCTCGGGGGCACGCAGAGTCTGCACACGAACGGATTCGACGAGGCGCTGGCATTACCGACGGAGGAATCGGCTGAAGTTGCCCTGCGCACGCAGCAGGTCATCGCCTGCGAGAGCGGAGTGGCGGACACGGTGGATCCGCTGGCGGGAAGTTATTTTGTCGAACGCATGACCGATGAAATCGAGAAGCGGGTTTTCGAATACCTTACGAATATTGATAAGATGGGCGGTTCGGTTCCGGCGATCGAAGCCGGTTTCTTTCAAAACGAAATTGCGGCCGCGAGTTACCGTTTTCAGAAAGCGGTGGAGAAAAAAGAAAAGATTATAGTTGGCATGAATGAATTTAAGAAATCAAGTGACCGGCAGCCCGCACTACTGCGAATCGATCCTGAATTGGAACGCATTCAACGGGAGCAGATCAAAGCCTTGAGAAACCGCCGAGACAACGGCAAGGTGAGAACGGCTTTACAGGAACTGCAGAATGCGGCCGAAGGCACGGCCAATCTTCTGCCGTGCATTTTGAATTGTGTGGAATCCAATGTCACGCTCGGAGAGATATCCGATACGCTGAGAAAAGTCTTTGGAGAGTATAGGGCCGGATAGGGCGCTTAAGACTTGATACCCTTTTTCCTCATTTCCATTGCCAGTTTTTTCGGAATAGGACGGCATGCACAATTTTTGCGGTGAGCTAAATGCCAGCTCACCCGGTCTCCAAAAGCCGCGTTTTTCGGCATCACGTTTCTTTTGTGCCACTCTTTATTGATCTTCATTCTTGAAATGCCTCCAAACTCAAAGCTACGCGAAATATCTTATGCAAATACTATGACTCATTCCGTGTTCTTGGAATTTACAACTTTCCTCCTGCCCCATCGATCCGCATGACTCCGACCATTTCCTTTTCCCGACGAATTAGTACTTTGGTCTGATCTTATATTTAATGGGGTCTTCCACACCGGCGGTTTGAAAACCGCGGAGCCGCAGGGCACAGCTGTCACACACGCCGCAGGCCTCGTCCTCATTCTGGTAGCAGGACCACGTCAGATCAAATGGCGCATTCAATTCCATTCCTTTTTTCACTATCCCGGATTTCTTTAAGTGAATGATTGGAGTCATGATTTCGAGACGGGTGTCGGGTTTGGTTCCGAGTTTAATGACCTGATTAAAAGCCTTGAAATATTCTTCGCGGCAGTCGGGATAGCCGGAGGAATCTTCTTCTACCGCACCGATGAAGATCTTCTCCGCGCCCAGCACTTCTGCCCAGCTCACGGCGATTGAGAGAATGTGAGCATTTCTGAAGGGCACGTAAGACGAGGGGACGTTTGCATTGGCCAAATTGGCCCGGCTAACGGAAATGTTGTCATCCGTCAGGCTGGAACCACCGATGCGCTTGAGATGATCAATATGGCTGATCAATTGGCGCGCCGGAGGAACCTGATAAAATTTGCAGATATCGCGAAAGGCCTTTTCCTCGCGCCGTTCTGTTCGCTGGCCGTAATTCATGTGAAGCATGGCAAGTACGTAAGAAGTATTAGCAATAGCCGTCGTGACGCAGCTGTCCATGCCGCCGCTGGCGAGAACAACCGAGAGTTTGTTATTTGAATTTTTATTCATGAAACCCAGTTTGCCACAAAGTCATTAAGGCGATAAGTTATTATTCAACGACGGAAACGCAGACAGGAAATGTGACTTCCGAAAAAACGAGAGTCGGGCCTGATTCTTCCACAGGGTAATCCCGCAACATGCGGAGGACTTACCGGCTAGAGCTGCAAATTGATTTCAGCGTAGGTTGCGCGTGTCTCAGAGATCCGGATTTTAAGCGACGAGATATTCTTGAAGGCCTTTAATTGTTCTTTGATCTTGCTTCCGAAATAGACTGCAATATTTTCCGCCGTCGTGAAAAAATTTACATGGACGGTTTTGAATGAAGTGTTCTTCAGGAAGGTTTTCATTATTTCATCATCCTGAGAGCACATAAACCCGTGATCCAGCTCTTTGATCAGCGGATCGATCATATTTCTTAGGTCGGCGTAGTCCATGACCATGCCGTTGTCCATCGGGGTTCCTTCGATTTCAACGCTCATCCGGTAGGAGTGCCCGTGAAGATTTTGGCACCCGCCTTGGTGGTAGGGCAGGCGATGCGCCATTTCCCAATGGAACTCTTTCGAAATTTTCACAGAAGTATTCATTAATCATTGTCCATGTTCATTGACTATACGCCGCGCGTTTCCGGCGACCAGATAAATTTATGCATCTGCAGCTGAAAGCGAATATTAGGAATTGCCCTTTGCAATTGATCGGCGAGCATCCATTCAACGATCTCCAGGGGTTCGATCTTGTTGAATACCGGTGAAAGTAAGACCGCCTGAATTTTCTTGTGAACGGGATTTCTTCTCAACATATCGACTGCCCAGTCGTAATCTTCGCGTGTGCCGATGACAAATTTGAGTTCATCCTGCGGCAGCAAGAGATTCAAATTTTCATACAAGTTCTTGTGGGCCATTTTACTCGAAGGACATTTAAGGTCCACGATTTTGAATACGCGTTTATCTACCGGGGAAATATCCAAACTCCCTCCGGTTTCTAGCAGAACTTCGAATCCTTCATCGCACAGGCGGGTCATCAATTCAAAAACGGGCTTCTGCCACAGCGGCTCACCGCCGGTTACCTCAACATTCCCGCAATGATAATCCTTTACTTCCGAAATAATTTCATCCAGCGTTCTGTCGCGGCCTTCATAAAAAGCGTACTCCGTGTCGCAATAAGTGCATCGCAAGTTACAGTAGGTCAAACGCACAAACACGCACGGCTTACCCGTATGGCTTGACTCGCCTTGAATGCTGTAAAAAATTTCGTTGATTTTCAGTGTGTTTTCCACAACCGTGTCCTCATCCTTTCACCGCCAAATATATCGAATGTTTTCTTTTGCCGCAAGAGCAAAGGGCTGAAATATATTGAAATTATACATTATTTACGTTACATTAGACCGCTTTTCAAAAAAAGGATTTATGCACATAACTCAAACGGAAGAAGCGGTGCGGCTGCTGGAGGGGAAAGTTCCGGGCGTGAAAGGGAATTTTACCCTGAATGACGCCGCTGCGATTACCGGGCTTGCGGTGGACGAAGCGAAAGAAGCTCTTAACGCGATCATGGGAAAATATGTGTGCCGGCTGAGAGTGACGGAAGACGGTGATTTGATCTATTCCTTCGGCGCGTCCCTCCAACGGCGTGGGGAAAAGACTTTTGCCGAAAAAATGGAAGTAGTGCGCGATTGGGCCTGGAAAATTTTCACCGTGATTTTCAAAGCATGGATCGCGGTTACGCTGGTCGTATATTTTGTTGTTTTTGTGGTCATTCTGATCGCGCTGCTGGTGGCGGCTTCGTCTTCTAAAGACAGCGACAGGAAATCCTCCGGTAATATGGACGGCATCTTTAATCTTTTTATTTCTATTTTCCAATGGCGGGCCGTAACCAGTGTGATTTCTTATCAGACCGATTCGCACGGATATGCGTATCGAAGTTACGAGCCAAGAAAATCAGAGTTTTTCAAATCGAAATCCGGTGAGCCTAAAAAGCATTTTATCGCTTCGGTATATGATTTTGTTTTCGGGCCTGCGCGCGTGGAACGCGATCCGCTTGGAAATGAAAAGGAAGTTGCCGCGTATCTGCGCCGCGAAAAGGGGATAGTCACTCCGTCTGAATTGATCGGGCTTGCCGGTTGGACACGCCCGCAAGCAGAAGCGTTCTTGTCCGAGTGTCTTGTCCGTTTTCAGGGCGATCCCGTTATCTCAGACAACGGGGTTGTCTATGGAAAATTCGATCAAATAACGCGTGGCGCAGGTGAAGTTAAAGAAAGTAATATAGAGCTTTACTGGGATGAATATGAAGCCGATTATGAGGTAACCGGTAACCCGATAACAAGGAATGCGCTGATTACTTTCATGAATAGTTTCAACTTGTTCTTCGCATCCGCCGTGCTTTGGATGTTTTATTATTCGAATCCGACTTTTGGAACTTCCTATGATGAACAAATTTCACTTTTTCTGGGATGGCTGCCGTTCCTATTTTCGATTTTATTCATAGCCGTCCCGATTTTTCGTTTACCCGGCGTGTGGAGGTCAAAACGCCGCCGTACTGCGATGAATATCCGTAAACGGGTCATGCGGATCCTATTTAGAAACAAGGAGCTATCGGCAACTTTAGACGAAATCATAAACGGTGTAAATGCCGGCACGGAAAAAAAATTGACAAGATCCGAAATTGAAGAATGTTTGCGCCTGATGATGATTGATTTTGAGGGGGAAACCAAATTAACCGACGACGGAAAAATTGTCTATTTCTTTCAGCGAATGGCTGAAGAATTGACCGAAGCCGTTCAATTAAGGGCAACCCGCCAATTGGATAATAAATTAGGAAAAGTCATTTAAATTTTTCATTAATAGAAAATGGAATATGAAAAAAAAGAAATCGATAAAGGAAAAGGCTAAAAAAGTCAGCCGGAAGCGAGTCGCGCCGAAAGCGAAAAAAAAGGGTCAGAAGCAATTTAATCTCTCTCCTGTGGACGTGGATAAAATTGCGCACAGCCTCGGTGTGGAAAAACAGGATTTCGGCACCCATTACCGCCTGTATTTGGAAAATCCGCAGGAGGGTCGAAAGCTCACGCTGGAGATTTATCCGGACATTCCTATCGGAACGCGGCGCGGATCGCTCATAACCGTGTACACGGTGAATGCGCATTTACAATTACAATTTTGTTCCGGATTCGTGGTGAGCGAAATGCTCGGTGAAGTCACCTTTATCGGAATGACCGGGGGAAAATTATCCGGGCTGATTATCGAAAAGGGCGCCGCGTGCTCGCTCTATGCCAATGTGGATGCCGAGCTGCTTTCCGGCGACATCACGCAATTGGGGCCGGAAGTTATGATGTCGAGTATCGCACTGAGCCTGACTGAACAAATCGTTTTAGACAAGTAAACCATTACCACCGTGCTCCAAGGACGCTGAGAATTATGGACGGCATTCTCATTGAAGTAAATTCACAAGAGCGTATTGACGCTTTGCGGTCCCAATTGAAATCCGGGAAGAAGAAACTGTACCTCGAAACGTACGGCTGTCAGATGAACGTCTACGATTCGGAATTGGTCGCGGGCATTATGGAGGGCATGGACTACGATTTGGTTGATGATTACGAGCAAGCCGATGCGATTTTTATGAACACCTGTGCCATCAGGGAGAATGCAGAACAGCGTGTATGGGGGCAATTGACGCGATTTAAGAACCTCAAAGAAAAAAATCCGGATTTGATTATCGGCGTACTTGGCTGCATGGCCAAACATCTTGAAAATGAAATTCATAAGAAACGCCCGTATGTCGACATCGTACTTGGCCCCGATTCATACCGCAAATTGCCCGAATTGATCCGGCCTTCCTCATCGCCGAATTTGGTACAGATCAATGGGATCCATTCGGGGGAGCCTGTTGATTTCAGTTTGGCAGAATACCGGGACTTTCATCTGAAAGAATTTCATATGGACACGCGCCTCTCGCGCACGGAGGTTTACGAGAACGTAGCCCCTCTGAGGTATCACGGCGCCACCGCCTGGATCGCCGTTATGCGCGGATGCGATAATTTTTGCACATTTTGTGTGGTGCCTTATACACGCGGGCGCGAGCGCAGCCGCACGATCCAGAGCGTTTTGGATGAAGCAATAAAGGCCGTGGATCAGGGCTATTCGGAAGTGTGTTTGCTCGGGCAAAATGTCAATTCGTACAAGGACAGCGGACATGATTTTGCTGAACTGATGGAAAAAGTCAGCGACGTCAAAGGCGTGAGGAGAATTCGTTTCACATCCCCGCATCCGAAAGATTTTCCCGAGCGCCTTTTGCACGTGATCGCCGGGCGGGAGAATGTTTGTAAACACGTACACATGCCCGTGCAGTCCGGTTCTGATCGTATTTTGGACCTGATGAATCGCACGTACACCCGGAAAGACTATTTTGACCTGATTGAAAGAACGCGAGAGATCATTCCGGATGTGGCGGTCACGACAGACGTGATCACGGGTTTCCCGACCGAATCCGAAGGCGACCACCAAGATACCCTGGATCTGTTTACGCAGGTGGAATTTGATTCCGCCTTTGCCTTTAAGTATTCTCCGCGCATCGGTACGAAAGCGTATGAGATGAAAGACAATGTGGACGAAGATACGAAAGCCCGCCGCCACGCGGAAATAATGGAAGTCCAGCGGACCATCGGCGCACAAAAATATCAAAGGGAGGTCGGAACGATCCGCGAAGTTTTGATCGAAGAAGTCAGCCGTAAGTCCGACCGGCATTACTACGGACATACCGGCAAATCTCAAACGGTGATCATCCCCAAAGGGGATCACAAACCGGGCGACTACTTAAACGTACGTATCACCAGGGCCGACGGGCAGACGCTTTTCGGCGAACCAATTAACTAAACAGGCTTTAATTCCGCTCTCAGTAATTGAATGTTAAAATCCCTCTTAGAAAAAATCCAAATCTCCGAAAAAGTTCGAGCTTTTCTTCAAGACATTCACCGGCAACAAAACAAGTCGGTGGAAGGTCTCATTGGGTCATCCGATGTAGTTGTCGCACTGCTGGCCGCCCAATCGCTGCTTGAAAAGCGAAAGCATGTTCTGTTTGTAGTTCCGGATTTCTCGAAATATTCGCAGGTATTTGACGACGTCACGGCATTGTCGCCGGAGCATTCAAATTACGAATTGCTGGGATATCCTGAAGAAGAGATTTCTCCGTATGACGTCCGTGAAGAAAACCCTGCCATCGTCAGTGCGAGGCAGGAGTGCTTGGAAAAATTACTGAACGGTGCACCGGCGATTATTCTGACGACCCTCCGCGCCATTTCGAAAAAAATCCCACATCCTGACAGGTTAAGCGCCTATAAGATTGAATTGAAGAAGAACCAGCATTTTTCTTTTTCATATTTGACCGAATTGCTTAACGAAATGAACTTTGAAAAACAGGAGGTCGTGGATCGTGTGGGGACGTATGCCGTGCGCGGAGGCATCGTTGATATTTATCCGTATTCCATGGAAAACCCGATTCGTATTGAGTTTTCGGGAGACGCCATTGAATCCATTCGCTCATTTGATGTCATGTCCCAGCGGTCGATCCGTTTGTCGGAAGACATCATTCTTTATCCGAAAAGTGATGCCGAAGAAGCGAAAAACTGTCTGACGGATTATTTGGATTTGCAGACGGCAGTCATTCAATTTGATCCGGATATAGTCCGGTCCAGGTCGGAACACTATCACGACGAGATCGAGGCGGCATACAAGAAAGGGATCAACGAAATTCATTTTGATGAGACGTATTTTGCAACCGGTGAACTGATCAGGAAAATCAACGCGTTTCAGCAGATCCATTTTTGCCGACTGTCAAAACGGCAATTCGAAACCGTTTCATTCCATGCGCAAGCAACCGAGTCGTTTAACGGGCATGTGAATTTATTGCGGGAAAAAATTCACGCCATTCACAGCCGGTATCGCATATACATTTTGTGCAACAATTCCGGACAAGTTGAGCGCCTGGAAGAACTGCTTGATTTGGATGGTACGCAGCCGGAGAATAACGTAACCGTCGGTGTGGGGGAGCTGCACGAAGGGTTTTATTGGGATGACGCCGGCGTGGCGGTGTTTACCGATCATCAGATTTTCGGCCGGATCAAACGCGCGCGCGTGTACCGGAAATTTAAAAGCGCGCAGGCCCTTCGCCATATCCATGCACTGAAACCGGGCGATTATGTGGTGCACGTGGATCATGGGATCGCGAAATACACGGGATTACAAAAGGTTACGAGCGGCGAACATACCGAGGAATGCCTTAAGCTGCTTTATCAGAACGGCGATAAATTATTCGTTCCGCTCGAACATTTTATGCGCGTACAGAAATTTTCTGCCGAGGAAGGTATGGAACCGAAATTGAATAAACTCGGCGCGCCGGACTGGGAAAAGCTCAAAGCCCGGACAAGAAAAAGCATTAAGGATATTGCCCGGGATCTGATCAAGCTGTACGCGGAGAGAAAATCGAAAAAGGGATTTGCTTTCACCGCAGATTCGCATCTTCAGTACGAATTAGAAGCCTCATTTGAATTTGAAGATACGCCCGACCAATCGAAAGTAACTGCGGAAATTAAGAAAGACATGGAGTCGGAAATGCCGATGGACCGTTTGATGTGCGGCGATGTGGGGTACGGAAAAACGGAAGTGGCCGTGCGCGCATCCTTCAAAGCGGTTCAGGACAGTAAACAGGTTGCCGTGCTCGTTCCGACCACGATCCTTGCGGAACAGCATTTCGAAACGTTTTCGGCGCGGTTTAAGGAATTTCCCGTTCGCGTGGACGTACTGTCCCGTTTCAAGAACGCAAAGGAACAAAAGTTAATCCTGGAAAAACTGAAGAACGGCACCATTGATATTTTGATCGGCACCCATCGCCTATTATCGAAAGATGTTATTTTCAAAGATTTGGGTTTACTCGTCATCGATGAAGAGCAGCGCTTCGGCGTGACGCACAAGGAGCGTCTGCGGCAGCTCAAAGCGACGGTGGACACGCTGACATTGACCGCGACGCCGATCCCGCGCACGTTACATTTTTCACTGATGGGCGGACGCGATCTGTCGGTGATCAATACGCCGCCGCAAGACCGGCTCCCGATTAAAACGGAAATCACGCAATTCGACGAAGATCTGATTCACGATGCCATCATGAAAGAACTTGACCGTGGCGGACAGGTGTATTACGTTCACAACCGCGTGCAGAGTATCGGGCGCATAACAGAAATGCTCCGGGCGATGGTTCCAAAGGCGCGGCTGGCGATTGTTCACGGCCAGATGCCTCCGAAGCAGGTTGAAGACGTGGTCCACGCGTTCATGCAAAGAAAATTTGACGTGTTGATGGCGACGACGATAATCGAGAACGGAATTGATATTCCGAACGTCAATACGATCATCGTTGACCACGCCCATCAATTCGGGCTTTCACAATTGTACCAGTTACGAGGCCGCGTGGGGCGTTCGCATCAGCAGGCATACTGCTATCTGCTGACGATGCCGTGGAATACGATGCCGGCAGATGCGCTGAAGCGATTACGCGCGATCGAGGAATTCACCGACTTGGGTTCCGGATTTATCGTCGCCATGCGCGATCTGGAAATTCGCGGCGCGGGCAATTTGCTGGGTGCCGAACAGAGCGGTTACGTGAATGCGATCGGATTTGAATTGTACTGTCAGATTCTGGAAGAAGCAGTTTTGGAGACAAAAAACGAAAATAATATTCCCGTTGCTCCGCTGCCGGAAATGGAAATAAAAGAAAAAAACATCGAGACGCGTATCGAGGTTTTCTGCGACACATACATTCCGGATTATTATGTCAACGTTCAGTCGGAACGCGTACGCATCTACAAAGAACTATCAAACCTGCGTGCGGTCGAGAACCTTGTCGAAATTGAAAATGAATTGCTGGATCGTTTTGGGCCGATCCCGGAGGAAGTGCAAAATTTACTCAAATCACTGGAAATCAAATGGTACGCGTCGCGATCGGGTTTTGAGCGCGTCTCGGCGGACGAGAATAAATTCACCCTGCGGTTTCATGCCGATGAGGTCGGCGGCGGCGGCGTTTCGGAAAGGATAAGAAATCAAATGAACCGGGCCCTCAGGTCATCGCCGAACATCCGTTTCGTGCAGATAAAGAACGTACTGGAAATCAAAGCCGGTTTTCCGTGGTATGATATTCAGAAAAACAAGATCGTATCCGCTCAGGCGGCCAGCGATCTGCAAAAATTAGAGATGGTCAAGGCCTTCCTTAAAGATCTGTGCGCCGAGGAATCCGACGACCGCCTGGAAATTGATCTTCAAAAAGAACATTCGCTCATGCCGGTCACAAATTAATTAACAAAGGAGTTATAATGGTATTACGATGCGCCTTTTGTCTGGGTCTGATCTTGCTTATGGGTTGCAGAAAGGAAACTACCCCGTCCTCATCGAGAGAACATGACCGCGAAAAAATCGTAGCGATCGTCGGTGGTGATTCCATCAGCCTGTACGATTATAAGGAATTTGTTGACGCCCAAGCCGGCCCAAAACCGGACCTGCAAAATACGCAGATGCGGCAGCGATTGCTGGACGCGATCATTGCCGATCGTTTAATCGTGCAATACTGTTATGATGCTCGGCTGCAGGAAACGGATTCGATCCGGTTTAAAGTGCGAACTCAGCAGGATGAAATCTACTACCAGCGCTTATTAAGGAAAGTGGTATATGAACCGATGATCACCGATGAGGAGATGCGGGCATACTATGAAAAATCGAGGACCGAGGTCCGTCTCAGGCAGATTTTTATCGGAATGGCGGAAGGCAAAGAGATCACGATTTCGAGGAAGGGGAGGCAGGCCACGCGCGATCGCGACACCGCGAAAAAACTGGCAGACTCCGTTTATGCCGCCCTGCATGAGCACCCCGAGCTTTTTTCATTTCTGGTCAGCAATTATTCCGATGACTGGAACAGCCGTTATTTAGAAGGAGATATCGGCTATATTCGGTGGGGCGAAGCTGAGGCACGTTCTCAGGAGGCGGCATTTTCATTGAAGCAGGGAGAGATCTCCAAACCGGTAGAAACAGCCGAGGGGTACCATATTTTCGAAGCCGTTGAAAGAAGAACTGTCGATAATTTGAAACCCTACGAAGCGACCCGCGAAATCCTGCGCGCCGTGCTGTCTGAGAAAGTTCCGATAACCAGAAAGGACGAGTTGGAACAACGTGCAAAAAGCTTTAACGACAGTATAATACAGACGTATGGTTATCGGACGGACCGTAACGGTATCGCTCTTTTTTTACGGCGTTATCAATCGGTGTCTCAGCCGGGAGAAATTCGTAAGGCCTTTGCCGAGGAGGAAAAGAAATTACCGCTGGCCTCTTTTACAGGCGGCGCATTACTGGTGGAAGATCTCATTGCGGCTATGGAGCATAATCAGAAAAAACTTTCGCTCGACGAAAAACGATTAAGCGAAGGTTTACGCAACGCTGCGGTCATTCGCATAGGCTCGAGCCTTGCGCAGCAACAAGGGTACATGCCAAACGGTACGGAAATGAAATATCTGAAGCGGTTGGAAAAAGAACTTATCGTCAATGTGGCGTACCGGCTGAATATCGATGACAAGTTTGTTGTAAATGATAACGACGTCAGGACATTTTACCAAAACAACTTGACGCGCTACCGCATGCCGGATAGAGTTAATGTGGCGGAAATAGCTTTGCCGGACCCCAACGCCGTGGCGGCTTTGGCAAGAGAAATCTTGGCTAAGAATAATTTTGACAGCGTCTATCACCGCGCCGCAAAATGGCCGAACAATCATTGCCGGATCACCGGAATGATATCGGACACCGGACAGGATGAAACGCTTGTCATGGTTGCAAAATTAAAAGCCGGCGAGATCAGCGAGCCGTTCTCCAAGTCGAACGGGGATCGTGCGCTGGTTAAAGTGCTTGCAAGAGAATCGGGAGATATTCAAAAATTCGAGAAAGTGTACGAGCGTATAAAAGCGGATTACACCGGTGCAAAAAAGAGAATGCTGTATCAGGAATGGATTGCCCGGCTGTCAGGTACCCGCAAAATTCAGCAATTTCCGGAAGTCTTGAAGACGGCGTACGATCTCACGATCCATTGATTTCAGATTAATATTGAAATAGAAGATTTGTTTTGATAATATGGTCTGTCATCGGGCCTGTGCAATTTGAGGAAATGGATTTGAGATAAATTATCGAAGGAGCAGTTCATGAAAGTGGATATGGTGATGCCGCAGATGGGCGAGAGTATAGCAGAAGGAAAGGTATTGAAATGGCACAAGAAAATCGGCGATAAGATTTCCAAGGATGAAACCGTTTTGGAGATAGGCACCGACAAAGTAGATTCCGAGATTCCGTCGCCGGTATCAGGGATTCTTGCGGAGATCGTTGTTCCGGAGGGCCAAACGGTAGGTGTAGGAACGATAATCGCACGCATTGAGACCGATGCCGCTGCCGCCGTGTCCGCTGCTCCGGTCCCGATCAAGAATGCCGGTCAAGTGCAAAAGCCAAAAGACGAACCGAAAGTTCAGGATAGCCCGGCGTCAACCGGAGGGGGAAAAACGGTTGACCTGGTGATGCCCCAAATGGGCGAGAGTATTGCCGAAGGAAAAATTTTGAAATGGCATAAGAAAGTGGGCGACAAGGTTTCCAAAGACGAGACGGTTCTGGAAATCAGCACCGACAAAGTGGATTCAGAAATTCCGTCACCGGTTTCAGGCGTGGTCGTTGAAATTATTGTTCAGGAAGGTCAAACCGTTGGAGTGGGAACGCTGATTGCCCGGATCGGTGGCGGGGAAGGGTCTGTTTCTGCGTCTGTCCCGAAACCAGAAACAAAAGCGAAGAAAGAAGAAGCGATGCATTTCTCGAGTTCGATCGAAGATTTTCAAAAAAAGCAGCCCGCCGCGGTCATGACCGCGCCCGTGGCTGTGCAGAGCAGCACATTGCTGAAAGGCGGAAACGGCCATCGTTTTTATTCGCCGTTGGTGCGCAGTATCGCCAAGACCGAAGGCATCTCGCTGCAGGAATTGGAAGCGATCGCGGGGTCGGGCCTTAATCACCGCGTTACGAAAAACGATATTCTGTCCTACGTGACCCGCCGCCCGCAGGACCGTCAAATACCGGGCGGGGTTGCCGCCAAGGCCGTCAATGTGGTGAAGTACGGATATAATAAGGAGCGGTCCGAGCTTATTGAAATGAACAACGTGCGTAAACTCACGGCTGAACATATGCGCCGCAGTGTCGATACTTCCGCGCATGTATACACGATGACTGAAGTTGATATGACCCGCGTTGTGAAATTCAGAGATAAACACAAGGCGGCGTTCGAAAAACGCGAAGGATTTAAATTAACCTACACTCCGTTCTTAATTGACGCTATGGCAAAGGCGATCAAAGATTTTCCAATGGTAAACGTCTCGCTGGAAGGAACGACGATCATTAAGAAGAATTATATTAACGTCGGCATGGCGGTGTCCATTGAAAACAATACGGCTCTGATCGTTCCTGTGATTAAAGATACGGATACGATGAATTTGACAAGTATCTGCCGCGCGGCGAACGATCTTGCATTGCGTGCGCGCTCCAAGAAATTAAAGCCGGATGAAATTCAGGACGGCACGATTACGCTCACGAATATGGGTGTATTTGGCAGCACAGCCGGTTTTGCCATTATCAATCAGCCGCAAGCAGCAATTATGGGCGTAGGGGCGATTAAGAAACGTCCCGTGGTCATCGAAAGCGAATCCGGTGAAGACACCATCGGTATCCGTTCGATCATGTTTGCGTCCTTATCTTATGATCACCGCATCGTGGACGGCGCGCTCGGCGGGTCTTATTTGCAGCGCGTCACGCAGTATCTCGAACAATTCGATATGAACACCCCGCTGTAAGATCTCGGCGATTTCGAACGCGACTCCCGACCTTCATCGGGAGTTTCTTGCTTCATGAAAAAAAAAATAGATTTTTCCTTATATTTTATTGCGGACGGTGCGCTTGCGGGTCATCGCGATCTGGAAAAAATTATTAAAGGCGCGATACGGGGCGGCGTGACGGCGATTCAACTCCGTGAGAAAAATATGGGTATGCGTTCCTTCACGGCATGGGCCGCCGCCATAAAACGGATCACATCCGATTTTCACATACCGCTGATAATCAATGACCGTGTAGATGCGGCGCTGGCCGTGGGCGCGGACGGTGTTCATTTGGGCCGGGAGGATATGCCGATTCGTTACGCGAGAAAATTGCTGGGGGCCGGAAGAATTATCGGTCTTTCCGCTCACACATTGGCCGACGCCCGTGAGGCCGAGGAACAAGGCGCGGACTACGTCGGCGTGGGCTCGGTATTTCCCACGTCGTCCAAGAAGAATATTCGCGGGATCCTCGGAATTGAAGGCATCACAGCCATTCGAAAAAAAATAAAATTGTCCATGATTGCGATCGGGGGCATTGACACGTTGAATATTTCAAGCGTGATGCAAACCGGTGTGGACGGTGCGGCCGTTATTTCCGCGATCATCAATTCGGAAAACCCGAGACAAACATGCGAACTGTTTCGATCCGTAATTCAGAAATATAAAATCTGAAAGTCAAGCCAGGTATTTTATGCGCCACTATCCGCCCAAGCGAGCCATCGCCGCTTGGCTGCTCATATTTTTGACGATCGCACCAAACCTTCGAGCACAATTGCTGTACGAGGACGACTTCACTAAAACAACCGCTTTCGGAACTTCCGCCTATTCGAATTATCAAAATGGCATTTATCATATTTTGGCGAAAAAGGGGGAAATGACTTATGATAACGGGCACGATCTGGCTGATTTTGCCGGCGAAATCAAGACGGAATTCATTGACGGAAACGATAATCAGGCCTACGGCATTCTTTTTCGCGCGAAAGACTACAATAACTGCTATTTTTTCGGTATTTCCGGCAACGGCTATTTTGAATTAGGTTATTACAAAAAGGGAAAATGGTTTAATATCGAAAAATGGAAAAAAACGCCGCTCGTAAACCTTTCGGGGGTCAATTTTCTCCGCGTATCCTGCAAAGGCGCACAGATACAGCTTTTGATCAACGGCCAGTTGGCCGGCACTTACGTGGACAGGAATTTTCAGAACGGCTACTTTGGAGTAACGTCCTTTGACGATGTGCACGCGCATTTTGACGACTTGAAAATATACAAATCCGGCACGGCGTTGAATCCTAAATACGATTTTGGGCCGGAGCAGCCCAATACCGAGTGCGATTATGCCCAGGATCCTGATGCGGTTTTTCTGGATAATTTCCTGAACCGCTCGCGTAACTGGGGGGAAAGCCAGGACGCGCACTATGAACGCGGGTACTATAACATGGCCGACGACAGCACCGGACATTACACCTGGCTTTCGAATGGTCAAACAAATTTTATTCTGGAATCGAATTTCATAGTCAACAGCTGGCAGAAGCACGGCCGTGCAGGAATTCTGTTTCGGATGCGGGACCACGAGAACTACTACGGCTTTTTCATTACGGAGGACAGTTCGTATTTCCTTCAAAAATCGGTGCGCGATTCGAAGACGGATCTGATTCCGCATACCCCGGTCAAATTTGATAAATCAAAAGCACAGGCCCTGCGCGTGATGTGCCGGGGGAATAAGTTCACATTGTTTTTGAACGGTTACGAGTTAGCCACCGCCGAAGACCCTGCCGACGAATTCAGCGATGAAAACAGATTCGGGTTTTACGTTTCGAAGAAGATGAATGTGAGTTTTTTAAGCGTAAAGATATTGCCGGTCCCGGTCTCGATAAAGCTTGCTGTGATGAGTCTGGCGACGTCATGGTATTTTTGGGCGAGTGTGTTGATCGTCGGAGGTCTTGTTTTCGGCGTCTATCATTCCCGAAAGGCGAAGAGGCAGACCGTACAGCAGCAGCGCGAAAAAGAAATCCTTGATATGATCAAAAGCAAGGAAGGTGTCCTGAGTCTGGGCGATGTGATGTTCAAATATAAAATCTCAAAACGAAAAGCGGGACTCATGGTTGAAAACATAGCCAGAGAATACGGCGGATCGCCGCAGCTGAATCCGGATGGCGGTGTGGTCTATGAATTTCCCGATTTTATGCCGTCCCAGGATAAATTGCGCCGTGAAATCATTGGATTCGCGGCGATGCGCAGCGGACGGCTCACGGTTACCGATACGGCGAATTATTTGAAAAAAGATCTGACGGAAACGGAATTGCTATTGGATGAAATGGTAGACGGAAAGCGTGTTAAGAAGGATATAGAAAACGAAATTACGTATTATGATTTTGTGGAAATTTTATCAGAAAGAAAAAGAAAAAAATAGAGTGAGGTTGTTCCGCTAAATATCCAATCCGGTTTGTTTAGCGAGCCGGTGGGGTTTCAATTTCAAGTGATCGTAGGCTAATTTAGTCACTTCGCGGCCGCGCGGCGTGCGTTTAAGCAGTCCTTTTTGAATCAAAAACGGCTCATACACTTCTTCGATCGTGCCCGATTCTTCGCCGACCGAAATCGCTATGGTATCCAGCCCGACGGGTCCGCCGGCAAATTTTTCAATGATGCACCTCAGAATACGCTTATCCATTTCATCCAATCCGTGTTCGTCCACTTCCAGAGCCCGTAAAGAATAGTCGGCGATCTCCCGGTCAATGATTTTCTTCCCTTGTACCTGGGCAAAATCGCGTGTGCGTTTAAGCAGTCGGTTGGCAATACGCGGGGTGCCGCGCGAGCGTTTGGCAATTTCCTCGGCACCGCTTCCATTGATTTCAACATTCAGGATCTCTGCCGATCGGCTGACGATCTTCGTCAGGTCGCCGTCGCCGTAATAATCCAAGCGGCTGGAAATTCCGAAACGCGAACGCAGGGGCGCGGTGATCAAGCCTGCGCGTGTGGTTGCGCCGATCAACGTGAAATGGGGGAGCGTAAGCTGGATGGTTCGCGCACTGGGGCCTTTGTCAATCACTATGTCCAATTGAAAATCTTCCATCGCCGAATACAGGTATTCTTCGACGACGGGATTCAGGCGGTGAATTTCGTCGATGAAAAGCACATCGCGTTCTTCGAGGTTTGTCAGGATACCTGCGAGGTCTCCAGCTTTGTCGAGCACCGGCCCCGAGGTGATCTTGATTTGAACACCCAGTTCGTGCGCCACGATATAGGAGAGCGTCGTTTTTCCCAGCCCCGGCGGGCCCGAGAGCAGAACGTGATCGAGCGCCTCCCCGCGCTGCTTGGTGGCCTCGATAAAAACTTTAAGATTATCAATGATCTTTTGCTGTCCGACAAATTCATCAAATCTGGATGGACGAAGCGAACTGTCAAGGTCCGTGTCTTCGAATTGTTTTTTCGGACGAATAATCTCGTCTTCGGAATTGTAATCGGTCGGCAATGGTTAAGCTCCTTATTTCCTTACAATCTAAACACTCATGGCTTTACTTTCAATTCACAATTTAAATTATTTCTCATTCTTCTTTTCGGAGAGCATTTTCACGATTTGCGGAATTTTTTGAATAAAGGCCTCTTTCTTTAAGGACTCGAAATGATCGCGTGCCGGGTAGCCGGAAACGGTTTTTCCTTTTTCAACAGACGCAATGACTCCGGACTGCGCTGCGATGGTGGCGCCGTCACCGATCTCAATGTGGTCCACAAGGCCAGCCTGCCCCGCAATGATTACGGAGTTTCCAATCGTGGTGCTTCCGGCGATACCTGCTTGTGCCGCGATCAGCGTGTGTTCGCCAATACTCACATTATGCGCGACCTGAATCAGGTTATCGAGTTTGGCGCCTTTTCGGATCCGGGTTTCCCCAAGCGTTCCGCGATCAATGCAGCAATTGGCTCCGATCTCCACATCGTCTTCTATCACTGTTTTTCCGACGTGCGGTATTTTGAGGTGGCGGCCCTGTTTTTTGTAATAGCCGAAGCCGTCGCTGCCAATGACCGTTCCGGAATGAACGATCACGTTGTTTCCGATTTCACAATGATCATAGATGGTTACGTGCGGGTAAAGCTTCGTGTTCTTACCGATACGGACATTTTTTCCGATCACGCCGTGAGCCATGATGTGAACGTTTTTCGCCAACACGGATCCCGAATCGATAACGCAATACGCGCCGATACGTACACTTTTTTTAACGGTTGCCGTCGGATGAACCAGGGCCGTCTTATGAATACCGGCTTTGAGTTTTTTTTCCGGATACAACAGATTGATCACTCTGATAAAATCTTCATGGATATTCACGCTGACACAACTCGTGATTTTGGCTGCGGTCAGAAAATCCTTCACGGAAGGGGAGGCAAGCGATTCGTCAATGACCCAGGCCTTGGAGACGATGCGCTCTTTTTTCCGCAAAACATTTTTATTCATCACAAAAATCATTTCGTGCCGGCCCGCCGTCGCGGGCTCGTTTATTCCTGAAACGGCAATGTCGTCGCCGGTAAATTTCAATTTCAGGCGCTTGGCAATTCGTGAGAATGTGTGCAATCCAGGTTTCATCGTTACGCATCCGAACCGTTAAAAAAAATGGAAACTCCGGTTGTGAGTTTCCATTATGCAAGTGAATGTCAAAAGCGTTCTATTTTTTTTCCGTGTCTTTTCCTTTATCTTTACCGGTGTCTTTCGACTCGACGGCGCCGGCCATTTTAATGAGTTCATCTATCGTTTTTTGGGTCAAATCGTATTTGGTGTCATTCGACAGTAAGATGCCGGACGCAGAATCCAAAACGAAATCCAAGCCGTCGGCCTTGCGGACATTTTCTATGGCTTTTTTGACTTTATCAATCACAGGCTGCATGAGCTCTTGCTGTTTTTTTCCGAGTTCTTCCTGAAATTTCTGCCCGGAGGTCTGCACGAGATACGCCAGTTCCTCAAGTCCTTTTTGTATGGAGCGTTTCATATTGTCTTTCAACAGCGGGTTGTCTTTCACATTCTTGACATAATCATCCTGGGCTGTGTTGAGGGAATCTTGAAGATACTGATATTGCTTGTACATTTTCTCTTGTTCTTGCTGTAGTTTCACCTGGACGGCCTGTGTTTCTTTAAGCGAAGCAAGAATTTTTTGTGAGTCCGCATAGCCGATCTTCGATTGCGCGAAACCGGCACCGACGGTCACTAAACAGAAGCCTAATGCGAGCATGAATTGTTTCACCGTATTCTCCTTGAGTATATGAATGATAAGTTGATTAATTTCACTTCAAAATCACTGGTCATCTTTTTTAACGGGTGTAATAGGATCCTCCTTGGTGTTCTTCGGAGGGGTCACAATTTTTTTATCGTCTTTTTTTACGTCTTTGGACGAGCTGGCATTTTTGAGGTCTTGCCCTTGTTCTTTCACGGTCAATCCCACCGCGCCAAGTTCATCAATCACCAGGAGAGTGAGATCGGATTTCTTATCGATGGAAACCGGATTGCCCGTCGAAATATCAAAGATCACATCGTATTTTTCTTTGAGACGGATGTTATCGATCGCCTTCTTTATTTTGTCGATGACGGGCTGCAAAAGCTCCTGCTGTTTCTTATACAGGTCGCCGTTGACGGGTGAAAATTTCTGTTCCTGAAATGCGGCGATCTTTCGTCTTTCCTCGATAATTCTCCGGTTGAGAATATCGCGGCTGGGCTTGGTCAGCGTGATACTGATCGTTTCCAGGTCTTTTTCCAGATTTGCAAGGCTGTCTTTCATGGCTTCCAATTGCGTCGTCCATTCGGCTGCGCGTTTTTGAAGTTCGAGCTGGACATCATCCGCCGATTTAACTTGCGAAATCAGGTATTGGAAGTCAATATACCCGATCTTACCTTGAGCAGATACGCGGGGTGTCAAGAGGAATTCCCAGGTCGCCAGGATGATACACAACCAAAATATTTTTTCAAACGGTATTTTCAAAATAACTCCTTTAAAATTGCTGGCCCAGCTGAAAATGGAATTTTGGGAAATTGCGGCTCTTATCGCGTCGATCTAACCCGTATCCGACGTCGAGACCGATGACGCCTACGAGCGGCATGAATAAACGGAATCCGTAGCCTACTGAACGAATGACTTTAAAAGGATCGGATTCGCTGAGTGATCGGAACACATTACCGGCCTCCATGAAACCAAGCACGTACATCGTTGGGCTTGGAATCACCGGTAAGCGCAGTTCCATCGAATATTTAAACATCGTCGAACCTCCTACGGGAAACCCTCGGTCTTTTGGTCCGACGGCGCGGCCTCCGTAGCCGCGCAATTGAACTGAACCGATGTCCAGCGCGCCGCCGCCCATATAAAAACGGTCCAATTGCGGGATTTCTTCCACCGTCGAGGATTTCTTAAACGTGCGCGCGTAACCCACAGAGATGTCGGTGTAGAGAACAAAGGACCAGAACGCAGGCATGTAATTTTGAGTGCGAAAAGTGTATCGTGTGTAATCTCGTGGGAGCACGCGCACGCTGTTCGCAAAGCCGGTCGTATCGATCAATACGAATCCGACGTCTGTCGTAAGCGTGTGCGTGGATCCGGTTCGTGGAAATTCAGCCGCGTCGCGACTGTCCCGTTGAATGACTTGCGAAAGCGTAATGGCCTTTTGCACTCCGTAACTGAATTGCGGCAGGAGATTGCTGGCATCCAGCGGCTTCAACGTGGAATTAGCGTAGCTAACGGACCAACTGGCAGAGAAATAATCATCGGGCCATTTGAGCCGTCTTCCGAAAGTAAGCGAGCCGCCATAACTCTTGCTTTTGTAGCCAAGAACCTGGGCGCGCCGGTTTCCATCGTAGGAATAGTACAGACTTGTTCCAAACGATGTTCGTGTGTCAAAAAGAAACGGCTCATTAAAACCAACGGAAAAAACCCGGTAACCGCTTCCACCTAACTGGACGTTCATATTCACTGCTTGTCCGTTGCCTAAGAAATTATTGAACGCGACGCCGGCCGAACCGATCAAACCGTCGGTGGCGCTGTATCCCATGGATAGGTTCGCCGTGTCCGTCGGCTTTTCCGTTACCGTGACCACGACATTCACTTTGTCGGCGCCGGTCGGCTGAACATCGGGAATAACGTTTTCAAAATAGTTCAAGACCATCAAATTGCGCTGCGTGCGGATCAAAGCCTCACGGCTGAATTTATCGCCGGGAAATGCGACGACGTCGCGGCGTATCACTTTTTCCTTTGTTTTAGTGTTGTTCTTTATTTCGACCTTGTCAATATAGACTTGATTGCCCTCGGTGACGATGAAGTCAAGGTTCAGCGTGTCCTTGCCCAAGGCTTTTTCCACCGGAACAATTTGCGCGTAAATGTAGCCCTTATCGTAAAAAAGGGCATTGACATGTTCCTGCATGGTTCTGTCGTATTTTTCCTGGTTGTACACATCGCCGCGGTCAAAGCCCAGCGCTGCCGACAATTCCGCACCGGAAAATAATGTATTGCCCGTCCAGGTAATCGTGCCGATGTAGTATTTCACCCCTTCGTCAACCCAAATATCAAGGTGCAGGTCTTTGTTATTGGCTGCATAGTATATGGAATCTTTGGTTATTTGGATGTCGCGGAACCCGTTCTTTTTGTAAAAAGCGATCAGACGTTTTAAGTCCTCTTTGTATTTTTTCTCGTCATAATCGCCGCTCTTGAACCATTTAAAGAATCCTTTTTTTGCCTTCGTGTCGTCGAAAGTTCCTGCGAGTTTGCCTTCCTTGAACGAGCTATTACCGTGAAAATGAATGCCGCGGATCTTAACTTTGTCGCCTTCGTCAATGTTGACTTTGAGCAGGACTTTTCCCGTGTCCGTCGTGGACACGTAAGGTTTGATCTCCACTTTCGCGTTGAGGTAACCTTGCTCCGCGTAACCCCTTTTTACTCGTTCTACCGCTTTCTTGACATGTTGGGGGCTTACCGTCTGCGACGTGAAGAGGCCGATCTTCTGACGAACGTCTTTTTCTTCCATTTCTTTAGCGCCGCTGATTTCAATCGCTTCCAGGCGTGGATACTCTTTGACGGAGAAAATCACCACCAGACCGTCGTCCTTTTTTTCGCCGTAAACCTGAATGTCTTTGAAGACATTCATGTCCCAGAGGTTTTGAATGGCCTTTTGGACGTCGTCAATCCCGAATTCCTGACCCACGCTCAGGCCGGTTGCGATAATAATCAGCTCCGCGTCGGATTTGATGTTTCCTTCGACTTTGATAGCCGAGATTTTCGGCTTTTCCTGGGGTGCATCGGTCTGTGCGTTTATGCTCGGAACATCCCATAGAAGGGCAATACATCCAACGACAGTCAATTTTAATTTGAAATATTTCTTCATCTCGTAATCGCTCACAGTTTTCCGGAAATGAATTCAATGAAACATTTCCTGGTAAATAAATTATTTTTCTCGTTGCACCGTTACTTTGGATCTCTTCTTGGGGACCAGTTGTTCGCTGACCTGCCCGAATCGCCGTTCGCGATGCTGATAATCACGAAGGGCCGCATAGAATTGCGGCCTGCGGAAATCCGGCCAATACGTGTCGGTTACATAAATTTCTGCGTAGGCCATCTGCCAAAGCAGGAAGTTGCTGAGGCGGAATTCACCGCTCGTACGGATGACCAGATCCGGCTCCGGAATATCAAACGTATCCAAATATTTGGAAAAACTTTCTTCACTGAGTTGATCGAGGGTGATCCGGTGTTCGGCCATTTCATTTACTATTTTTTTTACGGCGTCCAAAATCTCAATCCGCGAACTGTAACTCAAGGCGAGGTTCAGAACAAGCCCGGTGTTGTGTCGCGTCACTTCCAGGGCGTGGCGAACCTGCTTGAGCGTTTCCGGCGGCAGCAGCTCTATGTGGCCGATGGTTTTCACGCGGACGTTCTGTGCGTTCAAATTATCAATTTCATTATGAATCGTGCGCATCAAAAGCTTCATCAGTGCGGATACTTCCCACGTCGGGCGCTTCCAATTCTCATGGCTGAATGCATACAGCGTTAACGCCTCAATACCCAGTTCACCGCTTGCCTCGACAATCTCCTTGACCGACTTCACGCCTTGATTGTGTCCGGCGATGCGCGGCAGACCGCGTTTTTTAGCCCATCGTCCGTTACCGTCCATGATAATGGCGACATGCCGGGGCAAGTTACCGTGTTCCCGGATTTCAGCTAATAGTCTTTCGTACTTGGGTTTTGAAAATCTTTTCGTGAGGCGCTGGAGAACCGATTTGGGGGCACTATGGTCGTTACGGGACACGAAATTTGGAACTCCAAAAATTTAACACTATCCTACCGGCATTGAGGTCAAATATAGGAATTGAGAATCTGAATTGCAACATTAAAAACTCAATTCCACGCCGACGGGGCAATGATCGGAGCCCATGACTTCCGGCATGATCCAGGCATGGGTGAGATGCGGCAGGAGATTTTCGGAAACAAAATGATAGTCAATGCGCCAGCCCACGTTACGTTCCCTTGCGCGCGTGACCATGTCCCACCATGAATAGTGGCCCGGTTCTTTATTAAAGTGCCGAAACGTGTCCACATATCCGTGTGCCACCAGCTTGTCCATCCAGGCGCGTTCGATCGGAAGAAAACCGGAAATTTTTTCATTTTCTTTCGGCCGCGCCAGGTCAATTTCTTTATGGGCGGTATTGTAATCTCCGCAAATGACGAGTTTCTTGCCCCGGTTTTTTAGCCCGTCAAACCGGGTCAGGAGTTCTTCATAAAATTCCATTTTGTAATCGAGGCGGTCGGAGCCCATTTTGCCGTTGGGAAAATAAATATTAAAGAGAAGGAAATCGCCGTGATCGGTCATGAGAACACGCCCCTCTGAATCAAATTTGGCAATACCGAATCCTTTTTGGATTTGCAGCGGTTTTTGTTTCGCGTAGGTCGCCACGCCGCTGTAGCCTTTTCTTTCTGCGGGATTGAAGAATCCGCAGTAACCCGGGGGATTGATCAGCGGGGGGTCGAGCTGATCCAGCTGCACTTTTATTTCCTGCAGGCACAGCACGTCCGGGCTCGTTTTTTTGAGCCACTCGAAAAAACCTTTTTTCGCTGCGGCGCGCAGCCCGTTCACATTCCACGAAAGTACTTTCATCAGACCTCAAACCGTTAGAAAATTTTTGCTGACGCAATGTATCTTTTTACTCCCCATCTTGCAATAAAATTCTTGATAAGGTTTTAAATTATTACTATGCTTTGTGTCAGGCGCCTTTCCGTCCCGCAGGCCTGTGGGGGAGGGACTGCAATCAATAACCAGTTATAAGACCAATCATGTTCAAGCATCGTGTCGCCCGCAATCGAACGGCCTACTTTGTATTTCTTTTTTGTGTCTTGGCGCTGTTCGGCTATTTGATTACGAATTATCATTGGGAGCTTTATCAGTTACTGGTGATGGCTTCGCTTTTTTTGATTCCCGGAAGGCTGGTGCAGTATTTTTGGCGGGACTTTTTTGCGGGAAGAAAATGTCTGAACAAGAAGCAGGTAGATGAAGCGATTCGTCATTTTGAGCTGTTTTTGGATCATATAAGGACATTTCCATCGGTCAAATGGCTCGTTTTCTTTTCTTACGGGCTTTATTCTTTCCGCGTTGAAGCGATGGCCCTGACGTACCTGGGTATAGGGCACATTCACAAGAAAGATTTTGCCAAAGCGGAACAATGTTTCAAAAAAGCGCTGGACATTGATACGAAATATTCCGTGGCGCTTTACCACCAGGCCGTTGTTTTCCTGCTGCGGCAGGATATCGTGAATGCAGGCCGTTGCTTGACGGATGCGCAATCATACGGCTATCCGAAAATTACTTTCGAAGAATTCATGACGATGGTGCATGAAGAATTCGATTAACCCCTTATCCATGAGTTCGATTGTTCGTTCGGTCCTGTCATTCGGGAGGATGATTAAGTTCTCGCACACGATCTTTGCCTTGCCGTTTGCGCTCACGTCGGTGGTTCTGGCTTCGCGGGACTTCAGCGTTACGTGGGAAAAAATTATTTGGATCGTGCTGGCAATGGCGGGCGCACGCAGCGCGGCGATGGGATTCAACCGCATTGCAGACGCCGCTCTGGATTCCAAAAACCCGCGAACCGCCGGAAGAGAGATTCCCGCCGGCATTATTAATAAAGGCCAGGCGGGTCTTTTTGTTTTTCTCGCCTCGATGCTGCTGATCGTTGCCTCCTACGAATTGAATGAAATGTGTTTTCAATTATCCCCGCTGGCTCTCGCGATCGTCTTTTTTTATTCTTACACCAAACGGTTCACTTCCTGGGCCCATATTTTTTTGGGCCTCGCGCTGGGTATCGCGCCCCTGGGCGCCTGGATGGCCATAGCGGGGGAATGGAGCTGGGCCGCTCTTGGATTGGGCTGCGGGGTGCTCGCTTGGGTTGCCGGGTTCGATATTATCTACGCCTGCCAGGACTACGAATTTGATAAGTCCGAGAATCTGTTTTCAATTCCCAGAACGCTGGGTATTGCAGCGGCGCTGGGGGTATCGAGAATGCTTCACGTCACGGCATTCCTGATTTTGCTCGCCGTCGGCTATTTTATTCATTTGTCATGGATTTATTTCATAGGAATGGGCATTATAGGCGCAATATTATGGTACGAGCAGAGGCTGGTCACCGCTTCCGATTTATCTAAGGTTGGCGTGGCTTTTTTCAATATGAACGGAATCCTGGCGCTGATTTATTTTCTTTTTACTGCGGCCGATGTTTTTCTCATCTGAATACACCAAGCGAAAAAATACTCCGGAGAAATAAAAAACGATTCCGTTTTCCTTTTTGAATGACGGCATCCGCCGTAGAGCCCTTTAAAATCAATATTTCATGCCATTCGAATAAAACATTCTCTTGACATGAGTTTGTTTTTCTCGTATCTTATTTAATGTGCGTTGGACAAAATTCTCCATCAACCAATTGAAAGCGCTGGTGATTTAACGTATGTTACTTAACGGGCACGTGCTCGTATTGAATCAAAATTATGAGCCGATGACGATTTGCCATGTGAAAAAGGCTATGGTACTCATTTTTTTGGGCAAGGCGGAAGTCATAGAAAAAATTGACGGCAAAGCGATTCGTTCGGTGTCGCATAGTTTTCCTTATCCGAGTATCGTGCGGCTGTCCACGTTCGTTTTGAAGCGGCGAAAGGGCATCATGCTGTCGCGCAAAAATGTTTTGAAGCGTGACGGGTATCAGTGCCAGTATTGCGGAACAAGAAATCAGCCGATGACGGTAGACCATATTATTCCGAAAGTACGCGGCGGTAAAGACACATGGGAGAATTTGGTAACCGCCTGTATTCATTGCAACAACAGGAAAGGCGATCAAACGACGGATGAAGTTCGGATGGAACTGCTGACGAAACCGCGCAAGCCGCATCCGCTCAGTTTTATTCAAAATCACGCCGGCGTTAATGATGAGCGATGGAAACCGTATTTGTTTATGGCCTGAGAGTGAACCTCTGAGCTATTTAGGTCATGGAGTTTATTCTTGTTATTTCAGAAAAGGAAAAAATCTAATTGCCGAGAATTTTTAGCGGGATGCGCCCTACGGGAAAACTTCATTTAGGACACTTGGTCGGCGCGTTGGAGAATTGGGTCAAATTTCAAGATTCTTACGAAACCATCTTTGGTATTGTCGATTGGCACGCTTTAACGACCGGCTACAAAGACTCCTCGGCTGTGCAGCGGAACATATTGGAAACGGCGGTAGATTGGATTTCGGTCGGAATTGATCCGGAAAAGAGCATTGTCATGGTTCAGTCGCAGGTCAAAGAGCATGCTGAGCTGCATCTGCTCCTGTCGATGATCACGCCGACACCGTGGCTCATCCGCAATCCGGCCGTAAAGCAACAAGCGCGGGATTTGGGGCTGATCGATTCCGACAGTGACGAAAACATGACGAAAATTGATTTCGGGCATCTCGGTTATCCGATTCTGCAGACGGCCGATATTCTGGTCTATCTTGCGGACACCGTGCCGGTAGGTGAGGACCAGGTTCCGCATATCGAATTGTGCCGGGAAATTGCTCGGCGTTTTAATTTTATCTTTGCGCAATCCGGATTTCAATTTCCCGAACCGCAGCACAAACTTACCGTCACACCGCGCCTGCCGGGGGTTGATGGCAATATGAAGATGAGCAAGAGCCTTAACAATTGCATTTATATTTCCGATGACGACGATACGATTCAGGCGCAAGTCAGAAAAATGGTCACCGACCCGAATAAGATTCGCAGGAACGATCCGGGCCGTCCTGAAATTTGTTCCGTTTTTACGTATCATAAGGTTTTCAATTCGGTTGAAACACCGCGCATTGATGCCGATTGCCGTTCCGGCGCCTTAGGCTGCGTGGCATGCAAAAAGAATCTGGGCGAGAAAATCTCCATCAAGATCGATCCGTTCCGCCGCAAGCGCACAGAACTGATTTCGGATCCGGAGGCCGTTGAAAAAATCATTGCGCACGGCTCCGAACGCGCACGGGCGATCGCAAGCGATACGATGAAAAAAGTTCGAAAAGCAATGCATTTAAAATAAGGACCTGAAAAATGAAAAAACTGCTTGTGGTCATGAGTCTGCTTTGGAGCGTTTCTTTATGGGCGCAGGAGGTACAGCCGTACAAGATTTACGATAAAGATCTGCTTTCCAAAGAATTTCATAAAGGCCGGCGGGAACAATTAGCCAAAAAATTGAAATCAAAAAGCATTGCCGTTTTTTTTGCGTCGGATGAGCGTTTGCGAAGCAACGACACGTATTTTCAATATAAATCGGACAATAATTTGACGTATCTGACGGGCATGACCGAGCCGGGGTCTGCGCTGGTATTGGTCCCGGACGGAATTCAGTTCTCTTCCGATTCGAAAACCTGCTTCAGCATCCTGTTTGTTCCCAAACGGGACTACCGGTATGAAGTGTACAACGGCCGGCGATTGGGCGTCGAAGGTGCAATGCAAATACTGGGCATGGACACGGCATTCACGAATGATGAGTTCGGCGAGCGTTTCGTCAAGATATTGCAGACACAAAATACAGCGGGAAAATTGGAAAATATTTATTCTCCGCTATTGAAGGAACAAGTCGAATCGCGGGCATTGCGCACCATGATCCAGGCGTTTACCGATTTTCGCAATGAACCGCGCCGCGCGCTGGGATATTTGACCGCGGTCAGTTTTTCAGAGGCCGACCGCCCGGTATATGAATTGCGCTCGATCAAAACGGATGATGAGATCAATCTGCTCAAAAAAACCATTGAGATCAGCTGCGACGGCCATTTACAGATGATGAAAAGCGCCGAGCCAAATATGTTTGAATATGAACTGAGAGCCATAGGCGAATATACGTTTGCCCGTGAAGGCTCGGAATACGTGGGCTACGGCTCTATTTGCGGATCCGCTGAGAACAGCACGATCCTGCACTACATCACCACCCGGCGTCAATGTAAGGACGGGGATGTAGTGTTAATTGATATGGCGGCGGAATATCACGGCTATTCGGCCGATGTGACGCGGACGTTTCCGGTGAACGGCAAATTTTCCAAAGAGCAGGCGGCGATCTATCAAATAGTTTACAAAGCGCAGCAGACGGGCATTGACGCCATTAAGCCCGGTGCGAAGTATCAGGAAATCACGGATATGATCACGAAGGTCCTGGAAGACGGATTGATGGAACTTGGACTTATTAAAGACCGTCAAGACGCCAAACGTTATACCATCCACGGGTACATGCACTCCATCGGTTTGGATGTGCACGATCCGCAGGGATTTGCAACGGATTTCACACCGGGATATTTTACGACGGTGGAACCCGGTATCTATATCCCGGAAGGAAGCCCGGTCGATAAGAAATGGTGGAACATCGGGGTACGTATCGAAGACGATATATTAGTGACGAAGGAGGGCTGCGTCAATATGTCGGCAAAAGCGCCCCGAACGATAGACGAAATTGAAAAGGTCATGAAGAAAAAAGGCATCGGCAATCTGCCGGTGGATCATGAAAAATAATTTTCCGAAGAAATATGCAACCGCTATATAAAATCAAACTCCAGAATTTCGAGGGTCCTCTGGACCTGCTCCTGTTCTTTGTCCGCAAAGACGAATTGAATATTTACGATATTCCGCTGGCGCGTATTACCAAATCGTATTTGGAATATCTGCAATTGATGCAGGATCTGGATTTGGATATTGCCGGAGAATTTATCCTGATGGCTGCGACGCTGATGCGCATCAAAGCAAAGTCCATGCTGCCGCCGGATCCGACGGAGGAAGAGGATGAAGACATGATGGACCCGCGCGAGGAGTTGTCGCGCCGTTTGATCGAGTACCGGCAATTCAAAGAGGCTTCCAAAACTTTGTCGGAATTAGACGAATACTGGCGAACGGTCTATCGCCGCAGTTATTTTAATTTCGATCTGCTGCCTCCCAATCAGGATGAGGCCGTCGGATTGAAAGACGTTTCGTTTTTTGATCTGCTGACCGCCTATAAAAATGCGCTTGCAAAACGGCCGAAAATGATCTTCCATAATATCGAGCGGATGAATGTTACCGTGGAGGATCAGCGGAAATATATCATGGATTTCTTCAGGGACCGCACCTGCTATCTGTTCACCGAACTCTGCGAAGACATGGGCAAGATCGAAATTGTCGTAACGTTTTTGGCTATGCTCGAGTTGATTCGGCAAGGAGAAATTGCCGCCAAACAAGCTTCGATTTTCGACGACATATGGATTTATAAAGCCGAAGAGTTTAAGGAAGAAGAAATCCCGGAAGGGGAACGTGCGGTTTCGGCCGAAGCTATTCAGGCGGAGATTCAAGACATGATTGATACTCAGCCGGAAACGGAAACGGAAACCGCGGCCGAGGCTGTTGACGAGTCCCTTAAGAGCAAAAACCTTGAGGAAGAATCAAACGTTGAGGCTGCTGCGGCCGATGAAGAAAACTTGCGGACTGAGACCGCGGAAGCAGAGACTATTCCCGGTATCGTCGCGGCCGATGAACTGGAAAATAGTACTTCATTCGATCGGCATTCCGGGAGCGGAGGGCCGAACCCGGTTGACACGCAAAGAGCCGGGAACACGGAGACCATCGGAAATGATGCGGTCTCGGAGGAAATGGATACAAGAAATGAAATTGCCGAAACGGAGACTAAAGATACAAATGACCTGATGACCGTAAGCCCGGAGCCAAACGCCGTAACCGAACCTGAACTCCTGTTGAAAAATGAGGCGGTGGCTGATTTAAAAACGAGAGAAAAAAAATCGGAAGACTCAAAGAAACAAGAAGGGGCGGCCGTTGAAACCGCTGTTGCGCATCTCGAACCTGTTCGGCAAACGAAGGAGAAAAAGGTTTCCCTAATGAGAAATTTTTTTAATAAACTCGTATCCGTGGTAAAAAAACTGTTTTCATAATCAGGGAGTGATCAAAAGCGTTGAGTTCTGAACCGATTATCATTGACGGTGTCGATCTAAAGAATATAATCGAGGCGATTATTTTCGCTTCGACCGAACCGGTGCCGGCGGACAAGATCATTGAGTGCGTGGCCAAGGAAGAGGTTACCGGCAGCATTCTGAAAACAACGATCGACGAATTAAATAAACACTATCAGGATCAAAATGTCGGACTGCGCATTATCAAAATTGCCGGCGGCTACCAGTTTGCCACGCATCCGCAATTTGACAAATGGGTAAGCCGTCTTTTCAAATCAAAAGCGGATAAAAAGCTATCGCAGGCTTCGCTGGAAGTACTTGCCATCGTGGCATACCGCCAGCCGATTGCGCGTTCGGAAATTGAGAAAATCCGCGGCGTGAACGCCGACTGGACGCTGCGGTCGTTGATGGAAAAGAACCTCATCACCGTGGTTGGCCGGGAAGACGCTCCGGGAAGGCCGCTGCTGTTCGGCACAACAAAAAATTTTTTAGAGCATTTCGGCCTGGATGCAGTGTCGGAATTGCCGAAATTGAAGGAGATCGAGGATATCTTGAGAGAGGACAAGGAATTTGCGGGCACGCTTGAACTGGATTTCAGTGCGGATGCAGCCAAAGAAAATGTGAAATCCCATGAGCAGGCCACGGAGGAAGAGTTTCAAGATACGGATCCCCCGGTGAAAGAAAATAATTTTGATCCCGAGCAACCTAAACCTATTCCATCGTAAGGGCGAGGCAACATGGAAAATCGTTATCTTAAAGATTATGAATGGATCATTAATCCCGATGTACCGTGGAAACATCTTGCCAAGGAAGTCCCGGAAATCAAAGTCGCGTTGATTACTACCGCAGGCATTTACAGTTGGAAGACGCAAAAGCATTTTAATTTAGCGGATAACAACGGGGACAGCTCATTCCGGGAGATCAAGAAAACGAGCACGCAGGAAGAGACGCGCGTTTCGTGCCGGGACATCGATCTGAACAGCAGCGTCGCATTGGACTACAATTGCATTTTCCCGCTGGATCGTCTGATAGAATTTGAAAAAGAAAAGCGCATCAGCTCTGCGTCGGAACTGCATTTCAGCGTGATGGGTGAAATAAGAAATCCTAAGGAACTGATCGAGGACACGATCCCGAAGATCATTCGTCAGCTGCAGAAATTCCTGGTGGACGCGGTCATTATTTCGGCAGTCGGGCCGTTGTCGCATCAAAGCGGGGGCCTGATGGCACGGATGATTGAGGAAGCGGAGATCAGTACGGTTCTGGTGGGCGGTCTCAAATCGGTTTGTCAAAATGTGAAACCGCCGCGGACGCTCCTGGCACGCTTTCCGTTCGGACAATTCTTCGGAGCGCCGTTCGATACAGTCACACAAAAGGAAATACTTGACGAATGTCTGGTGCATCTCAAATCCATTCGTGAACCCGGAGAAATCGTGGAATTGGGATATCATTGGCACGATTCTTTTAAGAATGCATTGAAAGCAAAGCCCAACCTGCGTGAACTGATGCTGAAGAAGAGCAACCTTTCGACCGATACAGCTGACATCACCGCGGAGTAGATTCTCTGCAGAATTCTGCGTTGTTAAATTCTTTTCTATTCAAGTCCCATGCGTCTGAATAAATACATCGCTTCCGCCGGCATTGCCAGCCGCCGAAGCAGCGAGGAACTCATCAAGGAAGGCAGAGTGACGCGTAACGGACACGTGGTGACAGATCTCGCCACCGTGGTCGATGTTGAAATTGACCGCGTGGAAGTGGACGGCAGACCGATTTACGTCAAACGCAGCGACGTGTACATTATGCTGCACAAGCCGCTGAATTATGTTACGACGGTTAAAGACGAACGAGGACGCGATTCAGTGATGGATCTGGTGAAGATTTCGGAGCGCGTATTTCCGGTCGGACGTTTGGATACCGATACGACCGGCTTACTGCTGCTGACCAACGACGGGGAATTATCGTTTCGCCTGGCCCATCCGAAATTCGGCGTTGAAAAAACCTACGTTGCGGCGCTCAATAAGAAAATTGATGAACGGGAATTGCAGACTTTACGAAAAGGCGTTGTACTCATTGACGGTAAGACCGCCCCGTGCAAAGCCGTGAAGCTCGGCCCGACCGTTGTTGAAATCACGATCCATGAAGGAAAAAACAAACAGGTTAAGCGCATGTTCAGAAAATTAGGTTTTAAAGTGCGGGAATTGCACCGCACAAAATACGGAAGTTTATTATTGGCCAAGCTTAAGTACGGGCAATGGCGCAATTTGCGACCGCAGGAAGTGGATGCCTTGAAGAAAGCCGTGGGACTGACGCAGCCCTGACTTCTTGAGTTTTGGAATCTCCCCGTCTCAAATTTATCGAGGTAATCACAGCGAACCGGTCCCAGCCTAAGTCAAAGCTCCCAGAGGCAGGGCGAGCGACAAAAATTTACAGTGAAAAAAAAATTAATAATTACCATCGACGGGCCGGCGGGCTCCGGTAAAAGCACGACGGCAAAGCTGTTGGCCGAACAAATGGGTTATACCTACCTGGACACCGGCGCGATGTACCGCGCGATGACATTGAAGATTCTCGAGGAAAAAATTAATCCGTCGGAGTCCGGTAAGATTGTGGCACTGCTTTCAGACATGGACATTCACGTGCGATACGAGGACGGAAAGCAAAAGACGTATCTTAGTGCCCGTGACGTTTCGGACGCCATCCGCACACCTGAGGTGACCCAAAATGTCAGTGCGGTGTCCGGCATACGCGAAGTGCGGCAGTTTCTCGTGGCTCGGCAGCGTGAAATCGGAAGAACCGGCAGCTGTGTCATTGACGGCCGGGATGCCGGGACGGTGATTTTTCCGGATGCCGACATTAAATTTTTCTTAACCGCCAGAATCGAAGAACGTGCGCGGCGCCGGATGATGGAATTAAGGGAAAAAGACAATGCCGTGAGCCTTGAGCAAACTATCGAAGAAATGGAAGCCCGCGATACGCTCGATCAAGACCGCGCTGAAAGCCCATTATTGGAACCGAAAGAGGCGATCAAAATCGACAATTCCAATATGACCAAGAACGACCAGGTTCGTCTCATGTTGACCCACATCAAACAAAAATTCCCTGAAGCCTGATTTCCTCTTAATCCGCCTCCTCCAAATACTCCCTCATAATTCCTGCTCTGAGTTGAATTTTCCGCTCCACCCGGCTCCAAACTCATGTAATCTTCATTTTGCGAAACATGATAAACGTCATTGTCGGCTATTTAAGCCTGCCATAGATTTAGGTAAATGATGAGAAGCCAGGCATAATTAGGTATGAAAGAAGATCGCAGAAATTTCCTCAAAATCACGGCTCTCATGAGTGCGGCACTGGCCGGCCTAAACAGGCAGGTTAAGGCCGGGGCGAAGAATGTTCTCTCTGAAGACCGAATGGGAGTGCTGGTCGATACGACCGTTTGTATCGGCTGCCGCAATTGCGAATGGGCATGTAAGACAGCCCACGGCTTTCCGGCCGGAGAATTGGAAGCCTATCAGGATCGATCCGTTTTTGAGAATAAACGACGACCCAATGAAAAGACGCTGACCGTTGTCAATGAATATGAGAATCCCAGGAAAAAGTCGATTCCAATCAATGTAAAAGTTCAGTGCATGCACTGCGATCATCCGGCCTGTGTGTCGGCGTGTATTGTCGGCGCGTTTTCCAAGGAACAGAACGGTTCGGTGATTTGGGACACCGACAAATGCATCGGCTGCCGGTATTGCATGGTGGCCTGCCCGTTTCAAATTCCGGCCTTTGAATTTCAGGAAGCGTGGAAACCGAATATTCTGAAGTGTGATTTTTGCTCCAGCCGGACAGCGCAGGGAAAGCAGCCCGCGTGCGTGGATATTTGTCCCGTCGAAGCGCTGACCTACGGAACGCGATCGGAGCTTATCAAAATCGCGCGGAATCGGATCAAAAAGAATCGCGAGCGCTATAAGGATCACATTTACGGCGAGTACGAAGTCGGCGGGACGTCATGGGTATATCTGGCAAGCCGGGATTTTGCAGATTTGGAGTTTCCAAAACTCGGAACCAACCCGGCGCCCGGCGTTTCCGAATCGATTCAGCACGGGATATTTGCTTACTTCGTTCCGCCGGTCTCGCTGTATGCTCTGCTGGGCGGCCTGATGTGGATCATGAAGAAACGCGGGACCGCGGATGGGGATAAATTATGAACGGCAATTCTGTTTCAATTAAGAAAAATTTCTTTTCACGCGGCGTGATCATTTTGATCCTGCTCGCATTAAATGGTTTGGTATTTATTTTCGGAAGACTATTTTTCGGGCTCGGCGCGGTTACTAATTTGAGCAACCAATACCCTTGGGGGTTGTGGATCGGCGTAGACGTTGCCGCCGGAGTCGCATTGGCTGCAGGCGGGTTCACATCCGCCGCCCTGGGCCATGTCATGCATCGCGAAAATTATCACAGCGTGATCCGGCCGGCTTTGCTGACGGCTATGCTAGGGTATACGTTTGTGGCCCTGGGCGTGTGCGTGGATATCGGAAGATGGTACTATGTATGGCATCCGCTCATCATGTGGAACGGGAATTCGGCGCTTTTTGAAGTAGGTATTTGTGTGATGATTTATATGAGCGTGCTATACATCGAATTTCTTCCGATCGTCACAGAACGTTTCATCGGCCATGTGAATCTGAAGGGAATTTTCAAGCATCTGAACAGACTAATTGATTCTGTGCTGCGGCTTCTGGATCGAGGCCTTTCTAAAACGATGTTTGTGTTTATCATTGCCGGCGTGGTACTTTCAACACTGCATCAATCCTCGCTGGGAACGTTGATGATCATTGCGGGATCAAAGATGCATCCGCTGTGGCAGACGCCGATCCTGCCCCTGTTATTTTTGCTTTCCGCTGTCTCCGTCGGATTTCCGATGGTGATTTTCGAGTCCTTGCTCGCGTCACGATCATTCGGAATGAAGCCTGAATTGCACGTATTGTCAAGGCTTGGCAGGATGGTGGCACCGCTGCTGGGAATCTATCTGGCATTCAAGATCGGCGATATGTTTGTTCGTGAAACCTTTGTCTATCTCAACGAATTCAATACCGCCAGTGTGATGTTTGTGATTGAAGTGGTCTTTGGAGTCATTATCCCGCTTCGCATGTTTCTTTCGCAGGTTGTTTTACATTCGCCGGTAGGCCTTCTTGTTGCGTCGTCGCTTGTTATTTTCGGCGTATTGCTGAATCGCATCAATAACTTCATTGTAGCATACACGCCGCCATATGCAACGCAAAGCTATTTTCCATCCGTCGGAGAAATTTCTCTGACCGTGGGTTTTGCTTCCATGCTGATTCTTTTTTACAGAATCATTGTGATGAACTTTCCGGTCATCAGTTCACCGGACAAAACAGTCAGTCCTCAAGCTAAATATGCGATCAGAGGAAATGCTCCATGAAACGACTCGTCTGCATATTCTTGGTTATTTTTTCAGCCAACCTTATGGGGCAAGCGACTTTTGGTAAAAAACATTCACAAACTGCCCTTAATTGTAAGACATGTCATGCCTGCGAATATCCGACGGCTAAAGATCCGTGCCTGGTCGATTGCCCCAGGGGGGACATGATCACAATCCGTCATACCGCCGAAGAAGGACCGCATACGGTTACGCTTTCGGAACTTTCAGATCGGTATGCCCCGGTAATCTTTTCTCACCAGCGCCATGCGGAAATGTCTGAAATATCCGGCGGATGTCAGAGCTGCCACCACTACAACACAACCGGACCGGTCTTAGCATGCAAAAGTTGCCATGAGCAGGAGAAGACCGAATTGAGTATGCCCGGACTCAAAGGTGCGTATCACCGTCAATGCATGGATTGTCACCGGGAATGGAGTCATCAGTCGGAATGCAATTCGTGCCATGAGCTGAAAAGTGAGAGCAAGAAAACAGTGCCAAAGACCGATTTGAAGAAATCCGGCGTTCATCCGAAATTAGACAAGCCTTCAAAGCTTGTATATGAGACCTCCTATGAAGGCGGAAAATTAGTGACATTTTATCACAGCGATCATGCCGAGGTGTTTCAACTGGCTTGCACGACCTGTCACCAAAACCAGGCGTGCGTTGATTGCCACGACGTGGATAAGCAAAAAGCCGGAAAAGCTTTGTCTATCGTATCTTCGGCCCGTGCGGACAAAACAAAAGAGCAGAAGCATCAAGCGTGTTTCGGTTGTCATTCTGACAGCGAGAAGAATTGCTCGGAATGTCATAATAATAGAGCGCTGAAGCCATTCAATCACCTGGACCGAACCGGATGGGCACTCAACCGGTTCCACGCTCGTTTGGCCTGTATCCAGTGCCATGCAGGCGGCAAGAATCAACACAAAGAATTGCAGACGGAATGTACGTCCTGCCATAAGAAATGGAATGCGAAAACGTTTGATCATAAAATTACGGGTTTAATTTTGGATGATACTCACAACTCGCTTGAGTGTGACGATTGCCATGCCAACAAGAAATTTTCACAGAAACCCGGCTGTTCCAATTGCCATGACGACAAGGTTTATCCAAAAGATAAGCCGGGTAAATTAAGTACGTCACTAAAGTAGATTCGGATATACGCATGTTCAAAAAGATTGGAATCAAACTGATTGTCATCGTGGGCCTTACGGCTGTCATCATCATCGGCATTTTCGCTTATTTCAACATCCATTCGCTGAACAGCCGCTTATTGGCTGAAATCGAAAGGCATGCTAATCAGCTCAGTGAAACGGTCAAATACAGCACGAGATATGACATGCTGCTCAATCAACGCGAGCGCATTCACATGGTGATCAATACGATCGGCGAGCAGCCGTCCATTAAGGATGTGCGCATTCTAAATAAAAACGGCGAGATCATCTATTCATCCAAGAATGAAGACATCGGAAAAATGGTGGATAAGGCCGCGGAAAGCTGCTTTGCGTGCCATACAGCAGATACCCCGCTTGAGCGGTTGTCCATTAAAGAGCGAACAAGAATTTTCAGAATGCATCCGGATTCTTCACGCACCCTAGGCATTATCAATCCCATCTATAACGAATCTCACTGCTGGACGGCATCCTGCCACGCGCATTCGAAAGATCAAACCGTGCTGGGGGTCCTGGACGTGACCATGTCGCTCGAAGAAGCGGATAAGCAAATTCAGAATAGTCAAATCGAAATGGGGATTTTTGCCATCAGCTCCATTATGGCGGTGAGTTTTATCATCGGCTTTTTTGTTACACGCTGGGTGGACGGACCTGTGAATGTGATGTTGCAAGCGACGCAGCAGATCGGATCCGGCAATTTGAATTACACTATTCGGGATCTGGGCAAGGATGAATTGGGGATGCTGGCACGCTCGTTTAATGCCATGACCCAGAAATTATCCGAAGCACGTCTGCAATTATTTCAATCGGATAAAATGGCGTCGCTGGGCCGTTTGGCGGCCGGTGTGGCCCACGAGATCAATAACCCGCTCACGGGTGTGTTGACGTACAGCAGTTTTCTTCTGAAACGTACTCAAAATAATCCTGAACTCCAGGACGATCTGAAAGTCATTGTGAGAGAAACGCTTCGCAGTCGTGAAATCGTTAAAGGCCTGTTGGACTTTGCGCGGCAGTCGGTGCCGAAAAAAACTGAAGCCGACTTGAAAGAAATCATCGATCGGGCATTCACCGTTGTGGAAAATCAGCTGTCCCTGAATAATATCTGCCTGGTAAAAGAACTGGACGCGCGTCTGCCCAAGATGATCGTGGATGCGAATCAGATCCAGCAAGTGTTTATCAACTTGCTGGTCAATGGCTGTGACGCGATTGGCAAAGGCGGCGGCACCATAACTATCTCCGCATCCTGCCTGACGTTGTCTCCGTTCGGCGTGGCGCAAATCAAAAAAGCCGTCTGTCCAAAACGGCACAGTTTAATGGACGCCGACGTGAAAATCGACGGACTGCCATCCATCAGAGTCAAAGTGTGCTCCGGCGGAAATGAAGGATTCATCTATCTGGATCCAATTTACGGGCGGCATCACCACCAGTACGGCATCGAAATTTCCAAAAACAGGGAAATCAAAATCATGTGTACCGAATGCCATTCTTCGCTGCTCGATCCGCAGAAAGCATGTCCAAGGTGCGGATCAGCGATCTACAGCATTGAAATCCCGGCAAAGGGAATACTGGAAGGCTGCGCGAACCTCAAGTGCGAGTGGCAACAATGGGAAGCGATGGACGAAGATGGGCACAGAGAATACGCGGAGATAAAGATCACCGACACGGGCTGTGGTATATCCAAAGAAAGTATTTCGAAAATTTTCGAGCCGTTCTATACGACCAAAGGTCAGAAGGGCACGGGTCTGGGGCTCGCGGTTATTTGGGGAATAATTGATAATCACAACGGAACGATCGCAGTTGAGAGCGAGCTTGGCCGGGGTACGACGTTCGCGATTCGACTGCCAATCAAGCAAAGCGGATGAGTATGAGCAAGCCGATCGACATTCTCGTGGTTGATGACGAACAGGTTGTGAATGATGCGGTGATGAAGATCTGTTCGTCAAACGGTCTCACGGTTGAATCGGCGATGGACGTTAAAATTGCGTTGAGCAAACTGCATCAATCCAAGCACCGTTTGATAATTTGTGATATTATGATGCCGCAAGTTGACGGATTTCAATTTTTATCGAAGATGAGGGAAAGACAAATCGACGTGCCCGTGGTCATGACAACCGGATATTCCACGCTGGACAATGCCGTTGAATCGTTATATCAAGGTGCGATAGATTTCGTTCCAAAGCCTTTCACCGCAGACGAATTGCTGAGTTCCATTTACCGAGGAATGAAATATGGCGAAATTAACCGGAAGTCCGGCGACCTGGCCTATGTCCCGTGTCCGCCCCAATATTATAGACTGGGCTATATCAGTTGGCTGTCTTTGGAGGACTCGGGAACGGTGGCAATCGGCATTACCGATTTGTTTTTGAAAACCATCAACATTTTTCAAACCATTGAAGCTCAAGAAATAAACCACGAAGTCGAACAGGGAAACATGTGTGCGTTAATTCGTTCCGAGAATAATTTGGTGCATCCCGTATTGTCGCCGGTCAGCGGACGGATTATCCAAGTCAATGAAGAAATCTTGACGCATTCGGCGATCATGGAAAAAGATCCCTATTTTAAGGGTTGGATTTATCGGATTATTCCGACGGATTTAGAGTATGAACTAAAGCACTTGATGCCGTGCAGTTCGGATCGCTTATAATGAAGTCAATCATAACAAACCCCTAAAGGAGATGTCATGGCCCTATTACTAGTAGCATTGATCTTGTTTGTGATTCTCGACATTTCCATTCGAGCCATTGGAAAAAGAATGCACGAGAATAAACTCAAACAGGAACGCGAAGCGGTGTTGGCAACGAGCGTGAAATTGGATTTCACGCACGAAGCCAAGACCTTGAAACGCGCCGAAATTGAAAGCCCGCTGGCGCGGATTTTGTGCGTGGATGACGAACCGGTCATCCTGGACGGTTTTCGAAAGATTCTTGTTTTGGACGGGTACTCGGTGGACACCGTGGAAACAGGAAAGGAAGCGCTTGGCTTGATCCAAAAACATCATTATGATTTTGTTTTTACCGATTTGAAAATGCCGGAAATGGACGGTATGGAGGTCGTAAAAGCGGTTAAATATATGCGGCCGGATATTGACGTCATTATTATTACCGGTTATGCGACGGTAGAATCCGCGGTCGGGTGCATGAAATTCGGCGCCATGGATTATGTACAAAAACCTTTCACGGAAGACGAGTTGCTGAGTTTTGTGAAAAAGATCTTAATTCAAAGGCAAGACCGCATCCAGAAGCAGCTCAGGCCTAAAGTCCACATCACGCATTTCCCCGAAGCCAGCCTCCTGAGCGCGGGAGAATTCGCCATACCTGGCGGTGTCTTTATCGCCAAGAATCATTGCTGGATCAGCATGGAGCAGGACGGCACGGTCAAACTCGGCATGGATGATTTTGCAAAAAAATTAATTGGAAGAATCAGTGGCGTGGAACTTCCAAATTTGGGGATGTCTATTCGTCATGGCCAGCCGCTTTTCAGTGTCTCACAGGGGACGCGAACGGTTTCGTTTAATTCTCCCATCAGCGGAAAAATAATGAAGGTGAATTCGGCGCTGATCCGGGATCTGGAAAGGCTGGACATTACGCCTTACGATAAGAACTGGTTTTGTATCCTCGATGCGGAAAATTTTGACGCCGAAATGGTCAACCTAAATATCGGCAAATCGGCTATCGCTTTCTATCAAGACGACATTTCTCACTTTATCGAGAAAATCAAAAAGATTTTGGGTCAGAAGGAAAATGGAAAAAACGACAGGCTGTACCTGGGTGAAATGGAGCATGTGGACGAAAAAGCGTGGGAGACCCTGGTGAATGAATTTTTCAAACGATGATTTTTATTGCTTCCGTGTTTGAATAATGATACATTATCGTTGTCGAAATTAAGGCAATGTAAAGGAGGATATGATGGCGGTCAAAAACAGAAATATGGGTGTTCAGATTTTGTTGATCATTGTCACCTGCGGTATTTACGGCATCTATTGGTTTTATCAAACTGCGATGGAATTAAAGAGCCTTGCCAATGATCAGGAAGCGTCGCCGGGGCTCTGGACGGTACTTCTATTTATTCCTTTCGGTTCATTTTTTTCTTGTTACAAATATTCGGAGCTTTATGAAAAAGCGTCCACCGAAAAATTTAATTTGTGGGTATTGTTTATTTTATGGCTTGTATTTACTCCCGCGGTATGGTTTATTGTCCAGATGGAATTAAACAAAAGGGCCGCAAAGGTCGCGTAGAAAAATTTTGAAACCACTTTTTGTCAGCCCTGCGAAAATCCGCAGGGTTTTTTGTTTATTAAATCAAGAATTTTTTCTATACTTAAGCCGTTAGTGAAGTACGGCAACGGTTCTAATTCGAAAATACACTATGCCTCCTGAACTAAAGTTCAAACAACTCGGACGCTACCAGATCACGGATGTACTGGGTCAAGGTGCGATGGCCATCGTGTATAAAGCGGTGGATGCGCGTATTGACCGCACGGTCGCGATCAAGACGCTGCAAATCCGGGCTGGAATGACGGACGACCAAATCAAGGAATTCCGCGAGCGCTTTCTGCACGAAGCGAAGATCTCCGGTAAACTGGTACATCCGAGCATTGTTGCGATTTATGATGCCGAGGAAGATAACGACATTTCCTACATGGCTATGGAATACGTGGAAGGTCCGTCCCTGGAACAAATTATTGACGAAGAAACCGAATTGTCACTCGACCAAATTCTGGAGATCATGATTCAGATTTGTGACGGGCTCGACTACGCCCATAAGCAGGGAATTATTCACCGCGACATCAAACCCGGCAATATCATTTTGACTAAAGAAGGCGCGGCTAAAATTACCGATTTCGGAATTGCAAAAGTTATCGCTTCGACTACCACCGTTTTGGGCACCATTCTGGGGACGCCGGGGTATATGTCGCCGGAACAAATTACCGGGAAGCCGGTTGATCACCGTACGGACATTTTTTCTCTCGGCACTTTATTCTACGAATTATTCACCGGCACGCG
>CAZLWA010000068.1:0-87193 GCA_964563165.1 uncultured Bacteroidota bacterium | reverse complement strand
ACGCGAAAAGAATACCATCACACGAAACACACGAAAAAACACAAAAACCAATTACCCGCGAAACACGCGAAAAGAATACCATCCCACGAAACACACGAAAAAATGATTGTTAAAGCAAAAAACAAAAATCAGCTACAGAGCCACAGAGGGCACAGAGGAAGGGAATTAAACAAGAAAAAATCTCCGTGTTCTCTGTGGCTTAATATATTCCAACGCAGGGTAGAACTTATCGCAACCGGGAGTTTAAATCAATTTAAATTTAAAAACTTAACCGTTAAGAGCGCCAATGCGGCTCACCACCCCGGCCTTTTCAGCCAGAGGCTGACAGGTCTGGCGCAGGCCACCCATCCTTCGACGGAGTTTATCCTGAACGAAGTGAATGGACTCAGGACAGGCCTCATCCGAGGAGGGGAGTTCGTGCAATTATATTTTGTGCATCTTCGTGTTTTTCGTGGGCAAGTATTGTTTTCGTGCCTTTTAGCGTGTTTCGCGGGCCAATTCTTTGCGGCCTTTGCGGTTACGTATTCAACACAGAGACACTGAGGCACAGAATGAAATTAAATAAAAAAATCTCCGTGTCTTCGTGCCTCCGTGTTTGAGCGTACAACCATTTATTCTCAAATTTTGAGATAATTTCAGATTAATGTGCCCTTAAATTGGATATGTAATTAATTAAAACGGGCGGTCAGTTGGCTGCCCAAAATTAAAAAGCGGAGGACTCTCATGTCGAAGGGAACATTAAACAAAGCGATCCTGATCGGAAGATTGGGAAAAGACCCCGATTTACGTTACACCGTGAACGGAACGGCCATCTCGTCATTCTCGGTGGCCACGAATGAATCGTTCAAGGACAAGGACGGTAAACCGGTCGAGCAAACGCATTGGCACAAAGTCGTCGCCTGGAAAAAACTGGCGGAAATTTGCGGCCAGTACTTAAAGAAAGGCGCTCTGGTCTGCATTGAAGGTTCCATGAAATCCCGTTCGTATGACGACAAGGACGGCATCAAGCGCTACGTGACGGAGATCGTTGCGGACGAAATGAAAATGCTCAGTCCGAAAGGCGATTCGAATTCTGCGGATAAGCCATTCGTCGAAAGCGAATCGGAAACTGAGGAAGAGCCCGTGGCGGTTTAGTTCCGAGGGAACACTCTTATTCCCCTTCTTTCCCAGAGCCTGTTGCTTTGGGAAGGAAGGGGACAGGGGTGGTTATCGAATTATTCTTGCGAATGACTTTTAGTTTTAATACTTTCGCAGAACAAACCCGAAATTAATTTTTTAAAATATTTTAGAAACCAGGAGATTAGTAAAAATGGCGGATGTAAAAAAAGACGATATCGATGTCATGGACAAAGATAAGAGAGCTTCCCTGGACCGGACCCTCGCGGATATCGTAAAAGAATACGGTAAGGGCTCGATCATGAAATTGGGCGACCGCACGTCCTTTACCGTGGATGTGTTTTCGACCGGTTCGATCTCGATCGACGCCGCGCTGGGCATCGGCGGGATCCCGCGGGGACGAATCGCGGAAATTTACGGCCCCGAATCCAGCGGTAAAACGACGCTGTCGCTGCATGTGATAGCGGAGGCGCAGAAACTTGGCGGTGTGGCCGCATTCATCGACGCCGAACACGCACTGGATGCCATCTATGCCAAACGACTGGGCGTGGACACGGAAAACCTGTTGATCTCCCAGCCGGATAACGGCGAACAGGCGTTGGAAATCACCGAGCGTCTCGTTCGCAGTAATGCGGTGGATGTGATCGTAATTGATTCGGTGGCGGCGCTCGTTCCCCGAAGCGAGATCGACGGTGAAATGGGAGATGCGACGATGGGCGTGCAGGCGCGCCTGATGAGCCAGGCGATGCGCAAACTGACCGGCGCGGTCAGCAAATCGAAAACGTGCGTGATCTTCATTAATCAGATCCGCGATAAGATCGGAGTTATGTTCGGTAATCCCGAAACAACCACCGGCGGACGGGCATTGAAATTTTACACTTCCGTTCGTATTGATATTCGCCGGATCGGACAGATCAAAGCCGGTGAAAACATCGTTGGCAACCGCACAAAAGTCAAGATCGTTAAGAATAAACTTGCGCCCCCGTTCAAGGAAGTGGAAGTGGATCTGATGTACGGCCTGGGCATTTCCAAGGAAGGCGATCTGATCGATTTGGCGTCCAACATGAACATCGTGCAGAAAAGCGGAACGTGGTTCGCTTTCAACGAGGAAAAGATCGGGCAGGGACGGGAAAATGCGAAGCAGTTTCTGATCGATAATCCGGAGATTTCGAAAAAAATAGAAACGAAAGTCCGTCAGGAATTGGGACTCGCCCCGATAGGAGACACGATGAAAGACACGCCGAAACAGAGCCCCAATTATTCGGAGAAAAAATCAAGGTGATTTTAGTTAGCATGAACGAAGTTAAGGAACCCATGAAGGAATGCTTCTCCCGACAAAGTCACGATTCAGCACGGCGTATCAGGGGTAAGGGGAGGTCAAAACCGGCAATTCTAATAAACGTAATTTGTAAATCTATTTGAGAGAGAGCACATCATGTCCAAAGGCACATTAAATAAAGTCATGCTCATCGGAAGATTGGGCAAAGATCCGGAATTGAAATATACGCCAAGCGGCGCCGCTGTGGCAACGTTCAATATCGCGACCGATGAATCGTACAAGGACAAAGAAGGAAAACTGGTGGAACATACCGATTGGCATCGCGTCGTGGCCTGGAGAAAACTGGCGGAAATTATCGGGCAGTATTTGAAAAAGGGATCGCTCGTATACATCGAAGGCAAATTGAAAACGCGCACCTATGACGACAAAGATGGAGTAAAGAAATATGTGACTGAAATTGTCGCCGATTCGATGAATATGCTCGGTGGAAAAATGGAGGGCAGGGGAGAAACTTCAATTCCGGCTCCGTCGGATACGGTCGAGCCTTCGCCTTCAAATGTGACTCAGCAGGAAGCGCCGTCAAATGCATCCAGCGACGACCTGCCGTTTTAAACCACCCCAAACCCCTCCTTGAAAAGTAGGGAATATAGGCGTCCTTGGTACGCTAGCAAAATGATCTGGCGGCTCCCCTCCTGCCAAAGAGGGGTGACCTACGCCAGACCTGGGAAGGACGCTGAGGTCGTAAATATTTTAACTATCCCTAACCCCTTCCTTCGCAAGGATCAGGACAAGCTCCTGAAAAAGACGGAAATAAAACCTCAATTACTTCGCCATATCCACGGCGCGGTATTCGCGAATCACAGTGATCTTGATCTGACCGGGATACTCCAATTCATTTTCAATTTTGTGAGAGACGTCATCCGCCAGTTGGTTGACTTTATTGTCCTCAATGATGTTGTAATCCACAAGAACGCGGATCTCTCTGCCCGCCTGAATCGCATAGGCTTGTGTCACGCCGGGGAACGACAAGGCGATAGCTTCCAGTTTATTCAATCGTTTCAAATAATTCTCCAGCGATTCCTTTTGCGCGCCCGGGCGATCCTTGCTGATAATATTCGCCGCATTGACAATGACACAGATAGGATGGGCGACATTCGGGTTTTCGTGATGGAGGAGTATGGCCTGCTGAACCGTTTGGGTTTCTCCGTATTTTCTTGCCAATTCCGCACCGACCACGGCATGATGCTGATCTGCGCGATCGGCGGCGTACCCGATGTCATGCAAGATCGCAGCCCGCTTGGCCAACTGTACATCAAATCCCAATTCGGCCGCCATCATGCCCGCGATCGCCGCCGTTTCAATACTGTGTTGAAGAAGATTCTGCCCATACTGCTGACGGTATTTTAATTTGCCGATCAGCTTCACGATCTCAATGTGGGCGCCGTGAACCGAGGCCTCATACAACGCCTCTTCGCCGTTGGCAATCGTCGTTTCCTCCAGATCGCGTTTTGCTTTTTCCACGACGTCTTCGATACGTCCTGGATGGATCCGTCCGTCGGTGATCAGGCTTTCCAAAGCCATGCGCGCAATTTCGCGCCGAACCGGATCGAATCCGGAAATAACGATGGTGTTGGGCGTGTCGTCAATTAAAATTTCACAACCCGTGATCGTCTCAAACGCGCGGATATTTCTTCCTTCCCGCCCTATGATCCGGCCTTTCATTTCGTTACTCGGAAGTTTGATCGAAGTCACCGTCGTCTCCACGGTATGGTCCATCGCAGTTCGATTGACGGCCTGGAGCAGAATATTCTTGACCTGATCTTTGGCGGCGATCTGCGCCTGTTCTTTGATATTGCGAAGTGCCTGCGCCGCGTCGGCTTTGGCTTTTTCGACCATATTGTTTATCAGAATCTGTTTCGCTTCGTCCATGGTCATCCGCGCCATGTGTTCCAATTTTTCATTTTCGGATTTGATCATCGCATCCAGTTGTTCATTCTTTTTGGCAATGTCCTCCGTGGTTGTCTGTAATTGCTTTTCTCGCTGAAGGAGTTCTTTTTCTTTACGCGTTACGAAATCGCCTTTTTGTTCGATGCCGCGCTCTTTCTTCAGAAGTTCATCCTGTTGATTCTTGATTTGCACGCGGGTCGTCTTCGTCTGCTCATCAAAGTCCTGCCGTTTGCGGTACCACTCGTCGCTGACTTCAATCAGTTTTTCTTTTTTTAGATTCTCGGCGTCGTTGGCGGCGTCGCTCCGGATCTTTTTTGCTTCTTCTTCGGCTTCGCGAAGGCGTTTGGCGACCTTTATCTTTGTCGCATAGACCTGACCGAATATAAATGCGCCGACTACCAGCACGAGTGCCGAAAGTATGAATAGGACGATTTCCATTGTTCCTCTTACTGTTCTAGGTTGAGTTATGAAATAAAAAATCCCTGAAATCACAACTTGTAATCAATCGCGACGATTGAGCACGCAAGTGTTGATAACAGGGATTAAAGTGAAGCCAAATAAAGACGATACACTAGGGCTGAGAAAATAAGGAAATTGCCTCGGGCTCTTTTTTTTCTTCGGCCGTTTCAACGACGGAATCGTTTGCGGGATTTTCGATCATGTCCACCATTTTCTGGACGCGGGATTCATACGATTCAATCTGATTTTTTTGTTCGTCTTTGGTTTTGAAATATTCGTCGGCAATATTTAGCGCAGCTAAGATGGCGACCTTAAGCGGAGACTTGAGGGATCCGTTTTTGTTAATCTCTCGCATTTTTTGGTCGACAAATCCGGCTATTTTTGCAATATGATCCGATTGCGCATCCCCTTTGATCACATATTCCGACCCGTAAATATTTACCTTAACGGTACTTTTATCCACTGTTATGTCTGTTAATTCAACACGTCACGTATCGCGAAAATATTCTTACTGAATCATTTTTTCTAATTGATCTAATTTCCGCATCACGGCTTCCAGTCTGTTTCGGATGCGATCGCGTGTGCCATCGCTCAACGGCTGCACGTCAGGAGAGTCTTCTGATGAACGGGCTTCAGCCGCCTTCGAACCGCCGCCTCCCGAGGTCAGCGCTTCGATCTGCCGGCGCTGTTCGCTGAAAGCGTCCTGCAATTCCAGAAATGCCGCCTCCTTGGATTTCAACATGATTTGCTGGCGCCGAATAATGTTCTCTTTTTCCTCGAGCGTTTTGTCTTTTTCCGGCATTCCCAGTTCTTTCATCCGGTTTCGAAGATGTGCGTTTTCACTTGTCGCTTCCTGCAAGGCGCCCAGCAGTTCGGTTATTTTCCCTTCCAGAATATCCAATGAGCCGTTTTGAACGAATTCCAACGATACCCCGCGGGTCGATTTTGACTTGGTATTTCGTAATCTTCTCATACGGTGAGCCGTTTACGATCGTAATTGAGCGCCAAAATCCACAGCGACTTTGGAAATGATGGTTTGCATCGTTCGATCTATTTCTTCTTCCGTGAGCGTGCGCTCGGGAGATTGAAATTGAAGGGAAAATGCCAGACTTTTCTTGTCCGGCGCAATTTGATCTCCCGTATACACATCGAATACGCTGAGGGCGTGCAAATCTTGGCCTCCGATCTTTTGAATCACTTCCATTAAGCCGCCGGCCTGGACAGATCGGCTGACCGTCAGCGCCAGGTCGCGCTGAATCGAAGGGAAACGGGAAATCGTGGCAAATGCTCTCTTGAAGCGGGCGTGCTTCATCCATTCCGAATAATCAATTTCAAGCGCCCAAACATCCGCTTCGATATCAAATGAACGGAGGATGTTTTTTTGAATTTTTCCGAAATGGCCCAACGCATGGCCGTTGTCCGGACGGTTCAGAATTTCCAAAGAACCCGGGGAAAATATTTCTTCAGAAGCATACGGATTAAACACCATAGAATCAAGCATAAATTTTTCTCCCAGAGCGCCCAGAATACCCTTTAAGTCGTAGAAATCCACAGATTCCGGCTTGGCGCTCCAATGAACCGGCCTGCGCGATCCGCACATGCACCCGCAGACGATCGTCGATTCGTTGGGCAGGGACTGACCGGACTGCACGTAGGTCTTGCCTATTTCATAGAGACGCAGATCGAAATTCTTCCGGTGAAGATTGCCGCGCAGGACTTCGAACAGACTTGGAAGGAGGGACAGCCGTAACACCGACGTTTCTTCGGTGATCGGATTCAAGATCCTTACGAGTTTTTCCGGCCGTGGAATAACCGTCATTTGATCCTTGGGATTGACCATGGAATTGGTCACGATCTCCGAAAATCCCAATTCGCGAAAGGCGCTCCGAATCGCGCCGGAAAATTTTTCCGATCTATTTTCTTCGTGATCGTAATGCACACGCGCGCTTCCCGCGGCAGGCAGGTTGTTATAACCGTAAACGCGGGCGATTTCTTCGATCAGGTCTTCCCGGATATTCAAATCCCGGCGAAAAGAAGGCGGAGTAATTTGCAGTTCCTGTTCGGAAATTCTCGTGACTTTACATTCCAATTTTTCCAATATCGATACGGCCTCGTTTTGCGGGATGCTTTTAGCCAATAATTTTGTTATCTCCGAATCGCGCAATGAAATTCTCTTCTCCGGAAAATTCAGGTGATTGATATCCACGGTGCCTGCGAGTACTTGCCCGCCGGCAAGCTGCTCAATCAAAGCGGCAGCACGGTTCAGCGCACGATCCGTTTTGAGCGGATCTACGCCCCGCTCGAATCGTTCGGACGCGTCCGTGTATATGCCGAGATGCTGTGACGACCGGCGAATGCGCGCGGGATCGAAATAAGCGGATTCCAAGAGAATGCGCACGGTCTTGCCGGAAATTTCGGAATTCTTTCCGCCCATAATACCGCCGATAGCGATGGGCTTGTCCGCATCGCAGATCATTACGGTTTCATCGTTTAGGGTGTGCGATTTGCCGTCGAGCGTCGTGAAGGATTCGCCGGCTTTCGAACGTTTCACGACAATCTGATGGCCGGCTAATTGATCGTAATCAAATGCATGCAACGGCTGCCCGGATTCGAGCATGACAAAATTGGTCACGTCAACAATATTGTTTATCGAACGTAAACCGGCAGACTCCAGATAATCCACAAGCCATTGCGGCGACGCCCCCAGGACGATTCCAAACACAACGCGGGCCGCGTAACGCGGACAGCCCTCCGTGTCTTCAATCTTCACCGATGCACGATCGCCGGCAGATTCCGCAGATTCGTGAATCTTCAGTTCCGGAATCCTTAAGGGCTGATTTTCAATGACGGCGATTTCCCGGGCAACGCCAAGATAATTCAAACAATCCGGACGATTGGACGTTACGTCGATATCCAGGATCGTATCGCTCAGGCCCATAAACTGTGCAAAATCCTGTCCCAAGGCGGGCGCGCCATCCAATTCCCAAATTCCCGGCGACTTTTCCTTTTCAAATCCCAGTTCGCTTTTCGAACAAATCATACCGGACGATTCTTCACCGCGAATTTTGGTTTTCTTGATTTCAAGTCCGCCGGGCATGGACGTGCCTACGGTAGCCACGGGCACCAGTTGCCCGGGTTTCACATTGGCCGCACCGCAGACGATGGTCAGTATTTCTCTTCCGACATCCACGCGTGTGAGCGACAATTTATCGGCATTCGGATGCTTCTTGACTTCCAACACTTTTCCTATCACCACTCCCGGAAAGGAACCGCGTTCAATGACCGATTCAACATTCAGCCCTTGCATGGTTAGGCGCTGGGCAAGTTCTTTCGGCGGAAGGGACAGGGAAACATATTCCTTAATCCAATTCAGGGAAATTCTCATTCGGACTCCATTTCCTATTATTCTAAAACCAGGATTTTAAGATTCTCCAATAACTTCAGCTTGTTCTTATCGTTTATTTCACCCAGTCGTTTGACCAACCGCTTATTGTCGATGGCGCAAACATGGTCCACCAGGATATCGGATGGCTTTGGCAATCCCGCTTCGCCCTTGTGCAGATGCACACGCAAGAGATCGGATTCGGGGTGCACGCGGGCCGTGAGAGGACATATCAGCGTACTGGGGTGCACTAAATTCAACGAATCCGTTTGAACGACCACCACGGGACGCATCTGTTCCGGCCCGGTACCGAAATGAGGATTGAGGTCGGCCGTGTAAACGAAAAACTTCTTGATGATCATTCGTGACTTCCGTCCTCCAGTTTTTCGAACTCCTTGAGGACATCCAATGACGTTTGATGAACAGCTCCTGATTCTTTGACGAGCCTGGCTTTGGTCAGCTTACGCTCCATTAGCTTATTGTAAAAATCCACTGCATCGTTGATATAGGCATTGCGCGAAGTATCAAGCTTGTTGACGATTTTTTCGGTCTTTTTGAAAACCTCATCCTTAAGCTTGAGCGATAAATTTTCTGCCACGAATGGCTCCTTTCCTTAGGTATCACTAAAAGTATATCACTTTTTTGTCATTGTCAACAGGTTTGTAATCTTTTTGAAAGCCCAAAGGCAATTTCCAATCGGGCGGGCAGTTCGAGTGGAAAACATATCGGTATAAAACTGACAAAAGTCATGGCATTTTAGTCTCAAAATATGAAACTTGAGTAAAGTCAATGGAGGAGGCTATGATCAAACAATTGAGAGTGGAGCCCGATCAGGAAGTTAAACTGAAGGACTATGACCCGGATTTCACGTCGGATTATCAATCCGCGGAGGATGCGCAGGAGAAGTTCAAAGACCTCAATATGAAGATGATTGATTTGCAGGAGCTTTTATACGCAGAAAAAAAACACGCGCTGCTGATTATTTTACAGGCGATGGATGCGGGCGGTAAAGACGGGACCATCAAACACGTAATGCGAGGGGTCAATCCGCAAAGTTGCATGGTGCATAGTTTCAAGGTGCCGACCGAAGAAGAGAGATCCCATGATTTTCTGTGGAGGATTCACAAAAACGTTCCTGCCAAAGGAAACGTCGGCATCTTCAATCGTTCGTATTACGAAGATGTCCTGGTTACGCGGGTACATAAATTGATCTCCGATCACGAGGCCAAACGGCGATTCAAGCAGATCAATGAATTTGAAGCACTGCTCACCGATAACGGAGTGACCATTTTGAAATTCTATTTGCACATTTCCAAGGAAGAGCAGCGCAAACGTTTGCAGGAGCGTCTGGACGATAAGGAAAAACACTGGAAGTTCTCGGCTAATGATTTGAAGGAGCGTGTGCTGTGGGATGAATACCGGGACGCCTTCGAAGATGTTTTTTCTCATTGCAGCACGAAGAACACGCCGTGGTACGTCATTCCGGCCAACAAGAAGTGGTTTCGAAATTTAGCCGTTGCCAAGATCATTGTGCAAGCCCTGGAAGACCTCGATATGCACGTCCCAAAACCTGAAGAAAATTTTTCGAATCTCGTCATCGAATAGTCGAAATGTTTTCTGTTGCAGTTTTGAATTTTTCCGATTAACTTTCTGCAGATTTTTTCCCGCCATGTCTTTCATTGTAAATGGTGTTCGCAATCATTAAGACATAACCATTCAATCTAATTTTATCCGTCGGAGGTACCTATGAGCTCTTCACGTGAATCATTGTGCATTAACACGATTCGGACACTATCCATGGATGCCGTCCAGCAAGCCAATTCGGGCCATCCGGGAACCCCGATGGCCTTGGCCCCGGTCGCTTACACTTTATTTGACAAATTCATTCGCCACAATCCGAAAAATCCGAATTTTCCAAATCGCGATCGTTTCATTCTTTCCGCGGGCCACGCCTCCATGCTGCTTTACAGCACACTGCACATCAACGGTTATGACATTCCGCTTGACGACATAAAGAACTTCCGGCAACTGCACAGCAAATGTGCGGGACATCCGGAATATGGCCTGGCGCCCGGCATTGAGACTACCACGGGACCGCTGGGCGCAGGCGTAGCCAACAGCGTCGGATTTGCCATGGCCGAGCGCTGGCTGGAAAAATATTTCAATCGTCCCGGTCACGACATTGTCAATTATAAAATCTTTGCCGTCGCCGGTGACGGATGCATGATGGAGGGTATTTCGAGCGAAGCGGCATCCCTCGCGGGCCATCTCGGGCTGAGTAATCTCGTCTGGATTTATGACAATAACCATATTACGATCGAAGGCAATACGGCGCTGGCATTTAGCGATGACGTGGCTACGCGGTTTATGGCCTATCACTGGAACGTTCAGCGCGTGACCGATGCGAACGATCTGGAGATGATGCAGCGCGCGCTGATCAGCGCGACGAAAGAGACCGAGCGCCCTTCAATGATCATTGTAGACAGTCACATTGCTTACGGTGCACCTAACAAGCAGGATACGTCCGCCGCACACGGCGAACCGCTCGGGGAAGATGAAATAAAAGCTGCGAAAAAAAATTACGGATGGGATCCTGAGAAGAAGTTTTTTGTACCCGACGAGGTCAAACAGTACGCTTCGGAAATGATTAGCAAAGGCGAAAGGGAAGAAGCCGAGTGGAATAAGAAATTTGCGGAATATGCAAACGCATTTCCCGATCTGGCAAAGGAATTCAAGATGATTCAAAATCGCGAATTGCCGCCGGGATGGGATTCTGAAATTCCGACATTTCCCGCCGACGCGAAAGGATTGGCAGGCCGGGAAGCGAATCAAAAAGTTCTGAACGTCATAGCCAAAAAGATCCCATGGTTCATGGGCGGCGCCGCCGACCTCGCGCCTTCGACCAAAACGCTGCTGGCGGATGGCGGGCATTTTTCAAAGGAAAATTACAGCGGAAGGAATTTTCACTTCGGGGTGCGCGAGCACGCCATGGGTGCCATTGTCAACGGGATGAATTTGAGCCGTCTGCGTGCGTACGGTGCCGGCTTTCTTATTTTCTCCGATTACATGCGCGCCACATTCAGGCTCGCCGCATTGATGCAGCAGCCTTCGGTTTTTATTTTTACCCACGACAGCATCGGTGTCGGAGAGGATGGCCCGACCCATCAGCCGATCGAACAAATAGGGTCGTTGCGGATGATCCCGAATCTCGAAGTCATTCGGCCGGCGGATGCCAATGAGGTTTCCGTAGCCTGGAAATATATCCTGAGTCATAAGGATCGTCCGGTCGCTCTCATTTTGACGCGTCAGGCATTGCCTACGATGGACAGAACAAAATATGGTTCCGCAGACGGGGTTCTCAGAGGGGGTTATATTCTGGCCGACTGCGAGGGGACGCCGGAAATTATTTTGATCGCTACGGGTTCGGAAGTTCAGCTTTGCGTTGGCGCGTATGAACAACTGACCAAGGAAGGCGTCAAAGCACGTGTGGTGAGTTTGCCTTGTTGGAGCCTGTTCGAACGGCAAGGCGACGACTATTGGGAAAAAGTTCTACCGGCTAAGGTGCGGGCGCGCGTGGCCGTTGAAGCCGCCTCATCATTTGGATGGCGAAGATATACCGGCATCGATGCGGACGGCACCGTGGTCGCCATGCGGGAATTCGGCGAATCGGCTCCGCTCAAAGCGCTGCTGACTGAATTCGGGTTTACCGTAGAAAAAATCGTCGAAGCGGCGAAGGCAACGATTAAGAAAAATAAAAAGTAACCTGAGATCCATGTCTTAAAATGAACAGGATTTAACATGAAACGAATTTGGATTCCATTCCTTGCAATTCTCCTCGTCGCAACGCAGCTGACGCATGCGCAAAAACGTACCAGCATCACATTGAACATTGATGCTTCCGAAGCTCCGCGCAATCTTTTGCATGCCGGCGAAACCATTTCTGTCCAACCGGGCGAACTGACGCTGTTTTATCCGAAATGGATCCCGGGCGAACACGGCCCGACGGGCCCCGTCATTGATGTGGCGGGATTAAAGATCACGGCGGGAGGAAAGCCGGTCGCGTGGCGCCGGGATCTTGTTGAGATGTTTGCCATTCATGTCAATGTACCGAGCGGCGCTGATAAATTAGATGTGACCTTTGATTTCATTCTTACTCCGCAAGCCGAAGGATTTTCATCTGGCGCATCCGCTTCGGCGCAATTAACCGTCGTCAGCTGGAACACCGTCCTGATGTATCCGCTTTCTTCAAAGCCCGATGACATTCAAGTAACGGCAAGCCTGAAGATTCCTGAAGGATGGAAATACGCCACGGCATTGAAAACCGAGAAGGAGTCCGGGTCAACCATTGGCTTCGCGCCGGTCTCCCTTACGACGCTGGTAGATTCTCCTGTCCTTGCGGCATCCCATTTACGAAAGATTGATCTCTCGCCGAACAGCAGTACCCGGCACACGCTTAATATCGGCTGCGACGGTGAGGAAGGGCTCAATATCTCTGAAAAACAAATTACCGCGTATCAGAATTTGGCTGCCGAGACGAGCGCGCTTTTCGGTGCGCATCACTACAACCACTATGATTTCTTGTATGCGCTTTCGGATCACGTCGCTCACTTCGGATTGGAACATCACGAGTCGAGCGACAATCGCGTCGCGGAGCGTACGCTCATTGACAGCAATCTTTTCAAGTCCAGCGCGGATCTTCTGTCCCATGAATTTGTCCATTCGTGGAATGGAAAATACCGCCGCCCGTCCGGGCTTGCCACCGGCGATTTCTCCTCTCCGATGAAAGGCGATCTGTTGTGGGTGTATGAAGGGCTTACTCATTATCTCGGAAAAATTCTTGCCGCACGCAGCGGGCTGCGCACGAAAGAAGAATACTTTGAAGATCAGGCTCACATTGCCGCTTACCTGAATTCACGTCCCGGCCGCACATGGAGAAACCTGCAAGACACGGGCGACGAGGCTCAGCTCCTGTACGATTCGCGCAGCGATTGGGACGCTTGGCGCCGCAGCGTGGATTTTTATGACGAAGGAGATCTCATTTGGCTGGAAGCGGATGTGACGATCCGAAAACTTACCAGCGGAAAAAAATCTTTGGACGATTTTTGCAAGAAATTTCACGGCGGCGAAAGCTCCGCTCCTTTAGTCAAGCCGTACACGTTTGATGATCTGATTGCTGCACTCAATGACGTTGCGGCGAACGACTGGCGGGCCCTATTGACTTCACGGCTCCAATCGTTAAGTGCCAACGCTCCGCTTGGCGGGTTCGAACAAGGCGGCTGGAAACTTGTTTTCAAAGATACGCCGAGCGGTATGTATAAAGCTCATGAAGAAATCCGAAAGATCACCGATCTCAGTTTCTCGCTTGGAATCATCATAAACCGTGATGGAACGATCATCGACGTCACGCCAGGAATGGCGGCTGCCAACGCAGGCCTTGCTTCGGGCATGAAAGTTGTCGCAGTGAATGGGCGTAAATATTCGTCCGAAATCCTGCGCGCGGCGATCCGGGACGTCAGAGGGCCGCTGGACATCCTTGCATCGAGCCGGGATTACTTTAAAACGTACCCGCTTGATTATCATGGCGGTGAACAGTATCCGTACCTTGTGCGGGATGAATCTAAACCCGACCTGATCAGCAACATCATTGCGCCGGCTTCTGGTAAAAAATAGAATTGCGAATGAAGGAAAGACAAAATCCCGTAAGGAAGTACTTGCGGGATTTTTTTTGTTATTTCAAAAATTTCAGAAAACCTACGCGCGATTGCAGTTCGGTACTGAGATTTGAATTTCAATACCTTACTAGTTCTTCCAAATGCCGGTAAATTTTTTCTTCACTGACCAGCATCGCTCCTTCAAGAATCCTGGAGAACGGCACCGGACAATCAAAACTGCAGAGCCTTTGCACGGGTGCGTCAAGGTCCTCAAAACAATCTTGCGCGATCCGCGCGGCAATTTCCCCGCCGAACCCGCCGGTCAGTTTATCTTCATGAACAACCAGGACACGGCTCGTTTTCTTAACTGAATTTCGGATCGTGTTCATATCCAGCGGAACGATCGAGCGAATGTCGATCACTTCCACGTGAATATTTTTTTCTGCCAACTTACTTGCCGCCCTCAGAGCCCAATGAACAGTGGTTCCATAAGTAACGCAGGTCACATCCGTTCCTTCCCTGCGGATGCGGGCTTTGCCGAATGGAACAACGTGTTGTTCGTCCGTCTTCGGACTTTGTGCAAAAATCTGGTTATACAAAAATTTCGGTTCCAGGAAAAACGTAATGCCGCGCGAACGAATCGCCGTTCGTAAGAGCCCGCACGCATCATCGGCAAACGAAGGCTGAACGATGCGAACTCCCGGCAAGTTAGCCATAATGCCTTCGATATTTTGCGAGTGATAGAGTCCGCCGCCGATGTAACCTCCGCTGGCGAGGCGCATGACGATGTTAGGGCAGTTTTGTCCGTTGGACCGGTAGAATTCGTGGCTCGTCTCGACGATCTGCTCCATGGCCGGCCAGATGTAATCGGCGAATTGTGCCGCTTCAATGACAATGCGTATGCTGTCTTTAAACCGCGACATTCCGTTGGCGGTGCCGACAATATAATCTTCGGCGATCGGCGCATTGAACACACGGCCGCGTCCGAATTCCTGCTGGAGACCCTTCGTGACGTTGAACACACCGCCTTTATCTTTGGAAGCAACGTCCTGGCCCCAAAGAAAGGTATCCGGATTATGCCGGAATTCTTCGACGAGGGTGCGGTTGATCGCCTGAATGATTTTTTCAGTCGGTTCTCCTTCGGGCGTCGGAGTCTCATCGACCGCAATCGGATCCGGCGTTACGAAATCCATCACCGTTGACGGATCGGGAAGGGGAGCGGCTTCGGCGCGAGCGGCTGCTTCCGCTACCGCTGCGGCGTTTTCGTTTTCCAGATCGGCGATTTCTTTTTCGTTAAAGATCTTCTCTTCAACCAGAAAACTTCTGAATTTAACGACCGGATCCAGGCGATGCATCTCTTCCAGTTCTTCCTTGGAACGGTACAATTCATGACGGTCGCTGTTGGAATGCGAATTGATCCGAACGCAATCGGCGTGTACCAGCGCCGGGCCTTTTCCGGAGCGCGCGTAATGTAATGCTTCGTCCATGGCGCGGCGGCTGTCGAAAAAATCTTTACCGTCGCAGTTGGCGATGAATAGATTTTTCAGTCCCCGAAAATTGTCCGAAACGATCGGGTTCGCGGTTTGTTCTTGTAACGGAACGCTGATGCCGTAGCGATTATTCTGGATAATGAAGATAACCGGTAATTGCTCACGGCTGGAGCCGTTCAAGGCTTCGTAGACGTAACCTTCGGAGGAAGACGCATCGCCGAAGCTCGCAAATGCGACCGCATCCGATTTGTAGTATTTGACCGCCCGCGCGACACCGACGGCGTGGAGCGTGTGGTTGGAAACGCAGGACGAAACATTTTCAATGTGTATTGCAGGCTTGGCAAAGTGGTTCGACATATGCCGGCCGCCGCCCGCAACGTCGTCTCGGCGGCTCAAACCGTTGAGCATAATTTCATCCACCGTGATTCCCGCGGCCAGGCACGTCAATTGATCGCGGTAATAAGGGAATAAGAAATCCTTGCCCGGGCGAAAAGACAAACCGAGCGCAAGTTGAATACCTTCGTGCCCGGCGCACGTGGCTAGGTACGACCATCCCTTGGATTGTCGAATGAATTTCGAGGCCTGATCATCAATCAGCCGGCTGAGGTGTGCAAGCGTATACCATTTTTTCAAATCGGTTCGGCTCACATCGGCGCGCGGAGATGCGGGGGAAGTTGTTGCAATTGTTGCCACGGTCGTTTCCTTGCTTTAAAAACAGGAGGCTATGTAACAATTTTTTAATCTTATTTCAAGATATTTTCTATTCTTCGAGAACAAATTCAAAAGTCAAAAACGAAGTGACTATCACGATCACATCGAAAGCGATGAGGATCTTCATCCAATCGAACGCCTGGGCAAAGCCTTCACCGCGCAGAATGATTCCCGTTGCTTCAACCGACGCGATCAAGGCAGGAATGGTTATCGGAAAGAGCAGTACCGGCAGCATCACCTCGCGCATTTTTGTATTTAACGCAACCGCGGAAAAAATAGTTCCGACGCCGATGAATCCCAATGTTCCCAACAAACATATTAGAAGGAGAGAAGGGATTTCTTGAAGAATATTCAAATTGAAAAACAAAACAAAAAGCGGAAGGATAATTAATTCCACTAAAAACATGAACACAAATCCGGAACATAATTTTCCCAGGTAAAGAGCGCCTTTGTCCAGGGGCAGCATCATCAAGGCTTGGAAATTCCCGTTCTCGCTTTCGGGCGCAAACGCACGGTTCAACCCCAGCGTTCCGGCAAACGTGAACGCCACCCACAGGATGCCCGGGCCGATCGTGAGAATTTCTTCCGATCCGGGACCCATCGTGAAATTAAAAATAACGAGAACGAGTACGCCGAATACCAGCATCGCGCTAAAAGATTCTTTCGTACGCCGCTGCGTAAGAAAGTCCTTTTCAAAAATCGTCCAAACTTTTTTTATGAATGGAATCATGGCGATGTATGAGACTGACGAGGAAAACGCTTTAAGATCATCACAAGCCGGCGGGAAGTTACTTATTGTCGGGGCGGGGAGATTTGAACTCCCGACCTCTCGGTCCCGAACCGAGCGCGCTAACCGGGCTGCGCTACGCCCCGAAGAAAAATTTTTGCATTAACCGGCATCTTTCAAAAATATTGAGATTCCCTTTTTTAGCAAATGAAAAACTTCAACCGATCTCAAATTCGAAAGATTCGATCACCGGGTTGGCGAGAAGCTTCTGACACATCTCATCAATCGCCTCATTCGCTTGCTTTTTCGTCATGCCGTCCAATTGAATTTCAATATATTTGCCCAGACGCACGTCATCTATACTCGTGAATCCAAGAGTTTCAAGCGAATGCATGACGGCCTTTCCCTGAGGATCCAGCACACCGGCCTTGGGCATAATTCGGATCTTGGCGATCATCTTTTGCTTACCCCGAAAATTGCATCACGGATCATTTTCTGTTTCGGCGTCGCCTGGAGATTTTCGTTTAAATTGACATCCGGTACGGAAGAGGCTTGTATTTTCGACTGGAGCTCCTTCGGCTTGCCGTTTCGCGTAACTGCGAAATGGATCGCATCGCCCACTTTCAACGTGTCCATCGATTGCACAACCTGCCGTATGTGATCCGCGTCGGAAGTGACCTTAATGTGGTGAATTTCCTTAATAATATCTCCGGTTTGTAAGCCCACTTTCTTTGCGGTGGAATTTTCAGCGAGAGAAGATACAAAAAGCTGATTGTCATCGTCAATATCTAAATTCCATCCGAGAAACGGGGGATACGTCGTTTCGTAATTCAATCCGGCTTTTTCAATAACGTTTCTCACGGGCATCGCTTCTGATCCGCCGATATAGCGTTTGTAAAATTCTCCCAAATCCACGCCGGTCGCTTCTTTAAACAGACCCATCAGATTGCGGTCATCGTAATTCTTGTTTTTGTGCGCCAGTTGTTTATTCAGATAAAGGATCACATCATCAAGCGATTTCTCATTCCGGGTCTGGTCGCGGATCTCGATATCCATCAAAAAGGCGGCGAGTGCGCCTTTCGTATACATAGAAGCCGCTACTCCCGTGCGTGCGGATTGAAAGCTGGCCGTTTCCAAATTATCGCGGATATCCGCTTGCGCGACGCTGCGCATCTCGTTGTAAAAGTAGGATGCCGTCCACGCACCGGTCCGCACGAGCGTAAGCTTGGCATAGTATTCCGTCACGCCTTCGATGAACCACATCGAAGCGATGGCGATGGAATCCTGATAATTGAACGCGTCCAGTTGGCCAGGATGAATGCGTTTCGGGTTCCACAGATGAAAAAATTCATGCGCGATCACGCGCTCATAGAAGCTGGTCCGAATTTCCTTTTCATGGGCCGGCGGCGGAAGATAGTAAGCAGATGAATTGGCGTGCTCCAATGCCCCGAACCGCTGACCCGCGGTGAAAAAATTAAAAAGAAAAACGTATTTCTGAAAAGGTGTTTCTCCGAACAAATTCGTTTCGTATTCGACAATATTCTTTATAACCGCGATCAGCGTGTCGGTTTTAACTTCCGATTCGGAATTCACGACCACGGAATAGCGCGCGTTGTGCACTTCGAAATCATAATCCTTGATGCGCGGGCCCCCTGCGATCACCGGGCAGTCGATCAATTCATCATAATCCTGTGCCGCGAACGTCAACGGGCTCAAACTGTCCAGCGCGCACCACGTCTTCCAGCCGGAAGGCAGAAGGTACGAGACGCGGCATTTTTCGTTTTTGTGATTTTCCAAATAACCGAACACCGACGGCCCGTTAAAGAAAAAATAATCCGCGCCCATTTCGTTGAGGCATGTCGGCAAAGATTCTAAGCTATCATCGGGAATATCTCTGGCGATGTACGTGATCCTGGAAATAGTATTCGCATTTTTGATCTGCCATTCGTTCACATTCTTTCGCACCACCGGGAGGTGCTGATTCGTGCGGTCGTAAGCTTGGACGCTGTCAATCCACCGGCCGAAATTGCACATCATATAATTGCCCGGCGCCCAGGCGGGCATCAGAAACGATAAATTGCTTTCCGAAATATTTTGAATGTCCAGCGTCACGTAGGCCTTTTTTAATGCGGGATTCTTAATTTCAATCGTGTAGTCGCAATAGACTTGAGCCTGACCGACAGGGACCGCCCAGATCCACACGATCATCCAAAATGTGATTCCCGTTTTTTTCATTATTCCTTCGGCAAAAATTCAAAAAGGCGCGGAGAGAATAACTAATTTTTCCAAAAAGTTCAAGACAATTCACGGAAATTTAGGGCTGAGGAGTCCGGTGAATACCGGGAGCGGGCATCGCGGGTCGGGCTGGTAGTCGGCTGGGCGCCGATAGGCTAGACATTCAGCCTGCCTTACGCCGGTTGCGCTTTCGGTACAGCCATATAAGGACGAGTCCGGCTGCGGCTGAAAGAGGAACGGCCCAAAACCAGGTATCTTTCTTTTCGATACGATCGCTTTTAGTGTACCAATATACGACTGGACGTTGGCGTGGCGGGCGCTGATTATCTTGCGCGGTCAATTCTTCTTTCAATCCATCCACATATTCGTAGATGACCTTGTTTAATCGCAGAGTGATTCCTCGGTTATCAATGGTTATGATTTCGAATTCATCCGTGATGGACTCTATTGGGTCGCTGACGGTTGTTCCGCTGTTGTAGTTTCTGTACCAATCCCAATGACCGACGAAAACACCGGATTGCATCAGCGATTCCTGCAAAATTCGATCCGACTGTCCTTCGACCTGTCGATAAATGTTGCTAAATCTATTCTTATCCTGGTTATCTTTCGAAACTGCAAAAATGCCCTTGAAATGAACATAATTACTATGGAAAACACTGACAGCCTCACCAGGCAGCAGTGATCTCCATCCTTCTTCAAAGTGCAGCTGGGTAGTTGAAAGAACATAGAATAGATAATCCGGAAATTGATCTCCGTTTTTGAGTAAGATCCGGTACTCCACGCTTTTCGTTCCGGGTGTTGCAACATCTCCCTTCAATTCAGTCAAATGTAAATTCAGCAGAAGGAAACCGACAATGAGTATTAACGGCCGCATAGTCTCACCTTAACCTTTCAATCATCTTGCCGTCAGGATAATGGTACACGGCCTTGATTCTTTCCAATTTTAGTTCGCCGCTTTCAATGCTGACGATGCGCAAGGTTGTCTTTTGATGATCTGCGACCAATGCGTAGGCGTAGGTCTCTATGCGTCTGTACTTACCTTCAAGCTTCATCCGTACTTCCCTACTTACCAGATCCAAGGAACTTGGAATAAGATGTGATTTTGCCTGCTCGATAGAGCTCCCTTTCAATTCCGACTTCTTAACGGCATAGATCCGGCAGTCGGAAAACCTCTCATAATGGAGTACCCGATCCTCATGCAAAAATGCGTAGGTTTTAGAAGCGGGTGATTGCAGATAAGCGACAATTTCGTACTCAGGGTAATCTTTCAGATTGACGATTTCAATCTCATCCGTAGCAATTTCTTGATCATGGATCGCCTGAATTCCGCTGCTGTCAATATTCAAAATGGCAAACGACGTGCAAGCAGACTCGTCAGACTGGGGTGGATATATTTTGAAACGGGAGGAGATAACAGCAGTCGATTCAAAAAATTTTCTTTCTTCATTCGACCCGTCGGTACCGATAATTCCAACCTGATATTGTGTTTTTTCAACGGCGAAAATCCTGGCCAGATTTCCTTCAGGTATGACCGTCGTATCTCTTGAATGGATCTCCCGATGGCCGGTCGGAAAACCGCTGGAATCATCCACAAAACATGCCAATAGAACATATTGAGCCTGTAAATCTGCATTGGATATGCAAAATTTTGCAGCTCTGACCGCTGAGGCATTCGCAGTCCTCCAATCAATATTGGAGTATCTCCTTCTCGAACTTCTTTCGCCTCCGGCTGCCGCTTTTGCCGCGGCGGCGTTTGCCCTTGCCTTCGCCCTAATTCTCTCAGCTCTCTTAAATTTCTCAGCTCTGGAGGAAGCCGACGGCACTTTAGATTCTGTGGATTCGGTCGGCTGTTCGACAACCACTTCCTCTGTTATGTCCGGAAGTTGTTCCGCGGAAACATGAGTCTGCCACGGATCTACGTCGATACGTTTTGACCCGGATACGAGCGAATCGGGAAAATCGACGTCAATGGAAATCGCCACCTTCTCCACGACCGTGAGATCCTTGATACGAAACGTGTCACGGCCGTTATGAATAATGTCCAGATCGTAAAAACCGGCTGGAATATTCTCAAATTCAAAAACATCCCGGTCATTTTTCTTGCCCGTCACGGAATGAAGAATCGCCGTGATATCTTTCATCGTTTTATTGTCTGAATCACTGACGGAAACTGCAATCCGGGAATTTCCGCTCTTTTTCGCACAACCCGGTACCAGCAGGAAAATAATAAGGACGGAAAAAACAGTTTTCATGCTCTCTCCATTGAATTTTGGATATGGTTTATTTTCGTCAGTCCGCGAGCCGGGCAGGATGGCTATCGCACTTTGCTCAGCGCGCGCTCGTAGATCTTTACAAATTGCGGAGTGTATAAATTCCAGCTCAGATCTTTTTTCATCATCCTCTTCACGATCGTATCCCATTTTTCTCTTTCAGCGAACATTTGAGCGGCCGCCTGCAGCTTCTTTGCGAGATCGGTTTCGTCTGAAAACACGAAGGCGTCGCCGGCGAAACTTTTTTCTTTGATCGGATCGAATAGATGGGCGACCGGGCTGTCTTTAGAAATCACAGGCACGGCGCCGTAGTGAATACCGTCTAAATAGTATAAATCGCTGAACGCCTCCGTCGGGGGAATGTAGAATACATCACAGACGGCAAAGAAATTATGACGAAATTGATCGCTGGGATCCTGCATGCAGAAAACGGTGTGCAGCTCATTTTTTACAATTAAGTTCTTGACCGCCGCAAAGGACTCGGGATTTTCGTTTGCCAAAATAAAGATCTGAAGCGGAATGTCTTTGACGGCTTTCAGGAAAGGCGCGATCGCTTTCTGCTGGCTTTCAAAATCCTCCGCGAGAATGCCGACCGTCAGTTTTTCGGGAACAAAATTGCTGCGCTTGTCTTCCAAAAAACCTTCTTTGTTCGTCTGCTTCCGGTCGAATTTTTCGACGGAATAAGACTTATACAGCGAATTATTGTTAAACGGATTCCAGAGGTTGTGATCCCCGCCGAAGGGTACGTCATACAACGTTTTATTCGACGCGATGATTTGCTCGAAATCGTTGGCCGGCTTCGACAGGCTCTTAAGATGCTTGTGGGTGAAAGGAATCGTGACGCAGTCGGAATACGCAAGCGCGGTTTTCAACAAACTCAATTTGTTCTTATGTAAACATTTCTCTTTGTCAATCACTTTTTCCGATAGCGTTGTTTTTTCAAAACTCGGCCGGTCAAACGATCCGGTCTCGTTCATGCGGTTGATGGAAAATGCCACGATGCTTTTCTTGAAGAAATTATTTTTTTTCTGTTCTTCACGGATCATAGCCGGCAGCAGGCCCGTCGGCCAGTCGCAGCAGTGCACGATATCCGGCTGCCATCCCAGCGTTTTCAATGTGGCAATGGCGATCTTGGCCAAAAATGTAAAGCGCTCATCGTTGTCTTTGAAATATTCACCGGTCCGGCGGTCACGGAACATATCGGCCCGCTTATAGTATTTTTCACAATCGGCAAAATAAATCTGCGTTTTGCTCTCGGGAATGAACCCGGATTTGACCGAAATCACGAGCTCGCCGTTATGCATGGTGACGGGAATATCCTTCAAGCGGATAATGTCGCGGATGATATGCTTGCGCTCATTGATCAAACTGTATTTGGGCATGAGCACGCGTACTTCATGGCCCAACGCCTGCAAATAGGTCGGAAGCGAGCCGGCGAATTCCGCGCCGCGGCCGTCCTTGACGAACGGATAAATTTCCGCAGAGACAAAAAATATTTTATATTTTTTCATACCGACAACACTCCTGGTTCCGATTGGTCAATGTATTTTGATTTGTTTCAAATACTCCGCCGCCTGCTCGGGGGGAGTCGGGTTTATAAAAAAGCCGCTGCCCCATTCGAAGCCCGCGATTTTGGTCAGTTTCGGCATGATTTCAATGTGCCAGTGATACGTATTCGCATCGTCTTTTTGATTCACCGGGGAAGTGTGCAACACGTAATTATAAGGAGGATTGTCCAGTGCGATATGCAGGCGTTTTAACGTTTCCAGAAAAATATCCGCGAGAAAAGAATAATGGGATTCCGGTTCTTCCTCAAAATGCGATTGATGATGCTTCGGCAAAATCCAGGTCTCAAACGGAAACCGCGCCGCAAAAGGCTCAAGGGCAATGAATTTTTCATTTTCCGCGACCCGGCGTCGGGTATCGGTCATTTCCTGGCGAATCATATCGCAAAACACACAGCGTTCTTTGATGTCGTAGTGATTTTTTGCGCCCTGCAATTCCTCGGCGATGGTTCTGGGAATGACCGGCGTCGCAATCAGCTGAGAATGCGTATGTTCAACTGTGGCGCCTGCAGCGGAGCCGTGATTTTTAAAAATCAAAATATATTTGAAGCGGGTGTCTCTTTTCAGATCCGTGATGCGATCGCGGTAGGCGCAAAAAATTTTTTGAAATTCTCCGCTCTGGAGATCCGTCAGATCTTTTTGATGATCGGGCGTTTCAATGATCACTTCGTGCGCGCCGACGCCGTGCATCCTGTCAAACACGCCTTCGCCGGACGGGCTGAGTTCACCTTCAATTTGCAGTGCGGGAAACTTGTTGGGAACGACGCGCAAGAACCAACCCGGTTTATTGCGTTCCGACTGACCGTGCCGGTAGGCCAGAATTTCCGGCGGTGTGTGATGTTCGTGACCCTCGCAAAAAGGACAGTGCCCGCTTTTCTTCTTATTTTCATCCGGTGCAAAATCGGACGGCCGTTTTCCCCGTTCTTCGGAAATGATCACCCAACGGCTTACGATCGGATCCTTGCGTAATTCAGACATGCATCAACCCCTGAAAGAAAAAGACGCGGGAATGAATTGAAAAAATTAATAGGGAGAAGATACTGAATTTTTTCTGAAAAGACAAATGGAAAGTTTTGCGCACCGGTGAGAAAATATTTTTTCAGCAACCCTCAATAAAAACCTTGCGTCTTTATCATAATTCCATTAACTTATAAAATATTGGTAAAAACATCCTTTAGCATCACCGCTGACCATAGCAATCGATAAATAGTTTCTAAAAAAAGCAAACAGGAGACACGCTACCATGGAGGGAATTCAAACGACCATTAAATATACCGGACCGGGCGATAATATCGGTGTCATTAAGGTCGGCGGGTATATCGATACGACAACGTCTTCGGAATTGGAAAGGGCGCTGGGTTCGCTGTTGAAAAAGAACCAGCACCGGATCATCGTTGATTTGGGCGATGTGGATTACATCAGTTCCGCAGGTTGGGGTATTTTTATCAGCGAGATCAAGGGCATTAAGGAAAATAACGGCGATTTGAAATTGGTCCGCATGATCCCGGAAGTTTATGAAGTGTTTGAATTGCTTGAATTCCATTACATATTAAAAGCCTACGACACGGTTGATGATGCCGTGGACGCGTTTGTGAAAGAATCCGGAGGATCTCTGGCCGCCGTGCCGAGAGCCAAAGACACCACGCCGGTCCACGAGACGGCGCCCACGCCAATGCCCGTCACAGCCACGTCCAAACCGGTGGTATCCATGGTCGAGGAAAAAATTGAGGTGAGGAAAAAGGAACCCGAGCGGGAGGCCGATGTCGGCGAGATGACGGTGGATGAGCGCATTCAGCTCGCCGTGAAAAAACACCCTCATTTCGGCGCCTGGCAAATTAAGAAAATACTGAACACTTCCGATTTTCATTACACGCATCTGGGCTGGTTTGAAATCCGTAAGAAACTTAAGGAATTGAATCTGCATACGAAGGAGTACCGGTATAATTATTCAGCAAAACAAAAATAAATTTTGTTAAACGTTTTTTTTAAAAATATAAAAGTCTTCCGATGGTTCGGGAGACTTTTTTTATTGCCCTCTATGAAAGCACGATTCATAAGAATGATTCTTCCGTTGGCATTACTGCAGGGTTATCTTTTTTCTCAAACGCACCGACCTTCGTGGCAGCAGCAGGTGCACTACACGATGGACGTGGAACTGGATACGGAGTACAACCTGATTTACGGCAAGGAAATTTTCAACTATGTAAATCATTCGCCCGATACCCTCCGGGTTCTGTATATGCATCTCTACGTGAATGCCTTCAAGAAAAACAGCCTCATGGAATGGTATCAAAACGAAAGGGACTTCTTCTACGGCGGCAGCCTCATTTCGTACCTGCGCGACGACTTGCTGGGTTACACGCATGTCAGTAACATTGCCGACGCGGACGGCAACCGACTAATCCACAGAGTGGATGACACCATTTTAGAAATCCTTCTTGCCAGGCCTATTCCACCGGAAGCGAATCAGACGATTTCATTGGATTTTATAGAAAAGATACCGGTGCTCATTCGGCGAATGGGCCGACAGAACCGGGAAGGCGTGGATTATTCCATGGCACAGTGGTACCCGAAAGTTTGCGTGTACGACCGGCAGGGATGGCATAAGAATTATTATTTGGGGCGTGAGTTTTACGGAGAATTTGCGACCTTCGATGTGAGTATCACATTGCCGGAACCTTACATGGTCGGTGCGAGCGGGGTCTTGCAGAATGCCGCGAGTCCGGGCGATATGATGAACAGGAACGCAGATTCGACGGCCGGCGACCGGCTCATTCCGGAAAGTAATCCCGCGGCGTCAGACACCGGCCAAACGGAAGAGATCCTTGCCCATTCTAAATGGCTGCGGCAGGCGCACGCGGAGAGCTCGAAACGCACGTGGCGGTTCCATGCCGACGCAATTCACGATTTCGCCTGGTGCGCCGACACGGAATATATCTATGATTCGGTCGCATACAACGGCGTGCGCATTAATTTATTGTATCTTCCCGAGGTTGCCGGACAATGGCAGGAAATGAAATCATGGGCCGTGCAAATTTTGAAATATTTGACACAGTATGTTGGACCGTATCCCTACCGTGATTTCACCATTGCACAGGCGGGGGATGGCGGTATGGAATATCCGAACATCGTCTTTATCACCGGCCGCCGCGGACGATTCAGTCTCGCCAGCGTGACCGCGCATGAAATGGCGCATAATTGGTTTTACGGCATGCTTGCGAATGATGAAACGCGGGAAGCGTGGATGGACGAGGGGATTGCGTCCTACTACACGACGCGATTAATGGAATCCCTGTTCGGACGATACGCGAATATCGAATATGAAACGCCGTTCAAACGGAAATGGTATCCCAAAGAAGATGCGCGTGTCAATACGTTTGTCGGTTATGAATCGTGGGCAAGGCAGGGTTTTGAAGAAAAGATCCTGACCGCTTCCGATTTTTTTTCAAGCGACCGTTCGTACAATTATTCGGTCTACTACAAAGGCGAAATTTTCATGTTTGCTCTGGAATATTATTTCGGCAAACAAAAGTTTGACGACGTGATGCGGAAATATTTTTCGGAATGGAACCGCCATCATGTGACGAGCGAAGATATGAAGCGGTTCTTTGAACAGGAGACGCATACGCAGCTGGATTGGCTTTTCGAGGAATGGCTGAATACGACAAAACAGTGCGATTATGCGGTTTATGATTTCACCGGACGCTGGGATCATGAAAAAAAATCATACGGATCGGAAATTCGTTTCGAACGAAAAGGCGGGGTCGAAATGCCGCTGGATGTCTGCGTGACCTTAGAAAATGATTCGTCCTTGACCTATCGCATTCCCGCGCACGAAGACGATCCGGATATCGCCGGCTTCACACGCTGTCCGGTCTGGAATATCGTATCGGCGAAGTATGTGCTGCATCTTCAATTGACTGAAAAGATAAAAACCGTTGCGATCGATACGTCGCTGCTTTTAGCCGATGTTCATCGTATGAACAACCGCACGGGCTTACCGAAATTGGCGTGGCATTTTCAAAAGCCGGCAGCCTACGCGCCGACGCTGGATACCTACGTGATCGAACATCGCCCGTCGCTGTGGTATAACTCGGTCGATGCGGCACGCATCGGCTACAAGTTCAACGGCAAATGGGATACAGATGAGCACCGCATCGCGCTGGGCATTTATTACGGAGTGAAGAGCGCACAGTTGAATTATGATTTTTTGTATCAAACACCCCTGTACGGTTTGGGAAAACAAACCACTGTCACCGTGAACAGTGAGAGGCTTGACGGTCGCAGTGAAAATAGCGTTACGTTTTCGCATCGCAGGTTCAGCCGCACACTATACCGCCCACCGATTAATGATTTTGCGCTCGGATTTCGCTCGAGTTCATTGTTGAATGCACGCTACTTGCCGCCGGGCACTGCCTGGCAGAAAGGACGCGTAAACGTCTGGTCGTTGTCCTGGTCGCTTCAGCCGAGTCTTTTTAATTCCGCGCGTGCCTCCGCCGCCCTCGAGGGGTCGACGTTCGGCTCGGAATGGAATTTTTCAAAATTCTATTTCAGTTATCAATTGCCCGTAATTTTAAAACGCAATGACCTGTCGTTACAGTTTCGGTTGTTTGGCGGCTATATTTCGGGCGAGGCTCCGGTGCAGGAGCAATTTTATTTAGCCGGCGCGTCGCCGCGGCAAATGTTCGATGATAAATTTTATCGTTCCGCAGGCACGCTGCCGAACCAACTCTGGCTGGATCACGGCGTGCGCCGCCTGCATTACGACGGGGACGGCAATGCCACCGGGTATGCGGATGCCAACATCACCGGCCGGCGTATGTTCGCGTGCAATGTAAATTTCTTTTTTAAAAATCCGGTCACGTTACTTACGACGAAGAACCTGTTGGTTTTTTCGCACCTGGAGCCGTATTTGTTAGCGGACGGGGGGCTGGCGTGGAATGTGAATTCCGAACTCCACAATCTCAAAAAACTGATTTTGCTGGATGCGGGAGCGGGTTTTCGTTATGCATTGCCCGTTCCGGCCTGGTGGGGGCGTTACGTCCTAAAGACGGATTTTCCGGTATGGGTAAGCAAACCGAGCCTCCTGGCCGCGAAAGATCGCTGGGCATTTCGCTGGGTGATCGGGTTGGACCATAATTTCTAAGAAACCAAAAATCGATGATGCCGACCGCCACAACGCCTTTTCGAATCAATTTCTTCCGAACGCTGTGTGTCCTGTGGAAGAAAAAAATTTCCATCCGGTACTGGTGCCGTCAATGCGGTACGCGGCATCGGGTCGACGTCCATTATCGGGATGCATACCCGCAGTTCCATTGCGGGCACTGCCATACTAAGAATGTGATCAACATAAAGTATCAATAGGTTATGCGGCCGGCGTCCATGATTTTTGTGATAATTTTTGTTGACATTCTATTTTGAATTCATTACTTTAGAACAGGAGTATAATAGTCAGATAAATCGAAAATTATCCTAAAGTAATAGACATACGGATCACATGTTAAGGAGAAAACCAATGAATGTAAGATCGAGAACTTTGCTCGTTGCCGGTTTGCTGGCCATGGCGGTCATCGCAAGCTGCACTTCATATGCTTCGAAGGAAGACCTTCAGCAACTGGAGGAGAGCAAAGCGAAATCACAATCCATGCAGGGCCAGGTTACCCAATTGACGAACGACAGAAAGAAAGCCGATCAGGATCTGCAGCAGAAAAAACAGAAGTTGGACCAGGTTCGCAAAGAAAAGGACGACGTGTTGAAACGTCTGCTAGAGATTGAAAAAGCCGGTAAGTAAGACGCCGGAAAATCGTTTGGATTACACTAAGGAGATTCTCAATATGAAAAAAGTTCTAATTCTTAGCCTCGCCTTCTTCGTTTGGAACGGTCTGGCAGCGGCTCAAGAACAAAAAGTAAAAAAAGAAGACTGGCAAAATGAAATCAACGGCATTACGCAGCAGCAGAGCCAACTGCAGCGTCAGATCGACAGCCTCAATAAGTCCGTTCAATCGCTGAAGGACGAAGGCACTCAAGTTGATCAGCAAACCGAGCAATTGTGGAAAGAAATCTACGCCGCCATCCCAACGGATAAAGCCGCCGTGGACTCGATGAAGGCGAAATTGAGCGGACTGGAGAACAGCATCAGTAACTACGCAAAACTCAGCGACGAAACCCTGAATAAGAAAGAGAGCCTCGCTGCGATCGATTCATTGAAGAAGTTAGTGGATGCCAATAAAAAAGACAAACGTTATGCATTGACGGAAATTTACAATAAAGTAAATGATCTGTCGAACCGCTGCGATCAATTGACTCAGCGCGGAAAGAACTACGCTGCGCCTAAAGCGGCCAACGATAGTTATTCGGTGTTGCTGGGCGATTATCTGTGGCGCATTGCCAATAAGAAAGAAGTGTACAGCGATCCGTTCCAGTGGATGAAGATCTATTCAGCTAACCGCGACCAGATCAAGAACCCGGATCTCATTTTTCCGAATCAGGCGTTCCTGATCCCTCGCGCCCAGGGCCTCAATGAGTATTGGGTCAACCGCGGCGATGATTTGAAGTCCATCTCTCAACAGGTCTACGGAAGCCCTTCGGATTGGGTCAAACTTTACAATGCGAACAAGTCGATCATCGGCGAGGATGCCAGCCGCATCTATCCGAATACGATATTAATTGTTCCGAAATAATCAAGATGGGTATATGTCACGATATGCGTGATACGGACTAATCTGCAAAATTCTTAAACTCTCGAATGGTATCAACATTCGGGAGTTTTTTATTTTAACCCCAAACGCAAAGGAGTGTTATTGGATCATTCGGGAGAGAAGATCATTAAGATCGTGGGCGTCAATCCGCTGGTCCTGCTCGGCGCCAACGACAGTAATCTAAGAATTCTCGAAAAAAATTTTACCTCAAAAATTGTCGTACGCGGCGACAGCATTCTTCTGAAGGGCGACGCCGCCGAGCTGGAAAAGATCGAAGAGGTATTTACCGAACTCATTTTTCTCTGTCATAAGAAATCGCAGTTGGATTCCGTAGATGTGGAAACCGTTATCCGGCTGGTGAGGTTGGGACACGGGGACGGAAATCCGGAGCGCACTGACCAGGCGGGAGCGGAAGTTCACGCGCAGCACAAGAATCTGAATTCCGTAGTCCTGTTTACCCATAAAGATTATATTGAAGTCAAGAACGACGGCCAAAAGGAATACGTTAAGCAGGCGCATCAAAACGATATTGTGTTTGCCATCGGACCGGCCGGGACCGGCAAAACCTATCTCGCAGTAGCTTTGGCCGTGGCTGCGTTGAAAAATAAAGAAGCTGAAAAGATTGTTCTGTCGCGGCCGGCCGTTGAAACCGGAGAGAGTTTGGGGTTTTTGCCGGGTGATCTTCGCGATAAAATCGACCCGTACCTGCGCCCCCTGTATGATGCCCTCCATGATATGATTCCCAGCAGTAAATTGAAGGCCTATATGGAGCAGGAGATCATCGAGATCGTTCCGCTGGCGTACATGCGCGGGCGAACGCTCAACAATGCGTTCGTGATTCTCGACGAAGCGCAAAACACCACGCCGACCCAGATGAAAATGTTCTTGACCCGGCTCGGCGCCAATTCCAAGGCCATCATCACCGGAGACGTCACGCAAAGTGACTTGCCTCGTACGATGACCTCGGGTTTACGCGAGGTCGAGGATATTTTGATGGGCATTGACGGCATTGCATTCGTGTTTTTTGGTAAGCAGGATGTGGTCCGGCATCGCTTGGTACGGGAAATCATCGAAGCGTATGATCAGTACGACGACGACAAATCGGTGGCGCGTGCAGCTAATTTGTCTATCCAGCGCGGGGGAGAATAAGATACTCCTGATTCACTGCTTTGTAGCCTCTATTTAATACCACGATGACCGGAAATAACGGGAATGGGTGAGCCACGAAATCGACAAAAACCTGACGTAAGTCATGGTTGGATGAATTTATTTTGATTATACTATAACGATTTTTAAAGAAATATTCGAAAAGGAACCGAATGAAAGAAGTTGTAATTGTTAGCGCGGTACGTACGCCGGTCGGTGCGTTTCAAGGCGTGTTGAGCGAATTGAGCGCTCCGAAATTAGGCGCTTTGGTCGTCGAAGAAGCGATCAAACGTGCGGGTATCGGCAAGGACATCGTGGACGAGGTCATCATGGGCAACGTGCTTACCGCGGGTGAAGGACAGGCACCCGCCCGCCAGGCAGCCTTGTTTGCCGGTTTGCCGGAATCCGTCACGTGTTTGACAATCAACAAGGTCTGCGGCTCGGGGCTTAAAGCGGTCATGCTCGCGGCGCAAGCCATCATGTGCGGTGACGCCGATGTGATCATTGCCGGCGGCATGGAAAGCATGTCGAATACGCCGTATTTGCTGGAGAAGGCGCGCAACGGGTACCGCATGGGCCACGGGCAATTGACGGACAGCATGATCAAAGACGGTCTGTGGGATGTGTATAATAATTTCCATATGGGCAGCGCTGCGGAATTATGCGCAGCGGACTGCAACATTCCGCGCGACGTACAGGATGCGTTTGCCAAAACAAGCTATGAACGCGCGATCAAAGCGCAAAAAGAGGGGCTGTTCAAAGATGAAATTGTCGGGGTGACGATAACCGGTAAAAAAGGCAACGTCGTCGTAACCGAAGATGAAGAGCCGGGTAAAGCAAATTTTGAAAAAATGATGACCCTGAAGCCCGCTTTTCAAAAAGACGGCACCATCACCGCAGCGAACGCCTCTAAGATCAACGACGGCGCAGCGGCGCTGGTCGTGATGTCGGCGGAAAAGGCGAGTGAGCTCGGACTCAAGCCGATAGCGAAAATAGTCGCCCAGGCATCGGCGGCCCGAAAACCGGAATGGTTTACGACCGCACCGATTGATGCGATCGGAAAGGTTTTGAAAAAAGCGGATCTGAAGATTGAAGACGTGGATTTATTTGAGATCAATGAGGCCTTCGCGGTCGTAAGTCTAGCGGCGTCGAAGGATCTGAAAATTCCTCATGAAAAAATGAACGTGCACGGCGGGGCGATCGCACTGGGACATCCGATCGGCGCAAGCGGTGCGCGCATTCTCACGACCCTGATTTACGCCATGAAGCATCACAATAAGAAACTCGGAATGGCCGCGATCTGTATCGGCGGGGGCGAAGCAAGCGCCCTGATCGTCGAAAGAATTTAGATGTTAAACTGCCACAGAGATCACAGAGGGTTCCAATCAAAAATCTCTGCGCCCTCTGTGGCTAATTCTTTTTGAAGGGCCTTATGAGTCTTGGAACTGCAGCAAATCCTCTTCGTGTGGCGATCATCGGATCCGGGCCGTCCGGATTTTATGCCGCAGATTACTTTCAAAAACAAAAAGACCTGGCCGTTCACATCGACATGTTCGACCGCCTGCCGACGCCGTTCGGGCTGGTGCGCGGAGGCGTCGCGCCGGATCACGCCAAAATCAAATCGGTTACAAAAGTGTACGACAAAATCGCTTTGGATCCGAATTTTCGTTTTTACGGGAATGTGGAATTCGGCAAAGATATTTCGCACGATGAAATGGTGAAATACTATCACCAGATCATCTATGCGGTGGGCGCGCAAACAGACCGCCGCATGGGTATTCCCGGAGAAGATCTGCCCGGCAGCCATGCGGCTACGGAATTTGTCGCGTGGTACAACGGGCATCCGGATTACCGCCATTTGAAATTCGATCTCACTCACGAGCGCGCAGCGGTGATAGGTGTGGGCAACGTGGCCATGGATGTGGCGCGCATCTTAGCGAGCTCCTATGAGGAACTTCGCAAAACAGATATAGCTGATTATGCGCTGGAAGAACTCAAAAAAAGTAAGGTCTGTGAAATTTACGTTATCGGCCGCCGCGGACCGGCGCAGTCTGCTTTTACCAATCCGGAAATTAAGGAAATCGGCGAAATGGAAGAAGCCGACGCCGTGGCATATCCGGATGAAGTAACCCCGGATCCTTTAAGCCGTGCGGCATTGGACGCCGATAAAGATAATTCGGCAGAGAATAATATTGAGATCCTCATGCGCTATGCGCAACAGAAACCGCAAGGCAAGAAGAAAAGACTCTATATGCGGTTCTTACTTTCTCCGGTGGAAATCACCGGCGCAAGCCGCGTGGAACACATGAAATTAGTAAGGAACGAACTGTATGCAAGCCCGGACGGATCGTTGAGGCCGCGCGCGATCGACAAACATGAAACGTTGGATGTGGGATTGGTTTTTCGTTCCATCGGCTACAAAGGCGTGCCGCTTCCGGATGTCCCGTTTGACGAGAAAGCCGGAATTATTTCCAATAAACAGGGACGCGTGTACGATGCGGCAAAGGAACAAGTTGTCAAAGGTGAATACGCGGTGGGATGGATCAAGCGCGGACCTTCGGGCGTCATAGGTACTAATAAGCCGGATTCACAAAATACGGTGAACTTGATGCTGGAGGATCTGGCTAAAGGAGAGACCCTTCAGCCAGCCGAAGCCGCCCGTGAATCGCTCGAACGCTTGCTGGGCGATCGTAAAGTCAATTACGTTACTTACAACGACTGGCAGCTGCTGGATCGCCTGGAAATTGAAAGAGGAAAAATGCTGGATCGTCCGCGGTTGAAGTTTTGTACGGTGGAGGAGATGCTCCAAGCCCTGAAAGAGCATAAACCTTCTCATTAAATTGCTTTTATTTCTAAATTCATTTCAATATAATACCCCGTAGATTTTCTTACGGGGTATTTTCATTCGGTATCAGTACAAAGGTAATGCCATGAGGATCATTCTTGCGGGTTTTCTTGCTCTGTTTTTATCAATGGGATCATGCGCAACAAAGAAAGCGGGAGATACCATTGTCGTTGCCGTCAAGGCGGATGCGGACCAGATCAATCCGGTAATATACGTTTCAGCATTCGGAAGAATTCTGTGCACCGGAATCTTCCCGCGTTTGCTCGAATCGGAATTTGATACGGCGGCGGGCACCATACGCTATACGCCTTTGCTGGCAAAGAGCTACGAATTTTCTGTGGATCACAAATCGCTGACCTATTTTTTGCGAGCGGATATCTTCTGGGAGGACGGCTGGCGCGTTACGGCGAAGGATATTCAATTCACCTTCGAACTCATCCGTGATCCGGAGATTGCCAGCCCCCGTAAAGACCAGCTTGAGATGCTGGACATGGATGAAAAAGACAGTATAGGCAAAGCCGTCGAGATCATCAACGATTCGACGATCACTTTTCATTTTAAGAAAGTCTATCCGAATCAGGTTTATGATACGAATCTGCAACCGGGATTTCTTCCGTATCATTTGTTAAAAGATGCGAAACACACGGAATTGCGTCGCCATAGTTTTAATTTACATCCGGTTTCGGCCGGATTCTTTAAAATAAAAAGCTGGCGAAAACAGGAAGAAATTACCTTTGAAAATAATTCTCAGAATATTTTTTCTGCACGGATCTCCAAAGTCATTTTTCGGGTCATTCCCGAATACACGACGCGCCTGACCGCTTTGAAAACCGGAGAGGTTGATGTCATGTATCCTATATACCCGCAGGACGTAGCGTCTTTGAAAGGCGCAAATCCAGCCATCCGGCTCGAGCTTATGAAGGCACGGTATTACGATTATGTCGGATGGCAGAATATTGATCAAAAGATCTATCACGAGAGCAGCGGCCGCATCATCAAGCCTCATCCGCTGTTCGGGAATAGAAGTGTACGAAAGGCTTTAACACTGGCGATCAACCGCCAGGAAATTGTGGACGGTTTTCTCGGCGAATACGGGCGGCAGGCGGTGTCGCCGGTATCGCCGGTATTCAAATGGGCTTTCAACGATACGTTGAAACCGCTGCCGTTTGATCCGCAGTTGGCGAAAAAGCTTTTGCTCCAAGAAGGCTGGAGCGACCATGACGGAGACGGTATTTTGGACCGCGAAGGCAAACCGTTTGAGTTTGACCTCACTTATGATGCTGGGAATGACCGGAGGGAATTTGCCGCAGTGGTCATTCATAAAAACCTGAAGGCTATCGGGATCCGGGCGAAGATCCAAACCGTCGAGACGAACGTGTTTTTTGACAATGAGTTAAAAAAGAATTATGATGCATTTATCTCGGGTATCGGCGTCACGCTGCAAATGGACCCGACGAGCGAGTGGAGCTCCGATCTGAAGAACAATCCGTATAACGATGTGTCGTATCAGAATCCCGAGGTGGATAAGCTCATTGCTCAAGGAAAGAATTTTCGAAACCCGCTCGATGCGGCTGAAACCTGGAAGAAATTTCAGGCGGTCATTTACGCGGATCAACCGGCGACGTTCTTATTTTGGCGGGATGAGATCGTCGGCTACAACGCGCGCGTCAAAAATACCCACACCAGTATGCTGGGAGAGATTGATAAATACTGGCTTTGGACGATTAACAATGACGAATGAGTAATGAGTAATGAGTAATGAGTAATGAATAATGAATAATGAGTAATGAGTAATGAATAATGAGTAATGAATAATGAGTAATGAGTAATGAATAATGAATAATGAATAATGAATAATGAATAATGAGTAATGAGTAATGAATAATGAGTAATGAGTAATGAATAATGAGTAATGAGTAATGACTAATGACTAATGACTAAAGGCCAAAGGTTAAAGCCATTAACGGCCAATAATCATCCAACCGAGAAAAGAAAGCACCGAAACCGCAAATCCAAATAAATTCGAATACAAGGCGATTCGTTCGAGTTTCGACTTTTTGAATCCGGACGAACCAAATTCGACCTTGTTGGCCAAATACCAAAGTAACAATCCCAGCATTCCGAGGGGCGAGACAAATAACGACATTGCATACGCCCAGATCCACGCCATCGATGAATAACAAATTCCGCAGAGAATAGACGTAATTCTCAGAAGTTTGATTATCATGCTACGCTCTCCCATTTGCGTTCATCAAAGATCAATTGGCGCGCGAGTTCGCGCTCTTTCTCGTCAATTTTATACAACGGCATGATCTTCTGGGCATTGACAATCGCCATATCCAATCCGGCTTCAATGGCGTAATGCAAAAACACCGAATTAATTACGTGGCGCGCATGTGGACTCAGACCGAACGAAATATTACTTACGCCGAGAAGCGTTTTTACTTTTGGGAACGCCTTTTTGATCAGGCGGATCGCTTCGATCGTCTCAATACCCGCTTTGCGGAATTCTTCATCGCCCGAGCCTAATGTAAACGTGAGCGTATCGAAAATCAGATCCTCTTCACGCATGCCGTATTTCTGAATGGCCAGATCGTGGATGCGCGTAGCAATTGCAAGTTTGTTTTCACGCGTTTTTGCCATGCCTTGCTCGTCAATGGTCAGAGCGACGACCGCGGCGCCGTAGCGTTTGCACAGCGGCAAGACCTTTTCCATCCGTTCTTCGCCGTCTTCCAGATTGATGGAATTGACGATCGCGCGGCCGCCCAGCATCTGGAGCGCTTTCTCGATCACGGGATACTCCGTCGAGTCGATCATGAGCGGGATCGATACCTGCGTATTGAACCGCTTAATGGCTTCTTCCATGTCTTTAACTTCTTTGCGTCCGACGTACGCCACGCACACGTCGAGCACGTGAGCCCCTTCGCGGATTTGCTCCTTGGCCATGGAAACCATCGCATCGTAATTTTCGGCAACGAGCAATTCCTTGAACTTTCGGGAACCGTTCGCGTTGGTGCGCTCGCCGATAATGATGGGCGGTGGATCAATATGTAAAGGCACGGCCGAATAGATGGAGGACGCGGACGGCGTATAATTCCATGCTCGTTTTCCGGGATTTAGATTTCCGACGCCGTCGACCAGCGCCTTGATATGCGCCGGCGTCGTGCCGCAGCAGCCGCCGACGACATTCACTCCGAAATCTTTGGCAAAATGGGTAAGCCATTTCGTCAACTCTTCCGGCGACAGATGATAATGAGCTCTGCCGCCTATGTTTTCAGGAATGCCCGCATTCGGCATGCAGAAAACAGGTTTGGGAGAGTTGTGGCAAAGGTAACGAATATTATCGGACATTTCCTTCGGACCCGTGGCGCAGTTCATCCCGATAATATCCACAAAGTCAAAGCATTCCAGTGCGGTGAGCGCCGCTCCGATTTCCGTTCCCATCAACATCGTACCGGTCGTTTCAACCGTGACGGAAACGATTATAGGAATTTTTTTCTTTTGATCCTTGAAAAGATCCTGCGCGGAGCAAAGCGCTATTTTGGTTTGCAGAATATCCTGGCAGGTCTCGATGCAAAACAGATCGGCGCCGCCGTCCAATAATCCAGCCATTTGATCGTAAAAAGATTTCCGCATCGATTCGTAGTCAATGTGGCCCAGCGAAGGGAGTTTCGTCGTCGGTCCGATGGAGCCCGCAACAAATCTGGGTTTGTCCGGAGTGGAGAAGCTAAGTGCGCATTTTTTGGCCAGCTCCGCGCCGAGCCGGCTGAGTTCATAGGCACGGTCCTGCAAATTATATTCAGCAAGAACAATGGACGCGGATCCGAAGGTGTCGGTTTCGATCACATCGGCTCCGGCACTGAGGAAATCCAGGTGGACTTTTTCCATCGCACTCGGCTTTGAAACGAGCAGATATTCATTGCAGCCGTTCAATTCTTCTCCGCCGAAATCCTCGGCACTTAAATTCTGTGCTTGAAGGTTGGTTCCGGTGGCACCGTCAAATACGAGAATTCTCTCGTTGAGTAATTCTAAGAATGATTTCATTCAAATTCCTATTTTGCCACTAAGGCACCAAGACACTAAGTAACACAAAGATTTAAGGTTCTAAGCTAGGTCCAAGGACTTTTCGAGTCTGTCATAAAATGTATCGTTTGATCCCGTTCTTAATCAAGGGAACGTTAAAATTGATCAAGTATCCTAATCTCTTTCCAGTCAATTTCAAATGGCTCAGGATTTGAGCTTGCCAAACTGGATTTATTTCGTCTACGGCTTTCAATTCGCAAATAACCAGGTCTTCAACAATGATTATCAAGCCGTAGTGCCTCTTCAAATTTAATTCCGTCATAGATAATAGGGATATCAACCTGTCTCTGAATTGCCAGATTCATTTTTATTAATTCGTGACAGAGACAAATTTCATAAACTCTCTCCAATAATCCCGGTCCCAGCGCTTGGTGAATTTTGAATGCCGCATTGACTAGATGCTTTCCAATTTGTTCCTCATTTTGAGAAAGCGGTTTATGAATTGCTTTTGTATTCATCTTCCCTGTCAGGGGCTATAGTTTCGTGAATAATAATTCTTTGTGTATCTTTGTGTCTTAGTGCCTTCGTGGCAACACAAAAAAAGCGACCCCGTATTGAACGGAATCGCTTTTTTAGATCCGGTTCAGATTAAAGTTAATATCTATACATATCCGATTTATAAGGGCCTTCGACGGTCACGCCGATGTATTTGGATTGTTCGGGCGTAAGCGTGTCCAATTCCACGCCGATCTTTTCCAAATGCAGGCGTGCAACCTTTTCATCGAGAAGTTTCGGCAGGGTGTATACTTTGTTCTCGTACTTTTCAGAATGATTCCACAACTCCATTTGCGCCAGCGTTTGATTGCTGAACGAGTTCGACATCACGAACGAAGGATGTCCCATCGCACAGCCTAAATTGACCAGGCGGCCCTCGGCGAGAACAATGATCTCTTTCCGGTCAACGGTATATTTATCTACCTGCGGTTTGATCGTATCTTTCGTTTTGCCGTAATTCTTATTCAGCCACGCCATATCGATTTCATCGTCAAAATGGCCGATATTGCACACTACGGCTTTATCCTTCATCATCTTAAAATGCCGTTCCGTAATGATCTGCGTATTACCGGTTGCCGTAACAATGATGTCGGCTTCTTTTACCGCAGAGTCCATTTTCTTAACTTCGTAACCCTCCATCGCGGCTTGTAAGGCGCAGATCGGATCGATCTCCGTTACGATGACACGAACCCCGGCGCTGCTGAGAGACTCCGCGGAACCTTTTCCGACGTCTCCGAAACCTGCAACCACCGCGACTTTGCCGGCAAGCATCAGGTCCGTTGCACGCCGGATGGCGTCCACCAGGGACTCCCTGCAGCCGTATTTATTGTCGAATTTCGATTTCGTCACCGAATCGTTCACGTTGATCGCGGGAACCGGCAGCGTGCCTTTTTTCATTCTTTCGTAGAGACGGTGAACGCCCGTCGTAGTTTCTTCCGAAATTCCTTTGATATCCTTCACCAATTCAGGATACTTGTCCAGGACCATGTTTGTCAAGTCGCCGCCGTCATCGAGAATCAAAGTGAGCGGTTTTCTTTCTTTGCCAAAAAATAACGTCTGCTCGATGCACCAGTCGAATTCTTCCGCCGTCATGCCTTTCCATGCGTAGACGGAAATCCCTGCCGCCGCAATAGCAGCAGCGGCGTGATCCTGCGTAGAAAAGATATTGCAGGAGGACCATGTAACTTCCGCGCCAAGCTCTGCAAGGGTTTCGATAAGAACGGCCGTTTGAATGGTCATATGTAAGCAGCCCGCGATGCGCGCGTTCTTAAGCGGCTTTTCAGACCCGTATTCTTTGCGAAGCGCCATTAAACCGGGCATTTCCGCCTCGGCAAGTTTGATCTCTTTACGCCCCCATTCTGCAAGGGACATATCTTTAACCTTATAGGGAACGTACGAAACATTCATTTTTTCTGCGACCGACATGGAGAACTCCTTTGCTGATTAACTTACCTCTATTGTCGAATTGTGCAAACATAACAAAAAGTGCGCATAATTGCAATGAAATTTTGTTTGCTTCGGGCTAAAGCCCCGCGGTGAGGGAGGCTTCCTGGTCCCCGCGCTAAAGCGCGGGGCTATAGAATCAATCAATACGAGGGCCCCTGTTCGATTTTCACCTCTTTCCTAGGCCCGCTTTAGTTGAAGCGGGAGGATGGATCGAACGATTTCATTAGCCCCGCGCTTTAGCGCGGGGATCTGGACAAGAAAATAGTCAAGGGCTTTAGCCCAAAATGAAAACTCTTTTTTCAAACATTTGGTTGCTACTACTCCCTTTAACTTTTCACCTATAGTAATAGAATTACTAGAAATAAGCTTGTCATCTGATAGGTAATAAATATAGTGACCATCTGAATTATTCAATTTCATTAGTTCATCAAAGAGATGGCTTGTGCCCAAAACCAGGCCATTAATATCTCCCTGTTGAATATTTGAGTAGAAAATAATGAGCTGGATGTTTTGAAGGGTCACGGTTCCCTTGGAAAGCGTACCGACCGTGTTGTGGTATTCATGAAATGGTTTCTGAAAAATCAAGTTATTCATAGTAAGTGAGCTTTAGAACCATTCTAATTTGTCAAAAGGGCACATGATTGTTAGGGTAACGAATAAGAGGCCTTCGTGAATTTAGTGAAAACCTGATCCAACCTTATTCATCGGTTCGAAAGCACCACCGTATGTATATCAAACGGCGCATTCCTGAAAACCGTTGAAACGGTTTTTCGATGGGTTTTTTGGTTTTCATTTTCCCCCCATGGCTAAAGCCATGGGCTGATTGCCGTGGACTAAGAGGTTATGAATGAAATAATTCTTGTAATCATCCGTCTTCGATTGTATTTTGGGTGCGAATTTTTTATGCTTCTTGTCAAGAAATGGAAGGACGAAGGGTTTTGGATGAAATATTCTTTGTGCCAATGTTTAAGAAAGCCGGAGAATTAGCTGCTATTTTTGTTTCTCAAGTAACGTTAAATCACAGGAGATCATCATTGTCACTCATCAATAATCCGTCATCTATCTTAAATGATTGCCATGTAGTCTACGAAACCTCCGTCGCCTGGGGCGAGATGGATGCGCTGGGCCATGTGAATAATATTATTTATTTCCGTTATTTCGAAAGCGCACGCGCGAAGTATTTTGACGAAATAGGCGTGTGGGATTACGTTCAGAAACACGGTATCGGCATGATCCTGCATTCCACTAACTGCCGGTTTAAAATGCCGCTGAAATATCCCGATAAAGTCTCGGTCGGCGCGAAGGTTACGGATATGCAGGCGGATCGCTATACGATGAAATATTCCATATACAGCCACACGCTGCAAAATGTGGCGGCGGAAGGCGAGGGGATCATCGTGGTTTACGACTATAACAAAAATCAAAAGTGTGTAATGCCGGATGAGATTCGGAGTAGAATCGAAAAACTTGAGAGGAAATAGTTGAGATTGAGCCACAAAGGCACTAAGACACAAAGTTACACAATAAACAATTGTTTTCTTTGTGAACCTTCGTGCCTTAGTGCCTTCGTGGCAAGTATTCATGAAACTGATTATGAAAAAATTTATTCTGTTCTTTTCCATCGCCCTTTCCGTTTACGGTTTGCTGAATTTCTACGTTTTTATTCACGGCTGGCACGTCATCCCTCCCGGGTATAGGATTTATTATACAATTACATTCTGGTTCCTGGCTTTCGCCTTTGTTGCCGGACGGATCTGGGAACGGCAATCGCTCTCGGTTTTCAGCGAATCGCTGACGTGGATCGGTTCTTTTTGGCTTGCCGCATTCATCTATCTGTTTCTGTCAGTATGGAGTATCGACACGTTTCTGCTTTTCAATTCTTTTTTTCCGTTCGTCTCATTCAACCCGCCGGCCGTCGCCATTACGGTCGTGGGCCTCACGGCAACGCTTGTTATGGCGGGCTATGTGAATGCACGCATGCCGCGAATAAGAATTCTTGATATCTCAATTCAGAAGAAAGTCAGCGGAAATCTCACCATAGCCGTTGCATCGGACATCCATCTTGGAACGATCATTGGAAGATCACGATTGGACAGAATCGTCCGAAAAATAAATTCGTTGAATGCCGATATCGTTCTACTTCCCGGCGACGTGGTGGACGAAGATCTGGCGCCGGTGATCAAAGAAAATTTGGGCGAATCGCTTCGCAATATCAAATCCAAATGGGGGGTCTATTCCGTCACAGGAAATCACGAATATATCGGCGGCGTCGAAGAAGCGAGCCGCTACCTGACGGAGCACGGAATTTGCGTCTTGCGCGATGAAGTCAAAAAAATTGACAGCCGTTTTTATGTGGTGGGAAGAGAAGATAGAAGCTACAACAGCCGGAGCGGAAGGAAAAGAAAATTGTTAAAAGAATTGACGGATGGACTGGATAGGGACTTGCCCGTTATTATGATGGATCATCAACCGGCCAATCTGGACGAAGCGGTAGAAGCCGGCATAGACCTTCAATTGTCCGGGCATACGCATCACGGGCAGTTGTGGCCGTTTAATTACATTACTAAAAAGGTCTTTGAGGTGAGCCGCGGTTATAAGAAAAAAGGGAGTACGCATTTTTATGTTTCCAACGGCGTCGGCACCTGGGGCCCGCCTGTGCGCATCGGCAATCGCCCTGAGATTGTGTGTATTCACTTGAATTTTCTGCATTCACCACGGAGCACAGAGGTCACCGAGAAATCTTAATTCATAATTCTTAATTCGTAATTTGAAATTTTTAGTATCTCGGCAGGCTCGGGTCCACTTCATTCGCATATGCGATAATCCCGCCTTTTAAATTCAACAAATTTGAAAACCCGGATTTTTGAAGTTCCCGGATCGCTTTTGCGCTGCGCGCGCCGGTCTTACAATAAACGACAACAGGTTTGTCGCGTGAAATCTTGTTATGGGATTGTGAAAGCACAGCCATGGGAATGAGTTCCGCGCCGAGGTTAACCAAGGAGTATTCAAACGGCTCGCGCACGTCGATCAACTGAAAATCTTTTTTTTCTTCTATCATTTGTTTCAATTCAAGAACTGAGATTTCTTTAATGTTATTATCGGAATGTTTGATTCCGCAGAAATCGTCGTAGTCAATCAGCTTCCTGATCGTAGGGTTCTTTCCGTTGACCGGATTGTTGTCGTCGCGATTGAATTTCACAATACGCGTTTCAAAATTAAGAGCATCGAACAACAGCAAGCGCGCCGATAAAGGTTTTCCGATTCCTGTAATGACCTTGATCGCCTCGCTCGCCTGCATGCTTCCAATTATGCCCGGCAATACGCCAAGTACTCCGCCTTCCGCACAGCTCGGCACCAAGCCCGGCGGCGGAGGGGTCGGGTAGAGATCGCGGTAGTTAGGGCCGAGTATTCCGTTTTCATCAGTGTAATTAAAAACAGAAACCTGCCCTTCAAATTGAAAAATCGAAGCGTAGATATTGGGCTTGTTCAGAAAAACGCAGGCGTCATTGACTAAATAGCGGGTCGGAAAATTATCCGTGCCGTCAGCGATGACGTCATAGTCTTTGATAATTTTCAATGCGTTCTGTGAAGTGAGCTGTGTGTGATAGGTAATAACTTCAACATGAGGATTGAGTTCCTGAATGCGTGCCTTGGCAATATCAACTTTCGGTTTTCCGATATCGGATATTCCGAAAAGAACCTGCCTTTGCAGATTACTTTCATCCACGGCATCAAAATCCACGATGCCGAGTGTTCCTACGCCTGCCGCCGCCAAATATAATAAAACCGGGCTTCCAAGCCCTCCGGAACCAATGACAAGAACTTTTGCGGTCTTGAGCTTTTTCTGTCCTTCTAATCCGAATTCATTGAGCAGGATGTGGCGGGAATAACGGTAGAGTTCTTCTTTGGAGAAGTTTATTGTGTGATGAGACATTATTTAATCGTCAATCCTCAATCGACTGTCATTAACTGCGCTCCACGATCATCGCTCCGCCCTGGCCGCCCCCGATACAGAGCGTAGCTAAACCGAATTGCAAATCGCGCCGCTTCATTTCTTTGAGGAGAGTCAGGACCAGCCGGGTGCCGGACGAACCGACGGGATGTCCGAGCGCGATCGCGCCGCCGTTGACGTTCAAAATATCCCGATCAATTTCACCGAGTGCCTTCGGCAGATCCAGAACTTCCGCTGCGAATTTTTTCGAGGCAAAACATTTTTCATTCGCAATGACCTGGGCCGCGAACGCTTCGTTGATTTCAATAAGCTCAATATCTTTCATGGTCAGCCCGGCCTGTTTCAGGGCGAGGGGTGTGCTGAACACCGGCCCCAAACCCATACGCTCGGGATCGAGGCCCGCAAATCCGAATCCGCGAATGGTGCCGAGAACTTTATACCCCATTTTTTTCGCTTTCTCTTCTGACATGACGAGAACGAAAGCGGCGCCGTCCGTGATCTGGCTTGAATTTCCCGGCGTCACCGTACCGAATTTACGATCGAAAGCGGGACGTAATTTTTCCAGCGCTTCCATATTCTGGTTCTTTCTGATTCCGTTATCTTCATCCGCCACCATTTTGTAATCCGGCGGCAAATACACAGGCGCGATTTCCTGCTTCAGGATCCCCCCATCGGTCGCTTTGGCAGCACGCTGATGGCTCATGAGCGCGAAGGTATCCTGTTCCTTCCGCGAGACCCCGTATTCTTTAGCGAGGACTTCCGCCGTATCGCCCATGTTCAATCCGCAATAGCCGTCTGTGAGCCCGAGCAATAGGCCGATGACCGGATTAAAATCACCGGGCCGGAAACGCATCATTGCCCCGATACGGCTGCCCATCGTTCTTGATTTCATCAACACTGCGAATTTATCCGTGGCCTTTTCACTGTACAAGAGAGGAACCTTGCTCATCGATTCGACGCCGCCGGCGGCGATGATCTCCGCCTGGCCTGAAATGATCCGTAAGTATGCATCGACAATGGACTGCATGCCGCTGGCGCAATTGCGCTGAACCGTAAAAGAAGGTACATTTTTCGGAACACCCGCTTCAAGCGCAATGATCCTTGCGACGTTCGTTGCTTCCGGCGGATTGCCGATATTGCCCACAATCACTTCATTCAGTAATTTGGCGTCTAAATTCGTACGCGCCAGCAGTTCGCGCAAAGCCGTTTTGCCGAGATCAACGGCGGTAAGCTTATTGAAGAGGGTTCCGGCTTTGATGTACGCGGTGCGAACACCGTCAACGATGACTACTTTTTTCATATATTTTGTCTCAGGTTTATGGTTAGGGCCCGACAGGCGCCCCCGACAGTTCGGAATTACGCAGAACCTTCCGGGCGCAGCCGAAGGATCTATTTGGCCGAATAAGATTTCTTAATGAGTTCGTCCAAATATTTTTTAGGATCGTCAATGACCTCGTCACTTACGAGAAAATTATTTTTACCCGCCAGTTTCAAGCCGTATTCGTAGTCTTTAAAAAGTTCGCGGGCGACGGAATTGAAATTCGTTTTCTCAGCGGCCGCCCGGTGCGAGATCTTAATGATAGCGCCATCTGAAAATTCAAATACGATACCGTGCATCCTGAGAAAGCTCTCCTGGAATTCTTTCATCGAGCTGTAGGTCAGAAGTTTGTTCAATTCTAATTCAGGATTTTCAACGATTTCTTTCGTGACTTTGAATCTCTTAATATGCGTCGACGGCAGTTTCTTTTCGAATTTGATCAGCACGCTTTCGATGATGTTCACCAGGCCGCGTGCTCCGGTACGCTGCTCATACGCGCGTTCCGCAAACATGCGCAGCGCGTCATCCTCAAATTCAATGTCAATACCATACGCCTCAAAATCCCGTTTCTTGCTGAGCGTGACACTGCTGTTGGGATTTTTCAGAATATTGAAAAGAGCCTCAGCCGGAAGGTCGTTCAGCACGGCAATGACCGGCAATCGCCCGACGAATTCCGATTCAAAACCGTATTCAATAAGATCTTCCGTTTTGACTTGCTTGAATAATTCGGATTTGCCTGATTTTTCGGTTTTTTTGTGTTCGGCGCCGAATCCCATTTTCTTATCCTGCACCCGTTTGCGGATGATCTCATCCAGACCTGAAAAAGCGCCGCTGACGATGAACAGAATATTTTTAGTATTCACCTTCTTACGTTCAACTTTGCCCGTTTTCTGCGCTTCCATCGCGGCTTCCATCTGGGACGCCATATCGTGCGGCACGCGCAGGTCCACTTCGGATTCTTCCATCAATTTGAGTAAATTTCTTTGCACCCCGGTTCGAGAAACATCAATGCCGCGCATATTCACGGCGGATGCGATTTTGTCGATTTCATCCAGATAGACGATGCCGTATTCCGCCGCTTTGATATCACCGTCCGCTTCCCGGACGAGATCACGAATCAGGTCTTCCACATCGCCGCCCACATAGCCGGTTTCGCTGAATTTGGTCGCGTCAGCTTTGACGAAGGGAACGCCGATCTTACTGGCCACCAGCTTGACGATATAGGTTTTGCCCACGCCCGTCGGGCCGATCAAGAGAACGTTGCTCTTGATGTTGCCGACCAGTTTTTGTTCTTCCGTCAGGGTGTCGTCCAATTTCATGCGATTGTAATGCGTAGCGATTTTTGTTGCGATGATTTCGATCGCTTCACTTTGACGCTCCACATATTGATTCAAATATTCTTCCAATTCCTCCGGTTTCAGATCAAAATTCACTTGAGTACTGCTGCCGTGGCTCTTAGTTCCCGCTTTGGCGCCGGTCGTATCCTGCTCGACATCCAGCGCGCCGTATTTTTCTTTCAGGAATTCTTCAAATTCTTTTTTGAACTGATCCGTATTCGTTTGCGAAGTAAGATTCATTATTTCACTGCCTTTTTTTGGTTACTCAAAATTCTCCCGCCCCAGTATTAACGCTCAATCACCGAACTTATTTCACGGCACTCACGCCAACAAACTTAAATTCATAATGCAGTAAATGCAAGGGGTTTTTGAATACCGGTCAGCAGCCGATATTTTTTTTGAAGTTAATGGAAAAAATGATATATTATTCCGGCGTGAATTGCCCGTCTCCTTTTGATCCCGTTCTCTCAGAGCAATTTGGATCTAACATTATTTTAAATGAATCCTGCCTTTTAACTAAACCTAGGGATTGCCATGAAACAATTTTTTCTCCTGTGGGCTCTTTACGCGGGTACGCTCTATGCTCAGCAGACCTGGCCCGTGGAGGGTATGCGGGACAAGACGCCTTCCGTCCATGCATTCACGAACGTAACGATCATTCCCAGTCCCGGTCAGAAAATTCAGAATGGAACCATCGTTATCCGCGACGGCGTCATTGAATCGGTCGGCTCGAATGTGACCATTCCGAAGGATGCGGTCGTTCATAACTATAAAGGCATGTGGATCTATCCCGGGCTTATCGACGCGTTTTCAGATTATGGCGTGAAAGCGCCGGAAAGAGCCAATCGCGGGCTGGAACCGCGGCCGTTTTCAAATAAGAAAGGCGCCTACGATTGGAACCAGGCGGTTAAACCGGAATTCGATGTGCAAACGGAATTGGATGTGGATTCAAAAAAGGCTGGCGATTTACGCGCGCTTGGATTCACGACGGTGTGCGCCAAACCGGGGGACGGAATTTTTCGCGGAACGGGTTCCGTAGTAAATCTCGGCGAAAGCTCCATCGCGGAAGAGATCATTGCCGGCTTAGCGAGCGTGCATATGTCGTTTGACAAAGGAAGTTCGACGCAGGATTATCCCAGTTCGCTCATGGGAGCCGTCGCATTGGTCCGCCAGACCTTTCTGGATGCGGGCTGGTACATGAACGCCGTTGAAAAATCAAAATTAAATCCGATCCGGCAGGAGCCTGATTATAATATTTCACTGGCTGCGCTTGGGAATGGGCTCCATAAGAAATTGCCGATGATTTTTGAAGTGAATAGTACGCAGGATGTTTTTCGGGTGTCGGCGATCGCCAAAGAATTTGGTTATAGTTTTATCATCAAGGGCGCGGGATATGAATACGAGCGCATCGACGCGATCAAACAGACCGGTGCCGCTTTGATCATTCCTGTAAATTTTCCGCAGCCGTACGATGTCGAGGATCCCGACGATGCGAGGCAAGTTAGTTTGCAGGACCTGAAAAAATGGGAATTGGCGCCGACGAATCTTTCGGCGCTTGCCAAAAACAGTATTCCGTTTGCCATTACGCTTACCGGATTAAAGGACAGCAAAACATTTTGGGCGAATATACAAAAAGCCGAGTCGTTCGGGCTCACGGCCGACCAGGCTCTGGAGGCATTAACGAGAACGCCTGCAAGGATGATGGGCGTGGATGGAGCGGTCGGTTCGCTGGAAAAAGGAAAAATGGGCAATCTGGTTATTTGCTCCGGAAATCTTTTCGAAAAGAACGCTACGATTTACGAGTCGTGGATCAAAGGTAAAAAGTATGAAGTGAATAAGATTCCTCCATACGACCTGCGCGGAACGTATGATTTCAGTTATAGCGGAAAAACGTATCCTTTGAATATTGCCGGCACGCCCGGAAAATATTCCGCGACGCTCACATTCAGGGATTCGTCGAAATTCGAAGTTCAAATGGCTTTGGTCAACGACAGGATAGGGATTAATTTCAGAACGGATTCGCTGGGGGAAACCGGGACAGCGCGGCTGAAGGGTATGGCTCGCGATGGAACGATGTCCGGCACGGGCGAAACCGCCGGCGGTAAAACGGCGGAGTGGTCGGCCAAACGCATAACAGATTTCGTTCCGAAAGAAAAAGAGGATAACGCCGTGAAACGTGATTCGTCGGTCACTGCCGCAGTAACATTTCCCAACATGGCTTACGGCTGGAAAGAACAGCCGCGGCAGAACACCGTCGTATTCAAAAATGCCACGGTATGGACAAATACGGATCAAGGTATTCTGAAGAACGCCGACGTGATTATCGAAAAAGGAAAAATCAGAGGCGTAGGAAAAAATCTATCGGCGCCGAAGGATGCCGTCGTCATTGACGCTACCGGTAAACATCTTACGAACGGCATTGTGGACGAACATTCCCACATTGCAATAACGAAGGGAGTTAATGAAGGCACGCAGTCGGTTTCCGCTGAAGTGCGTATCGGCGACGTACTGGATGCCGAAGATATCGATATTTACCGCCAGTTAGCCGGCGGCGTGACGACTTCCCACATTCTGCACGGTTCGGCGAATACGATCGGAGGGCAAACGCAGATCATCAAATTGCGCTGGGGATTGCTCGGCGAGCAAATGAAATTTGAAAGCGCGCCGCCGTTTATCAAATTTGCACTGGGCGAGAATGTGAAGCAATCCAATTGGGGCGATCACAACGTCACGCGGTATCCGCAAACGCGTCTGGGCGTCGAGCAGATCGTGAAAGACGAATTTCAGGCAGCCAAAGACTATAAAGCGGCATGGGGCCGCTATCAGACGGCGGGCGGAGAAAAATCGAATGTGATCCCGCCCCGAAAGGATCTGGAATTGGAAGCCATCCTGGAAATTCTAGACGGCAAGAGAAATATTACATGCCATGCCTACGTGCAGTCGGAAGTTACGCAGCTTATACGGACCGCCGAACAAATGGGCTTCAAGGTGAATACCTTCACGCATATTCTGGAAGGCTACAAAGTGGCGGATAAAATGAAAAAGCACGGCGCGGCGGGTTCGACGTTTTCCGATTGGTGGTCGTATAAATATGAGGTCGTGGATGCGATTCCCTATAACGCGGCGATCATGCACGACGAGGGAATGACGGTTGCGATCAACTCGGACGACGCAGAAATGGCGCGGCGGCTGAATCAGGAGGCGGCCAAATCGGTGAAATACGGAAATATTTCCGAAGAGGAAGCCTGGAAATTTGTTACGCTCAACCCCGCGACGATGCTGCATATCAACGATCGCGTCGGCAGTATTAGGTCCGGCATAGACGCGGACGCCGTTTTGTGGAATGATAATCCGCTTTCGATCTATGCCAAGCCGCTTCAGACTTATGTGGACGGGCGGTTGTATTTTGACATTGAAAATGACCGGCAGGCGCGCGAGGAAATTTCAAAAGAAAGAAACCGCATCATTCAAAAAATGATTGATGATAAAAAAGGCGGAACACCGGCCATAAAGCCGGCGGGAAAGGGAAAGTCGATTTTGCATTGCGATGATGTAAATTCAGACTATAATAAGAAAATTGATAATTGAAAACGGTCGATGATGATCGAAAATCTTACAATTCAAAATTCAAACTTAATAAATCATAATTTGTTTAACGAGGAATCATGAAGAAAATCATATTCGGCATATGCCTTTTGGCATTTCAAAGTGGGTTTGCGCAGGATGTTCCGGCGCCGGCCGGAAAACAGACGCAGCCCATCTTGCTTAAGAACGCAACGATCCACATAGGCGACGGTACCGTCATTGAAAAAGGAAATATTCTTTTTGACAACGGAAAAATTGTTGAGGTCGGAAATTTTGAGACGAGGTTGACCGGTATCAAGGAATTCGATTGCCTGGGTAAACACATTTACCCCGGTGTTATTGCGCCCAATTCGATATTAGGCCTCGACGAAATTGATGCGGCGCGCGCAACTCTGGACTATCAGGAAGTCGGGTCGATCAATCCGAACGTACGGGCGATCGTGGGATACAACACCGATTCGCGTATCACGCCGACCGTCCGGTCCAACGGAATTCTGCTGGCGCAAATTGCGCCCGAAGGAACTTTGATCTGCGGCACGTCGTCGATCGTGCAACTGGACGCATGGAACTGGGAAGATGCCGCGTACCGAATGGACGACGGGCTTTTCATGGACTGGCCGGCGATGACTTTCAGCGCGTCATCATTTGCGCCGCCGATGGATGTGCAAAAGAAAAACCTCGAAGCATCGCTGATACAAATTACCAAAGCGTTTGACGCCGCCAAAGCTTATTGGACGGCGAAAGAAGCGGGGCCCATGAAAGAAACGGATCAACGCTGGGAATCGATGATCCCGGTCTTCAAAAAAACGCGTTCGCTTTTTATTCGCGCGTATCATACCAAGGAGATTGAAGCAGCTGTAGCGCACGTGAAAAAGTATGATGTCAACATGATCTTGGTCGGCGGGAGCGATGCGTGGATGGTGACAAAATTATTGAAGGAAAATAATATCCCAGTCATCATTGAGAATGTTCAGGCGCTACCGGTCCGGGACGATGAGGACACGGACATGCCTTATAAATTGGCCGGCATTCTCAAGGAAGCCGGGATCAAGTATTGTCTTTCAATTAACAGTTTGAAACAATCGGGAGCTAACGGACCCTGGTCGCAGCGCAATCTTATTTTTCAGGCGGGTACTACGGCGGGTTACGGATTGACCAAGGAAGAAGCGTTGATGTCCATTACTAAAAATACGGCAGAAATTCTCGGCATCGGCGACCGCACAGGAACGCTGGAAAAAAATAAGGACGCCACGATCGTGGTCTCGACCGGAGATCTCCTGGATATGCGAACGTCCAATGTTGAATTGGCGTTCATTCAGGGCCGCATGATCGATCTTGGGAATAAACAAAAAGATCTGTATAAAAAGTTCAAGGCTAAATACGATTCTGCAAAAACGAATTGAAGACAAAATATGAAGACCCTATTTGAAATTTTGATCACCATGTTTATGATTTCTATCTGGGGCTGCGAGGCATCGAAAGGCCGCTTAGACGTAGTCAAGAAGGTGGACCTGAACCGATATACAGGCCTGTGGTATGAAATTGCCCGATTGCCAAATTCGTTCGAAAAAGGATTGGAATGTGTGACGGCAACGTATACGCTGCGTTCCGACGGGGATATCGAAGTTATCAATGCCGGCCGGAAGCAATCGGACCATTTGAAAAAGAGTTCGGCTAAAGGTAAAGCCTGGGTTCCCGATCCGAAAGAGCCGGCTAAACTCAAAGTCAGTTTTTTCTGGCCATTTTCAGGCGCGTATTGGATCATCGCTCTCGATTCGAATTACAGTCATGCGATGATAGGCCATCCGTCCAGAAATTATTTGTGGATACTTGGCCGTGACAAAACGATAGAAGATAAAATACTGAGCCAACTTCTCAGCCAAGCACAGGCTTCCGGGTTTGATACGTCCAGGGTGGAAATGATAAAACAGAATTGCGATTGATAACGGAAATATGAATAAGTACTTTTTACCAAACACCAGGAGAGACTAATGAGCATGATAAAGGAATTCAAGACGTTCGCCATGAAAGGCAATGTCGTGGATCTGGCGGTCGGTATTATTATAGGCGCAGCGTTTGGAAAGATAGTTTCTTCCCTCGTAGCGGATATACTGATGCCTCCTCTGGGCATACTGATCGGGGGCGTTAATTTCACCGGATTGAAAATTACACTGAAGGAAGCCGTCATGGATGCCGGAGGTAAGGTCGCCGCCGACGCGGTTTCTCTGAATTACGGCAATCTACTTCAAACGGTTTTTGATTTTGCCATTGTAGCATTTGCGGTTTTTTTGCTTATCAAAGCCCTGAACCGAATGAAAATGGCCGACGAGAAAAAACCAAGCGTTCCCGAAAGACCTACGGACGAAGTGGTGTTGCTGACTGAAATACGAAATTTGCTGAAAAAATAAGAAGCACTCAGAAAAATTCACGTGCCCGCATATCAAATACACCGCCGGCAGCAACTTCCGATCACGATGGATCAGTGCTGGGACTTTTTTTCATCGCCGGGAAATCTGGAACAAATAACTCCCGGATATCTGGCCTTTGAGGTCGTGTCCACCGACGGACGGAAGATCTATCCCGGACAATTGATACGATATTACGTAAGACCCTTTTGGAATATCCGCGTCAACTGGCTTACGGAGATCACCCATGCCGTCGACGGAAAATATTTTGTCGATGAGCAAAGATCGGGCCCGTATGCGTTCTGGCATCACAAGCATTTTTTCAGAGAAATAAAGAATGGCGTGGAAATCGAGGATGTCGTGGATTACCAATTGCCCTTCGGGTTCTTTGGACGAATATTCCATGCGTTATTTGTCCGACATAAACTCCAAGAAATTTTTGATTACAGGAGGGACCGGCTGACGAAATTGTTCGGACCGAGCGGTCAAAACGAATGACACCGATGATTAACATGAAGCGCGTCCTCGTCGGCGGTTTAGTCGCGGGGTTACTTATTAATATCTGTGAATATGCACTCAACGAATTCATATTGGCTAAAGACTGGGCAGGGGCAATGAAAATGTTTGACAGGGAAGTAGCCGGCACCAATTCCTTTTTCAGTTTTATTCCGGCAAGCGTCGTATTGGGCATTGTTATCGTGTGGCTCTATGCCGCCATTCGTCCGCGATTCGGTCCGGGCGTGAGAACGGCAGTGACGTCGGGCGTCCTGGTTTGGTTTCTTTCATATGCCTATACGGGTCTCGGCTGGATTGAATTGGATATCTTGCCGAAAAAGCTTTTTCTTGTTTCTATTTTGTTTGGTCTTATTGAGTTGCCGGTCGCGGCTCTTTTAGGCGCCTGGATTTACCGGGAAAACTAAATTTGTCATTTACCATTTATCTTCTGATATTATTAATATCAGACCCCGAATTTATTTATCGAAGGAGGGCTGCTATGAAAAATATTTTGTGGTTCACGGCATTTCTGCTGGTCGTTCAAAATAATATTGCCCAGGAAAAAGTTGAAGCCAAAATTGATACGAAAAGCAAATCAGCAGCCTGGGCTTTGACGGGACAAAATTGATCCTCGATTTTGAAATTTTGAAATTTGGTTTTTCATTCTAATTTTTTGATCTATATTTTTTATTAAAGGCACTCATTAGGATTGATGGGCGCCTTTTTTAATGAATTTATTGGATATTTCGCTGCCGTTGATTAGATTTGATAAATGGCAGCAACCTTTTCACCATGAAAGGACGATGGTCATGAAAATCAGAAACCTTTTTTTGATTTTAAATTATAATTTGTTTTTGGGCATTCTTTTGATCTCGAACGGCTGCGGCGGAAAAGAATTGCAGGAGATCACGATAGCCGTCGGCGGCAATGAAATGAAATTTGACCGCACTGAACTTCGCGTGAAAGCGGATACACACGTGAAGCTGACGCTGGTCAATAAGTCCACGCTGAATACGATGAAACATAATATACTGATTTACGATATGCAGGGAACGCCGCGCGCAAAAGCGGTGGATCAATTGGGCGCGATGGCTGAAAAAGTCGGCGAAGCGGGCGGTTATCTGCCCAGTGTGCCGGGAATTATTGCCGCGTCGAAAATTTCACAGCCGGGAGAAACGGTCACAGTCGAATTTGACGCACCCCCGCCGGGAGAGTACTTGTTCATGTGCACGTATCAACCCGCTCATTACAAAACCATGAACGGCGCCTTCATAGTTGAGAAATAACTCTTTGTAATTAAGAATTAAGAATTAAGAATTAAGAATTAAGAATTAAGAGAATTAAGAATTGAGAATTAAGAATTGAGAATTAAGAATTAAGAATTAAGAATTAAGAATTAAGAATTGAGAATTAAGAATTGAGAATTAAGAATTGAGAATTAAGAATTGATAACTGAAAACTGACAACTGACAACTGACAACTGATAATGACCCAATGACTCTTGACACCGACCATCCGGAGGACACCAAAACATTCTCTCGCTTGAAAAATATCTGCCCGTTATCAGGCATTTATTGTAAAATCATTGAAGTTGGGGCTTGACAACACATCGGCTCTGAAGTATCTTAGCCAAGTTCTCGCCGTTTTTTTTACTCTCTTAGACTAAGACAATTCTAATATATTCTTACATAAAATACCAAGAGGAGTTGCATATGAGTCTCAATACCATTTCTATTAAACGTAATAAAAAAATGAAATCAGGAATTCTTGTCGTTATCGGTGTTCTCACGCTGGTCATGAGTTGCGGGGATACCAACAACGACGCGATAAATATCAGATGGGCGGATGAGGTCATTGCTTACAGTACGCAATATGATACCACAGAGTGGGCTGCGTTTCAGGCATTAGGCGCTCCCGATACGTATCCGTATTACGGAGACATTATCACCGCATGGGCGTCTGAAATTGAAGACAATCAACGTGAATTTCTGGAATTGGGTTATACCATGGATCCCGGGCCTGTTCGATCCATCGCGATATTTGAAACGCTTGCCCCCGGCGCTGTGGATACGGTATACGTAAGAAATCCAACGTCGAATTTATGGGAAGTGATTTATCAAGGTTCGGCGGCTCCGGCAGGCGACACGTCAAGAATCTTCATCGTCAACTTTCCTGTAACAAGTTTTAATGTTTCCGCGATTCGCATTGCACTCAACTCGCCGGTTGTGACGGACTGGAATGAAATCGACGCCGTCGGTATCTCATCGGATACGATTCCGCCATCCAGCGACACAACTTTTTGGGCGCCCATACTGACAGCCACACCGCCGGTTATTACAAAAATGATCAAAAGCAGTAAGAAGAAATAGTTCAGCTAGATACGGTTTTGAATGTCCCGCAGGCCTAAGGTTTGCGGGCCGATTCTTGTCTATTGTTTGGCCGGATGTTGTGCATAAAAGAACTTGACATGCCATCGCTTTTGATTTATCTTGAATTCATCTACCGGCTCTCTAACACAATTTCTTCCGGCTACGAGCATGTTTTCATGCCTACACAGAGAACCGTCTTTTAACTATTCCACTGAAAAGTCTGTCTCTATTTAATATCTAAAAAATAGTAAGTTAATATTTTTGTAATATTCAAATAATTTGCTAAACGGAGAGGTCCATATGAAAACAACACGACGGATTCTTTTTCTTCTCGCGCTGCTCACGGTTCCTTCATGGGTATCAGCGCAGATCAATAATTATGTCTTGCTCGACGGAAATGATGATCATATCGGCTTACCCGGATCTTTGAGTAATTATACGACAAATTCCGCGGGCACAATTTCAATGTGGATTCGCCCCACGGGTGCTTCGCCAACGATTAACTATGCGTATGAGGGGCAGTCCCTTTTCGCCGATCAATACGGATACATGGGTATTTCCAGAGGCATCATCGGCGGACAAGACAGGATATGGCTTTATAATTATAATAGCGGATACAAAGAGGTGGGTATTTCCTATAATGCCGGCCAATGGATTCATATTGCATGGGTATTAAATGGAAGTTATTTGAAAGCGTATAAGAATGGCGTTGTTGTCGACAGTGTCGCAGCAGGCCCAACTGACTACATATTTGCCCCGGTCAACATCGGCGTATACTCCAGATATTTTTCAGGATTCTTGGATGAAGTTAATACGTGGAATCGTGCCATCACGCCGGCGGAAGTGCTTGGTATTTATCAGACCCGGCTCGGAGGAAATGAACCAGGCCTGACCGCATTGTGGCATTTCGATGAGACGATCGGCACTATAGCTTATGATTCCTCTGCGAATGGCTATAATGCCACATTGTACAATGGAGTTGCATTTGGCCCGCCGTTTTCTCCCACGGACTTAATTGCCAAAGGTGGTAATCAACAAGTCACACTTCTCTGGAATCGTAATACTATTGATAATGTTCTTCGGTACAGAGTGTTTAGAGACACATTGCCAAATCCTGTTGTTCAGATAGACTCCACGACCGATACGACTGTTACATCTACAGGTTTGACCAACTTCAAAAAATATTATTTCAGAGTAGCCACAGTCGATGTCTCACAGGAGCAGAGCGGTTATGCTGAAGTAGACGAGACACCTTCGACGTTAGTTGAGGTAACCACGAATCTTCCTCAGATCTCACAAGGCGCAACGGCGTGGGGAGATTTTGACAGCGACGGCGACCTGGATGTTTTGCTGGTTGGGACGTTGGACGGTTATAACGGCGAAATTGCAAAAATTTACAAAAACGACGGCGGTAGCAATTTTACGGACATGAACGCGGGTCTACAAGAGGGCCTTCGTAAAGCCTCAATCGCTCTCGGTGACTACGATGGCGATACATTTTTGGATCTGGCGTACACCGGCGCTGTACCGGGCAGCGGTGGAGACCGAATATTTCATCTGTATCATAATAACAACGGTAACGGAACTTTTACCGAAGTATCAACAGACATTTTTGGCCGCGCTAAGGGTTCCATGGCGTTTGGTGACTACGACAATGACGGAGATCTCGACTTGATCGCCATGGGCGATGCCTCTTCCGGTAACCGTACCGACCTTTATCGCAACGATGGAAATGGTATATTCACGATCATAGATGCCGGTATCGTAAATGCCCAACTCGGATCCGTTGCTTGGGGCGATTATGATAAAGACAGCGATCTTGATCTTCTGATTACCGGAACAACATATGAAGGTAATGGCGGCGTCTCTGGAGGAAGATTTGTTAGTATTTACCGAAACGACGGCGGGTCTTTCGTAGATATTAATGGTGGATTCCCCGGCGCCTTTTCCTCGACCGCTGCTTGGGGCGACTATGACAATGACGGCTATTTGGATTTTTCATATACCGGCGCAAGCTCTGAGGACAGAGAATTCCGGATCTACCACAACAATCAAGATGGCACATTTTTGGATGCGGGCGTTTCCGGTAATGGCTATGCAAAAGGCCAATTGTCCTGGGGCGACTTTGACAACGACGGAGATTTGGATATACTCCTGAATGGGGAATACGGCCCTCAGACACGTATTTACCGCAATAATGGCGGCGGCAATTTTGAAGAACTCGACGCAGGATTGGAGGGCCTTGGAGACGACTACGGAAATCCGGGTGTTGTTCGTTCTGCAGGCTTCGCCGACTATGATAAAGACGGCGATCTTGATATCTTGCTAAACGGTGAAGATAATAACGGAAACTTCGTTACAAAATTATATCAGAATGCTGTCGCTTCGGCCAATACCGCTCCCACGGTACCAAGCAACTTATTGACCACGACGCTTTTGGACACGGTTACTTTTAGCTGGAACAAATCGACAGACTCCGACCAGCCGCAAAACGGGCTCACCTACAATTTACACGTGGGCTCGGCAGCCGGTCTGGAGAATATCATGCCTTCGATGGCTAAACTGAACGGCGGAGGAGGATTCAGGCGCGTTGTCGGGATGGGTAACACCGGCCCCAAGAACGGATGGAAGATCTGGGACCTCAAAGACGGTACTTATTTCTGGGGCGTGCATGCGATCGATAATAATCATAAAGGCTCCAACATGTCCACGGAGGCAAGCTTCACGATCGACGGCCCGCCTTCAGCGCCTATTGGGCTTTTGGCGTCATCGGGTGTTAGTTCTGTGAATCTTCAGTGGAGTTCAACCAACAAATCCGATGTGAGCGAGTATTACATTTACGCAAGCACCGACAACGATACCTACTTTCTCGCAGATTCGACGGTGACGATCAGTAAAACGGTCACTACATTGGATGGCTCGACGCTTTTGCAAAACGGGACGATTTATTATTTCTACATAACGGCCGTTGATCAAAACGGATACATAAGCCCTAATTCGGATGTGGCGAGCGCGATCCCTTCGGCGACACCGGGCAAGTGGTTTGTCACAAATGCCAATGACAATGGCGCAGGTTCGTTGCGAAATGCTATCGACTCGACCAACCTCAGCAGCCAGTCAGATACGATCGTTTTCAGCATTCCGGGAGGATCGGTTATACAGTTGTATTCCAGCCTTCCTGCGATTGGAACGGACAATACTGTGATCAACGGTGACCTTGACGGCAACGGCGTTCCGGATATTATCCTGAGCGGGTATGACGGCGAATCATCCATAAATGGTACTGCCTTGACGATCAATTCATCCAATAACGTTATCAAGGGTCTTGTGATCCGGGAATGCGGCAACTTTGGTACCGGCGGCGCAATATGGATTTCCGGTTCAAATGCCCATGATAATAAGATCTTGAGTAATTACATAGGCACCAACGATTCTGGAATGTTTGCCGCTGCCAACGGTTATGGCATATTGATCAATGACGGCGCGCACGACAACTGGATCGGCGACGGAACTTTGGCAGGCCGCAACGTCATCAGCGGAAATGAGCAATATGGAATAAGTATTGACGGCGGAAATGGTTTCTGCGACAACAATAAGATCCTGGGCAATATCATCGGACTTTCCGCTGACGGGCTCTCCGCCATACCCAACGCTAGTTATGGCATTTATATTTACCATAAAGCTAGAAATACCCGGATAGGTAATGCGACGGTCGGTGGTCGCAACATTATCTCGGGCAATTCTTCACACGGCATCTATGTTGAAGATGACGGCGGAACAGTTGACAGCAGTTGGATATTGGGTAATTACATCGGTTCGGATATCACTGGCAACGTTGCTGTTGGCAATGCAAGTGCCGGTATTTATTTCTATGGCTATTCAAACGGACAGATCATCAATTCGCAGATTGGTAACGGGACAGCAGCCGGACGCAATATTATTTCTGGTAACGGCAATTGCGGAATTTATTTCCTAAATCAAGATGTCCAGCGTAACACGATCAATGGAAATTATATAGGTGTTACCTTCGACGGAGCCGATACGCTGGCAAATCAGAGCGGAGGAATCTACCTGTTAGAATCAGAAGATAATATCATTTTGAATAATGTTATCTCCGGTAATAACGGGACAGGCATTGTTATCGGCGCCGACTACAACTCGAATGCAGATGACAACATCATAAGAGGAAATAAGATAGGAACCGATGCAACAGGTTCTATTGCGATCGGAAATGCCGGTTACGGAATTCACCTGCAGGCAGGTTATGGCGGATACGCGGTGAATAACACGATTATCGGCGGCACTTCGGCCGTTGAAAGCAATGTCATTTCAGGTAACGGCAGCTCCGCAATCGTTCTCGGAGAGGGTGGAGACGGTTATATCGAGAACACTGAGATTCTGCGTAATTTCATCGGAACCAGTGCTTCTGGTACCGCGACTATTCCAAATCAAGGCCACGGTATTTATATCTACAATTATAATGATAGATACACAACGATCGGTAACGGAACTGTTGCCGGGCGCAATGTTATTTCGGGTAATGCACAAAGCGGTATCTGGCTTGAATTCACAAGTTACAATACGGTTCTTGGAAATTATGTCGGTGTCGATGCAACTGGTAATGTTGCACTGCCCAACGACTCTTGCGGTATTGTACTGTGGAACACATCCTACAACCGTATCGGTGACGGTACGGCGGGCGGACGTAATGTTGTTTCTGCCAATGGCATGGAAGGTGTAGAACTCTACGCGGGGCTCAGCAACAACTCAAGTTATAACTATATTGGCGGCAACTATATCGGCATCGGCGCAAACGGAACGACCGCGTTGGGTAACGGCGGCCACGGCGTGGAGATCGAAGCAAGAGACTTATATGACCGTACAGCTCAGGATACAGTGTACGCCAACATCATCGCATTTAACGGCGAAGACGGTATCCACATGGAAAGCAATCTTGGTGGGCAGGGCTACGGTGCTTACGATAATCCCCTTTTGGGCAATCGTATTTACAACAACGCAGGCGAAGGCATCGCGCTTGAAAATGGCGCGAATTACGACGTCCAGCCGCCGGTCATTGATAGTGTGAAAAACTTCACGGTTTTCGGGCATGGTATTCCCAACGCCAAAGTTGAAATTCATAAAGATGTTGTGGATGAAGGCCAGTTCATTATCGGTGAAATCACAGCCAACGGATCGGGATCATGGTCGATCACGCATACTGCCTATCCCGGCCAGAACATCACGGCTATTCAGGATAGCGTGGACAATACGTCGGCTTTTTCTGCGCCGTTTACAGTCATCAGCGGCAATCTCTCCCCGAGCGTTGCAAGCCTTCCTTTCGGCATCGTTGATAATGGCGACAGTGTCTCTTTACCCGTTCGGATATGGGCCACGGGCAACCCCGTGATCGTAACCGGTGCCTCGATCTTTACGACGCATTTTGCATTTACGGGCAGCTCATTACCTGACACACTGTATGGAGGCGACACGGTCCTGTTCACAGTCAAATTCAAACCAACTGCGATCGGAAGTCTGATCGATACACTTAAGTTATTTAATAGCTCATCAGTCACTCCGGTTAAGATCGCACTATCCGGCACGGGTAAATTGGACACGCCGCCGAGTTTGACGCTGGGCGCATTGTCGGTGAAAGCGCTGAATAAATACATGACGGTATATCTCTACAGCGATAGAGTGCTGGTCGCAAAGTCAGTGCAATTTACATTGAGAGACGCCAGTAATAATATTATCGATAGCCAGTCGCCGACACTCGCAGCAGTGCCGGGTCAGCCTAGCTTGTATTCTACGCCATATAAATTGACTGCGCCCGGAACCTTGACGGTGGACGCAAGCGGGACGGACGCGGACGGTAATGCAGCAGATACGAGCAAGATCTATGGCATTACATCGTTATTGAAGAACGAAGCCATTGCTTTTACCATGGATGATCTGGAGATCAGCGGCGTACGAGGCAGTGTCAGTCAAGACGGTTATTTAGTTATTAGCAGAACGGATGAGAACAGCGCCGCACTTTCGAAACTGATGCGCACCGTTCAGAACGAGCATGAATCAAATGTGCAGAGTGAAACGATCAATCTGAATGGAGCATGGACACAAATAGGCAGTTCAGTAGAGATCCTGAGCACCACGGAGATCACGAAAGCGCTCACGATCAGTATCAATTACAGTGACCAGGCTCTGAATGAGCTGAAGGTAAAATATCCTGATTTCGATGTGCGCAAGATCGGTTTTTACCGGGAACAAGACGGAACTCTAGTCTATGCAGGCGGAGAAGGAAGTGCCTTATCGGTGAATTCGAAGATCGATCAATTAGGCAAGTTCACGGTGTACTACAATCCCACTCATGCGTTCTTGCCGAAGTCCCTGGAGCTCGCGCAGAATTACCCGAATCCGTTCAATCCGACCACAACGATCAAGTTTGGTCTGCCGGAGCTTGGTAAAGTGAAGCTCGTGGTGTATAACATTCTGGGACAAAGGGTCATGGACCTGGTCAATGGAACGAGACCGGCGGGTTATCATACGGTGATATGGAACGGCAGGAATTCAACCGGTAATCAAGTAGCAAGCGGCGTGTATATCTACCGGTTAGAAACTCCCAAAGGCGTACAGGCGAGAAAGATGTTATTCATTAAATAGCAAAGAAGCTGTCAGCATTCAGCAAAAATTAAAAATTCAAATACAGGAGATAAACCATGAAACGATTAATTAAATATTTGGTACTGGGCTCCCTCATGAGCTGCGGCGCGGCGGCAACGGGGGATCCCCTGGCGGATGCCTGGGTGAAGTTCGTCGCTCAGGATTATGCCGGTGCGCAACAGGGGTTTCAGGATCTCGTGGCCACGCAGACCTCAGACGCTTATGCGGGATTAGGCTGGGTCGCGATAAGAACCGATGACTTAGCCCAGGCGGATGTCTATTTTGGATTATCGATAAGTTCCGGGGATTCTGTAAGCCTGGTCGTCGCTTATACGACGGCGATGGCAGGCTGGAGCTTTGTCGGATGGCAAAGAGGCGATTATGCGCAGAGCATCGAAAGAGCGGATTTTGTCCTGCGAACCGTGCCGGATTTCATTTTTCAATATGACAACAACGTTACGAAGAATGGACTCATTTTGACGCAGGCGCATGACTATTTCCATCTCGGGGATGAAGTCAATTGCATTGAACGCATACAGGAATTGGATGCGGCGTTTAATCCGAGTGCAGTTGACCCAAATATCACATCGATTTTATTAAATAAACTGGATGCTCTAAGCACGGCGGCGCGTTGATGCGAGAGTGCCATTTCAAATAAATAATGTTGTGTTTCGCAGGCTTAAGCCTGCGCCTACCATTCTATTCAAACGGTCGGTAGCCGCAACCTTTAGGTTGCGATGGAACAATATACAATGTTACTAATTTAAAAACGGCGCTAGTATTCGGAAATCCAAAATTGCGGCTTTAAAACCTCACGAATTTTCACGTGAGGTTTTTTTATGCCCAAAGACTTGCCAAGTTTTTAAAATTTGGCAAGTCTAGTACGAGATTTTCTTTTTTGAAAAACAAATAAAATTAAGTAGATTAAAATAAAATGACATTCCAACAGGTATGAGCATTTCCGATCCGGTAAAGAAACATGATCCGTATGCAGTTCTGCGTATTCCGGATTTCCGGTTGTTCATTTTTGCCCGGTTATTTTTGACGATCGCGACACAAATGCAGAGCGTCATCGTCGGATGGCAGATATATGAATACACCAAAGACGCGCTGTCGCTGGGATTGATCGGCCTTGCGGAAGCCTTGCCGTTTCTCGCGGTATCGTTATATGCCGGGCATGTCGCAGATATGGTCAGCCGAAAGAAGATCATTCTGGCTTCGGTAACCGTTTATCTTGCGGCTTCAGCCGGGTTGCTTCTGCTGACGGTCCATGATTCGGTCATTTTGAAAAATCACGGAACGCTGCCGATCTACCTCATCATCGGTTTGACCGGCCTGGCAAGAGGATTTGCGATGCCTTCATTTTCTGCGCTGATGGCTCAATTGGTTCCGCGTGAATGGTACGTGAATTCATCCGCATGGAACAGCACCGTCTGGCAGACCGGCGCGGTATCCGGCCCTGCGCTGGGCGGACTTATTTACGGATTTGCAGGCATTACAAACGCTTATGGACTTGTTGCGATACTGATCGTTCTTTCGATCGCGTGCGTATTTTTTATTACTAACTACGCCTTGCCGCAAAAAGAAATCAAGGAATCCATATTATCCAGTTTGAACGAAGGGGTCAGGTTCGTCTTTAATCATGAAATTATTTTAGCGGCGCTGTCCCTTGATCTGTTCGCGGTACTCTTCGGCGGTGCGGTCGCGCTGCTGCCCATATTCGCCGCGGAAGTGCTTAACGTAGGGCCGGAAGGGCTCGGAGTGCTCCGCGCCGCGCCGTCCATCGGTGCCGTACTGACGGCTTTAATTCTGGCTCACCGGCCGCCGATGAAAAGGGCGGGAAGGAATCTGCTTTTATGCGTAGCGGGATTTGGTGTGTGTATGATCGGGTTCGCCGTCTCGACCGGTTTTTATCTGTCACTTTTTCTGCTCGCCCTGAGCGGAGCGCTGGACAATGTGAGCGTCGTGATCCGGTCAACGATACTGCAGCTCTTTACGCCCGATGAAAAACGAGGACGCGTTTCGGCGGTCAACGGTATTTTCATCGGATCATCCAATGAGATCGGCGCGTTCGAGTCGGGGGTCGCCGCACGGCTGCTGGGATTGATTCCTTCCGTGATTTTCGGCGGCGTGATGACGATCCTGGTCGTAGCGGCGACGGCAAGAATGGCAAAACAATTGCGCAAATTAAATTTAAATTCAATCTGAGAGGCCGTATGATTTCGAGTATTCGGAACGGAGCATTGGAAATTTCCGTTGACACGCGGGGCGCGGAATTGACCGGTCTCATCTCGCTCAGCGATCGCATGGAGAGGCTCTGGCAAGCCGACCCGAAAATTTGGCCGCGCCATGCGCCGATCTTATTTCCCATTGTCGGGAAATTGGAAAACGATCAATGTAAAATAGGTACGGACGTGTACACGCTTTCCCAGCATGGATTTGCAAGAGATTGTGAATTCAAGCTGCTGGACCGGCAGCCGGATCGATTACTTTATCAACTGAGCAGTGATGAACAAACTTTGAAAAAATATCCGTACCGATTTGAATTGAACGTCCGGTACGAATTAAGAAATAATGATCTCAATATTGAGTACCTTGTAAGAAACATTGATCGGCAGACAATTTGGTTTTCCATCGGTGCGCATCCGGGATTCAATTGTCCTTTTCGCCCCGGCGAAATGTTGTCGGATTATTCTCTGGAATTCGACAAACCGGAAAACGCGGCCAGGCACTTCTTGGAAGACGGTGTTTTTTCGGGAAAAACGGAGCGTATTCTGAACAACACCCGCCTGCTGCCACTCACGCAGGATTTGTTCGATCACGACGCGGTGATCTTTAAAAATTTAAGATCGAAAAAAGTTGCGTTGAAAAGTAAAAACGGCGCAGCCGGGATCTCGGTTGCATTCGACGGATTTCCTTATCTCGGCATCTGGTCAAAACCCGGAGCACATTTTGTGTGCATCGAACCATGGTGCGGTGTAGCGGATACGAAGGGCCGGGGCGGGGATTTTCGCAAGAAAGAAGGGATTATTTCACTGGATCCGGACAAGATGTTCACATGCAACTATACTATTAGTGTTGAATGAAATATTGTTACATGAAAGGGATGTATGAAGCGATTGGCTTTAGTGATTTTAGCTTTTAATTTATTCGGCTGCCGCGCGGCCAATCAGATTCAGGAAGCCAAGAATTTTGCCAGGTGCGAATTTCGGCTGAGATCGGTTGACGATCTCCGTTTAGCCGGCGTTAGTATTCAGCATGTGAAATCGGTTTCCGATCTGAGTCTTAAGAAATCCGTTCAATTGATGCCGGCCTTAGCGGGAAAATCGCTTCTGTTGGAATTTACATTGATGATAGAAGCTAAGAATCCGAATAAGGAAATTGCAGCCATGAACACGATGGAGTGGATGCTGTACATAGACGATCACGAAATGGTGAAGGGCGTTCTTGATCGTGAAGTTCGGATCCCGGCCGACAGCGTTTCGCGAGTTCCACTGGAAATTTCAACCGATCTGAAGAAGTCCCTTTCCGGTGAATCCCGGGAGAGCCTGCTTAAACTTGCGTTTAACTTAGCCGGCGAAGGGAATACACCTACGCACATTCTTCTGAAAGTGAAGCCGTCGATTATGGTGGCAGGGATCGCGATCGGATATCCCGGATACATTGATGTGCAAACGGAATTCACTTCGAAGGAAGGGAAGAAAATCATAGAGCGGGAGATAAAAAGGTCGGAAAACTGGGACCAAAAAAAATAGCGCCGAGTTATGAACTCAGCGCTATCGGTTCTCACTATAAGAAAGGGGAAATGGGGGCTATTTGGTTTTAATTTCCGCGTCGTCAGCCAGATAGGGAGCGATCTTGTCGATCAGCTGTTTCATGCGGATCGGTTTCAATAAGATCTCATTCACGCATAATTCCTTCATGCGGTCGCGCTGCTCCCGAATCAACTCTTCCATACCGCCTGTGAATATGAAGATCGGAACGGTGGAGGACCTTTGCCGAATGTGTTGTATTACTTCCCAGCCATTCATGACCGGCATAAAAAGATCCGAAATAATCAGGTCAAACTTTTGAGTTTCGAACGATTTTATCGCGTCAATTCCATTATCAACGACCTCTACCCTGTAACCCTCTGTTACCAACATCAATTTGATGGTCTGTGCGACCAGATCATCATCATCAACTAATAGAATGGATTTCTCTGTTTTTCGGCTTTTCGCCGCGACCAGGCCATCCATACTGTTGGGCCCGGAACCTTCCTTCACGACGGATAACTGCGCAATGTGATTCTCGTCCACATTCTCCAAGCCCAAATTTTCAGAAGGTGATTTGTGCATTTGCAATTGAATATTATTTGAGTTTTCCGGAATAATTCTTGGTAAGAACCACGCCTGTTCTCCTACAATTACTGTACCATTAAGACATCACCGTATTTTTCTTATAAATATTTATAAATTAATGGTTAATAACTTGTTAGTAACTATAAAAAGTGTTTACTGTCAATATTATGCGTCAATATAGTGACAGTGATTAATAAACCGTCAAAAAACTGATTCATTAGAGACTCGGCAAATTAGGAAGGTTTTGGCGCTTTCAGTAGCAGAAGCTGAGGAAGCTTCAGAAAGAATCAAATCGGTAAGACCCGGATGATATAAATATAGGCGGAGATCCGTGACCCATTCAATTCTGCCATTTTAGAATTTTATCAATCGTAGAGGAAGTTATCGAATGATAGCCTGATCTGGCCTTGGAGTAAATCCTCCTTGCCATTTCGGTACCTTCCCTGGTTTTAGCTAATTCGGTGTAGATAGGTTGCAAATATCTTCGCCGGCCGATCTGCATCAGGAAGTTTTCCAGCACGGGATAGCCTTTCTCGTAATGACTCGCAATAACGTGGATCAGCCACGCGCTGATGATTTCCGAGTTACCTGACTGAGTAAAATGGAACGCCTCGTCCAATTCTGCCATTTGTTTCTCGTTCATAGCTGCCGGAAGATGCCGTATGAAGTGTATCCATTCCGGTGTGGTCCAGCCTTTTGTTCCCAGGTCTTTTGCCCGTGTAATCGTTGTCCATCCGTTGATTTGCAAATCAACTTTTTGAAAAGCGTCAGATTGAATCACGGGACCATTATCGGGAAGGCCGGTTCCAAACACCCAGGCGTCGATCTTCAATTTGTTCTCAAGCGTTCGGTCATTTTTAACTAACGCACGGCGAAGATATTCGACGAAACGTACGCTGGTCATGGATTGAAAAGCGAATTGGTTAAAATATTCCTTCAAAAAAGGATCCCATTTATCCCGGCCGATATGGTCTTCCATCATTCTCAAGAAAGAGTAACCTTTCTCATAAGCAATCGCGTACGGAATGTCGTCGGGATTGCGGCCCGCCAGGTCGCCGGCCAGTCGGGTAGAGGAACTGTCTTTTCCCAGCTTCGTCAGCGCATCGTGCAGGTCTTGAAAGCCCAGGAGAGCTTCCATATCCGCAAACCTCTTTCCGTATACCTCTTCGGTGATGCGCCTTTCGGCATACATCGTAAAACCTTCATTAAGCCAGAAGTCTCCCCATGTGGAATTGGTGACCAGGTTACCGGACCATGAATGTGCCAATTCATGCGCGATCAGCGAAACCAGTGAGCGATCACCGGAAATAATCGTGGGGGTCGCAAACGTAAGGCGCGGATTTTCCATTCCCCCGAAAGGAAAACTCGGAGGCAATACAATAATATCATAGCGGCCCCATCGGTAAGGCCCATACAATGTTTCTGCCGCTTCAATCATTTTTTCCGTATCGGCAAATTCCCAGGCCGCTTTCTCGATCATGGATGGTTCGGCGTACACACCGCTGCGTCTGCCTAAGAGTTGAAATTCGATATCACCGACCGCCAACGCAAGAAGGTAAGAAGGAATCGGTTGAGCCATTTTGAATTCATACAAACCCTGTTCATTTCTCTTAACGGGATTCTCGGCGCTCATTACGGCCATCAGATCCGACGGACATCGGATCTTCGCATGATAGGTCATACGAATACCGGGGCTGTCTTGACATGGAATCCACGTACGGGCGAGAATCGGCTGGGACTGTGTGAAAAGAAACGGCTTTTTCTTTCCCCCGGTTTGTGCAGGCTCCAGCCACTGCAACGCATCTGCTTTTTCAGTGGTAGCGTAATAGATGTTAACCGATTGGGTCCCGGCGGGCACATCGATCTTCAATGCTTGTCCAACAATTTCCGAAGAGTCGCCCAATAGAAATTTCGTTTCCTTTTCTTCGTCATCCAATGTAACGCGGCTTATATTTAATCTGCGCGTATCGAGATAGAGGGCCGTCGCGCCGATCTTCATATCAATTTTATAACTGGCGCTGCCGTAGATCTGTTTCTTTTCGAAATCAACGGTGATATCCAAATCCAAATGCGTCACCACGATTTCATCAGGCCTGGAAAAAGAATGCGGGTCCTTGAAAACGTAAGGACCGGAAGATTTCGGAGCACTGCAGGTAAAGGTGTGCAGGAAAATTATTGCTAACAAAACGATCAGGGTCTTATGTTTCATGGAGCCTCAGAGTTTGATTCGTTAACGGACAATCAAGACGGCCTCTCAATGGCTATTCGCAAAATAGAACTTTGAAGACAGGCAATCAACAGAAAAGGTTTTTGCGGTTAAAGTTCCGGTCTTAAATAACAGCAGACGGAAGCAGGGATCCATAATAGGTCGGTCGAATCGGGCGACTCAACGTAAACGAAAACTTGAACTTGATTTAATAATTCGATAAAATATGGCATTAATCTGATCTTTTAAATTTAATTAGCGAGAAGTTTATGTTTGACACTAACTACCCATTCACATGCGTGGACAAATTTCTTAAATATGTTAAGGTTGATACGCAATCCGACGACGAATCGACCAGTTTTCCGAGCACCGAAAAGCAAAAAGTACTTTCTAAGGAGTTGGCCGCGGAACTCAGGCAGATCGGGCTGACCGATGCGTCCATGGATGACAACGGCTACGTCATGGCCACGATCCCGTCCAACACAAAGAAAAATGTTCCCGTCATTGCGTTTATCGCCCACGTCGACACGTCGCCGGCGGTTTCCGGCGCCAACGTCAATCCGATCGTGCACAAAAACTATAAAGGCGGGGATATCAAATTACCCAAGGATCCGAATCAGGTGATCGAGTTGAAAAATAACCCTGATCTTGAAAAAATGATCGGATATGATATTATTACGGCAGACGGCACGACTTTACTGGGAGCAGACAATAAGGCCGGTGTGGCAGAGATCATGGATGCCGTAATTTATTTGATCAAACATCCGGATGTAAAACACGGCGCTATTAAGATTTGTTTTACGCCGGACGAAGAAGTCGGGCGCGGTACGGAAAAAATTGATCTGAAGAAACTGGCAGCGCAATATGCGTACACGGTCGACGGTTCAAGCCGCGGCGAAGTGGAGACGGAAACGTTCAGTGCCGATATGGTGACGATCAGATTTCACGGAAAGAATATTCATCCGGGTTATGCCAAGAATAAAATGATCAATGCGATGAAGGTCGTGTCCCGCTTCATGGAAAAATTGCCCAAAGACCGCTTTTCTCCCGAAACTACAGAAAAGAAAGAAGGATTTGTTCATCCGACGTCGTTGAACGCCAACGAAGAACTGGCTACGGTCAAGTTCATCATTCGCGACTTTGCTACGGAGAAGTTGAAGGAATATGAAGATTTCCTGAAAGACCTCGCCGAAAAAACGGTGAAGGAATTTCCGGGCGCCCGATTGGATTTTGAAATAAAGGAACAATACCGCAACATGAAATATGTTTTGGATAAGCATCCGCAGGTGGGCGACAACGCGATCGAAGTGATGAAGCGGCTGAAGATCGAACCCATTCTCAGCCCGATCCGCGGCGGCACGGATGGGTCGCGCCTTTCTTTCATGGGTCTCCCGTGTCCCAACATATTCGCCGGCGAACACAGTTTTCATTCCAAATTGGAATGGGTGGCTGTGCAGGATATGGAAATGGCCGTTCGCGTGATCGTCGAAATTGCACAGATCTGGGAAGAACGGGCGTAATCCCCCAGCCTTCGGCAGCCCCCTTTAATAAAGGGGGCGTTCCTTCGACTGTTCTCAGGGCAAGGCTCCACGGGGGATTTTGCAATTCCGCAACCTGACACTTCTCAGCCAGAGGCTGATGCACCTTTGGCGCAGACTGTGCTCAGGGCAGGCGGTTGCGGCTGCCAATTGCGTTTCAATTTTGGAGAATGGTAGGCGCAGCCTTCAGGTTGCGTTTTATTCATGCACTTTGATTTGGCGATTCGCAACCTGACCCTATGCCTTTGCTCAGGGTACGAGGTTGTGGCTACTATTTCTTAATCCCCCAGCCTTCGGCAGCCCCCTTTAATAAAGGGGGCGGCACAGCGAAGGATTTTGGATTCCGCAACCTAAAGGTCGCGGCTACCAATTGCGTGGAGTTTTCCGATATTATTGCTCATTAGTCATTATTCATTATTAAGTATCTTCCACTTTCGCGCGTATCGAATCCCAGATCATATACGTACAAATTCCCAAAAACATAACGAGCGATACGAGTTCTGCGTCATGGGATTCAACCCATTTTTCATCAACCCAGTTAAATCCGGCATAACGTAAGATTGCGCTGATGACGCCCATCAAAGCGCCGCCGGCTATGAATCCGGAAGCAATTAAAGTTCCGCGCTCTCTTCGAGCCGTATTCAGTTTATCGTCTTTACTGCGTGTGGAAACGAAATGCGCAATCAGTCCTCCTACCAGCAAAGGCGTGTTCAATTCTAACGGAATGTACATTCCCAGAGCGAAGGCCAACGCCGGAATACCAAGCATCGTCAATACCAGCGCCATGAATGCGCCGGCGGCATACAAGAGCCACGGCGCCGCCTGGCCAGTCATGAGAGGCTGAATAACCGCCGCCATGGCATTGGCCTGCGGAGCAACGAGCGCATCCTTACCTGTGAATCCGTAAGTATCATTGAGAATGAGAATGACCCAGCCGACGGTCGCAGACGAGACCAACGTTCCTGCAAATTTCCAGGTCTCTTGTTTGTACGGAGAAGAACCAAGCCAGTAACCGATCTTGAGGTCGGTGATAAAGGAACCGGCCGCGGATAAGGCAGTACAGACAACGCCTCCGATCAGCAAAGCGGAAATCATTCCCACTTCACCGGTGAGTCCGACGGAGACCAGGACAATAGAAGAAATGATCAATGTCATCAGGGTCATTCCTGAAACCGGATTGGTTCCGACGATGGCGATCGCATTCGCCGCGACCGTGGTGAAAAGAAAAGATATGATCAGGACGATCAGTAATCCGATGAGTGCGTAAAGAACATCGTGGACGACGCCGAGCAGGAAAAACATGAACAAGGCGGCCGCCGTTAACAGTATTCCCGAGACAATGATCTTCATGGCCAGATCTTTTTGTGTGCGTAGAGGCTGTGCCGAAGAGGTTTTTGCCCCGAAAATTTCTTTGAAACCCAGAGTGAAAGCGGACTGTATGATCTTTGAAGAGCGAATGATACCGATCACGCCGGCCATCGCGATCCCGCCGATTCCGATGTGACGGACGTAAGTTCTGAAAATTTCTTCCGCCGACATCGCGCTGATCAACTTGGTCACATTAGCTCCGAGCGGAACGGAGGCCGCGCTGCCGATATGGGAAACCACGGGGATCAGCAGGTACCATGAAACAAAAGAACCCGCCGCAATAATTGCCGAATATTTCAAACCGATGATATAACCCAGTCCCGTGACGGCCGCTCCGATATTGATTCGAAAAACGATCTTAGCTTTATCCGCCAACATTTCGCCTATGGGAATGGCGCGGGACGTGAACACCTCATTCCACCAGCCGAAGGTCGCGACGATGAAATCATATGCGCCGCCGATAGCGCCGCTTACAACCAATACCATAGCCTGTTTACCGCCTTTTTCTCCGGCTACGAGGACTTCGGTTGTGGCGGTGGCTTCCGGAAACGGAAATTTTCCATGCATGTCGGAAACAAAATATTTCCGAAACGGAATCAGGAACAAAATTCCTAAAAAGCCGCCCAGCAGGGAGGCCAGGAATACTTTGTAAAACTCTGCATTTAATTGAAGAATATACAAAGCCGGGATGGTAAATATGGCGCCGGCAACGATGGCGCCTGAATTGGCGCCGATGGACTGGATGATAATATTTTCGCCCAAGGCATTTTTTCTTTTAGTTGCAGCGGAAAGGCCGACGGCAATGATCGCGATGGGAATGGCCGCTTCGAAGACTTGTCCGATCTTTAATCCGAGGTATGCCGCGGCAGCGGAGAAAAGCATGGCCATCAGGAGTCCCCAAAAAACCGATCGAAAATTCACTTCCGGATAAACTTGATTCGGCGACATGATGGGCGTGTAGGTTTCACCCGGTTTCAGTTCGGTATAGGCATTGGACGGCAAGCCTTTCACAACCTGATTTTGACTTTCACTCATAGGGTCTCCTTGATTCGATTTAATAGTCTGTAAAACCAATAAAGATGGGCAGTGGAGGCAAGATCATTTCACCTCGCAGCGATGGCGAGAAATATATTGACTAAAATATAGAATCGCCTGAAACGATAAGCAAGAGAATAGTTTACCGGAAATTACAAAGTTCGAAACAACTCCAAATAACTGGAAATTTCCTCTTTAAGAAGTTATCTTACGCCGGAATTCGGAAGGAGGTTATCATGGGAACTTTAACTTATCTTGGTCATTCAGGATGGATGATTAAATGCGATTCGCTCATCATCGTTATCGACCCTTTTTTAGAAGGGAATCCTACGGCGAGAATAGAGCCGTCGGAAATCAAGGCGGATTACCTGATCGTCACGCACGCCCATAGCGATCACTTAGGAGATGCCATTGCTATGGCCAGATCATCCGGAGGAACGATCATTTCAAATTTTGAAATTGCGAAATACTGTGAGAATCAGGGCGCAAAAACGCATGCGATGCATATCGGCGGCGCTCATCATTTTTCGTTTGGCAGAGTGAAATTAACGCCCGCATGGCATGGGTCATCATTTCCCGACAGAACATACGGAGGCACGCCGGCAGGTTGTTTGATTACCCTGGGTAAGAAAACGATTTATCACGCGGGCGATACCGGATTATTCCTGGATATGAAATTGATCGGAGAAATGAACCGCATTGATATTGCCTTACTTCCCATCGGCGATAATTTTACGATGGGAATCGATGACGCCGTTAAAGCCGTACAATTTTTGAAACCAAGGCTGGTGATTCCCATGCATTACAACACGTTTGACGTTATCAAAGCTTCTCCGGAAGAATTTGTCAGCAAAGTAAAAAAACTGAAAATGAAAGCTCAAGTCATTGAAATCGGAGGCTCGATAGAATTTTGAAGATGACAAGATGGTAGCCGCAGCCTTTAGGCTGCGCAAGAGCGTATGGATCGATGAACAAACGCAACCTGAAGGTTGCGCCTACCATAGTGATTTTAAGAAACAAAGAAAAGGTAGAATTTTGAAGAGGACAAGATGGTAGCCGCAGCCTTTAGGCTGCGCAAGAGCGTATGATCGATGAACAAACGCAACCTAAAGGTTGCGCCTGCCAATGCGCTTTTGGAGATGCGTATGTGGTTGAAGTCGGGGTCCAATAGGATTTTTAGTTATGACAAAAGTCATTTATTATTACATTTCTTATTTATAGATTAGTCGACTTGAAAAGATTAGAATTTATCACAAAGTGGAATTTTATCAAGATGAAGAGGCATGTATGACGGATTATGTGGGAAATTTGTTAGTGCAGGTGAAGGCAAAAAATCCAAGCGAACCGGAATTTCATCAGGCTGTTGAAGAAGTCGTCGAATCGCTCGACGTGGTACTGCAAAGACATCCCGAGTACATTCACGCGAAAATCCTGGAACGTATGGTCGAACCGGAGCGCGTTGTGATGTTCCGGGTGCCGTGGATGGACGATCAGGGAGAAATTCACATCAATCGCGGGTTCCGTATTCAAATGAACAGCGCCATCGGGCCTTACAAAGGCGGGCTTCGGTTCCACCCGTCGGTGAATCTGGGTATTCTGAAATTCCTGGCGTTCGAGCAGGTTTTCAAGAACAGTCTCACGACGCTGCCTATGGGCGGCGGTAAAGGCGGATCGGATTTCGATCCGAAAGGAAAAAGCGATAATGAAGTGATGCGGTTTTGCCAAAGCTTCATGAATGAATTGTATCGCCACATCGGGCCGGATACGGATGTGCCCGCCGGCGATATCGGTGTCGGCGGCCGCGAGATCGGCTATTTATTCGGTCAGTATAAGAAATTAACCAAAGAATTCTCCGGAGTGCTCACTGGCAAAGGGTTGAATTGGGGCGGCTCTCTGATCCGTCCGGAAGCGACGGGATACGGCGCCGTTTATTTCGCGCAGGAAATGTTAAAGACGCGCGGAACTTCCATCGAGGGCAAGACCGTTGCGGTATCGGGTTTCGGCAATGTCGCATGGGGCGCGGCTTTGAAAGTAACGCAGTTGGGCGGCAAAGTGGTCACGCTGTCCGGTCCGGACGGATTTGTGTATGACAAAGACGGTATCCGGGGAGAAAAGATCGACTATATGCTTCAGATGCGCGCGAGCGCGAACGACCGCGTGAAAGACTACGCGGATAAGTTCAAGGCGGAATTCCACGCGGGCAAGCGTCCGTGGGAAGTCAAAGCGGATGTGGCGATGCCGTGCGCGACGCAAAACGAATTGAATGAGGACGATGCGAAGACGCTGGTGAAGAACGGCTGCATGTGCGTATGCGAAGGCGCTAACATGCCGACGACGATCGACGGCGTGAAGATCTTCCACGATGCAAAAATTCTTTTTTCGCCCGGCAAAGCGTCGAATGCGGGCGGCGTAGCCACCTCCGGGCTGGAAATGTCGCAGAACAGTATGCGCCTGCCGTGGCCGAAAGAAGAAGTGGATCAACGCCTGCATCAGATCATGAAAAGCATTCACGATACGTGCATCGAAACGGCCGAGCGCTTCGGCACACCCGGCAATTACGTCAACGGCGCGAATATCGCCGGATTTTTAAAAGTCGCCAATGCCATGCTGGATCAAGGCCTGGTGTAACCGGTGAATTTAAAAACTAAAAAGAACGGAACGTCAGTACGCTCCGTTTTTTTGTTGTTGAACAAGTCTGCATTTGTTGGCTATTATTGCTCCTGAGGAGCAAAATATGTATAGAATCGAATAATCAAAATACATTTATGAGCTCTGTATGAGTGAAATTAAACGATGCCGCTCCGCCGGAGCTTGCAGTTTATTACATCTTGTCATCTAATATATTTCGCCTCTACGAGGCTCAATTACTAGATTGGTGGCGTACAATACTTTGGTCAATAAAGAAAGGATCTATGGGACGCATATTTGAAAAGAGAAAATATACCATGTTTGCACGGTTTGACCGTATGGCGAAGGCATTCACCCGAATCGGAAGGGAAATTTCCATTGCCGTAAAACAAAACGGGCCGGATCCGGACAATAATCCCAGGCTGCGCGCCGCGATTCAAAACGCCAAAGGCGCGAATATGCCGAAGGACCGCGTGAACGCCGCGATCAAAAAAGCAACCTCGCGCGACGAAAAAGATTTCCAGGAAGTGACGTATGAGGCCTACGCGCCTCATGGCATTGCGCTGATGATCGAGTGTACGACGGATAACCCGACGCGCACCGTAGCGAATGTCCGCCATATTCTGACCAAGCACAACTGCGCCCTGGCCGCGACAGGATCTGTTGAATTCATGTTCCATCGGAAAGGCGTGTTCAAACTATCGGCGCAGAATGCGAACGCCGAGGAGCTGGAGCTTGAGCTGATCGATCACGGGGCGGAAGATTTTGAGGAAGACGAAGGAGAGTTCTATATCTATACATCATTTGCGGATTTCGTAAAGATGCAAAAAGCGCTGGAACTGAAAGGCCTGAATGTCATCAGCGCGGAACTGCAGAGAATTCCTGCGGCACAAACGGAATTGACAGGTTCTCAGGAAGAGAGTGTTTTGAAGCTGATCGCCGCGCTGGAAGAAGATGATGACGTACAAAATATTTTTCATAATATGAAATAGACCTCTCCCTGTCTCCCTCTCCTTGCTAAGGAGAGGGACGGGGTCAGGTCATGACCATGAACCATCCGACAAACCCATCACGAAAATTTGAGCCGCTGTGGGCGGGGCGCGGGTACAGCACGCGCATTCAGAATTTTCAAAACCTGATGCGCTTTAAAATCCGGGACATCCTGCTCGTATCGAGTCTGTACGATTCGTATATCTTCGAGGAAGACGGCCGTTTGTATGAATTGATTCAGCAGGAATACGAGGGGCTCTATCTCAGCCAGGCTCCCGATATTACGCACGTGTCCACCGCGAAAGAAGCCATCGAACTGTTCACGCGCGATCATCGTTTCGATCTCATTATCATGACGCTGCATATTGACGACATGGATGCAGTGCAGTTTGCAAAAAAAATCCGTGAGCTGGATCTGCACTTGCCGATGGTCGTCCTTGCCTATGATAATCGCGAAAAATCAGAGCTATTCCTGCACCGCGAAGCCTCGATATTTGACCGGATATTTATTTGGCAGGGCGATTATAAATTGCTCATCGGTATTGTCAAGTACGTCGAAGACCGGATGAATGTGGAGAACGATACGGAGATCGTCGGCGTGCAGTCCATTCTCCTGATAGAGGACAATGTCAAATTTTATTCTTCCTATCTGCCGATCATCTATACGGAGATTCTTAAACAATCTCAGCGCCTGATTTCGGAAGGGATCAATCTAACCCATAAATTCCTGCGCCTGCGCGCGCGCCCGAAAATTCTTTTATGCACCACGTATGAAGAAGCGTGGACGTATTACGAAAGATATCAGCAAACCATTTTGGGCATTATTTCAGACGTCGATTTTTCTTACGAAGGGGTTACAAATTCCGAAGCGGGAATTCTGTTTGCGCGAGAAGTCAAAAAGCTCCGACCCGATATTCCCATCTTACTTCAATCGAATGTTGCCGGTAATGAGGAAAAAGCAGCCGAGGTCGGAGCGTCGTTTGTCATGAAAGATTCGCCGGAGCTTCTGCATGAAGTGCGCCGGTTCATGATTGATTATTTCAGTTTCGGCGATTTTATATTCCGCACACCGGACGGGCAGGAAGTCGGCCGCGCGGTGGACCTGATTTCATTGGAGGAACAACTGGAAAGAGTTCCGGCGGAAAGTATTCTATATCATGCCGAGAGGAATCATTTTTCCAATTGGCTTAAAGCGCGTACGGAATTTTTTCTGGCGCATCAACTGCGTCCGAAAAAAGTCTCCGATTATGCCGGCGTAGAAGATCTGCGCGAACTGCTTATTGCGGAGCTGAAGAAATACCGCACATTGCGGCAGCAGGGGAGTATTACGGATTTCACCAAAGAGACATTCGACCCGGAGAGCTCTTTTGCGCGTATCGGCGGCGGCTCACTCGGAGGCAAGGCGCGCGGTTTGGGATTTATCAAAGGTCTTCTCAATAATTATGATCTACGTCAGAAATTTGACGACGTGAAAATTTTTGTTCCCGCTTCAGTCACGATCGGCACGGACGTGTTCGATCAGTTTTTGGAGAGTAATCAACTCGGAACGCTTGCGCTCCATTCGAACGACGACGCCGAAATCACGAAACGATTTGTTCAGGCCGGAAAGTTTCCGGAAGAAGTGTTAATTCAACTGAAAGATTATTTGGAATTGGTCCGGGAACCTTTGGCCGTGCGGTCCTCCAGCCTGCTGGAGGATTCGCAATATCAGCCGTTCGCCGGTGTGTATGAGACTTATATGATCCCAAACAATCATCCGGATTTGGGCAGGCGGCTGGAGGAACTGGTCGGTGCGATCAAGCGGGTCTACGCGTCGACGTTTTATCACGGCGCGAAGGAGTATATCAAGATCACTTCATACCGCCTGGAGGAGGAAAAAATGGCGGTGATCATTCAAAAGATGATTGGTACGCCGCATGAAAACCGATTCTATCCCGATTTTGCCGGTGTGGCGAAGTCGTATAATTTTTATCCCGTTACACCTCAAACCGCATCTGACGGAATCGCGTCAGTGGCCTTGGGATTGGGCAAGACGGTAGTGGACGGCGGGAACACGGTTCGTTTTTGCCCGAAATATCCCAGGCATCTTTTACAATTCTTTTCTACGAAAGACACATTGAAAACGAGCCAGCAGGAATTTTACGCGTTACTCCTGAACAGTCACGAGCGGGAACAAGGCATTCAAACGTATGACACGCTTGTTCAGAAATTCAGACTCAGCACGGCGGAGCGTGATGGCACGCTTGCAAAGGTGGGCTCCACATTTTCATTTGAAAACGATGCCGTATATGACGGGATTTCGCGGAGCGGCATGCGGCTGGTGACGTTCGCACCCATTCTAAAGAATAAAATGTTCCCGTTGCCCGAGATTTTGGAATTGCTTTTGGATTTGGGAAGCTGGGGCATGGGATCGCCCGTGGAAATGGAATTTGCCGTTGACGGCAGCGGGCAGCCGAAAGCGTTCGGCGTTTTGCAAATGCGCCCGCTGGTGCTGGGCCTGGAAGACGAAGCTTTGGATATTGAAGAACTCCCGGAAAACGAACTAATTTGTCAGAGCCATCGGGTACTCGGCAACGGCGTGATCAATGACATGTACGACATCGTCGTCGTGGATTTTCACAAATTCGATCGCGCCAAAAGCCGAGACGTCGCCAAAGAGATCACCGATTTCAATGAGAAATTAATGGCCGAACATCGCCCGTATCTTCTGATTGGCGTGGGCCGGTGGGGAAGCCTGGATCCGTGGCTGGGCATTCCCGTACGATGGGAAAATATATGCGGCGCTCACGTGATCGTCGAAGCGAGTTTCAAGGATTTTGACGTAACGCCGTCCCAGGGGACGCATTTTTTTCAAAACCTCACGTCGTTCATGATCGGTTATTTTACTATTTCGGCCGATGCAAAAGGATATTTCATTGATTGGAATTGGCTGCTGGAGCGTGATGCGGTTGAAGAAAAAGTTTTTACGCGTCTAATACATTTTGAAAACCCGATTATTGCCAAAATAAACGGACATGAGAATCGCGGAATCATTCTCAAACCCGAATCGTAAAAAAACCTTTCAATTTTTTTTCCCGCCTGCACTTTTCCTCGCCGCAACCTTTCCTTACTTCCATAAAAATCTGAATAGCGTCCTGCCATGCCGGATTCTCACAACATTTTCATTTCTATTATTATGTAAGCCATATATTGTTTATTATAAGTTTATATATTTGTTTATAGAAAATAATGCATAATTATTAATATTGTACTTGACAATCGGACTCTGGTTTTGTATATATGAATATGGAGTGTCAGTTCTCTTACAACATTATTTCAAGTTAACAGATCAGCCGTATAAAAAATGATCTCAGTCGGAATCATCGGATGCAGCGGATATACCGGAAAAAAATTGATTCAATTTTGCGAAACGCATCCTTTCGTCGAAGAATTATTTCTCTACGGCCATGCCAGTGCCGGAAAGAATATTCTTGAAATATTTCCTGATCTTACGGGCACCGTTTCAAATAGGGCCATTGAAAATATTCAGGACGTTCGCAGCGATTGCGATGTGTATTTTCTTGCGCTGCCGCACGGAGAAGCGCTCACGATTGCACCGAAATTAATTTCAAGCCAAAAACTTGTGATCGATTTGAGCGGCGATTACCGGTTGAATGATGCTCCAACGTACCGGGAATGGTACCGCCTGGATCACACTTCTCCGGAATTCCTGACACAAAAGATCTATGGTCTCGCAGACTGGTTTGAAAGTGATTATTCCGAGTTTCAACTCATCGCCAATCCCGGTTGTTATCCCACCGCCGTGCTGCTCTCGCTATTACCCATGGTTAAGAATTTTCAGGAAAGGATTGTCAGCGTCAGCACGTCCGCCTATTCCGGCACCTCCGGAGCCGGTTTGTCGTCAAAAGCGGAATTATCCATGTCTGAAATGGATGGCAACATCCGCGCATACAATGTTCACGGCCACCGGCACGAGATCGAAATCTCGGAACAGCTTAGAAAATATGATTTTGATTCGCCCTTCACATTTGTAACGCATTTGCTGCCCGTCAGAACCGGAATATATGCCACGTCTTGCCTGACGATGGAGGAAGACATGGCGCCGGATGAAGTCCAATCAGTTTATGAGAGAAGTTATGCCGACTCGCCGTTCGTCCGATTAAGAAACCAACCGCCGCATTTGACGTGGGTCGCCGGGACCAATTTCTGTGACGTGCATATTTCCGTGCGCGGCCGCTCCATTGTCATAACGGCGGCGATCGATAATCTCATTAAAGGCGCCAGCGGACAAGCGATTCAAAATTTGAACAAAAAAATGGGCTGGGAAGAAACGTGCGGCATTCTAAACAAGGAGCTTTCCCATGTATCAGTTTATTGATAACGGTACTGTCACAAGCGTGCCGGGATTCACAGCGGCCGGGATTCATTGCGGTATTAAGAAGAGCAAGAAAGATCTTGCAATGATCTATTCAGCTACGCCGTGCTCGGCGGCGGGAACCTTCACTTTGAATAAGGTGAAAGCAGCGCCCTTATTGGTTTCGCAGAAGATCATCATAGAGGGAAGGCCCGTCAAGGCGATTCTGGTCAATTCCGGTAACGCAAATGCCTGTACGGGAGAAAAAGGGTACGAACACGCATCGGAAACGCAGGAACTGGCAGCGGAAAAACTGGGCATAGCGCCGCATGAAGTGTTGATCAGCTCCACCGGAGTGATCGGCCAGTTCTTGCCGATGGAAAAAATGAAATCGGGAATCGATCAGATTGTTCCGCGGCTCTCCGCGGAAGGAGGGCATGACGCCGCATCGGCGATCATGACCACCGATACGAAAATGAAATCATTTGGCGTCACCGTTGCTCTTGCCCAGGGAAAAATATCCATGGGCCTTATTGCCAAAGGCAGCGGTATGATCATGCCGAATATGGCGACGATGCTGGGTTTCGTCACAACCGACGCGGCGATGGATCATGAATTGCTCCAGGAAGCGTTGTCCGGCGCCGTCAACCAGTCATTTAATAAGATCACGGTGGATGGCGACACGAGTACGAACGATATGGTCGTGATCTTGGCCAATGGACATTCAGGAATTCGTATCCGGAAAGAAACGGCGGATTATGAATTATTCCTGGATGGACTGTCGGCGCTGTGCCGGGAAGCGGCCAAAGCCGTGATCTCGGACGGCGAAGGCGCAACGAAACTGATTACGATCACGGTCGAAGGCGCGGTGACTGCCGAGGAAGCTGACCTGGTCGGCAAGGCCATCGCAAATTCGCCGCTGGTTAAGACAGCTATCCACGGTGAGGATGCGAATTGGGGGCGCATTCTCTGCGCGGCGGGATACAGCGGCGCGCAGATCGAACCGGAAAAAGTGACGATCTATTTTGACGAGGTTCCGGTTCTATTGGAAGGTTATCACATAGCGCTGGACGAAGAAAAAGCGAAACAGGCATTGTCGAAGAACCAAATCACCATAAAAATCAATCTGGGAGTCGGATTTTGTTCATCCACGTGGTGGACCTGCGATCTGTCAGCCGAATATATCCATATTAACGCAGCGTATCGAACCTAGGAGTTTTTTCGATGAAGATTGCCGTATTAAAACTAAGCGGAAAAGCGCTCGATTCATTTTGCCGGAACGATCAATGGCTGCAAGCGATGCGGCGTCTCCGGGATCACTATGAAGGCGTTGCCGTGGTGCACGGAGCCGGGGAAGAAATTTCACAGTGGTTAAAAATTTTCGGCCACGAATCTGAATTCATTGACGGCCAGCGGGTAACTACTTCCGAAACGATACCGGTCATTTCCGCCGTCCAAAGCGGCTTCATGAACGGAAAGATAGTCAATCGGCTTGTGAGTAATGCTTTCGATGCCATTGGATTAACGGGAATGGACCGGGGACTTTTTGTTGCAAAAAGCATACGTCCCGAGCTTGGCTTAGTCGGCGTGCCGCGACTGAACGGGTCCGTTCATTGGTTGATAGAATGCCTCGAAGAGGCGGTGGTACCCGTATTTTCCACCATTTGCAGAAATGAAGCGGGTGACATCGTGAATGTGAACGCCGATATTTTTGCGGCCGAGCTGGCCAGATCGCTTCAAGCCGATTCGGTTTTTTTTGTTTCGGATATTCCCGGCGTACGGATCGGTGGAAGCGTGGTCCCGTATTTGAATAAAAGCGAAATTCAGAAAAAAATTAATGAAAAACAGATCACCGGCGGTATGATACCCAAAGTGGAAAGCTGTTTAGAGTTGCTCGAAGCCGGCGTGAATAAAGCCTGGATCGGACCTTCGGATCCGCAGAGCCTGATGAATCTTTTTGAAGAAAATGCGCCGAGCGGAACGTGGATCGTTACTGAGGGAAATGCCGTCTATGCTTAAAGAAAGTTATTTGCTCAAGAATTATGCGCGCTCCCCGGTTGAATTTATTCGCGGCGAAGGGGCGTATCTGTTTGATAAGGACGGAAAAGAATACGTTGATTTCCTAAGCGGCATTGCGGTTTGCAGCTTCGGCCATCACCATCCGGACATTACCGCCCGTGTGGAAGAACAGATCCATAAACTCTGGCATAGTTCCAATCTTTTTGAATCGGGCGGACAGGAATTACTTGCAGGAAAACTCGGACAGGCTTCCGGTTTGGATTTCGCTTTTTTTTGCAATTCCGGAACGGAAGCCAATGAAGCAGCGATCAAGTTCGCCAGAAAATGGGGCGGCGGACGTTTTCAAATCATCGTTGCCGACGGCGGTTTTCACGGAAGGACGTATGGCAGTTTGTCTGCGACGGCACAGCCGAAGTTCTGGAAAGGATTCGAGCCGCTGCTTGCAGGATTTACTTCGGTTCCGTTCGGAAATGCGGAGGCGGTGGAAAAAGCAGTGACCTCGGAGACCATTGCGGTCATGGTGGAGCCCATTCAGGGAGAAAATGGGATCATCGTGCCGCCCGAAAATTATTTGCGGAGACTGAGAGAAATCTGCGATACGCACCGGTTACTTTTGATTCTCGATGAAGTGCAGACCGGCATCGGCCGAACCGGAAGAATGTTTGCTCATCAATGGGCCGACATCCGGCCGGATGTCATGACCCTTGCCAAAGGCATTGCGAACGGACTCCCGCTGGGGGCGGTACTGGGTACGCAAGAGGTCGGCGATCTCATTAAGCCCGGCGACCACGGTTCCACTTTCGGAGGAAATCCGGTCGCGGTGGCGGCGGCAAATGCGGTTTTGGATTTGCTCGATACATCGGCGTTACATACGATTGCCGAAAAGGGAGAAAGCTTGATTCGTAAATTACAACATTTGCCAAGCGAAGAAATTTGTGCCGTGCGCGGCAAAGGGCTAATGATCGGAATTCAATTTGCGGAAGGATTTTCGGCGAAGACCTTTGCCTCCGAACTCCTGAAACATGGCGTGATCGCCGGCACTTCCGGAGAATCGGTTCTGCGCGTACTGCCGCCGTTTATCATCACCGATCGAGAGATCAATCATTTTATGAAATTTTTTGAACATGTGCTTCAGCATTTATCTTCAGAAAAGGCGGTATCATGAGAGATTTCATTGACCTTAAATACTTGTCGAAAACGGAGATCGAAATGCTGATTGAAAAAGCGGCGCTGCTTAAGCAGCTGCGTCAGGCCGGTACGCGGTTTCAACCGCTCACAGGAAAATCGGTGGCGATGTATTTTGAAAAACCGAGCCTGCGTACGCGGGTGAGCTTTGAAATCGGCATTCAGGAGCTTGGTGGATTCACTTCGTATTTGGATCAGTCTATGGTCGGGCTCGGCGTACGTGAACCTGTAAAAGATGTCGCCAGAACGCTGGGCCATTACGTGGACGCCATCGTGTGCAGACTTTTTAAGCATGAGTATTTGTATGAATTGAGCCATTGGTCGAACATGTCGGTGGTCAATGCCCTGACGGATTTTTCGCATCCGTGCCAAATTCTCGCCGACCTGCTGACGCTGACAGAAGAAGGTCTTTGGCATGAGGGTCTCACGCTAACCTGGGTCGGCGATCCCAACAACGTGTTGCAATCGTGGATAGAACTGGCGCTGATTTATCCGATCACCATTAATGTAAGCTGTCCGGAATGTCCGCCGTCGCTGGACACACTGTTCTTTGACGAGAATTTGAAGGATCGGTTTTATTGGATCAAAAATCCAAAGGAAGCGGTGCGTCACGCCGACATCATTTATGCGGATACCTGGATTTCCATGGGGCAGGAAGAGGAGGCGGAGCAAAAGCGAAAATACTACCAAGGATACACCATCACGCCCGAGCTCATTGCGCAGGCGCCCGGTCATTTGAAAGTGATGCACTGCCTGCCGGCAAAACGCGGCGAAGAAATCGATGAAGCCGTTCTTGAAAAGTTTGAGAAAATTATTTTCCGGCAGGCCGAAAACCGCCTGCACATTCAAAAAGCAATCTTGTGGAGTTTATTAGCGCCGGAATCGGAGCCGTATGTCGAAATCCAGGATGCCCGCGAGATCGCCTATGCCTGATCAGGAAATAATGGTATGTCTTCGAAGCTAAGCCGTCAAAATAAGATTAAAGAACTTCTGCAAACCCACGTTGTCTGCAGTCAGGAGGAACTCGTAGAACTTCTCAAAAAAGAGTCGATTGACATCACGCAGGCCACGTTGAGCCGTGATTTCGGAGAACTGGGTGTGATTCGAACGCGGACGGATCAAGGCATGCGCTACATGATCAACATCGCCGAATCAGGCCTGCGCGTGGCCAAACTGATAGGGTACGAGATTGTCAATATGACGCATAACGAATCGCTCATTGTCGTCCGCACACTGGCCGGCCGCGCCAACGGCGTCGCGCAGTACATCGACCGTGCCGGCCGTTCCGAAATTCTCGGTACGCTAGCCGGTGATGATACCGTGTTGATAATCCCGGATTCGCAAAAAAACATCAACACCATTCTTGACTATCTGAGGGATCTTTCGGAAGATACGGAGTAATTTTCAGGAGATGATTTTCCGGATCATTCCGAACGCCAACAAAACAATTTTTTTTATTAATCAAATAAGGATCCCTGCGCATGAGTAGAACAAAAATTGTGGTTGCTTATTCCGGCGGACTGGACACTTCGGTGATGGTGAAATGGCTCGCGGAACGATATGATGCGGAAATTATTACCGCGACCGGTAATTTGGGCCAACTGGAAAGTTTCGCAACACTGGAAGAGAAAGCATTGAAGACGGGCGCGTCGAAAGCGGTGATCCAGGACAAACGTGAAGAATTTCTGACCGGCTACGTTTGGAAAGCCCTGAAAGCCGGTGCATTGTATGAAAATGCATATCCGATGGCGACGGCGATCGGCCGTCCGCTGCTCGCGAAGATGCTGGTGGATATTGCCATCGCGGAAGGCGCTTCGATGATCGCACACGGTTGTACCGGCAAGGGTAACGACCAGGTACGCTTTGAAGTGAGCGCGCAAATCCTCGCGCCTCATTTAAAAATTCTGGCGCCGCTCAGAGACTGGGAATTCAAAAGCCGCGATGAGGAAATGGAATACGCGCTCAAGCACGGCATCCCGGTCAAAGCAACGAAGAAATCGCCTTATTCCATTGACGATAATTTGTGGGGCATCTCGATCGAATGCGGAGTCCTTGAGGATCCCAAGGTCGCGCCGCCGGAAGATGCTTATCAAATTACTCAAAGTCCGAAAAATGCTCCCGATAAATCGGAAACGATTACCATTCGGTTCGAGTCCGGTGTTCCTGTGGGGTTAAATAACCAACTCATTCATCCGGTTGAACTGGTGAGTCAATTGAGCCTGCTGGGCGGAAAACATGGGATTGGAAGATTGGATCTGGTCGAGAATAGGGTCGTGGGAATTAAATCGCGTGAAATTTATGAAGCGCCTGCGGCGGTCATTCTTCACCACGCGCACGTCGAACTGGAGCGGTTGGTTTTGGATAAAGAAACATTTCGATTCAAACAAAACATTTCGAACGAAGTGGCGAACTTAATTTATGACGGGTTGTGGTTTACGCCGCTTTTTGATTCCTGCATGGCATTTGTCGATCATACGCAGAGCCATGTGAGCGGTGAGGTCACGGTGGAATTATATAAAGGAACGATCAAAACACTGGCGCGCTCTTCGCCGTTCAGCCTGTACCGCGAAGATCTGGCCACGTACACTTCCGGTGATACGTTTGATCACAAAGCTTCGGAAGGCTTTTTGAAAATTTACGGCCTTCCTTTCAAAACGTATTCTCAAGTGGCTCAGGGCGCCGGGAGAGTCACGACATGAAGATGTGGGGCGGCCGATTTAAAAATGAACTGGATGCTTCTGCGATGAGATTTTCTTCTTCTGCGCCGGCGGATTTCCGGCTTTTCGAAGAAGACATAGAAGGAAGTCTGGCCCATGCGGAAATGCTCCATCGGGTCAAATTACTCAATGCAGAGGAATTTCAAAAGATCAGGAACGGCTTGCAATCAATTCAATCGCAATGGGCGTCCGGCGACTGGAAACCGGATCCGGCATCGTATGAAGACGTTCACTCAGCCGTTGAATCGCGGCTGCTTGAATTGATAGGGCCCGCCGCGGGCAAGTTGCATACCGGGCGAAGCCGCAACGATCAAGTGGTTACCGATGAACGGTTGTGGCTGAAAAAAGCTTATATTCAGATCCTATCAAAGCAAAAACACTTTCAGGCTGCGTTAGTACGCGCGGCAGAAGACCATACGGATACAATCATGCCGGGCTACACGCATTGGCAGCGTGCTCAGCCGATTTCGCTCGCATTTCATTTTCTGGCGTATGTGGAGATGCTTGAGCGGGATAAGCACAGAATGGAATCGGCCCGCAGCGCGTGCGATGAGTGCCCGCTGGGCGCCGGAGCCCTGGCCGGCTCCACACTTCCGCTGGATCGTTTTTTTACAAGTCAAAAATTGGGATTTTCCAGGCCGACGAGGAATGCGCTGGATACGGTATCGGACCGCGATTTTATTGTGGATTTCCTGCATGCCTGCGCGACCGGGATGATGCATCTGAGCCGTTTGGCGGAAGAGATCATCGTGTGGTCTACGGCGGAGTGGAATTTCATCCGATTGTCCGATGCGTGGACGACAGGTTCTTCACTTATGCCGAATAAAAAGAATCCGGATATGGCAGAACTCATTCGCGGAAAAACCGGAAGGATTTTCGGCCATTACATCGCTCTGATGACCACATTAAAATCGCTGCCCCTCAGTTACAATCGTGATCTCCAGGAAGACAAGCAGCCTTTGTTCGATTCGTTTGACACCTATTCGGATTGCCTGGATATGATGTCGAATATGCTGGCGACGATGGAAGTGAACCGCAAACGGTTTGCCGCCGAATTACAGGGCGATTTTTGTTTAGCCACCGATCTGGCTGACAGTTTGGTTCTCAAAGGAGTCCCGTTTCGTGAAGCTCACGAAATCGTCGGAAAAAT
>CAZLWA010000067.1:0-4814 GCA_964563165.1 uncultured Bacteroidota bacterium | reverse complement strand
ATTCACGGGTGCACGTGGGGTTCGCGCGTCATCAAAACGAATATTGTCGCCGCTTGCGGAATGTCGATCGAGTTCGAAAATCGTATCATCACCAGCACGATTGCGTTTGTCGTTGTCATGCCTGGTTACGGGATGAATTAGTTTCCTGAATGGAATTTTGCATAATCTGACGGCTGCTCAAGCGAAACCGGAGAAATGGATAAGTAAAACGGGTAGGAGAACGTTTCCAATCCCATGAAAGAAATTTGTTTCAACGAATAAGGAAACCTTATGTTTAAACGACGGGATTTTCTCAGGCATTCGGCATTAGGCGTAGCGGGACTGTCACTGACTTCATGGAATGCGGCACGGCCGGATTTAAGTAATGAGCTCAAGCCGATGACCGACGGCATCGTTCCGATCAGCGACGACGAACGAAGAGCGCGTATCGAAAAAGCGCAGAAGCTGATGGTTGAAAATAAGATGGACGCGATCTTTATTGAACCCGGCTCCGGCAGTTTTTATTACACCGGTTTTCGGACCTGGACCAGCGAGCGAATGATAGCGTTGATCATACCGGCGCACGGCGAACCCGGCTGGATCTGTCCCAAGTTCGAAGAGGACCGCATGCGCGAAATTATCCGGTTCGGCAAAGATATCCGGACCTGGGAAGAAGATGAAAGCCCTTATAAAGTCGCCGCAGGCATGTTTCGCGATTACGGGATCAAGACGGGGAAAATCGGCATCGAAGAGAGAGTCCGGTTTTTTGTGACGGAGGGAATTAAGAAGGAAACTACCGGATTCGACTTCGTCAGCGCCGTTCCGGTTACCGCCGGCTGCCGCATGTTCAAATCTTCCGCGGAGATCGCGCTTTTGCAAAAAGCCAATGACATCACCATCGCGGCGTACAAAGCCGCCGTTGCAACACTGAAAGAAGGCATGTCGCCGGATGAATTTGCCGCAAATTGCAAGGCCGCTTTCAAAGCGCTCGGAGTTGTGGGAAGCGCCGACGCTAATTTTGGAAAAGCATCCGCGCTTCCGCACGGAAGTCTCCAGCCTCAAAAATTACATGAAGGCGATGTGGTTCTCATGGACGGCGGATGCACGGTCGAAGGTTATCAATCCGATATCAGCCGCACGGTCGTCTTCGGCAAGCCGACCCGGCGCCAGCGAGATATCTGGGATCTCGCGCGAAAAGCTCAGTCAACGGCTCTCGCGGCTGCAAAAGTAGGCGTGGCTTGTGAAGATGTGGATGCGGCGGCCCGCAAAATAATTACGGACGCCGGTTTCGGCCCCGACTATAAACTTCCCGGATTGCCGCACCGCACGGGCCATGGCATCGGCCTGGACTTTCACGAGTGGACCAATCTCGTTCGCGGAAACAAAACCCCGATCCAGCCGGGGATGTGTTTCAGCGACGAGCCGATGGTTGCGATTCCCGGAGAATTCGGTATACGCCTTGAAGACTGTATGTATATCACGGAAAACGGCGCGAAGTTGTTCACTCAGCAAAGCCCGTCGATCGAGCAACCGTTTTTATAATGAACAATGAATAATGAGTAATGAATAATGAGTAATGAATAATGAGTAATGAATAATGAGTAATGAATGACACAATGACTCAATCATTTAATGAATAAATGTTTATGATCGGCCAAACGATTTCACATTATAAGATTATCGAGAAGCTCGGTGAAGGCGGGATGGGCGGAGTTTTGGTAGCCGCAAGCTTTAGCTTGCGAAAATCAATCCTATGCGGCATATGATAAATATCAATGAAAGAAAACACAGACTTCCGGTCGATATCTATGAGGGGTTTACGACCGTTTCATTTACTTTGTGTGTAAAGAACAGAGCTGCAGTCTTCAGGAATTGCGATATGGTGAAACGATTCAGCGAGACGCTTATTGCCGAAGCTGCCAGCCGCGGCTGTAATGTGCATGTGTATCTTTTCATGCCTGATCATCTTCACGTTATCCTAAGAGGAAATTGTGACAACGCTCAACCATTGAAGGCAATGAACGGATTCAAGCAGAAAACGGGGTATTGGTTATCTAAGAATGATGTGCGAAGTAAGTGGCAGAAAGATTATTATGATCACATAATTAGAAAAGAAGAAGATCTCTTGAAGCACACCAGGTATATTGTCGACAATCCGGTCCGCAAAGGTATCGTTAAGAATTGGACCGATTGTCTTTTCAAAGGATCAACCGTTTTAGACTTAAATGACAAACTATTTTGAATATCAACGCGCAGGCTAAAGCCTGCGGCTACCAACAAAACTATTTTGAATATCAATGCGCAGGCTAAAGCCTGCGGCTACCAACAGGACCTGTTTTCATGATCGGACAAAGCATTTCTCATTATAAGGTAGTCGAAAAACTCGGTGAAGGCGGGATGGGCATCGTGTATAAAGCTCACGACACGAAGCTCGATCGCTTTGTCGCAGTGAAATTTTTACCTGCGCAAATGTCGGCCAACGATACCGTCAAAGCCCGGTTTAAGCAGGAGGCGAAGGCGGCCGCGGCATTGAGCCATCCGAATATTCTCAGCGTTTATGAGATCGACGAGCGCGACGGACAATTATTCTTTGTCATGGAATACGTGGAAGGCGACACGCTGAAAACGCACATGACGAAGGCCGCTTCCGGTACCGGTATTCCGCTGCAGCAGGCTTTTGCCTGGATCGAACAGATCGCGCAGGGACTACGTGCCGCGCACGAAAAGAGCATCGTTCACCGCGATGTGAAACCTGAAAATATTATGATGACCCGAGATGGGCAACTGAAGATCATGGATTTCGGCATCGCCAAGATGCAAGGCAGCACAGGCATCACGAAAACAGGCATCTCACTGGGGACGCTTTCCTATATGTCGCCCGAGCAGGCGCAGAGCATTCCGGCCGATCATCGTACGGACATCTGGTCGCTGGGCGTGGTCTTGTACGAAATGCTTACCGGTGAAGTGCCGTTCAAAGCCGAGCACGAAGCGGCCTTGCTGTATCTGATCGTCAATACGGATGCCCCTGCGCCCAGCGCCATGGACAAACGTATCCCGCGTCAGGTGGATTCGCTGGTCATGACGATGCTGGCCAAGGACCGGACCAAACGGTACAACACCGCTCAGGAAGTCATCGCCGCGCTCGATCAAGTGCGAAAAGACATTGCGAGCGGCGTCGAAAACGTGAAGACTAAGACCATCTCCGTATTGCCGTTCGGCAATATCAGTCCCGATAAAGAAAGCGATTACTTCAGCGACGGTCTTACGGAGGAACTGATTTTCGGATTATCCAAACTCAAAGAGATCCGTGTCGTCCCGATGGCCACAACCATGCAATACAAGGGCACCACCAAAGACACAAGAACCGTCGCGCGGGAAATGGACGCACGTTATGTCCTTTCCGGAAATGTGAGAAAATATCAGGATAATCTACGGATCAGTGTCGAGCTGATCGACACGGATACCAATTCACAGATGTGGGCTGAGACCTACAAAGGAAAACTCGAGGATGTATTTGATATTCAGGAGAAAGTGTCCAAGCAAATTGTCGATGCGCTTATGGTCAAACTTTCGCCCGTCGAAAAAGTTGAACTGACACGGCGATCTACGGTCAACGCAGAAGCCTTTGATTGTAATCTTCGTGCGCGGGATCTGTTGAACCGCCGAACGAAGACCAGCCTGAATATGGCGGTTCAGTTTTTCCAGAAGGCGATCGAACACGATTCCCGATACGCCTCCGCCTATGCCGGGCTCGGCGAATCGTACGGCATACTCTATCGGGATTTTGACCGCAAGGAAATGTGGCTTGACAGGGCGCTCGAGGCGAGCCTGAAAGCCATCATGTATGACGCGACATTGTCTGAGGCCTATGCTTCCCTCGCGCTGGCCTATTTTGGAAAAAAATCGTACGAGGAATCGCTTGAAGCCTGCCAGAAAGCCATCCTCCTCGATGAAAAGAATTTCAATGCGTATTGGATCCTCGCAAGAATCTACAGCTCGACCGGCCGGGACAAAGAAGCCGCCGAAGCCCTGGAAAAAGTCATGGCGCTAAATCCGGAATTTCTTCAAGCGATCGATGACCTGATGAATCTTTATGAGAGACTCGGAGAGAAAAAGAAATTCGGCGATATATTAACAAAAGCGCTTGAGATCTATCCCCGGCATCTGGCTCAATATCCTGATGATGCCTACAGGCGCATGGCCTATGCGGTCAACCTGACTTACGCGGGTAGAAACGAAGAAGGAAAAAAGGAAGGAGGGAAAGCCCTTGAATTAAGCACCAGCGACCCGATCATGATGTACTATGGGGCGTGCCTCTATTCCCGGTTAGGAGAAAAGCATCGGGCGGTGGAACTGATCAGAAATGCGGTAGCCAATGGGTATGAAAATTTTGTGTGGATCAAGCGCGATCCCGATTTTGACAACATCCGCAATGAACCCGGATATATTGAATTGATGAAAGGGAAATAGATCTATGATCGGACAAACGGTTTCACATTATGCGCCAAAGGCGCATCCGCCTCTGGCGGATAAGATCCTCGAGAAGCTCGGTGAAGGCGGTTTTAATAATGAACAATGAATAATGAGTAATGAATAATGAACGTAATGACCCAATGACTCAATCATTAAATGAATAAATGTTTATGATCGGACAAGGCATTTCTCATTATAAGGTAGTCGAAAAACTCGGTGAAGGCGGGATGGGAGGGGATTTGGTAGCCGCAAGCTTTAGCTTGCGAAAATCAATCCTATGCGGTATATGATAAATATCAATGAAAGAAAACACAGACTTCCGGTCGATATCTATGAGGGGTTTACGACCGTTTCATTTACTT
>CAZLWA010000066.1:0-6580 GCA_964563165.1 uncultured Bacteroidota bacterium | reverse complement strand
CTATCGCCATTTCCAGTTTTGTTTTTGCCTTGATTCATTTCAACCCGTGGGGCGGGATCCAAATTTTTATTCTCGCTGTATTTCTCGGACTCGTTGCGTGGCGGACAAACAGTATTATTCCGACCGTGATCATGCACGGGATGAATAATTTCATCGTCATCTTATTCAATAATATCAATCCGGAAGATCTCACCTGGTACGGCGACGAAAAACACATTCAATCTTACGTGATCGTTATTGGATTACTATTAACAGGTATCGGATTGGCCGGGATTCTTAAATCAGCCGGGTCTGACGAAAAAAAGACCGGTTGACCGTCAACCTGGCCGCGGAATAATGCCTGCTAACCCTCAGCATGACTAATATAAAGAAGCCTACGAATACCGACCCGCCTCCATCTGATAGACACGCGACGCCTGCAATTCAAACAATATCAGGCAAATAACCACCCGGATACCGGCCGTATCTCATAATTCAAATCACGTTCTTTCATGACAAAAGTCATGGTATGTTTTTGTCTCCATACTTATACTTGTTTAGAAGGAACGTAACTTTCAATCTACTCTGTAAACGCCGGTTGTGTTTCCTGCCTCGCCGGCTCCGAATCGTTCCTCAATTAAGTTGATTGATCAGGAGACACGATGATTACAGCGCTTGCGGGCTTGGCTGCGGGGTCGATACATGTTTTATCAGGACCTGATCATCTTGCGGCGGTCTCGCCGCTCGCCTTAGAAACAAATAAATCCAAGTGGACAATAGGATTTCGATGGGGTTTAGGCCATACCGGCGGCGTTTTCCTCGTAGGACTGATCGCTTTGGCATCGCGGGAAGTTATTCCGCTGGACGCCATTTCCTCCGTCAGCGAACGCCTCGTAGGCATCGTATTGATAGGCATCGGAGTATGGGGGCTTCATAAAGCCTTATCTAAAAATATCCACACGCATCAGCACACGCACGACGGGTCCGAGCACGTTCATATTCATATTCATGGTACGCCCAAACTCCACGGCCGGCCCGAAGCGCATCGCCATACTCATGCCGCATTCGCCGTAGGGATCATTCACGGATTGGCGGGAAGCTCCCATCTTTTAGGAGTGCTGCCGGCTCTGCTGCTCCCCACACGTCTGGAGGCGCTGACGTATCTTTTGTTTTTTGGTATTGGAACCATAAGCGCGATGATGATGTTCACGGGTTTTTTGGGCCTGGTCTTAAGCCGCTTTACCCTTCGCGGCATAAAAATTTATAAGCAGCTGCTGATCGCTACGAGCGCCGCCGCTATCGGGATCGGCGGAGTGTGGCTGTATTTTTAATTTTCTAATTGGAGTTGCGCGATGCACGAACTTTCCATTGCTCAGGAGATCATCTCCATTGTTGAGCAGCATGTGCCAACCGGACAAAGCCAATCCGTGAAGGCCGTGAGGATGAAGATCGGAAAAATGACCGCTATACTTCCCGATTCGCTGCAGTTCTGTTTCGACGCACTCATTGCCGGCAGCCCGATGGAAGGCGCCAAATTGGAAATTGATTCCGTACCACTGACTCTCCGGTGCCATGAATGCAAGAGGGAGTCGGCCGTGGAAGGCTTTGCTTTCGTATGTCCCGGATGCGGAAGTGCCGATATGCAGATCGTTGCCGGGAATGAGCTGAACATCGTGGAGATTGAGTTAGATGATCAACTGCAGGAGATGGTATGAGCTTAATAACTGTTGAACGAAAAGTGTTGGAAAAGAACGACGCCATCGCCGCCGAAATGCGCCAGGTCCTTCTCGAACACAAAATTTTTGCATTTAATTTAGTAAGCTCGCCCGGATCCGGCAAAACGAGTCTGGTCGAAGAGACGATCCGGAATTTGAAAAACAAAATTAAAATCGGTGTGATCGAAGGCGATGTGCAAACAGACCTTGATGCCCAGCGTGTTCACGCGCTGAACGTGCCCGTCGTCCAAATCGTTACCAACGGGGCCTGCCATCTCGAAGCGAACCTCGTTCGCGACGCGTTTAAGAAACTTGATCCGACGGGCATTCAAATGCTGATCATCGAAAATGTCGGTAATTTAGTCTGCCCTGCCGGCTATGACCTAGGGGAAGCGACCAAGGTCGTCGTTCTCAGCACGACCGAAGGGGACGATAAACCGCTCAAATATCCGGCTATGTTTCGAAATGCCTCTGTCCTGATCATTAACAAAATTGATCTGATGCCGTACGTGAATTGCTCGCTGGATAACTTAAAAAGCAACGCCTTGTCTGTTAACGCTTCCTTAAGAATTTTTGAAACCTCGTGCACCACCGGACAAGGCATCCCGGAATGGTGCCGTTGGCTTGAATCACAAACGGCAGATTAAATGAAAAAACGAATTCACCTGGCTATTCGCGGAGCCGTGCAGGGTGTGGGTTTTCGGCCATTTATTTACCGGCTTGCCGCCGAAATACATGTGAAAGGATACGTCCTCAATTCTCCGATGGGTGTTTTCATCGAAGCGGACGGCGAGAAAGCGTTGCTGGATACATTCGTGCTGCGCATTCAGAATGAAAAACCGCCCCATGCCGTCATCACCGGCATGGAATTTTCATTTCTCGATCCGGGTGGATTCGATACTTTTGAGATCCGCGAAAGTATATCCGGCGGCGACCCTACGGCTTTCATTCTGCCCGATATAGCCGTCTGCGAAGCATGCGCCCGCGAAATGCGGGATCCGGATAATCGCCGTTACCGGTACCCGTTCATTAATTGCACGCATTGCGGGCCGAGATTTTCCATTATTGAATCTCTGCCCTATGACCGTCCGAATACGTCTATGAAAACATTCGAAATGTGCGATGCCTGCAGACGGGAATATGAAAATCCGCTCGATCGAAGATTTCACGCCCAGCCGATCGCCTGTCCTCAATGCGGACCGCACATCGAATTGTGGGACCCTCAAAAGAATGTATTGTCTCGCCGCAACGACGCTCTACTTTTGGCTGTAAAAAAAATCTGCGAGGGCGCCACCTTGGCGTTTAAAGGATTGGGCGGCTATCATTTGATCTGCGATGCCGGAAATGAGAAAGCCGTTGCCCGATTGCGTGAAAAAAAACGCCGCGAAGAAAAGCCTTTCGCGATCATGTTTCCGACACTCGGTGCGGTCAAAGAAATATGTGACGTTTCGGCTTTTGAAGAGCGATTGTTACTTTCATCGGAATCCCCTATCGTTTTACTCCGGCGCAAAAATTTAAATGATTTCAATTCTGCCGCGCCCGGCAATCCGTACTTCGGCGTTATGCTGCCGTACACGCCGCTTCATCATTTGCTGATGGCGGAATTGAATTCTCCGATCGTTGCCACCAGCGGCAATCTGTCGGAAGAGCCGATGTGCATTGACGAAGAGGAAGCCGTCACACGATTACACGGCATCGCGGATTATTTTCTTACGCACGATCGCCCCATTCTGCGCCCCGTCGATGATTCGATCGTCCGGGTTATTTTGGGGCGGGAAATGGTGATGCGCCGCGCACGCGGGTATGCGCCATTACCCGTTCCCACTTATCCAGAAACGGACTATTCTCCAAGATTAGCCGTGGGCGGGCATCTGAAAAACACCATTGCGCTGTATAAGAATAAGCAGATCTTTCTCAGCCAGCACATCGGTGACCTCTCCACGTATGAAGCGTATTCAAGTTTCCGAAAAACAATTGACGATTTCAGAAAGTTATACAACACCCCGGTCGGCAAAATAGTACATGACCTGCATCCTGAATACCTTTCCACAAAATATGCAGCCGCATTTGATGGTCCGCGCATAGGCATTCAGCATCATGAAGCGCACTGCGCGGCTTGCCGGGCGGAAAATCAAGTTCAGGGTCCCGCTCTGGGTGTAGCGTGGGACGGAACAGGCTATGGACATGACGGAACGATCTGGGGAAGCGAATTTTTTATTACCGACGGAATCTCGTTCCGGCACGCCGGACAATTCCGGCAATTTAGCTTGCCGGGCGGTGAAAAAGCCGTGAAAGAACCTCGCTTTTCCGCGCTGGGAGTTTTTTATGAAATTTACGGTGAAACGCTGTTTAGAAATTATCGAGAACGCTTAAGCCATTTTACGCCGCAGGAAGTAAGCCTTGTGCACGCGATGCTGGATAAGAAATTAAATACGCCGATGACTTCCAGCGCCGGAAGATTATTTGATGCCGCCGCGTCCATAATCGGAGTGAGCCAAAAGTCAAATTTTGAAGGTCAATCGGCTATGAAACTGGAGTATGCCGCCGATCCGGCAGAAAAGAGTTCTTACGATTTTGAGATTAAATCAAATAAATTGCGGATCATTGATTGGCAGCCGATGATCGAACAGATCCTTATGGAGTTGGACAAAAAGATCCCCTTGTCCACCATGGCGGCTAAATTTCATAATACGCTGGCGATAATGATACTGGCGATGGCCAATCATATCGGCGAAAGTAAGGTCCTGTTGAGCGGCGGATGTTTTCAAAATGCTTTGCTACTGGAAACGACCGTGCGCAAACTCGAATCCGGCGGATTTCAACCTTACTGGCATCAGCGTGTCCCTACCAACGACGGAGGCATTGCTTTAGGCCAGATCGCCGCTTCGCTTGAAATCGAAAATCTTCCGCTACCCTTACCCTGCGAAGAAAATTTAGTTTCCAGAAAGGAGATGGAGTCATGTGCCTTGCCGTTCCCGGAAAAATAATTTCCATTAACGAAAATGGTCCCGCCCTACGGATGGCCAAAGTTGATTTTGGCGGAGTCGGTAAAGAAGTCTGTCTGGAATGGCTTCCGGAGGCGAACGTGGGCGACTACGTTTTGGTTCACGTCGGATTTGCGCTCAGCAAAATCGACGAGAAAGAAGCCGAAGAAACCATAAAAATGCTGAATGAAATGGGTGAGCTCATCCGGGACGAGGAGGAACTCAACCGTTTCAATGCCCCATCACATCCAAACCCGAGTTGACTATGCGATATATTGATGAATACCGAGACGCCAAAGCGGCCAAACAATTTTCCGCCATGATCCATCGGATCGTGACGCGGCCATGGACTATTATGGAGATCTGCGGCGGCCAGACCCACACGATATTAAAATACGGGATCGAGGATCTGCTGCCGCCGGAAATAACTTTGGTTCATGGGCCGGGTTGTCCGGTCTGTGTGACGCCGCTGGAAATGATCGACAAAGCTATTGCCATCGCATCACGGCCGGAGGTCATCTTTACGTCATTCGGGGATATGCTGCGCGTTCCGGGATCGAAGCACGATCTGCTCAGCGTGAAAGCTAACGGATTCGACGTACGGATGGTTTATTCTCCTTTGGACGCGGTGGCCATCGCGGAAAAAAATCCCAACAAGAAGGTCGTATTCTTTGCCGTTGGATTTGAAACCACGGCGCCGGCAAATGCCATGTCCGTGTTCGAGGCGAACCGAAGAAATCTGAAGAATTTCTCCATCCTATGTTCTCATGTGCTCGTGCCTCCGGCTATCGAAGCCCTGCTTTCTTCTCCGCACACCCGCATTCAGGGATTTTTGGCCGCAGGGCATGTGTGCACCGTCATGGGTTATGAAGAATATCTTCCGCTGGCAGAGCGATATAAGATCCCTATTGTCGTCACAGGATTTGAACCGGTCGATATTTTGCAAGGCATTTACTTCGCGGTGAAACAATTGGAAGAAAAACGGTATGAAGTGGAAAATCAATACAGCCGTGTCGTTCAACGTGAGGGTAATGTTCCGGCGAAGCGTCTGCTCGCGGAGGTCTTCGATACCGTTGATAGGAAATGGCGCGGGATCGGCACCATTCCGAAAAGCGGGTATCAATTACGCGAGGCGTACGCCGCCTACGATGCCGAAAAACTTTTTGATGTGCAGGATCTGACCCAGGAGGAATCGTCGGTTTGCATCGCCGGAGAAGTTCTGCAAGGCCTGAAAAAGCCCATGGCCTGTCCCGCTTTCGGAACTCAATGCACTCCGGAAAATCCGCTCGGTGCGCCGATGGTGTCTTCGGAAGGCGCCTGTGCGGCCTATTTTCATTACGGCAAATTCGACAAAAACGCACTGCGCCACATGGCGGAGAATGCGCCTTAAGCTTAAAAGAATTAAATTTTTTATTTTCACGAAAGCGCTGATATATGGATAACAAATTGGATTTTGATCTGAGCTGTCCGATGCCGATCAGCCGTTACGAAAAAGTTCTGTTGGCGCACGGCGGCGGCGGAACCTTATCGCATCAGCTTATTCAAAAAATGTTCTTCTCCCAATTTGATAATCCATTGTTGAATGTCCAGCACGACGGTGCGATCATTAATCTCAATGGAAGCCGTTTGGCTTTTTCCACGGATTCGTATGTCGTTCAGCCGATCTTTTTTCCGGGCGGCGATATCGGGGAATTGGCCGTGAACGGAACCGTGAATGACCTGTCCATGTGCGGCGCCAAACCGCTTTATATTTCCGCCGGTTTTATTCTGGAAGAAGGATTCCCCATGGACGACCTTTGGAAGATCGTGCTTTCGATGAAAGCCGCTGCGGCCAGAGCCGGCGTTCAGATCGTCACCGGCGACACGAAAGTCGTCGATCGCGGTAAAGGCGATAAAATATTC
>CAZLWA010000065.1:0-45566 GCA_964563165.1 uncultured Bacteroidota bacterium | reverse complement strand
GGATGTCTTTCAAGAAAATCTAAATACCGTTCTTCGGCTGTTGAACTAATATTTTGTAAAACCCTTCGCTGAAGACCTACCATGGCATTTTCTGCGAGTACTCTAAAAATTTGATTGAATTTAGGATAATCTGTGAAAAGTTTCAGTTGTTCTTCTTTCTTGACTTGAAGAATAATTGAGTTTTCAATAGCTTCAACATTTAGTTTACTTGGGATATTACTGTGAAAGCTTCCAATATCACCAATCCACCAATTTTCGATAGCGAATTGTAAGTTGTGTTCTTTTCCGTTATGGTCAACCAAATACATTCTGAAACAACCTTCAAGTACATAGGTGTTGTGTTTGCAAATTTCTCCTTCTTGAAGAATAAATTGTCTTTTTTTTACTCTTCTTTCTTTAAAGACTTCTTCAATAAAAGCAATTTCCTTTTCATCCAAAGGAAGAATGCGATTGAAATATTCTATTAGAGCTAGTGTGTTCATTTTAATTTGTTGTCAGTTAGGGTTGCCTATAACGGAGCAGTGCACACGCGGTGCGTGCGGAATCGCAGAGCGATGAGCACGCATCGGCGGCGAAAGCCGCCGTGATTAATCTTTATCTTCGTATTTCCAAACGCGGCTGAGCCGTCCTTCGCACCGCTCAGGACAGGCTGCCGTGTGCGCAGTGTTATATGAGGTGCCGCCGAATCGTTTGTGTCATTTTTTCGGTGATTTTTTCTTATCGTTAAACTCCGGAAGTCTTCCATAAGTTTTGACATAATCCGCAAAACATACGTACTCAAATTGTGCGACCTGTCCCATAATCAACAAATCTTTTGGAGAATTTGACGTTACATCACATTTAAACGGACGAACTGAAACGTAAAGCGATTTTTTTAACTTTACATAGTCGGGATGTTTATGTATTACGCGTTGAGCGCCTCCATGACCTGTTTTTCCAACTATCGTGTTCTCAAATTGCATCAATCTGTTTTTTAAACCGCCGATCGAGTTAGTCATACCGATATAAATTATCTCTTCTCGCCAAGAAAACTCCTGTTCACTGATATCAGTCTGTGAGTATGCGATTATGTAGATTCCTGGAGAATTAACACTCTGCAATTCATTTCTGTCTATCCATTTTTTCCATTTTGAAAACATTAAAATAGCCCCTTCTTTTAGAGTGTAAAGGCGGCATCTCATATAACGGAGCAGTGCACACGCGGTGCGCCGGAATGCGTTAGCAATGAAGGCGCATCGGCGGCGAAAGCCGCCGTACTATCTCCGTCTTTGTATTTCCAAACGCGGCTGAGCCGCGAACGTGTGCACAGTGTTATGTGCCGCGCACCTTTCCGAGAACTTTCTCGACTTTCTTCCACTGGCTCTCCGCTTGACCGAAGGGCCAACATCTGCTTAGGGTATCCGCGAACTGGCCGTTCTTGAGCGCTTGTTTCTTTACTTCAGGCCAATATGCAGTAAAGTGATGTTCTAGCAAATGTTCAAGAAGGCACGTTGCAACCGCTGATCGGACGTCCGGATTTTTACTGATTGCCCAACTCTTGGTGAATTCCCACACATAATCGGGATACTTACGAATGAATTTACCAACTGCTATGCACACCTGCCACCGACACGTTGAATTCCTATCACGCATCAATGGTTGTACAAGTTTTATGTATGGAGCGGGGACTCCGTTGGAACTGAAGCGTTGGATTAGGAGGAGTCCATAAATTCGCTTTCTAGAGTCTTGAGATGAGAGCAATTGTCTCAACTTGTGAATAGGTGGTCGCTTTCGAATTGTTTCGCTCTTATCCTTGAGTGTTGTGAGTAGCTTATTCATTATACCGTGTTGTCGATTGAGTTTCGCTGTTAAGGTGCGTGGCACATAACGGTTTCGGGCTTGGCGAAGGTGGCGATTTTCACCACAAATGTTGATGCGGAGAACCAAACTTTGATTAACCACAAATGTGTCTACGGAGCACTGAACCGCCACTTTTGCCAAACCCGTGTTACAAGCTGGCCTTCTGTCCACCGAGTAGTTGAAACGCTTTTCTGTCAACGGTTTTGGTGTCTGCATTGCAACTGATTTTTGTCTGTCGTTGGGCTGTGCGGTTGCGTATTTTTTATTTTCAGAAGGGGAGGAATTTTTTTTTAATTCAATTTTTTTTGGGTGGGAAAGGTGGAAGCTCTTTTGCAAGCTTTGGCCTGTGCTTGGGCTTGTGCGGCTTGCAAATGTGCTTACACCTGTGCGATGGCTAATAGTATTCTTTGATGTAGTCATAAGCTCTATTAAATAAATCCTCGTCTTTGATTTGATACTTTGTCCAAAGCACTTTTCGTAATTCTCTTTTTACTTCTCTTTCTCCAACTGTCGAGTTTTGCCAACCGTCAAAGCGAACAACTCTAACAATTTCGTCAATATCATTTACAATACGTTCAACAATGGCCGGTGTGGTGTCAGTTTTCAATTCAAGAAACAATTCTGTTAATGCGGCTTTTGCATTTTTCTGTTCTACTTCTGGTTCTGTTCCTTTCTCGGCTTGTAGTGTTTCTTTGGCTAACTGACAAAGTTCTTTGATGAATTCAATTGAGTTTATCAATCCTTTCTCTGCTTTGTCACGTATGGCTTCCAGTCTTTCACTAAGTCTTTTAAATATTGGATTGTTGCCGTATTTGTTTAGGCGACTGATAAGAATTTTCAAAACCTTCTCTGCTTGTTTCGGGTCTTTCTTATTCATTAAATCGTCAATCACTTCGGCATCCAAAATCATTTCTTCCATGTCGTGATTGATTCCCGAAACATGTATGTGCTCATGTATGAGTGCTGTTGTCTGTGCACCTAATGCATGCCACAACAATCTGCCGTTGTCGTCTGATGCTGGTTTTACAGAAGTGTAAACCTGCGACAACCATTTATAATCTTTCTCGAATTGATTTAAAACTTGGTCAGGTGAAAGTGCTTCCCACAATTTTGTCAGACTACTGAAATCTTTTGCAAAGGCATCACGTTTTTCGTTTGTGTTTATGCAGTCTTGTGCTTTTGATAATCCTTCAAAACCCGAAAGCGTTCTGTCAACTCCAACAAAATGATTTAAACATTTTTCCATCCATTCAGGCAGTTTGTCTTTCAATTCCTGCAAATTGGTAATAACCAATTTTACACTTTCTTCATCAAATGCCAGGGCTTTTGCAGTATCGTCAAATACACCAAAGTAATCTACTATTCTGCCAAATGTTTTATTTGGGAATAAACGATTGGTTCTGCAAATGGCTTGTAAAAGTGTATGGTCTTTTAGTGACTTATCTAAATACATGGTTTGCAAAATCGGAGCATCAAAACCAGTTAAAAGTTTTGCGGTTACAATCAAAAATTTCAAAGACGAATCAGCATCGTTGTATTTCTCAACTACTTTTTCTTGCTTGTCTTTGTCCATCGCATACTTCTGTTTGAAATCAAAATCATCATTGGCTGATGAACTGATAACAACTTCGCTTGCTTCGGGATTTATCAAAAGGTCTAATGCTTCTTTGTATTGAACGCATGCCTCACGGTCTGGTGTTACAATCATAGCTTTTAAACCTTCGGGTTCAACGTGTGCTTTGAAATGTTCTACAATGTCGGCAACAATTGTTTTTACCCGTTCTGGTGATTTTAAAAACACAGCCATGTTAGCGGCTTTCTGACTTAGTTTGTTTCTGTCTTCTTCACTAAGGTCGTTTGCCATTTCCTTAAAAGCAATATCCAAACTTTCTTTGTCAATGTGATAATTTGGTAAACGTGGTTCAAAGTGCAAAGGCAATGTTGCATTGTCTCTGATACTTTCCTGAAAAGTGTAACGGCTCATATATCCGCCACTGTCTTGCTCTGCACCAAAAGCCCAAAATGTGTTTTTATCTGCTTTGTTTATCGGTGTTCCTGTTAAACCAAAAAGAAATGCATTGGGTAAAGCGTTTCGCATTTTGCGGCCCAAATCTCCTTCCTGCGTTCTGTGTGCTTCATCCACCATCACAATAATGTTTTCCCGCTTGTTCATATCGGGATAAGCATCTTTGAATTTGTGCACCATCGTGATGATGATTTTCCTTGTGTCCTGTTCCAATAGTTTATGCAATTCTTTGATGCTATCGGTTGTAATCATGTTGGGCACTTCGGCTGTGTTGAATGTGGCTGTGATTTGTGTATCTAAATCAACTCTGTCCACTACAATCATTACTGTTGGATTATTTAGGTCTTGTTGCTTTCTTAATTTCTGAGCAGCAAACAACATCAACAACGACTTACCCGAACCTTGAAAATGCCAAATTAATCCTTTCTTTATTTCTCCTTCTCTTACACGCTGAACAATGGCGTTGGCTCCTTCGTATTGCTGATAGCGACAAACAACTTTTATCTTTTTCTTCTTACTGTTGGTGGCGTAAACAGTGTAATACTGTAAAATATCTAACAACGTTGAAGGTTTCAGCAAATGCGTTAATTGTTTTGCTACATCTTGCAATCCGATGAAATGACTTAACTCGTCTTTTTCATCTTCTAAACGCCAAGGTGCCCAAAATTCCAACGGAGTTCTTACACCACCAATAAATATTTCTTTGCCTTCGGTAGCAAATGAAAATACATTGGGAACAAATAATTGTGGAACCGAATTTTCATACACAACATTTATATCATGTGCTCCATCAAACCAAGTAACAGCAGGTCGCACAGGTGTTTTGGCTTCTCCAATAACCAAAGGAATTCCGTTGACGAACATTACAATGTCAGGAATTTTGGTTTCTCTGGCTCTTAATTTAAATTGATTGGAAAGCACAAAACTGTTATTCTTTAATACTTCAAAATCAATTAGGCGAATGGCAACATGTTCGTTGTTTTTGCCAATAGGAAGCGTTACTTCGTTGCGAAGCCATTTGGAAAATTCTTCGTTGGCTCTTACCAAACCAACATTATTTACCGTAATAAGAATGGCTCTGAGTTTATGAATAACTTCTTCGGCTTTGTCAGGATTGGCAGCAATATCAGGATTGAGGCGGCAAAGAGCTTCTTTTAATTCTTTTTCTACAAATACTTCGGTGATATCCCGTTGTAATAAATCGGCTTGCACATATTTCCATTTTACCGAATCATATTCTACGGCATCTTCCTTTACCACATTGCCTTGCACAGCATTTAGGTTCACCCCTGTGAGTTGGTGAATTATAAAATGCTCTACTGTATTTTGTTCGTTAAATGCCATTATCCTAATATTTCATTTAATAATTTCTGCTTCAAATTATTCAAAGTTGTTTTTTGTTGTTTGAGTTCAGAAAGTATTTTTTCAAGTTGAATGAACACTTCTAAAATCTTTGCTTGTATTTTTAAATTAGGAAGCTCTAAAGAATAGGTTGCAAGGTCTCTCCATTTAACTCGTTTAGACATTGTTCCTGCTGCATTTGAAATTGCAAATTCCCAAAATTCATCTGTATTCATAACTAAGATTAAGAATTTGGGCAAAATATTTTTTTCATTTGCTCTCAATACAATAACATCACCTGAACAAACTGCATCAAATTCAGTAAGTGATGCTCTTTTTAAATAAGCATTCCTTCTTGCAAACAAAACATCGCCTTTCTTACATAACTTCATTGCTGAAACCAATTTTTCTGTGGAAGAAAACTTTTGAATTGTCAGTTCTCCGCTTTCAAAATCTTCTAATCCAATAAACTTTTTAATTCCCGTTTTTTGGGGATTGTCAGTTCTGTCAGGCACTTCCACAGCTAAATCTCCAATTGTATATTCTTGGCAATTTGATTTTGAAAGAAGGTTTCCAAATTCAGGATTTTGCTTTGTGAGTTTATTGATTAATGATTTGCGTAAAGACTTCAACTTCTTTTCCTGGCTATCAACTTGCTCAATAGCCATTTCAATGGATAGAAAAAGGGAAGCAATTTGTTTTTGTTCATTTAATGAAGGAAGATAGATTTCTTCATTAAAAACAATTCTATCAGAAACGGCAGGATAAGCCGTTCCTTTTTGAAGTTTACAAAGTTTAGCTATAAAAAGGGGTGAACTTGTTGAATAAAATAAATATTCAGGTTCTGCTTTTTCATTAGCTCTAATTACTGTAAATCCAGTTGAAGCAATTGCATTAGGTATTTCTTTATCTATAAGTGCAATTCTCTCTAAGTTAACTCTGACTGTAGAAAAAAGTGTATCACCTTTCTTTACAATTTGCCTTGCTCTTGAAGAAGCAATTGTCCAATCTAATTCTTGAATTTCAGATATTCTTTTCGCTGACGAATTAATTGAACCTATATCAATATAGTTGAATTTACCTGACTGTTTGCGAATATCGACATTGCTTGTCTTATCACAAACCTCAGAAAGTTTTACTATTTCCCATTTATCCTTTCTCAACTTCATATTTCTATTCCAATATTTTTAAGCTGAGTAAATAATGTTTCGGTTGAAGCATTGATTTGCTTTTGTCCTGATTTTATTTCAGTCAATAAATCTTTGGTGTTGTGTTCAATGTCAGTGGATGCTTGCGTCACATATAACTGCAAACTCAAATTGCCATTGTTTTCTAACACTTCTTTGTTGTTCATTACTTTGGCAAATCCATCTTCATCTTTAAATTTCCAATAAGCATCACTCATCCTTTTTATGTGCTGTGGTTCAAGCCAAGCGTTGCTTCTGTCAATTCTTACTTCATCTAAACCGTTTATAAAAATAATTTTGCCTTTTCTATCTTTTGGCTTTTTCATGCGACATACAAGCAAACAACTTTCCATGCTGCTGTTGTAAAAAAGATTTTTGCCCAAACCAATTACTGCATCTACATAATCTTCTTCAATCATGCGTTTGCGTATTTCGGCTTCGCTATCCCTAAACAAAACACCATGAGGCCATAATACCACACAACGGCCAGTTTCGGGGTTCAGGCTTTTCATAATGTGCTGCTGAAAAGCATAGTCGGCACAGCCTTGTGGTGGTGTTCCCCAAATGTTGCGTCCAAAAGGGTCGTTCATCCATTTGCTTTGGCTCCACTTTTTTACGCTGTATGGCGGGTTGGCCATTATCACATCAAACTTTTTTAGTTCGTCATTCTCCAATATCTGTGGGCTGTCTAAGGTGTCGCCCTGCACAATCAAAAACTCATCTACATTGTGCATAAACATATTGATACGGGCAATTGCAGAGGTAATGAGGTTGAGTTCTTGTCCGTATAGTTTCAGTGTTCGGTATTCTTTGCCTTGCTCTTTTAAATGCAAAGCAGCACTCAGTAAAATGCCACCACTGCCGCAGGTTGGGTCGTAAATACTTTCGCTGCTTTTGGGGTCGGTAATTTGTGTCATCAGTTTCACCACCGTGCGGTTGGTGTAAAACTCGGCTGCGGTATGGCCGCTGTCATCCGCAAATTTCTTAATCAGGTATTCGTAGCCTTCGCCCATAATATCGTGGGGCACTTCGGCAATGGTGAGTTTCATTTTACTGAAATGCTCAATCAGGTCAAGCATTTTTTCGTCACTCATTCTGCGTTTGTTAGTCCATTGGGCATCGCCAAAAACATCATGTAGCATTTCAAAGTTGGCTTTCTCAATGCCGTTCAATGCTTTTTGTAAAAATGCACCCACATCAACGGTTTTCTTTCTTACATCTTCCCAATGGCAACCTTTGGGTATTTGAAAACGGTGGTTTTCGGCAAACTCAGCAAAAGTCAAGTCACCATCGCTTTCGTCTAAAGCCGTTTGGTATTCTTCGTCCCACAAGTCACTTACCCGTTTGAAGAAAAGCAGAGGGAAAATATATTGTTTAAAGTCAGCCGCATCAATCATTCCACGCAGAATGTTGGCTGCTCCCCAGAGATAATCTTCTAATTGTTTTTGTGTCATTTTCTATTCTTAAAATTCGTTTGTAAAGTTAGTTTTATATTACTGAAAACGGTCATTAGTGCGTTGGCAAAAAATGGCTCTTTTGGTTTTGCGAAGGGTCGGCCTGTGTGTCGGGCAAAACCAAATGTGCCATTTGTGCGGCTGGCTAAAATTGAATTAAAAAAAATGTGCGGTGGGGAAAATAAAAAATACAGAAGGGTCGACAATGAGTGTCGGCTCAGTTGCTGTCCAGTTGCAATATGGTCTGTATGTCGTTGGTCACCTGTCAAAATTAGCGTTTCATTTTATGTTTAAAGTCCTCCGTTTGGTCGTAGTTGTGTTGTCTGTTAGGCTTGCTTGTAACGTGTGCAGGCACTACGCCGTTTGTTTTGCCGCTAAGAACGACTCATTCCCTCGCGGCAAAACAAATGGAGCGAACACAAATGATTTGTCAACCGAGTTTTAGCATCGCCATTACCAAATGAGCGAGCATCGTAGTGCCTGCTGTTAGCCGCCGTTGGGGCCACGTTCTGCTAACAATCTAAAGATGATTGGCAATCAGCCACTCTGAGATTGCAGAGGCTAGTGCATCTATACTATTAACGTTGATCCAATGATTTCCGGGAACGATGACTTGTTTCGCTCTTGTGAATACTTTTGAGTTTGGTGCTTGGAATTGGCGGCTTTCATTGGCAATTACCAAAAGGATGGGTATTTCAAGACTTTGCGCTCGCTCAGTGATATCGACAGAATAAAGTGCATCGAGAATGGTGATCGCGCGGTCACGCGTCAAGATTGGAGTGACTCTTCCACCTTCTTGCACGAGCAAGCCGTGACGGAAACCGCGTTCCAACTCAGTGGTCCAAGTTTGATATTGTGGCAGAATACGGACGGCCTGAATTGCGTCGTCCATGTTGCGCCAAGTTTTGAGTTCAGCCCCAAAGAGCCAATCGGCAATTGCGCCAAGGTCGGGGAACTTTATAGCGGTGACTGGGACTGGATCCATGAGCATGAGACCGAGCGTCGAATCCCGAGCGGACGCCGCGGCGAGAATAGCAAGTTTTCCGCCCCAGGAATGTCCACCCCAAAGATGTGATCCTGGCCACCGTGAAGAAACTAAAGCAGCGATCTCTGAGGCCATCGGCTGAATTGCCCAATCCTGTGTTGGAGGACTCTCACCGTGGCCTGGGAGATCCAAACAGATGAAGTGTCGATTCGGGAGAGCTTTAATCAAGCCGCTCCACCATAAAGCGTTTCCGCCGAGACCATGGAGAAGGATAATTGACGTGCCCTCACCGGGCGACTCGATATACTGCAGCTGCAATGTAGGGCCTCGCAGTACACCTGTCGTCATTGCACTAATTGATCTCTGAGATTCCGTCGCAGCGGGTCTTGTGGAAACGCAACTGCAAATGGCAATTGCCAGCATAAGGGTAACAGAAGAAATTGATGATCGCAGGCCTGTTCTCATGAATCCTCCTTTTGTAGAATCGCTATTAAAATCGCCAGCGCGGAGACGCGCCCCAATGGCGGCTAACGTTTGCGCGTCATACGCCGTCCGAAACGAGCGTGGCGGTATAATATCATTACCGCCTAAGCGAGAGAAGGATGGCGTATACGCGCTGTTGTCCGATCGTGCTTTTTTATCTTTTTCAAGGAATTTCCCGCATAGCTTCACAAACAATCTGCAAAACAAATTTTTTCCGTTTTTCGGTCGCCGGGCAGAGGGGAATTAAAGGGGTGAATGCCCGGCGACCATTATTCCCCAGATTTCGTTCGATTGTCTATCTTGCAGAGCATTTGGCAATTTTCTACTATCGTCTTTCCGCCAGAGTGCCACGGAACAATGTGATCGGCCTCCATTTCGTCAATCTCGAAATGTTTTTTGCATACTGGACAAATCCCTTTCTGCTTTTCGTACTGCTTCACTTTTGTTTTTTCGTCAAAGGCGCGCAGGTTTAGCGTCTTCTCATTCCCCGTTAAAAGATATTCGTAAATACCTTTTTTGTTGTCTACTTCGTCATCTTCAATTAATTTCGAAATATGCTTTTCTAAGCTCGCCGCATTTAATTTGTCGTTCTTGTGTTCATTGTAAAAACGTCCCCATTCTAAACCCTTCATAATCTTTCGATACTCAGGGAATACGCGCTCAACCCACGCCACGACTTCTTGAAAAAACTGCCACAACTCTTGAGCGTCTTTAACTTGTTGGTGGTGGCTCATGTAATTCTCAATCCTACCGTCCGAAATCCAGTCAAGCGCTTTTTCCAGATAGTCCTGACGAATTGGCGAGCCGTTTATATAATTTTCGCCGATTTGGTAGGCTGGGCCTCCAGACTTGCTAAACCACCGCTTCGCGTCGGCAAGCCACGGTCCGGTATGCATGGCATTCAAGAGTTCCTGGTCGGTTAAAGGTTTGCCTGCGATATTGATTGTTCGAAACCAGGAAAGTTTCTCGCTTTCCTTTCCTTCACAAATATAGATAGAAAGACTGTAATCCAAAATCCTCTCTTGCTGGTCGGCGGTTAAATTATTGAAAGCCAGCTCGTATCCGTCATCAAACTTGATTGGAATAATCTCGGTGATGTATTGGCAAATCGAAATAGTGCGTTGTTGACCGTCCATAAGCTCAAAGTTTCCGTCTCGGTCAACCGACCAGTACATGGTGTTCAGAGGAAAACCAGCTCGCACCGTCCTGATCACCGCGTCGCGCTCTTTTTGCCCGTAAATAAATTCTCGTTGGAACGCCGGACGGATATTGAGTTTCCCGCCATAACCGACAACGCCATTTTCACCGCTGTCTTTGTAACCTTTCACTACGTCGCGTATTTTGATATTCTTTAGATCAATTTTCATAAATTATTTGTAAATATCTGGTAAATCTTTTAGCTTTCTACCGTTGTAGGTAAAATATGCTGCGCCTTGATATGCGCCACTCTCAGTCAATTCTCCTCGTTCTTCATAGAGTTTGTAGGTAAGTGGAGATAGTTTCCATCTCTGGCCCGAATACTCTACTTCTCGCTCTCCTACAATTTTCGCTACAATATTTATATCGTCAATGAACACGACCTCATCGCCATCTTTCAATCCTTTACGGTAGAAACTAAAGCGTTGGCTTTGAGTTCTTGCTTTCGCAACCTCATCAAAATCCTTTTCTTTGTTAGTTTCTTTTGGATAAATAACTTTGCCTTCAAATGAAAGGAGTAATTGCTTAACAAGTTCAATATCTAGTGCGAATAGTTCACTCTCACCAATGCGCTGTCTGCTAAAAATCTCGTGGAGCAAACTTTCTTTCTCTTTATAATCGTCTAGCTCTATCGCAAAAACGCGCTTTAAACCCACGACATTGTAATAGCCATTTGACTCCAAGTTCCGCATTCGTTCTTGGTAAACGTCTGCCCCGGTTTGTCCGATTTTGACAAGGCCGGAAACGGCGGTAGTCATTATATAAATAATTCCTTTCATATTATTGCTTTCGTCGGATAATAATTCTTTTGAAAATCTTTTTACCATTTATGAAAATTGCGCTTGCAAGTGAATATCCATCCGGCGCATAGCTACCAACATTGCCAATAATTTCAAACCTGCTGGATGAGAATGCGCGCATACTTTCTCTGTCCCTTAATATATGGCCTACCAGCTTTGTACTCGGTGCAGATTCCATCTGGTTCAATGACTCCTGTTTGTCCGATGATTCGGAATCCGCCTGATGAGTATTCTGAAGTACGGCTGTACTCTCTCTCTCTCTCTCTCTCGTGAGGGTTAGGTCTTTGTTATCATCACCTTTTCTGAATTTAACTATCTCAACGCCGCTATTTGGTGTCCAATAGTCCAAAAAGGTTATTGGAACGCCCATTACGCCGTCATAGTCGACTGGGATTTCTGCTAATTTTGATACTTCGATAGCGCTGTAATTATCATATTTTGGGTAAAGCCCTTTCTTGCGACCTTGTTTGTAGGTGAGATAGGGCGTGAGTGGGTTCTCAGACCTGTCAACCTCAAGATTCGTGTACCAGCCGACATTTCGAAACTTTACGAGCCCAGTATTTTGATCATACACACCCGGTGCAAACTCGCGCGATTTTTCCGGTGGAATTTTAAAAAACGCGTTGCCAGATGCAAAGCCGTAACCAAGCCACAATTTGTTGTCTTTTATGAGCTTAAAAATTTCTTTGTAGGTAATTGCGTTTTTACTGCCGATAATGAGAAATTTCTTGTCATGCTCCACGAGTTGCGCGACAAATTGGCGGAAAAGACTGAAAGGTGGATTCGTGATTACTAAATCGGCTTGTTTAAGCAGTGCGACACACTCATCACTACGAAAATCACCTTCTTTAAGTGGCGTCGCAACATTTTTGTCATGCTTCAACAAATGTTCTACATCGTCCAAGCTTATCGCGCCGTCTTTGTTCATATCCGGCACTTCATTAATTTCCACCACATACGGCTCTTTTTTTTCTGCTTTTTTTAGACCCTCCATCAAACCGGGGAGCATTTGTTGCCCCACGATTGGGGAGCCGCTAAAACTAGTGGAAATTAGTTTTTTTAGCCCGAGCGTATTGAAATTTGCAGCGAAATATTTGAAAAAATTACTCTCAAACGGATCGTCGCAATTGCAAAGAATCACCTTGCCGCGTAGTTGGTCGCGGTAGTGCTTGAGTTCATTGGCGATATCTCCTAGCTGAGTATAAAACTCGTCATTTTTCGCTTGGCTTGCCTTATGGAGACTTTTGTTGAGTGACTTGGTTGCCATAATTATTTTCTGGTAATCAGGTCGTACGCCAAACTTGCAAGAGATATGTAATGGATAGCCAAATTTTTATCCAAATCCTGTGCAGGGGTGTGAGCTTTTTCATTCCGTAAAAATTGGATGGACATGTGTAGAAATTTTACTCCCTCGAAAAAATCCTTTTCCGCATCGCTTTTTGGTTTTCGACCGAAAATCTTTTCAAGGTTCGACTCAGCAAAAGCCTCATGCGCCTTCTCCTTGCCAGTAATTACTTTAAGTTTTTGCCGAACGATCTTATACGCTTCTTCTACGGCATTAAAATAATGACCACTATTTAGTAATTTCTGAACATGGTCAAAAACTTCTTTTTGTAATGTAATATTTATATTGCCATTACTAAAGGTGGCTTGTGATTTAGTCACAATCTTTCTTATTTTTGCGCCAACCAGTTTTTCGGCAATATTGTTAGCGGCGTTGATACGGTCCGCAGGAAAATCATCTTTTTTCAGGTTGTCCAGTAAAATCTGGTTATTGATATATTCAATGAGTTTCAAAATGCTTTTGCCAACGATTTTCTCATCCGCTTTTAACCACAAACCACGCATGCGGTTGGCCTTTGATCCACTCCCGTAATTATACTTGTGATGGTAAATATCAATTCCAACATCATCTCTAAAAAATTCTCCCATTGTTCGGTCGGAAAAATTCAATACGTAACCACCACTCATTTGGAAGAGTTTTTCTAAGATCTGTTTTTCTAGGGTGGTGAGGCTTGCCATCATGCATTATACGAGCTAAACGGTGTTATTGTACTCGTTTTCCCCTAAAAAATAAAGGTTTTCTCAGCAAAGCGGAGAAAACACCATATTTCCCCTCTAAAAGAAAAAAACGGAAAAAATTTGTTTTGCTACCTTATAAAAAAGCTAAGCGGGAAATTTCCTATTAAGATAAAAAAGTATGTCGGACAACTAGGGGGTAAACGTATATTTATTGCGTATATCATTGCCAGCGTGTGCGGCTAAACGCAATATGGCGTTTATGCTGTTCATAGAAAACAGTGAGTCTTATTTATACGCCGGAATTCCCGTGACGCTTTCGCCGATGATCAGTGTGTGAATATCGTGCGTGCCTTCGTAGGTTTTTACCGATTCGAGATTCATCATGTGGCGGATCACGGGATATTCATCGATAATGCCGTTCGCGCCGTGAATGTCGCGCGCCATGCGGGCAATTTCCAGCGCGATATAAACATTATTCCGTTTTGCCATCGATACGTGATCGAATTTCATCGTGCCTTTGTCTTTCAGCCGTCCAAGCTGAAGCGCAAGCAGTTGTCCTTTGCTGATCTCCGTGATCATGTAGGCCAATTTTTCCTGGACCAGCTGAAATCCGGCGATCGGTTTATCGAATTGGATCCGGTTCTTCGAATAGTTCAATGACGCGTCGTAACACGCCATCGCCGCGCCCAGCGCACCCCATGCAATACCGTAGCGGGCCTGGGTCAAACAGCCGAGGGGCCCTTTGAGCCCTTCCGGTTTGAGTAAATTCTCTTCCGGAATCTTGCAATCCTGAAGAACGAGCTCGCTCGTGACCGAAGCGCGCAGAGAAAATTTTCCTTTCATTTCCGGAGCGCTGAATCCGGGCGTTCCTTTTTCTACCAGGAACCCGCGTATGACTCCGTCGAGTTTGGCCCAAACCACTGCGACGTCGGCGATCGTTCCGTTGGTGATCCACATTTTCGCGCCGTTGAGTATGTAATGCTTGCCGCTTTTGACGGCGCGGGTTTTCATTCCGCCGGGATCGGAGCCGTTATCCGGCTCGGTGAGCCCGAAGCAGCCGATCTTTTCTCCTGCGGCTAATTTCGGCAGCCAGTGTTTTTTTTGTTCTTCCGAGCCGTAAGCGAATATCGGGAACATGACCAGCCCTCCCTGCACCGACGCAAAACTCCGCACCCCGCTGTCGCCGCGCTCAAGCTCCTGCATAATGAGGCCGTAGGCGACGTTGTTCATGCCCGCACATCCGTATTCTTCGGGCAAATTGGCACCGAATATGCCGATCTCCGCCATTTGCTTGACGAGATTCATCGGAAAGGTGCAATTGCGGTTATGTTCTTCGATGATGGGAATGATCTTGTCGTCTACAAATTCGCGGACGGTATCGCGAGTCAATTTTTCTTCTTCGGACAACAGCGTGTCCATATCCATGAAGTCCGCGCCTTTAAACTTAGCCGCCATGGGAACTCCTTTTAATTAAAAACGAGATTGAATCTCTCCAATCTCGTTCTTTTGTTTATCAATGACAAATAAAGAAATTTAAATTCCGAAATTCACACCGAACACCAACGCGGTATCGCCGTTTTTTCCAATCCGTGTATATCTGAGTAATCCGAAAACATGAAGGGAAGATAAATTTGCTTTGCCCCCGCCCTGGACGTCGAATCCGTGATGGGTCGTGCGGCTGAAGCCGTCGGGTTTTGATAAATTGATTACATACCCTCCGCCGGCGAATATCTTAGCGAGACCCGCGCCGAACATCTCATACTGGCCGTCTATATTGATATTATAATCCGTGCTGTTTTTTACAAACACCTTTTCAAAACTCGGAGCCAAAGTAAAACTGGCAACGGTCAATTCGATTTGAGCGCCCGCAATAAAGTTATTGTCTTTAACCGTGGTGCCGATGCGGGGACCCGCGCCAAACCCGAACGGTAATTGTGCCGAGGCATTCGTTCCCGTCAGCGCTAAGGCGGCGATCAGCGCCATAAACACAAATTTCTTCCTAGACAATAATTCCCAATTATCTTAGAAACCAATGTTTGCCCCGATGACCAAGCACAGGCTTTTTGCATCTTTAATTTTTGTCCATTTGACCAACCCGAACGGATGCAGAAAAAGCAGATTCATCTTCGCGCCGCCCTGAATATTAAAGCCGCTGTTACTCTGAGTGCTAAAGCCGGTGATCTTCGTTTTGCTGATCACATATCCGCCGCCGACAAATAGTTTGGCAGCAACCAAACTGAACAGCTCGTATTGTCCGTCCAGATTGATGTCATAATGACTTTTCACAGCACTTGGGAGGCCCAGATAATATTCGAAATTCGGCGAAAACGTAAATTGGGAAAAGCCGACTTCGACTTGCCCGCCGACGAATTGATCTTTGGATTCAAAATTTTGGCCGCCGCGAACGCCAAACCCAAAACTCTGCGAGAACGAGTCCGAAGCGGTGAACATCAAAGCCAATATGGCGATGGCGAGAATTCCGTAAAAGCGTTTCATAACTCCTCCGTTTTTAATTTAAATAAGACACTCATGTAAAGATAATTCAAATCTGCCGTAAAAGCAATACCGTATGCGCCTCGGCATCAATTTTCCAAAAACCAATCCAGATCGATCAAAGTTTCGTCAAATAAAAAATCTTTATTCCGCAGCTCTGTCAGCTCGTTGTTCTCTTCGGCGGACAAATTCTCACCTTGCGATTTTCTGCCGGCCCACCGGGCGAGTTTCTCAAAATGCCTGTGGTGTTCCGTGAATCGCCGGGACGCGTAATCGCCCGCCGATTGCGTGCTGATGAGAAATTGCCAATCGGACGCCTGCAGTAAGAATAATTCACGCGCCATTTGTTTGACCACGCCGGTCCATTCGGCGTCGCCGGACCGGTTCCAGGTTTTCACCGTGTCACGCATCGCGGCTTCGTCATTGTAGATCCATTCCCACATCCAGGCTACGTCAAGATTCATCCAGACGTAATGGGTGCCGCCCGCGCCCCAGGATCCTTCGGGAATAGATATGACCCTTTCAGGGGGATGGGTATCCATCATTTCGGCGCAGTGCGTGACATTTATTTCCGGATCGTCGCACAGCCGTTCAAAAACCTTCTTCAAAAATGCCGGGCCCTCGAACCACCAATGCCCGAAAAGCTCCGAATCAAAAGGCGCCGTCAGAGTGCCTTCATAGCCGTGCGACGTCATAAATTTTTTCAATGCCGATTTGATGGAATCCACAAAATGATCCGCATCTTCATTGAGCGCCGCCTCGATCCGTTCCGGCCGGTAAGGAACCTTCATTCCCATATCCGCGTTGATACTGGTGACGCGCCAATAGCGATGCCCGCTCTGATGGTGTTTTTTGTGAAAATCCAGATACCACTCGCCGCCGGGATATCCCTGCTCACTGCTCCAAACCTGCATGGAGGTTTCCACATCGCGGGCGAATATCGCAACCGGTTTAGACGGCACATCGCCGGAGGAGCGGGTTCCATATACTTCATATACGGAATTCGATTCGTCGAACGTGTGCAAAGGATCTTCCTTTTGAAATTGGTTCATCAATTGGCGCAGTTTTTCGAAACGGCCCATATACATTCCGATGACCGCTTTACCGCCTTCCACCAAAGACGAATCCACGATGAAATACTGCAAACCGTTTTCATCGAGGATCTCTTCAACGCCTTTACGCATCTGCGGCTGCATGCCCAGCGTCGACGGAACGATAGGCTTCCACGCATACCGCGGCCGGTACGCGCACTCCGGCAGCCAAATGCCGCGCGGTTTTTTACCGAAATATTTTTGATGCGTCCGGACGGCCATTTTCACCTGCGCTTGTATGCTCGAATCCAGACCGAGCAGCGGAAAATAACCGTGCGTCGCACCGCACGTGATAATGTCGAGACATCCTTCATCCTGCAGCTTGCGGAAGGCGCCGATCAGGTCACGGTCATATTTCTTAACAAAATCGCTTTTGATATTCCGGTAAAATTTTAACCAAAAATCCGCCAGCGGCAGCATCGGTTTTTCTTTTTCATTTTCGGAAAATGAAACAATATCCTGAATGGCCCGTTCGATCTCGTCGTCCAGAAATTTTTCAAATTCTTCGATAAAGATCGGATGCGAAAGTTGTTCCGCAAGGACCGGCGTGATGCTGATCGTCAGTTTCGGCTTTTTATCTTCGGCCCTCAGGTCAAACAACGCGTTCAAAAGGGGAATATACGTCTCCGACGCCGCTTCAAAAAGCCATTCCATGCCGTGGGGCCAGTTTCCATGATGAATGACAAACGGAAGGTGCGAATGCAGCACCAGCACAAAATTGCCGAGCGATTTTTTATTCATTGAGTTGTTTTGAAAGATGATACATCGGAAGCGTCCTCCCTTTGCGGAAGACGGTGAACAATATAGATAACTTTAAAAAGTGAATCAAGGAGTTTGTGGCGCCGGCCGGATAGAATGATCATGAGAAAATTTTGATTATCAACAAAAATTAATGTAACCTATACTGACCTATCGATTAGCCGTTCACATCATTGTAAGTAATTTTTTACTTCATCATGGATCCTAACCATCTCCACGATAAATATCTGCGCAAAGGGACCGGCGGATACGGTATTTTGAAGAAATTTTTCATGTCCTATTATGACGTTCTTTCAAAATCCGATCACAGCACCTTTGACGATTTCTTAAACGGTATTTATCTCAATCTGGTCAAAATTGACCTGGTCAAAATAGAAAAAGAAGAAAATTATATTTACCGGTCCATCAAGATTCAATGCTGGGCCGCCTTGGATAAGGCTATTAAGAAGAGAAGCAGGATCGTTCCTGAAAGAGAAGTTCTTGAAAACAATGGCAAAAACTCGTTGGAAGAACGTCCGGCAACAAATGCCCGGAACCCTCTTCAAATACTGGAAAGCCGGGAATTCATGACCCTTTTCATACGTTTCAGATCCACGCTCGATCGGGAGGAAAGTGAAATTGTAAACGCGCTCATTGACCGGCCCGATGAGTCACTGGCCGATTTGGCCAAACGGCGGAATCTTAATGAAAATACCGTTCGAACGAAAGTAAGAAGGATTCGCCTGGCCTTTACCGACTATCTGAAACATCATGGATACGATACGATGGATCGGTAAAAAATCAAAAAAAACTTTGAAACGTTTTTCCGGTTATTCAAACTATTGTATTGTAAAGGCACATAAATTTCGAGAATTAAATCATGGATGAATTAGACAACTATTTAAATGCGTACCCGGATCATCTGAAGTCCGGCGGTCACCTCAATTATGAGATCATTTCCGTTTTTATCAGTCAGCCGGACGGGTTGAGCGATAGGGAAAGAGAATGTATTGAAAATCATTTGAAGCTCTGCGATCCGTGCCGTCAGAAGTTTCAGGAAGTTTCCGGCTTTGATTGGAGTTTCGGTGAGCAATCGTCTCATGAAAAAAAATCTATAGTTCGATTTTTACAAAGTAGCGATGTACTTAAATACGCCGCCGCTGCGGCAGTGGTGATGGCGATAGCGGTATCGGTCTTTCTATATTTCGGTAACACTCCGAAAGAATCGCTGACGGTCGAAGCGGCTAAAAAGGACGCACCTAAGAACCAAACCGATTCTTCACTTACGGCGGACAACGGAAAGAAAAATCAAAGTGAAAGTTTAAATGGTCAAACGGAAAAGAAAAATAAATTGGCCGGCGCCATGCTGGCTGAGAATTTTGTGGAGAATCCTTTATTGGAGAGTTTTATCGATCAAAAGTACCGTTCCACAACAATGTTTGAATTGATATCCCCGGCGAAAGGCGACACGGTTAAGATGCCGGTTGAATTCAAATGGCGATCGGATACAAAAACACACCATTACCTCGTTGTTCTGCTGGACAACCGGAATAATGAAGTTTGGAACGGCAGTACCATGGGATCAAGGATCGTTGTTAATCAGGCGCTTCACCCGGGTTTGTATTATTGGAAGTTACAGGCGGACAACGATCTGATGGGAGTGCGGAAATTCTACATCGTCTCTCCATAGGCCATTTTCAACCCGAAGACCGGCCTGGCGCTGCCTGCCGAAAACGCATGGGCTGAGAATTCTAATAATTTTTTGAAACGTTTTCGATATAGTAAGAACTATTGTAATAACGCGATCGTTGACGGGTCTCTATCGCCGTCATTTCTAAGCGTCCTCCTCTCGCAGGAGGACGTTTTTTTTAATTACAAATTGACATCACATGTCGATTACTCTATATTGCACAAGTAAATTCAAAGATTTCTAACCACCCCTGAATGAAGATCCCGGTCTATCTCGTCGTCATAATCTGCATGTGCGGAAATCTATCCGCTCAGAAAAAAATACCCAGGTCTTTCAAACTTTCCGGTTATCAAGACAATGTTTCAGAAACGGCATCGGCTCCTTCAGGTAATTTCGTATCTGAAATTAAGATTGTCAGCGATACTGCGTTTACCGCCAATGAACGGGGATTGAGCATTACGACGAACGGAGGGTTTTCATGGCAGAATTTTTTCCGCGAAGACGGTATTTATAAAGGCAGTATTTCGGCGATCGCATTTCACCGATCCATCCTGTTCGTCTCGACCATTTTTGACTCGGTGATCAGCCCGCAGCCCACATCCGGCGTAGGCGGAGGTATCAGTTATTCATCCGATTTCGGCGCGGCCTGGGCCCATATTCCGCAGCCGTTGGACGGACCGGCAGGGTTTATCATTCGCCCCAACGGCGATACCATCCCGATCGTTTCCGTACGTACTGCGATCGACAACACGATCTTTGATCTGGCAGCGACGGACTCGTCGATATGGATCGCAAGCTTTGCCGGCGGCATCCGGTCTGCAAAAATCAATTCCGACGGCTCGATCGCCGGTTTTCTATTGATGGCACTGCCGCCGGACGCACTTGACGAAATACTTCCTTCGCAGAATTACAATTTTACGATCAATGCGTTTGCCAATCTGAATCACCGCGCGTTTTCAGTCATGGCTGCGCGCGACGGGATCTGGGCGGGCACGGCAAACGGCATCAATCATTCCACCGATGGCGGATTGTCGTGGAGAAAATACACGCATCAAAACAGCGGCATAGCGGGCAACTTTGTAACCGCGCTGGGGGAACAGATATATACAGACAGCGCCGGCACGCATAGAAATATTTGGGCGGCGACCAATTTCGCCGTGGACAATACGGAAAGTAACGGGCTCAGTTATACAAGCGACAGCGGAACCACCTGGCATGTGGCTTTGCAGGGACCGTTTGTCAACAATATTGCGTTCGACGGTAAAACGGTCTATGCTGCGACCGTTTTTGGAATGTACCGCTCGGCCAATCTGGGCGCCACATGGGAAAGCGTCACAACGCTCGTTGACAAGAACACCGGCGATAGAAATTACACGACCGAATTTACAACCGTGGGAATCGAAAACCCGGGCCCGACCAGGAAATTATATTTCGGAACCATTGACGGGCTCGCGGTTTCCGATGACAACGGAGTGACGTGGACGTTTCAGCGTGCACATGTGACGCCCGGCAAAAACGGAGTTCCGAAGTCGTATGCATATCCCAATCCGTTCTCTCCGGGCCACGAACCGAACGTGGTGCGGTTTCAATTTGATAAAACCGGTATGGATTCTGTGTCCGACAAAGCCACGATAAAGATTTATGATTTCGCGATGGATTTAGTGGCGACGGTCGCAAGGGACGTGCCGGTATCCCAAACGTTTGCCTGGACGGGTGTAAGTAACCGCGGAGATCGTGTGGCAAACGGAACGTATATTTATGTCATCGAAGCAGGAAAGAAGAAATTCTGGGGCAAAGTGACGGTAAGAAATTGAAGTCATTTGCCACAGAGGGCACAGAGAACACTTTAGCGAAATATGAAAATAGTACCATGAGCAAAACGAACAAAATAAAATTACATGAATATTCGAATTTTAATTTCACCAGAACTCTGTGTTCTCTGTGGCTAATTGTTATTTTTAGTTATCAGGTTTCAGCCGGGGAGTCGGCGGGACAGGCGGGCGGATTTCTGCGGATCGGCCTGGGTCCGCGTGCCAAAGGCATGGGTGATACCTATACCGCCGTTGCAGATAATGCGTTCGCGCCGTATTACAATCCCGCGGGACTGGGATTTTTGAAATCCAGAGAAATCGGCCTATCGTACGGAATACTGAGTTTTGACCGCACGCTTAATTACCTGGGATTTGTCAGCCCGCTCAGGCCCAATGCCGGCTTTGCATTGGGTGTCTTACAAAGCGGATTCAGAGAAAGCGATGTGCGTACTGCGACCGGCGAAACAACCGGTGAGAAGATTCAGGACGTGCAGTATGCCGTGTTTCTGGGTTTCGCGATCCGGATCGATGACCGATTTTCGATCGGTATCGCGCCAAAATTAATTTATTCCAAAGTATTCGATGTCTCCGCGTCTTCGGTGGGCGTCGATTTGGGGATGATGTACAAACCGGACCGCCGGCTCACGCTAGGATTGTCGATAAAAGAGATCGGTCAATCTCTCAGATACAGCCGGGATGCGACGGGTTTTGGAGAGGAAACGACCAAGGATAAACTTCCTACGGTCACGAAATTCGGCGCGGCGTACGATCACCCGCTCGGCGGCACATTCAAGAACATTCTGATTGTTTATGATCTTGAATTGAATTCCGCGCAAAGTTCGAAAATGCACTTTGGAATTGAAGCAAACATTTTGGATAAATTTTTTCTGCGGACGGGATTGGACGGCGGCGATTGGACAGCAGGTTTTTCGATTCCGCTGACGATCAAAGAAAAGAGATTTCGGCTTGATTACGCATACATCCGCGATACGCGCTCCGGCGCAGGGAACGGCACACAGGATCTGGCGATCGCATTTGTGTTTTAATTCGGGGCCCCATAACGGATGGATGATTTACCGGATTATTTCGCGGCCCGACAAATACAAGATCATCACGCCCAACAGAATCCGGTATACGATGAACACCATCGTGGAGCGCGTTTGCAGCCACTTCAACAAGCCTGCAATAGATAAATAACCTACCACTGCGGCTGCGAGCGTAGCTAAGGCAAGATTGAATAGTCCTGCGTCGCCGATCCCGTTTTTGATCAGGTCTCTTAATTCAAACAATCCGCTGGCCAGGACCGCCGGAACGCTGAGCAAAAAAGAAAATCGGGCGGCGCTTTCGCGTGTCAGGCCCAGGAATAATCCCGCTGTGATCGTTACGCCGGAACGGGACGAACCCGGAATCAATGCTACAGCCTGTGCAAGTCCGATGATCTGCGTATCGGTAAAGTTCATTTCCTCCAGCTTTCTTCGATGCTTCGCGACGAGTTCCGCAATTGCCAGAACCACCGCCAGCAGTATCAGACTCCAGCCGATCACTTCCAAACTGCGAAAATCACTTTCAATGCGGTGTTTTAGCAGGAACCCCAGAATTCCGACGGGTAAAGTCCCGAGAATAATGAACCACGCAAGTCTGATACGCCTTCGCGATTCATCGTCCCAATGGTCACGCCGGTTAAAATGAACGATGGATTTGGTTCCTGCGGAAAGGAGCTGCGCGAGGTCGCTGCGAAAATAGATCAACACCGCCGCCAGAGTTCCTAATTGCGTTACGGCGGTGATGGCTGCGCCGGGATCATTCCACCCGAGCAAAGCGGGAATGATGCGCACATGCGCGGTACTGCTCACGGGTAAGAATTCCGTTAATCCCTGGATCAATCCGATCACCAACGATTGCAAGATATCCAATGCCAATCTCCTTCAAAAAAAAACCCCACATCAGAAAATGTGGGGATCGAAAACAATAAAAATAAGCCTAACGTTCGTGTATTTCGTGGGGAAGAGTTATAATTGTTTTTGAACGTTGGACACGACTTTATTGATGATCGCTTTGAGCGTATCGAATACGCCGGTGCCTTTGATACCTACCGCTTCATAGAAAGGAACGCTGAAATAGTTCAGCCGTTTTTGCAGATTCTCAAGCGTGTCAATATCGGGAAGATCGCGTTTGTTATATTGAATGACCCACGGGAACGTGTCCAGGCTGTGTCCGTCTTCACGGAGATTATTTTCCAGGTCGAGCAGGGTCTCAATGTTGCCGTCCATTCGGTGCTTTTGCGAATCGGCAACGAATACGATACCGTCCACGCCGTTGAGGATCACCTTACGGCTGGAAGCGTAATACACTTGTCCGGGAACCGTATACAAATTAAATTTCGGTTTTTTTCCTTTAATACGTCCGACTTCCAATTGCAAGAAATCAAAAAATATCGTTCGGTCTTCTTTGGTCTTCAGGGAAACCAGTTCACCGGCTAACGAAGGATCCATTTTCGAGTGGATATATTCTAAATTCGTCGTCTTTCCGCTCATCCCCGGACCGTAATAGACAATTTTCAAGTTTATCTCTTGCAGAGCCCAGTTGATAAACATTACAATGCCTCTTCTGTTAATAGTTGATGATTGATCAGTTCCACAATAAATTATTTGAAAGATTCATCGAGCGCATCACCCAGCAGAGAGCCGAATTCCGAATCGATCAGGTCTTTGGCGCTGTCATCGGTTTGGTTAGCGGAATCTTCAAATATATCCAACAAGTTCTGGATCGCTTTTTTTGTATAGATACGAATGAGGCCGAGCGTGACGCTGGTATCGAAAACAACGACGAGGAAAAAATTATCACCGACGTTCGACAAATAGACGTTGCGCTTCTCGCCTTCGTGGAAAAGCAGTTTGAACTTGGCATCTTCGCCTACCAGCTTTGCCATTTCGGCCGTTGCAGCAAAATCGCTCGCCGCCAGTGCGGAAAGAACCGTCGTGTTCATTTTGTCCGTATTTCCGCGTTGGCTGATGAGTTGTCCGCTCATATCGGCAAAAAGAATGGCAGAAGCTTTGGTCTTCGAAGCCAATTCCGAAAGCACCTTCGTCACGCCTTCGAACTGCTTGCCGTTCAAAATAATCTGCTTGCTACCGTCTTTTAATTTTTTCGTCTGCAACATAACGGTCACCTTTTCTTAGGTTAAGGATCTTAATTTTTCCTCCGCATTTGACTGAAAATTGTCGAATGACGATTGAAAGGACATGCTGAAAAATCATACGCCCACTTGGTATAAGTGTATATAATTTTTGATCAACAGTCAACACTTTTTTTGGAGAACGGATAATATCTTCACGCAATTTTCTTCTTTTTCAGGCGCTCGATAGCGGCTTTCAAGCTCTCCCTCAAACGCTCGATGGCTTGCGCCAGGTCGCCGATTTCATCGCTCGCGTCCAGGCGAACAATGCTCTCGAGGTCGCCCATGCTGATCTTGTCCGCCGCGCCGGTGAGATACAGCAATTGTTTCGTCAACGTATTCGATAAGTACAACGCAACGATCATACCCATGATCACGGCGACCGACAGAACGCCCGCGACCAAAAGCGCCGTGTCACGGATCGTGTCGTCCATGTATTTACGCGACATACCGATGTGCGCGTATCCCAAAATACCTTCGCCGATAGGGGTTGAAATCTCGTAAGTTTCCGTGTTTTCCACCTGGGTCAGATCAATCTTATAATCGCGGGTCTCGCTTTTGATCACATTTTCTTTAACCAGGGTGATTTGCTTTTGAGATCCGACTTTGAACTTTTGGGCTGCGATCTTCTGTTCCTTATCCGAGATATAGACGTAAGTAACGGCCGAAAAACTGGACGTAATATCCACGAGATTTTGAATATCCACTTCGTCATCGCCCACCAAAGGCCGTTCCACCTGTTTGGACAGCGTGGTTGCAATAGCTTTACCGCGCTCGGTCAATTCGGTCTGAAGAGAGTCGGAAATCAGGTTAACGACGATAATCGTAATGCCGATGCCGGCGATCAGGGCGCCGCTCACGATGACGATGGGCACTTTCCATTTAAGGCTCAGACCTTTAGCCATTTCTCACTCCGGAAACCGTTTAAAATTCCAACCGTTATGGGCGATTTACAGCGATTTGATCTGCCGCAGCATGAACTGCTGAAACGTCACCTGCTTTTGCGGATCGTAAATCTCATTCGTGATGCCTTCGACCAATGCAGGTACCTTGTCTTTCGGAAAACTCGAACGGCTCTCACCCAGACTTTCGATCACGTCGTCAACAATGATCGATGCGACGGGGCCGATGAGCTGAATGAGTTCATTTTCGACAGCTTTAAAAGTCTTTTCGAGCACAATTTCTTTGCGAACGGGCTGGGCAGATGTTTCAGCTTCGACGACATCGGCTTCGATTAGCGTATATACGATGGCGGCCACGTCCATTTCGCGTTGATTCAATTTCAAAGCGAGTTCCGATACCGATAATTCATCATCGCCAAAGGCATGCAGTACATCCCAATCCTTTGCTTTCAGCTTAACGGTAGATTGCGGCGCGTGGCCTGTAGCTTTGAATTTGATGCGAAACGAGGGAATGTGACGGCCGATCTTTTGCCATGCCTGAACTTGCATTTCATTTTCGGACAACAGTTGAGCGGTTTCTTTGTCAAGCGATTCCTGGGGTGAAACGGACTCCGGCTCGAAGGCAAATTTCCCGGATCGCCACATAATCAGTTCATTGAAAGCCGGTTCGCCGAGATAATTTTCACAAATTGCATGAACGATGCGCCCGCCCTTCAAATAAATTTCCCCGCTTTCGCGCCGGTCCTCGCTTTGGAGAATGAGCTTTCCGGTGCGGTCTGCGGAAACCAGCAGTTTAAGCACGGCCAACACTTGCAAATAAGCTAAATTGCCGCTGAAGACAATCGCCATAGGAGGAACTCCTAACCGGAAAGAAACTTACTAACTGACTTTTTCAGCCAATGTCCAGCTGTCCGCATCCATGTTGCTTCGTATCAGGAAACTGCGGCGCGTCGATTCGATTTTCGCCGTGCGTTTTTGGAATTTCTTGTCGGCTTCGAGATCGGCAAGCGCCACGTTGACGGTCAACCGCAGCATGGCCGCGCTGACAGCGGACTCGCATAAAATAACAAGATTGTAATTATGCTGGGCGTAAATAAACACACGGCCGCTATCGTATTTCAAGTCGTATTCGGAGATCGGCACAGACAGGCGGTCAAAAATGGCCGCCATTTGAACGGCATCTTTGGCGATCTCTAGAAATATATCGCTGTCAAATCCGGCCGGCAGGGAATCGTATACGATCTCGCCGTCGTTAAAGTACATGAACGAGGTTCGTACGCCGCTGATACTGTTGATTTCTTCCAGTTTATTTTTCATAATTCTTTAACCGTCGGATGACTTACGACGCCGATCCGGCGCCGACTTTATCGAACGCCTGTTCAATCACATCGACGGACGCTTTCGAGTCAATATTCAATTCCACCACATCGTCTTTCCATTTGGACAGAAATTTGCGGTCGGTCTTTCCGCTGACGACGGCGGTCTTGAAAGTTCCGGACTTGGAAGCGCGCCCAATCTTCTCCATTTTGCGCGTGAGAAACGCCATGGCGGCCGACGCTCTTTTACCGTTTGCGACACCTTCTTCCATCAAAATATCCCCGAACGAGCTGCATATGAGCACACCGGTTACGCCGTTGATGTTTTTAATATCTTTAGAGAATTTGGACAACGCGTCGCCCTTCGCTTCCGTAGCTTCGTCGATCATGCGAAGTCCTTCCAGCAGGAGATTGCTCCACGGGACGGTAATGGTGCGTTTCGGCGGAGGCACGTCGTTCTCGACCTTGAACGGCCCCTCTTTTACCTGCAGAATTTTGTACACGGCATTTTCGCCCTCGATATTGCCGTACGTTGCGTGCACGATGTTGCCGTCGGCAAAATAAATTTTCCCGACCCATTGACGCAATTCAACCGTAAACATGGCTTCGTTTTTTTCCATGCAGTTCAGTTGGACGATATTCGTCAATTTAAGATCTTTTAGATTTCCAACGAGCGCCATAGGATTATTTTATTTTAAAGCTTCCGCGATGATGTTCTTCATAGCCTTGATTTCAAACGGTTTTTCGATGTAGCGAAATGCGCCGTGACTCAGCGCTTCCTCTTTCTTTTCGTCAGATCCGTAAGCGGTCATCATAATGACAAACGTCTGAGGGTGCTCTTTTTTGATGCGTTTCAATAATTCAATCCCGTTGAGCCCGGGCATAGTGATATCGGTCAGCACCACATCGAACGGGTTCTGGCTGAATTTATCCCACGCTTCGTTGCCGGAGGACGCCGTAACGACTTCGTAATTCTCCTTCGAAATGATGAAACTCTGGTACAAGCTGAAAGTTAACGTCTCCTCGTCATCGACGATCATGATGCGTTTTAGCTTCTCAGACATAATCAGATACAATGCCTTTAATTTATATCTATTTAAACGGCGGCCGTCATGGGAGGATACATGGCTGAAGTAATGAACGCGAATGGCGAAATTTCCGAACCAACGGGTCAAAACACCTAAGGCGAAAAATATAGTCAAATAAAGATAGCTTGTCAATAATTAAAAATAGGATACAACGCACTGTTTCAGCCTGCGCGGCCAGCGGCCGCATTCGTTTTGCGGCACTTGAAATACATACAGAATGTACTTACATTGACCCCGAGCAGTTCTTGCCGGACGTATTCACAAATTGAAGAAATAACCGCAAGATGGTAAGGCGATTCCGCAAAGTCACAGATTGGTGCATAAAAACGGGCGAACGGGTAATCCAATCCCCGTTTTTTTACTATGCGATGACCGTTCAAGAACGCGTTTTTGATCGTCACAAACTTACGACCAATGCGGCCGCTATTTCTTTCTTTTTTTTACTGAGTATTATTCCGATGATGTTCATTATCATTTCAATCATTGCGTCGTTTGTGCGAACGCCGGAAGAGGCCGAGAAACTCATACTTCAGTTTGTAGCGGAGCGGATGCCGGAGAATTCGCGTACATTCTTAATGGCCATCATGTCCAAAAGCCATATTTCCGACCAGGTTAAAGCGCTCATGGACCATAAAGGCTGGATCAGTGTGATCAGTATCGGCTCGCTTTTGTGGACGAGCAGTGGCGCGTTTGCGGCTATCGAGGACGCCATGGCGACGATTTTTAGTTTGAAAACCAGAAACTATTTCGTAAGCCGTTTGGTAGAAATGGGAATGGTATTGATCGTGGGCTCACTGTTTCTGCTGTCTACGATGGTCAATGCTATTATTCAAATGCTGAAAGAAAACGAAACCCAAATTTCAAACATTGATTTTTCGAATTTGCCTTACGTATGGGACGTTTTCACAGAGGTCATGCCGTATTTGATGACCATTGTGACCTTCTATGTGATTTATAAGATTCTGCCGAAGACGGATATTTTTAACCGCGCGGCGCTGCTGGGTGCGGTCGTGGCGGGTGTTTTGCTGGAATTAACTATTTATTTCTTTGCGTATTATGTCTCTAATTTTGCCTCCTACAACGCTTTTTACGGATCGGTAGCGGGCATCGTGATTACCGTATTTTCGATCTATCTCGCATCCATCATCCTCTTGATCGGAGCGGAAGTCACTGAGATCGCCAACACGAAAATGGAAAATGCCCGAGAATTGAGTTTGACGGTTAAAGAATTCGATTAGCCCTATGTCCAAAAAACCTACCGCACCAACTCCATCGATCCATCCCCGCTATGAATTACGTTCACCCCTGAACGCCGGCGGCATGGGTGCGATTTACAAAGCTTGGGACCGCGTCGAAGAAAAAACGGTCGTCATAAAATATTGCGCCGACGCTTCCCACCAGGACAAATTTCTTCATGAATTTGAAATCCTGTACCGCCTCGATCATCCGCAGCTTCCCAAAGTATATGATGTGGATTTTTTGCGGGGTCCGTATTTCACGATGGAGTGGATTGAGGGCAGCGATCTGTCCCGCATCCTTCGGGCAGAAAAGAACATTTCCCCTTCGCTTTTTTATTCCGTTTTCTTTCAAATGCTTTCCGTCCTGCAGTACCTCCATCGTCATAACCTCGTTCACTACGATGTAAAACCTGAAAATATCATGCTTCGGGCGGATGACACGTCAGCCATCGCATTGATAGATTTTGGCCTGGCCGCCGATATTTCAGATCGTCAAAAAAAATTCTCCGAAACCCAAGGTACCGTACAGTATTCAGCGCCGGAAATCATTAAAAAAGAAAGGTCCGACGGGCGCAGTGATCTGTACTCGCTCGGAGTCGTTTTGTTTGAAATGGCCTGCGGAACCAATCCGTTTGACGACGCGGACGTGGTCAACGTCGTCGTGAACCATCTGGAGAAAAAAATCACCGATGTGACGACGCCGTACGATTTTATTGATGAGCCGATGAAGCGGATCATTCTAAAATTGTTGGAAAAAAATCAGGAATACCGGTATCAAAACGTCGAAGAAATTTACCGGGATGCCCAACCCCTGCGGGAGCGGTTTGCAAAGATGTGGGACGCGGATGAATTTGTATTGAGTTCGTGTTTCATGTATCGCCAGAATGAACTGGACCGGCTCGGCGAACATTTTTCATCGCCAACAGAAAAATTAAAAACGGTTTGGATTACAGGCGAAGAGGGCGCCGGTAAGTCGGCGCTCGTGCACGAGTTTAAATTGAATTTACAAAAACAGAAACACTACGTGGTGCATTTGAATCTTGCCGATACGTTCGCCTCAGGCCTCGGGAACCTGCGCCGGTTCCTGGCTCACGTGTATTATGAATTCCGGAAACCCGAATTATCCGTTGCGTTTAAGCAAGAAATCCGGTGGATCACCGAAACCGGCAGTGCGCAAGCGTCGGATCAAACCGACCCGGCTTCCATGCGCGCCAGGTTGTCGGATTTTGTGGTCGAAGCCGTAAGCCCGTCGGGCGGGCTGCTGGTCCTGATGGAGGATTGGGATGCGGCAAGCCCGTTTGAAAGGGATTTTTTCAAAAATATCCTCAGAAAATTACACCTGCAGCCGAAGACAAGAATCTTTTTTGGAATCAGTTCGGCAAACAGCGAGGATCTTTTTATTCAATCTGAGCTGAACGGTTTTCATGTTCCGGTGGAGAACTTCAGCCGGGAACAGACGGATGTTTTTATCGCAGGATTGTTGAATGACGCCGGTGTCAAACCGGAAATTACCGAAACGATCTACAACGCCACGCGCGGTAATCTGCTTCTGATCGAGCGCACCCTGGTCTACCTGATCCAAACCGGAGCTCTGAAATTCTCCGGCAAAGAATGGAAGCTGGTTCCCGATCAGATCCGGGCGATCCCCGCCTCCATTTCCGACTTCGTGCTGAGTAAGATCGACCGCCTGTCGGAAAAAGAAGAACAATTGCTCCGGCGCGCGTCAGTGTTCCCGTCATTTTTTACGACCGAAGAATTGAAAATCATAAGTCCGGATGAAAACACCTTCTATCTCACCGACAAAATGATCCGGCTCGGATTATGGGTCAGGCATGACACAGAGTTCATTTTTCACAATCAATTTTTGCGTGAACATGAATACGCCGAACTTCCGGAATCCGAAAAGAAACAATGGCACGGCCGGCTCGCACATGCGTATGAACCGAAAGAACCCGCTCGGGTTCCGGAATTAGCGTATCATTATTTCCGCAGCGATGAGCGAAGCAAGGCGCTCCCGTATCTTTTTCAACTGGCGGAAATCCGGCGCGCCGAATTTCTTCCTAGGGAAGCACTTCAAAGCCTATTGCAGGCGAGTGAGATCCTGCGTGTTTCGGATCAGACCGATGTGTTGATTGAAACGCTTTTCAAGGTCGAAGAACTATCGGATCAGATCGGCGAACGCACCGAACAAAAGAAGACGATCGAAGAGATCCTGAAACTGGCCGAAAAAAACGGGCGCACGCAAGCGCTTATTCTCGGATTATTGCGGCAAGCCAATTATTACGAGCGCATTTCCAAATATGAAGAGTCTCAAAAGATATGTGAAAAAGCGATCGCGTTGTCAAAAACCCAAGGCGACCATTATCAATTAGGCCAGCTTTACCGGCAGCTGGGCAAAGTTTATTATCGGAGATCCTTATGGGATCTGGCGTTGGAAAATCATCGGGAGGCATTTCAATGGGCATCGGCAACCGGGGATCAAACCCTCATTATGCAGACACACAACAGCCTTGGAACGGTTTACGGATCGAAAGAACTTTATAACGAAGCAAAACGGGAATTTGAAGAATCTCTGCGGCTCGCCGAAAAACTCAACGACGTCAGCTCCCAGATCCATGCGTTTTTTAATTTAGGTCACATTGCCAACCGGAAAGAACAATTGGATGAAGCACTGTCTTACTACCGGCAATCTGAAAAGCTGATACAACAACTGAACAGCAAACAATTCCTGTTAAGATATCACCAGTACACGGGACTTGTTTTATTTAACATGAAGGATTTTGAACAGGCTCTGGAACACTTCCTCAAAGCCTCGGATCTAAGCACGGAACTGGAAGATGACAATGCGAGAGGGAAAGCATGCGAGCATTTGTCCTTGGTTTACAAACGGATCGGATTCAACTCTCAAAGCGAGCACCTCATTAAAGAAGCCGTGGCTATGGCTGTGCAGGTTAATAACAAAAAAGATCTGTCGATTTACCGTTTGTATCAATCCGAGATTCTGCTGGAGGCCCGCCGCGTGGAAGAGGCTAAACTTCATCTGGAAGACGCCGTCACCTATTTTACGAATTCTGAAAATCATGAATTACGTTTTTTCGCCGAACTATTGCTGCTGAAAGTGGCCGTGGATACCAATTTTGAAGCGGTCAATATTGACGAAAGATTAGGCGGAGTGAAAGCCGTCGGCGAACAAGCACAACACATACTTTCGCATTCGTTAAAAATTCTCGCGTACCATCTTGCTTCCAAAGCCATGCGCATGCTGGGAAAATTGACCGAGGCATTGGAATATTCTTCCGAAGCGGTCCGGCTATTGGAAAATGAAAAATATTACGAGTTTGTCGATCAGGAAGTCTACTACAATCATTATGCGATCATTCTCGGAAGCAATAAGTCCCGGTTTGAAATCGGAAAGTATTTGGAAAAAGCCTATCAGGCGATAACAAAAGTCGAACATTCACTCAAGCGTTCGGATTTTAAGACTAGTTATCTTAACATTCCGCTGCACCAGGATATTGTCAACGACTACAAGCATTTTTTCAGCGAAGCGCGGGAATCGGAAATTCAGTCGTTCCGGATTTTGTATGAAATGACCAAGGATATCAATTCTATTTTGGACTCGGAAAAACTGTTCGATCGTATTATGGACAACGCGATTGAAAACACCAAGTCCGATCGCGGGTTAATTATTTTGAAATCGGAGACGGGATTGGAGATCAAAGTCGCGCGGAATGTGGATCAGGAGAGCCTTTCCGATCTCACCAATATCAGCCAAAGTATTGTGGAGGAAGTTTATGCCACCGGCCAGTCGCTCGTCACGGCGGATGCCAATCTGGATGACCGTTTCAAAATGCGAAAGAGCATTGTCGCTTACAACATCCGGTCCATCATGTGCGTGCCGCTGCGCATTAAGAACGATATCATCGGCGCGGTATATGTGGACAAACAATTTGATACATATTATTTCAGTCCGCAGAATTTGAAGTTCTTGGAAACGTTCGCCAACCTGGCCGGCGTCGCGATCGAGAATGCGCGGCTGTACGAAAAGGTCCATCGCGAGAAAGAATATCTGGCGAAAGAAAATCTGGATCTAAAGTCTGAGATCCAGGAAAAATATTTGAAATATCAGATCGTGGGCCGCAGTAAAGCGATGCGGCAGGTTTTTCACCTGATCGAAACGGCCGCGGACAATACGGCGAACGTGCTTATTCAGGGCGAAAGCGGAACCGGAAAAGAACTCGTAGCCAAAGCGATTCACTATAACGGCAGCCGGAAGAGCAATAAATTCGTCGCCGTGGACTGCGGCGCGCTTCCGGAAAACCTCCTGGAATCGGAATTGTTCGGCTACAAGAAAGGGGCTTTCACAGGAGCCGCTGCCGACAAAAAAGGGTTGTTTGAAGAAGCGAACGGCGGCACGATTTTTTTGGACGAGATTACGAATACGTCCCTCAATTTTCAGTCGCGGTTTTTACGTGTGATCCAGGAGGGGGAAATCCGCCGCGTCGGCGACAACGAGACCCGCAAAATCGATGTGCGCGTGATCGCGGCAACCAATCGCGATCTACTGGAACAAGTCAAAGCCGGTTTATTTCGGGAGGATCTGTATTACCGGCTCAATGTCGTTCCGGTATTTCTGCCGGCGCTCAGGGAACGGCGCGAAGACATCCCGCTGCTGGTTCAGTTTCTTATCGATAAACACAATAAGCTGAACGGCAAATCCATCCAATCGCTGAGTGCCGAACTGATGCAGAGGCTGACGGAAAACGCATGGAACGGGAATATCCGGGAATTGGAAAACGTCATTCACCGTATGATCATTTTCTCTACGCGGGATAGGCTGGGGATGGAAGATCTGCCGGACGAATTCAAGAGTTCCTTCGAGAAAATAAAGGAGGAACTGAAAACGCCGGCGCAAACCGAATCGAAGGCGGAAAAAAATCTTGAGGAATTTGAAGCGGAACTTTTGTCCGTGGAAAAAGAATATTTCAATGCAGTATTGAAAAGCGCCGACGGCAATAAGACCAAAGCCGCAGAAATACTGGGGATCAAGCGGACCACGCTGAATGACCGGTTGAAGAAATTGGGGCTGTAGATTCTATGCCGGTGCCTTTTGAAATTAATGAAATGGTATTCTGTCGCCGCGCAACCTGAAGGTTACGGCTGCCGTAACCGTTGAAGACGAAGGGTAAGCGCCGTCTTCAGTCGCGATACCGTATAGCATTGGCACAGGATTCTTATTCAATTCTTATCGGTATAAAAATCAAGAACGAATCGTAACGCTGGGTGCGCGTCGTAATAGTGCTCAGCGTGAGAAAGTCGATCACCAGCTGGCTGAAATGCGGCTGCGCGCTGAATCCGACGGTAACCAACTTCACAAAACGCCCGCCGCCGACATTCGTGAGCGGTTCTTTGGATCGGACCAATTGAGCTTTATTTCTTCCAATGGTCACAAATCCAACGGGTATATCCAGAATGTTTTGCGTATTGCGGACCTTGCCCTCAATGAGTATGGATTCAAATTGATGAAGAACGATGGGATGGTTCTCATAAAAAGCAAATTCCAGCGGATCGGTTATGAGAATCGTATCGCGCGGCGTAACGATCAATAAAGAATCCAACACTAAATTGGACGCTTCGACAAAACCGACGCTGGTCATATTGCCGGAGTTCCCAAATGCCGCGGACGTGCTGGTTCGCCTCCATCTTTCGCCCGTTACCGCATTCTGTTTCTTCTCAAAGGTTATGAAGCGTGCCAATTGATGGGTTAGCGGTTTGGATGTTATAACTCCGCTGCTGTCCCGAAGGAACTGGCCCTGCAGCGTGTAAGTAACCATAGCCTGCGCCGTCGAATCCGGCTCAATGATCGTTACGTCAATTTTCCTGTCAATGCGGTCAATGTCAATTTTGCGTCCAAAATGTAATCCTTCATCCGTTGAACTGTTCTTGAAAGCGAAATTCGAAACGCCGTCAGAATTAGAAGTTTTGGGTAAAACGGTTGCTGCAACATCGTCATTGGCCACATTTACGCCAAAAACTTCTTCGACATCGGCCTTGATAATATTTTCAATGACCTTTGTATCGCTGAAATCTTCACTGTCCACACCGCAACCATTGGCGACGGTGTAAATCACTAAGGCTCCAACCGCCAAATACAGAGCTTTTGCTTTTATCCAACATGTTTTCATAATAGACCTCCGACATCATTTAGTTCAACTATCATGCCAGATATTCAATATATTGAAAAATATAGGCTTAATTGCAAGGGTTCACCTTAAGTTCCTCCAAATGCCGTCAATTGACGCTTTTTCCGTCAGCACGGCCTTACACAATGTATAAAGATTAAGGTGCTTTGTAAATGATAATTTTTAACTCGTCGCGATGACATTTGCTGCCTAATAAACCTGTATTGATTTTTACGGTGTTTTTATTTATCATGGCAACACCCCGGGTCCATTAAACGCTGAGGAAAAATGTTAGAGCTTAAATTCATAAGAGAAAACCTGGAACTCGTAAAAAAAGCCGCAAAAGAAAAAAAGTTTGAAGCGGATTTCGACGCTTTGATCAGATTCGATGATGAGCGCAAAGCGATCATTCTGAAGGTCGAAGAACTCAAAGCTAAACGCAACAAGGCTTCGGAAGAAGTGGCCGCGTTAAAAAAGGCGAAACAAAATGCAGATGCACTGATCGCCCAGACGAAGATCGTGGGCGATGAAATAAAAATTCTTGATGACCGGCAAAAGGCCGCCGAAGAAAATCTGAATAAAGTCCTGCTCACCATTCCCAATATTCCGCATCCCTCCGTTCCGGCCGGTTCCACTCCGGAAGATAATCAGTCGATATTTACCTGGGGCGAATTTCCAAAAACCGATTTTGAGCTCAAGCCGCATTGGGAAATTACTGAAAAACTGGATCTGATAGATTTTGTTACGGGGGCTAAGATCGCGGGATCGGGCTTTCCGGTTTATAAGGGCTATGGCGCCAAATTGCAGCGCGCGCTGATCAACTTCTTTTTGGACACAGCGGCGGAAAACGGGTATAAAGAAATTCAACCTCCGATAGTCGTGAATGCGGAAAGCGCCACCGGCACGGGCCAGTTGCCCGATAAGGAAGATCAAATGTACGTGGTCACACGTGATGAGTTTTACCTGATACCAACCGCAGAAGTGCCGGTCACGAATATTCATCGCCAGGCCGTCCTGCGAGCGGATGAGTTACCCATCAAATATGCGGCTTATACGCCGTGCTTTCGCCGCGAAGCGGGATCGTACGGCAAAGAAGTTCGAGGGCTCAATCGCCTGCATCAATTTGATAAAGTCGAACTGGTTAAATTTGTCCGACCGGAAAAATCGTACGAAGAATTGGAAACCCTTCGCGCCGATGCGGAAAAACTCCTGCAATTACTCGAACTGCCCTACCGTGTGCTTTTGATGTGCCGGGGCGATATGGGATTTACGCAAACGAAAAAATACGACCTCGAAGTTTGGTCGGCGGGCCAAAAGCGCTGGCTGGAAGTTTCTTCATGCAGTAATTTTGAGGCTTTTCAGGCCCGGCGGATGAATATCAAATTCAAAGAATCCGGCGGAAAACCGGAATACGTGCATACGCTGAACGGTTCGGCGTTGGCCCTGCCCCGGGTTGTGTCCGCGATCCTGGAAAATTATCAGACGGATGAAGGAACCGTGGTCGTTCCGAAGGTCCTGCGAAAATATATGGGGGCCGACGTTATTAAATCGGATTAAAATTTGCCACGAAGTCACGAAGGCACAAAGAAGCACAAAGATTATTACAAAAACTTAGTGAAACTTTGAGTCTTCGTGTCTTTGTGGCCAACGGGTTCATTCCGCAAAAATCATGCACCAACCGCTTGTTGTTCCTGATCAATACATTACCCAATTAGAAAAATATTTGTCTATCCGGCTATACGATCCTGTTCCCAAAACGCTCGCCGAATTTGCGAAAACCATTCACGAGATCTCCGAAGGTCTGAACAAACGGCTATCCAAATTCATTCAGACACCCTACCTTGAAAATGAAACCGCTCGCCGGGCTTATCTGTTATATTATACGACGTGCAATCTATTGAAGATTTACTATCCGCTCACGGAACTGGAGAGATCGGGCTTTTTCGAACGGGTTGAATCTCTGAACGTTTTGGATCTGGGCGCCGGAACCGGGACGATGCTGTGCGGCCTTTCGTTTTGGCTCGATCAGTTTCCGAAAAAAACCGGCGTTCGTTTTACGGGCTGCGACCACGCTTCGGGAACCCTGGCCGAACTTGAATTGTTTTACCGGCAGTTGGGTTTCAATCATTCCGTCGCCGTATGTCAAGCCAATTTAGAAAACAAATCAACGTTCCAGGAAAAATTCGATCTGATCACCGGCGCCAATTTTTTGAACGAACTTTCCGAAACCGGCCGGAATAATGTTCTTGAAATTCTAAAGAACGATCTGCACGAGGACGGGTTTGCGATCTTCATCGAACCCGCTTCGGTTGAGGCCTCGCGTACGCTGTTAAGATTCCGGGATGCGGCTTTGCACCAGGGATGGTTTGTGTATGCGCCGTGCCTGACCCATAAGGATTGCCCCGCGCTGAGCAGAGAAAACGATTGGTGTCATCATTCGGTCAAATGGCAGCGGCCGAAATTCATTGAGATCATCGACGGTATGATCGGGAATGTGAAAACATCCCTGAAATTTTCGTACCTGATCCTCAGCAGGCGAAATGCTCATGTAACGGATTTTATGCTGCCGAAAAGAAATTTCGAAACGCAATTCCGTGTCGTGAGCGAGTTATTCGAAGAAAAAGGGCGTTCCCGCGCATTTCTGTGCAACGACCTGGGCAGGAATAATTTTCTTAAAAATAAGCGGGACCGTTCCGCGTCCAATCGCGACTTTGATGAGCTGGAGCGCTACGATTTAGTTCAGATTGAACCGTTCACGGTGAAGAAAAATCAAATGCAAATTGAAAAAGATTCGAAGATCTCCAAATTGAATCATTGACCGGCCAAGTTCATTTTTTAGTCGTCAATTCGCCTTTAACAGAGATTTAACAAAAAAAAATGGCACGAAGTTTACAAAATGATGTGCAGTTTCTATCCGGGGTCGGGCCAAAAAGAGCCGAAGCGCTGAAGGAAGCCGGCATCCACACGGTTTGGGATCTGTTGAATTATTTTCCCCGGCGTTATCTGGACCGCTCGAATATCGGCAAGATCCGTGATCTGAAGTTCAATGAAGCCGCAACGATCGTAGGCCGGGTCGAAAATTTCGAGCTGGTGAAGAACCGTAAAAGCCGGAATTCACGATTCCGTTTGATCTTAGCCGATGATACCGGCGATATCAACCTCGTCTGGTTTCAAGGCGCGCAATATTATGAAAAAGCTTTCGAGATCGGGGAAGTTCTCGCGGTGTACGGCAAAATTGATTTTTACAACGGTGAACGGCAGATCACGCATCCGGAATTTGACCGGCTGGACGATGAAGACGACAGTAATTTTCTTCACACCGGAACGATCATTCCTTTATACCCCTCTACCGAATCGTTGCGGCGGATGTATCTGGACAGCCGCGGGATCCGAAAATTAATGAAGCCGATCTTGCCCGTGACGGATGAGATCAGCGAGACGCTCTCTTCGGAGATTATCGAGAAATATAAATTGCTGCCGATCCGGGCCGCGTACCGGCAAATTCATTTTCCTCAGAGCCTTGATCATTTAGAAAAAGCAAAAGGGCGCATCAAATTTGAAGAGTTATTTTATCTGCAATTGATGATGGCGATCCGAAAGAAGAACATTTCCGCCGCACAGCAGGGTATCGTATTCGCAAGAGTAGGGGAAAAGACAAAACAATTGATCTCCAAGCTCCCCTTTGAATTGACCGATGCGCAAAAAACAGTTGTGAAAGAAATTCGCGCCGATATGAAATTGCCGCACCCGATGAATCGTCTGATCCAGGGCGATGTCGGCAGCGGAAAGACCATCGTGGCTCTGCTCAGCGTCCTGATCGCCGTCGAAAACGGTTACCAAACGGCGTTCATGGCGCCCACGGAAATTCTAGCCGAGCAGCATTATTATGTGATCCGGGAATATTTGTGGGGTATGAATATCCAAGTTAGCCTGCTCAAAGGCGGCCAGAAAAAAAGCGAACGGGATGCAATTTTATTCGGGATCAAGAACCACCAGACGGATATCGTCGTCGGCACCCATGCGATATTCCAGGAACACGTGGAGTTTGCGAAACTCGGATTGATCGTGATCGATGAACAGCATCGTTTCGGCGTTATGCAGCGCGCTGAAATTCGCAATAAAGCGGTGTCGAAGGGCATTTATCCCGACGTCCTCGTGATGACCGCCACGCCGATCCCGCGCACCCTCGCGATGACCGTGTACGGCGATCTGGACGTTTCCGTGATCGGTGAACTGCCGGCCGGGCGCAAGCCGGTCAAAACGGTTTCGCGTCAGGAAGACGCGCGGAGGAAGATTTACGATTTCATGCGAAAAGAAATCAAAAAAGGCCGCCAATGCTACATCGTGTATCCGCTGATCGAAACGTCCGAGAAAAGCGATCTGAAAGCGGCGACGGAAGCGCACGGCCATCTATCAAACAAAATATTTCCCGACCTGCGGCTCGGTCTTTTGCATGGAAAGATGAAGAGCGCGGAGAAGCAGGAAGTAATGGCGAAATTCAAGGATCATCAACTCGATATGCTCGTCAGCACCACGGTCATCGAAGTCGGCGTAGATGTTCCTAATTCCACGATCATGCTGATCGAACACGCGGAGCGTTTCGGCCTGACGCAATTGCATCAGCTGCGCGGACGCGTGGGCCGCGGAGGGGAGCAGTCGTATTGCATTCTGATGATCGCCAAGAATGATCTGATGGAAGGGACCGAAACGCGGATAAAGATCATGGAAGAGACGACGGACGGATTTCGTATTGCGGAAGAAGACCTGAAATTACGCGGGCCGGGCGAATTTTTCGGAACCAAGCAATCGGGATTACCGGAACTCAAAATGGCGCATATTCTTTTCGACCGGGAGATCTTACTGCAGGCGCGCGAAGCGGCGTATGCATTGGTTCAAACCGATCCGCAATTGCGCACAGGCGGTCACGAATGCATCCGAAATAAATTTACGACAGAATACCGGGATAAATTGGGATTAGGGGAAGTGGGATAAGAAATTATTTATCGTAAACATCCTTTCTATGAGCAATTTTCAAAATTAAAACTTCTTTATCTAAAATCACAAAAACCACACGATAGTCTCCGACCCGAAATTTTCTCATTCCTTGAAATCTTCCTTGAAGTTCGGGAAAAGACTCCGGCTTGATTGAGAGTTGGTGTTCGATTTTATCGAGAATGCGTTTGACCTCGACCCTCGCAATCCCTTTCAAATCTTTTTGAACTGATTTCTTGAAAGAGACGCTATAAGCCAAGCGATTTTCTCATGTCTTTTCCTGAAACGATAGGGTCTTTCTTATTGTGAAGTCGATCCAAAGCCACTTGAAGGTCCGCGAATTCTTCAAAATATATTTCCAACGCCTTCTTGATATGAAAGGAAGAAGTGCGCTCGGTCTGCCTGGCTATTTCTTCGAGTTTCCTGGCATCTTCGTCAGGAATGCGAAAAGAAATTGGCATGCTCATAACGCTCCTTGTCTTGTTGTACTTCGTTGTACTAAATTGTAGTGCAATGTATACATTTTTTGTGAAATAAGCAAGCTTAATTTTTAAATCCTATCCAACTTCTCAACCGTTCTTTCATTTTTCAAATTGCCCGTGTTCAGTGTGGACTTCGGCTCCAAAAGCAGTACATGAACTTCTTCTTCCGCGACGGGTTTGTGTTCCACGCCTTTGGGAACTACAATGCATTCGCCTTCTTCAAGCCACACCTCGCGGTCGCGGAACTTCATGGAAAATCTACCGTGAATGACCAGGAACAACTCATCTTCGTGCTCATGATGATGCCAGACAAATTCGCCTTTGAATTTGGCGAGTTTCATGTAAGAATCATTCAATTCACCGACGATCTTCGGCGACCAGTGATCGGAAAATAATTTGAATTTGTCCTTGAGATTTATCTTTTCCATAGCGTTCCTTCGATCTAAAAGATTGTTGTCATTCTGAGTCCCGATTTATCGGGACGAAGAATCCCCTCATTGGATCAGGAGATTCTTCAATGCGCTTCGCTTCGTTCAGAATGACACACTGCGTTTTTGTTTATTCAATTGTTCTTATCTAATATTTTCTTCAACTCATTCAGTTTATTCAGCGCTTCGATCGGCGTCAGCGCATTGACGTCCGTCTCCGAAAGCGCGTCTTTCAGCTTTTGACTCGTGCCGTCGTCGAACAGCGTTACCTGGAATTTATTTTCATGAGCCAGTTCCGACTTGTCTTTATGCGCGGAAATATTATGCGATTCCAGATTCTGCATCACCTCGCGCGCACGTTGAATGACTTCCTTCGGAAGGCCGGCCAGTTTCGCGACCTCGATGCCGTAACTGTGATCGCATCCGCCCGGAACGATCTTGCGGACAAAAATGATCTTGTCGTTATATTTTTTGACCTGCATGTTATAATTTTTCACGCGCGGAAGCAATTCTTCCAATTCCACCAACTCGTGATAATGCGTCGCAAATAATGTTTTCGGACGGATCGAACCGTGATCGTGCAGATATTCCGTGATCGCCCAGGCGATCGACAGCCCGTCGAAGGTCGATGTCCCGCGCCCGATCTCATCGAGAAGAATCAAACTTTTGGATGTGGCATTGTTCAGGATATTTGCCGCTTCATTCATTTCAACGAGAAATGTACTCTCGCCGCCGGCCAGATTATCCGACGCGCCGACCCGCGTGAAAATTTTATCCACGATCCCGATCTCGGCAGATTTTGCCGGAACAAAACTTCCGACTTGCGCTAACAGCACGATGAGCCCGACCTGGCGAAGATAACAGCTTTTGCCCGCCATATTCGGTCCGGTGATGAGGTGGATCTGGCTCTCGGCGTTCATATGCAGATCGTTTGGAATGTATGGCTCGTCGGCAGGCAGAATTTTCTCGACCACCGGATGCCGGCCTTCCAGAATATTCAACACACCCGACTCCGTGATCACCGGCTTGATATATTTGTTCACCGACGCTACTTCCGCAAATGAAGCATAACAATCGAGTTCTGCGATCAGCGCCGCGTCTTTTTGAACATCGGACGTGCGCTCCGCGATCGTCTTTCGCAAGCCGTCGAATAATTCCAATTCGAGCCTGTTAATTTTTTCTTCCGCGGTCAAAACCTTTTCTTCGTATTCTTTCAGTTCCGGCGTGATGAACCGCTCCGCATTGACCATGGTCTGTTTGCGGATATAATCCGCCGGAACTTTATCTTTGTGCGTGTGTGTAATTTCGATGTAATAGCCGAAGACGTTATTGAATTGGACCTTCAGCGAACCGATGCCGGTGCGTTCACGTTCCCGGTTTTGAATATTCGCGATATAATTTTTTCCGTCAAATGCGATGCTGCGCAGATTATCCAGCTCTTCGCTGTAACCTTTTCGTATCACATTTCCGTCTTTGATCTGGATCGAAGGCTCGTCCACGAGCGCGCGGTCGATCTCATTCGTCAGCGATTCTAAAATGACGAATGAGGTTTTAATATTTTTAATCGCAGATGATTTCGCGAATCCAAGTTCCGTTTGAAGGGACGGGATAATTTCCAATGAAGCGCAGAGCGCTCGGATCTCGCGCGGATTGACGCGATTGGCGCAGACTTTTGAAATGACGCGCTCCAGGTCGACAAACCCGTCGAGCGCGGTCATGATCTGTTCGCGTAGTTTCGGGGCACTAAGCAATTCATCCACCGCATCGAGACGGTAATTAATTTGCTCCGGGTTTTTCAGCGGACGCGTGATCCATTGTTTCAACCTGCGTCCACCCATGGCTGTTTGCGTGTGATCTAAAATGGAAATTAGACTTCCCTGCGTCTGGCGGTCATTTGACGGATTCATGATCTCCAGGTTGCGCAGCGTCACCATGTCCAGCGCCATGAAATCGGACTGATCCAGTTTGGCGATACGATTCATATGCGCAACGTCGGTGCGCTGCGTTTCTTTCAGATAATGCAGTCCCGCGCCGGCCGCGCAGAGTCCGGTTGTTAGTTCATGAACTCCAAATCCTTTTAACGAATGTGTTTTGAAATGTGCGATCAACAGGTCGTACGCGTATTGGTAGCTAAAAAGCCAATCTTCCAGCCGTGTGAGAAGGAACGGCCATTTGGACGTTTTCATAATTTCTTTCATCGCGTCGTGCAGCGAGTAAGGAACGAGAATTTCCGCCGGCCGAAAAACATTCATCTGGTCGAGGAACTCTTTTTCGGAAAACTGCCCGACCAGGAACTCTCCCGTCGATGCATCCAGCAAAGCCAGCCCGAAGATCGTTGTGTCGTTATTTTTTTCCGTAATAACGCACGCGAGAAAATTATTCGTTTTCTGGTCGAGAATGTTGTCCGATAGCGTCGTGCCGGGGGTAACGATCTCGATCACGTCGCGCTTGACGATGCCTTTGGCAAGTTTCGGATCTTCCAGTTGTTCACACACCGCAACGCGAAATCCCGCGCGGATGAGCTTGGGCAAATAACTGTCGAGCGCATGGTAGGGGAATCCCGCAAGCGCAACCTCGGACGCTTTGCCGTTCGCGCGCTTGGTGAGCGTGATGCCCAGCACTTTATGCACCTGCCGCGCGTCCTCGTCGAACGTCTCGTAAAAGTCGCCCATGCGGTAAAGCAATATCGTGTCCTTGTATTTTGTTTTTATCTCAAAATACTGGCGCATCAGCGGCGTGGAATCTTTCAGTTCGGTTTCTTTTGGCATTTTTGGATTGGCGATTGACGATCACTGATTACTGATTACTGATTACTGATTACTGATTAGCGAGTATAGCACTATTAACCGTTTTTTTCAAACGGTATTTCTTAGGCTAAACACAGAGACACCGAGGCACGGAGAATTGCGGCCTTGGATTCACCTCCTGCTAAGAGGTTGTCCTGAGCCGTGCGAGGGAAGGGGTATCCTGCGCCAGAGGCGCATCAGCCTCAGGCTGAGAAGGACAGGGTGGTACGGTTTAAACTTGGAAAATCAAAACGCGTGATGTATATTTGATGTACGCGCCGTCGCGTGTGCGCTTTTCCGGTCATACGTTATAAATTTAAGCGAAAAGAAAATTTCCCTTGACTATCCTCTTAGAAAAGAAATCGCGGGGATCGCAAAATGAAGACAACCGTTTACGTTGGAACAAGTCTTGACGGATTCATCGCGAGAAAAGACGGGGACATCGCCTGGCTCACGCAATTCGTGAATCCGGAGGTTGAAGATAGCTACACCGAGTTCATAAGTAAGATCGACGCGATCGTGATCGGGAGGGGGACGTTTGAGACGTACTCGCTTTTCCTGTCTGGCCTTATGAAAAGAAAGTCTTCGTGCTAAGCACCGGCATCAAACAAATACCACCGAACCTAAAAGACAAAGCTGCCATTCTTTCCATGCAGCCGAAAGCGCTGCTGAATTATCTTTCCAAAGAAGGTTTTTCGAATATCTATGTGGATGGCGGAAAAGTGATACAAGGCTTCTTGAATGAAGATTGTATCGATGAGCTGATCATTACGAAGGTGCCTGTGCTTATAGGAAGCGGCATTTCGTTGTTCGGTGATCTTGACCATGATCTTTCATTCGAGCATATTCAAACAAAAATATTTTCTGACGGACTGGTGAAGAGCCATTACAAACGAAAACGAAAGTAAAAAACAACACGTCTGTCATGCCCGTGAAAACGGGCATCCATTCTGTCTTGCTCTGGATTCCCGCGTACGCGGGAATGACAAGCGTGTTGTTGCGGTCCCGCTTCACACGGAAGAACGATCGCTTATTGCAGCCGATTTAGAATGAACATGACGGAGGTATTTACGTGTTCACATGCTTTATTCGATATACCATTGACCCCGATAAATTGAATGAGTTCGAAGAATATGCCAGGGCATGGATATTCCTGATCGAGAAATACGGCGGAATTCACCACGGCTACTTTGTGCCGGGCAAAGCTGCGGAGCGCTTCCCTGATGCGACATTCAGTTTTCCGGGGTTAGGAAAAAATGGCCCGGATAATATTGCCGTGGCATTATTCAGTTTTCCGAATGTAGAAGCTTACGATTTCTACCGCGCCGCCGTTTCCGAGGACCCGCTGTGTAAAGCAGCAACGGAACGGTTCAACGAAACAAGATGCTTTTCCGGTTACGAACGAAATTTTCTGAATCCGATCTTTCACGGAATATAGTAACGATTAATCAATGTAAACTTAACCGGATTAACCCTTAACCACTGCAAGGCTATGAAAAAGAAAAACAGTGTCAAAAGGAAAAAACTCAATAAAGCAAAACCCCGCAAGCAAAAACTCTCTATTACACCGGCGCAAAAGATCACACCCTTCTTGTGGCTCGACGGAACGGTCGAAGAAGCCGTGAATTTTTATACGTCCATTTTTAAGCATTCAAAGATCGTAAATATTCACCGCCTCGGGGCCGAAGCGCCCGGAGCGAAGGGGAGAGTATTTACGGCCACATTCCAGCTCGAAGGCCAGAAATTCATGGCGTTGGACGGCGGCCCGCAATTCACTTTTTCGCCGGCCATTTCATTTTTTGTCAACTGCAAAACGCAGG
>CAZLWA010000064.1:0-6117 GCA_964563165.1 uncultured Bacteroidota bacterium | reverse complement strand
CGAGCGATTTCACGGACTGATAACCGCAATTTTGACAGACGAAATTAGATTTGATTTTGGACATCTTAAATTCTTGCCACGAAGTCACAAAGACACAAAGTCTTCTTAATTTTACTTTGCCGCCCTGAGGTATAAATCTTTTAGGAATCTAATGAAGATGCGTGTGAAATTCTATATGAAATCTCAAAATCTAAAATTGACATTCATTCCGGAACTGAGGATCTTTCTGCGGGCGTAATTATTTTGGGAACCGGTAATGGGCTTTGATCGTCCAGGTGGTGAGCACGTCTTCCATCGCGACGTATCCGGGATCGGGATAGTTGTGGATCACGAGCGGGCGATTCGAGGTTTTGATACGGGCGTCGGCGATGATGCCGATGTGATCCATTTTGCCGCTGTTCATCAGATCCCAGATGACGATATCGCCCGCTTTCCATTCGGATAATTTATCCCGGGTCGTTTCGACCGTCAGAGTCTTCCCGAACCGCTTGAAAAAAGTATTGAGCATCGGAACGCGGCGATGATCGATATTTGCATCCGGCTGCTTCAGTCCCCAGATGCCGTAAGGATATTCGGCAAAATTTTTCCGGGCGTCTTCGTGAACTAATTGTTGCAGATCGTAACCCAGCGCACGGAATGTGCGAACGATCAGATCGGTACAGACGCCGATCGCCGGATCGATATCGCCTTGCGGATATATCGCACGGCCCGTATTGAGGCTGTCTTTATAGGCGGTGGGATAATAGCTCATGGAGAAATCATACCGAAAAGGATGCGTGACAAACTTTTGGGCGGCCTTGACGATCAGATTGTCGCCGTTTTCATAGACCAGTTCTTGCCCGGAAGTTACTGACATGGCCTGCAAGAAAAAAATCAAACACAAAATCCTGAACTGTATTTTTTTCACAAAAATCGTGTTGAATAAATTTTTGATTGAAAAAACTTAGCCAAACGCCAATTCAAAAGCAAAAGAATAAAAGCCGGGTTCTGAAACATTGCCTAAGCATTTAAAAACTCCGTGTCCACTGTGCCTTTGTGGCTAAGTGACGCTTCGCGCAACCTAACCCTTCTCAGCCAGACCTGTCAGCCTCTGGCTGAGGCTGATGCGCCGTTGGCGCAGACTTCGCTCAGGGCAGGCGGTTGCGGCTACCTATATCTAAAAAGCCTAAAAACCTCCGTGTCTCCGTGCCTCTGTGTTTAAAATTTCCCTAAATCTTGATGTGCTTCCACGATCCTTCCCTGAATTTCCATAAACATATCACGCCGAAGACCAGCATGTACGAGCCCCACGCCAGCCAGGGCCCATAACGATCAAGACCAAATGTAAAAGTCAAAAAATAGGTCAGCGGAATAAAGATGCACCAATTGACAAAAATTTCCGCTTTCATGACCCAGCGCGTATTGCCCGCGCCGTCCAGTGCGGACGACAGCACCATTCCTACGGCGTCTATGATTTGAACTACGCCCACTACGCGCAACGGGAACTGCGCATTTTCTATTACCGCAGGATCGTTCGTAAATAATTGAACCACCCATTCCGGTACGATAAGAAAAAACAGACCCAACGTTCCCATGAAAACGATGCCTAACTTGACCGCCTCGTAAGCGGCTCGTTCCGCTTTGAGCGGATTATTTGCGCCGAGATTCTGGCCGATGAGGGTCGCGGCGGCAACACCGAATCCGTAACCGGGCATGAACGAAACAGATTGAATATTCAGAACCACGTTGACGATCGCCACCTGGATGACGTCTATTTTATCCACCATGGCATAAAAAACCGAGAGCCCGCCCATGACCATGATACCGCGAAACGCATTGGGCGAAGCCAGCCGCACGATGTCGTTGATGATCATCCGGTCGATGTTACGAAGACGAAAAAGGGAAAAGTCCTTCCGGTAATTAATTCCGGCTCCGCCCAGGATATAAAACATCATGAAGCCGAAAGTTATGATGTATGCCGTGACCGAACCCAATGCGGAACCGCGGACGCCGAGCGCAGGAAAGCCGAATTTTCCGAAAATAAAAACGTAATTAAAAAAAATATTCGTGATCATCATCAGCGAGGAAGTGAATAAGAAGATCCGAGTCTTGCCGATGCCGCTGAAAAACCCGCGCATGGTGGACAAAAGTCCCGACGCCCACAGCGCGGAGACAAATATCCGGATGAAGCTCACGGCATAGTCGATGACGGTTTCATGCGACGACAGCGCACTCATCAGGGCCCGTGCGCCGAACCACAATGCGGCCGTGGCGAAAACGCTCACGGTGAAAACCACCACAAGCGCGTTATCCAGAATTTTTCCGCATTGATCATATTGCCGCTCGCCGTAACGCCTCGCGATCAGCGCTTGCGCAGCCACTTCCACCGAGCGCATTGCCCAAAGCATACTCCAGAAGATTATCGCCGACTGTCCGGTCGCGGCGAGCGCTTCCGCGCCCAGACGTCCGACCATCATCGTGTCCGTCACACCGATCGCTGTGATGGAGATCATTCCAATGACCACCGGATACGCAAGGTGTAAGACTTCTTTCGAAAGCTTCTTATCGACCGAAAAGAAAGAGACGGCAGGTGTTATTTCATTTTCAGAATTGATCATACCGGGATTTGTTGTGAGAGAATTACGAGATGATAATAAGGATTAATCAGAATGCATTGCAAGCAAAAAAGTCACCTGATCAATAAACCCCGGGAAATTCATGCCTTTGTGACGCCCGTCACTGTTTTGGTCAACTCCATTGCTTATTGTTAATGGCAAAAGCATGATCCCGAAAGATCTCACGTATTTTTAGTCCGATGCAGTTGCATTTGCACCGTGTTTTTCATACATTAACCGGCGATACACGTCTATTGAAAAACAACCCGCGAACAGTAATAAAATTAAGCGTTTAAAAATCTTATCTTCGTAAAAATCCCTAAATGCGAAAGATGTCAATGAAAAGAATATTACTACTGTTGTTTTTCAGTGTTTTTTTTCTGAATGCAAACGTCTTTTTATTTGCTCAGGGAGCCACTCCGCTCACCAGCGGGACGCCTGTTTCCGGTTTTCTTTCGTCGGGTAATTCGATCCCTTATTCCTATAATCAAACTCAATCATACTGGGCAGTCGCCGGGGTACGTCCTCCGACCGGCTCCAATTTTGACATAGTCCTTTCAGCCAATATTTCATTTAGCCCAGTACTAAAATCATCAACTCTTACCGGAAGCGCAGTTGATTATGTTGTTTCGGACTACCATTATGCTCCTACCGCTCTCCAATATGTGAGAGTTCAAGACGTTAGCGGTTCCGGAACTTATTATATTGAATGGGAAGATGGAGCGAATTCGCTGGCCGTTCCGAGTAACACCGGGAGCTTAACGTGGGGAACTAACGATGTCGTGAAAGTTTGGGATGTAAATTTAACGGCCGGAGTACCCTATGCCTTTAAACTCCATGAGCCGAGCGGAAATTTCGTTAATTTCGGGATTTCGCTTTTCCAGCCCACGGGCGTAGCCGGCACATCCTATTTTAATCGAAGCGGGTATGCCGCCTCATCCGACACTGCCACCGGCCTGGACGAGCAATTCACATTCACGCCGGCCACAACAGGATGGTACGGTTTCGTGGTCTGGTCCAACACACCGGCCTTCAGCGCCACGTATGACATTACAGTCAGTAATTTATTATCTGAAAAACCGATCTTGAGTTCCGTTGCATTAGCCGCGCCGGCCAACCTGTCATTTTATCAGACTCAATACGCATGGAACGTGATGGGCGTTCGCTCACCCTCAACGGACAACGATAATTTATTTTTGTACGCCAATGCCGCCCACACTACGCTGCTCGCTTCTAGCACGATCGCTACGAACGGGACCGTGGATTTTGTTGTCGGTGATAATAATTTCCAAGCCGCATCGACTTTTTATTATCCGCAAATTACCACCCTTACAGCTACCAATAGTTATAGAGCAGAGTTTGATGAGAGCAGCGGATTCTTTTCCCAGGGGCCGCCGTTGACGGTCAATTGGGGAAGTACTAATGTTGTTAAAGTATATGATGTTAACCTGACGGCGGGTACCACGTATGACTTTGATTTAAGCTTCGTCTCCGGAACGACCGATGTTGGCATTGCGCTGTTCAGGCCTACGGGGAGCGCTTACTATGCAGGGAGAGTTGCGGCCGATGCGAGTTCCAACTCAGGCGGAACTGGAGTAGGAGAATCATTTAGTTATACCGCGCCGGCGACCGGTACTTATGGATTCGTTGTGTGGGGCGAGAATCCGGCAAGCTCGACATTTACTATTAGTGTCAATCCAAGGTTAATTAATGCGGTCATGACCAACCATAGTTCGGGGCTGGGATATTATAGTATTAATCAAACGAATAATTACTGGTCAGTTGCCGGTGTTCGAGCAGCTACGAACGCCGATATGTGGCTCTACAGCGATGTCGGTTATCAGAATCAATTGGCTTCAAGCACTTTGGGAACCGGCATTGTTGATTTCATTGTCACTGACAATAACCATTCGCCATTAGGTCAGACTTACTTAAAGACCGATGACCAAGGAGGTAGAACAGCAATATACAGCGTTCAGTGGGAAGGCGGAACGGAACAGCTGACAGTTCCCGGCAGCACGAGCGGTATTGTCTGGAGCAAAACCGATATTGCGAAAATATTTGATGTCACATTGGTTGCCGGAGTAAATTATACATTCAGTGTGAGCCTGCTTTCCGGCGTCCCGGATGTGGGGATCGCGCTATTTCAATCGGGCGGTGCGCCTTATTATGCCGGACGCAATTCCAACGTGAAAGTTGCCAACGTGAATGGGGCCGGGGTCGGAGAAACTTTTTCTTATACACCGACGGGCACCGCGGGAACTGCCGACCGGTTCGGTTTTGTGGTATGGGCAGCGGACTCGTCTTCGGCGGCTACGCTGCGAATCGATGTCAGCCAGCCGCTATTGACCAGCGCCGTTACGGTCACGTCCGGAGTATCACCAGGCCTCTATGCTTTTAATCAATTGAATTCCAAGTGGTCTATTACAGGCATTCGTCCCGCAGTCGGGTCTGACTTCGATCTGCAATTGCATGATACGTCCAGTTACACTAATGCGGTAGCATCCAGCGGCTTCGGAAGCAATAATGTCGATTTCATAGCCGTGGATCACAATCACGCGCCGGCCGGTTATTATTTTCCAAAGGTCAACTTGTTCTCGGGGACAGGCACTTACGATCTCGAATGGGAAGGCGGATCTGAATCGCTGACGGTGCCGGGGACGACGAGTCCACCGGCCTGGGGAAACACCACCGTCGTCAGGATGTTTGACGCGCCGCTCGTTGCCGGAACGCCTTATGTATTTACTTTGAACGCTTTGAGCGGGACATTTAATACAGGAATAGCTCTTTTTAATTCCAACGGCGGCGCTTACTATTTGGGCCGGGGCGCAGAAGTCAAGAGCGCGGACATCAACGGTAACGGGCTGGGAGAAAGTTTCAGTTATACACCGACCGTCTCGGACATTTACGGTTTTGCCGTGTGGAGCGATAATGCGGCGGCCGGCACCTATTCGATCACGGTGAATCAGCCGCCCACGGTTATCAGCGCGATCCGCGATACTCTGTTCAACGAAGATCAAGGTTCGAATATCACCGTCGTTCCGAATCTGAATACTGTTTTCTCCGATCCCGGTTCCACGATGACGTTTTCAACCTCGGTGATCGGCGGAGGCATTACTTCGAATATCAGCGGCAACGCACTGCGCATTTCCACGGTGCAGGATTCCAACGGCGTTTACAAGGTCATCGCGAATGCCACGGACGGAACATTCACAACGAGTGATACTTTCAATGTCACGATCAATCCGGTGAATGACGCGCCCTATGTTGCGAGCGCTTTGAGAGATACAAGTTTTGCGGAAGATTTCGGAAAGACATTTGTACGGAAATTGACCGCTGTTTTTGCCGACATAGACAACCCGACATTGACTTACGCTGCTTTAAATTTGTCTGCAGGCGTTACCGCACAGGTTTCCAATGATTCGCTTTATGTACTGAGCGTTTTGAATTTCAGCGGAAGCGTCAATATCCGGGTTACCGCAACCGATGCGGCGAGCGCCACGGTAGCCGATACATTTGGCGT
>CAZLWA010000063.1:0-5751 GCA_964563165.1 uncultured Bacteroidota bacterium | reverse complement strand
GCGTTTGAAATTCAGGAAACCTCCGGGCATTACCACGTTCCGCTGCTCCTGAGCCCGTTCGGGTATTCCACCTATCGGGGCAGTTAACAATGAATAATGAATAATGAGTAATGAATAATGGGAGATGAAGAAGATGGCAATCCATTTAGCGCATAATAATTACGGCAAATCGCGTGTTCGATTGATGAAAGTTACGCGCCTTGCCGATCGGCATGAATTGAAAGAAGTGACGGTAAATATTCAATTCGAAGGAAAATTTGAAAAAGTATACACCGAGGGAGACAACAGCAATGTGCTTCCGACCGACACCATGAAAAACACGGTGTATGCCCTGGCGAAAAATCACCCACTCCTTGCTATTGAAGAATTCGGTGAGACTTTGGGAAAATATTTCCTCGATCACAATCCCGATATTGAGCGCACGACGATCGAACTCGTCGAGAGCTTGTGGAACCGTATCCCGGTCGGCCAAAAACCGCACGCCCACTCTTTTACGAGCGCAGGCAACGAGAAGCGTACTGCGATAGTGACGCAGACACGGACGTCACGGCATGTCGAATCGGGGATCCAGGATCTGCTCGTTCTGAAAACGACCGGCTCGGCCTTTACAGGCTATATCAAAGATAAATTCACGACGCTCAAAGAAACGGACGACCGCATTTTTGCCACGAACATGAATGTGCGATGGCAGTATTCGAAGCTCCCGGTGAATTACAATTCGTGTTATGAGATCATTCGAACCGCGCTGTTGGAGACCTTTGCGGAACAGCACAGTCTTTCGGTGCAGCATACCGTTTATGCAATGGGCGAAGCGGCTTTGGAAAAATGTAAAGACCTTTCGGAAATAAAGATCACGACGCCGAATAAACATTGCCTGCTCGTAAATTTGGAGCCGTTCGGGCTGGAAAATAAGAATGAGATTTTTGTGCCGACGGACGAGCCGTTCGGACTGATCGAGGGTGTGATGAAAAGGGAGAAATGAGATCTATTTTATTTGTGAATTTTGTTTTGCGAGAATCTGTTCCGCTACGGCGAGAACCTGATTGACCTGTTCTTTTCTTACGTCCGGAAATTCCACCAGAAATTCTTCCAACGATCTCCCGGCTTCGATATGATCGAATAAAGCCTTGATCGGGACTTTCGTCCCTTTGAATAGAGGCACTTCTTTGGGTGAATTATTTGCGGCTTTGTGATCCATGGGTCATAATATAATTTAAATCTTTTGAATTGTCAAACTCCGCCCTTCGCCTGAACCGTTTCCTCGATCGGTGTGTTCACATCGACTCGATGCCGATAGTACAGGTAGATCTTTTTTTCACACCGAGCCTTTTCAAACTGGCCTCGCAGGCACTTGCCGTTCACTCCGGGAAATTCTCCGTTGGGGCCGCGCATATTGCCGAATTTCGTAGCCATGATTATTTTATCAGAGCGGCCTCCGTCTTTCCGAGAGTTCGCATTTCCATAGCATTAGTATAATTGTGTACTTAAGACCAATCCGGTTCGGGACGGCCTTTCCAGTACCATGCGACGAGATCGGTCAGAGGCGGCACGCCGCCGAGTTCCCGCAGACGCGTCGCGTTCTGGCCCCGGTGATAATGGCTGTGCATGGCCGCATGCGTCAACGCCTGTTCTACCGTGATCACAGCGGGAGGATTCTTGAACCAGGGAAGCGAGACGGTCTCGGAAAGCCGCGTATCATCGAAAGAATCGAAAAATGAAATTATGTTGCGATGATATTCCCGTGCATAATTCTTGAGGGACGCGGCAGCGGCAAAATCTTCCGGTTTCGTCAGGTTGAATGGAAGACCCTGCAAGACCGAGAGGAATACGTGCTCGACCATATGAATGTGATGAAGTCTTTGAAAAAGAGCTGTATCCTTCAGCGCGGGAGGATGTGCTTCAAAGGCGCGCCAATGTTCGGCGTCCGCCCATTCTTGATGATAGTACATGTCTCGAAGTATCGAGTTCATAACCACCCCTAGCCTCTCCTTTTCAAGGAGGGGAATAGTAATCTTCTATCGCCGGCAATTATTTCGGCCCGAGGAATTCCCCGGCAAATTCCTTGATCAATTCCCATCCGGATTGAACATGTTCCAAAGTCGTATGCGTTTGGCCTGCGACAAATCGCAGAACGTATTTTTCGTTCAGTTTCGTTTGGTTCAAAAGAATTTTTCCGCTGTCGTTCAGTTTTTGCAATAATTGTTTATTGATGTTTTCAAGTTCATCTTCATCACGGACGCCGACGGGCTTGATTCGGAAACACACGAGGTTCAGAGGCACCGGCGCGGCGAGCTCGAATCCCGGGGTGGAAAGGACCTGCTCTTTGAACCATTGCCCGTAGGAAATATCATTACGAATTTTTTCCTGCAGGCCGGCGACGCCGTACGTCCGGATAACGAACCATAGTTTCAGTGCGCGGAACCGCCGCCCGAGCGGGATACCCCAATCGCGGTAGTTATTAACGATCTTGTCTTCAGGCGTTTTCAGATATTCAGGAAGAATGCTGAACGTATTGATGAGCGCATTTTTGTCTTTGACGAAGTAGGCCGAACAGTCGAAATTGGTGAACATCCATTTGTGCGGATTGAAAACGTAACTGTCCGCCAATTCCAGTCCCTTGCTGATCCAGCGCATTTCCGGCAGCAGCAGTGCGGTGCCGGCATACGACGCATCAATGTGATGCCAGCAATGATATTTTTTGCAAATATGACCTATGGCTTCGACCGGATCAATGGCTGTCGAACTCGTCGTGCCGATCGTGGAAACCACGCACAACGGCGTGTATCCTTTCTGAATGTCTTCTTGAATCGCTTCTTCCAATTTCGACGGGATCATCGCAAAATGTTCATCCGTTTCGATCTTGACCAGATTGTCAATTCCGAATCCGGCAATCTTTACACCTTTGTCGACGGACGAATGTGCTTGCGTGGAAGCGTATAACCGGAAGTTTTCACTGCCTCTAAAACCCGATTTGTTGATCGCGTACTTCGAATGATTTTCTCTGGCTGTAAGCATCGCGACGAGCGTGGCGGAAGAGCTGCTGTCCTGGATGACGCCGGTAAAATCCTGAGGCAGCCCCGTCATGTCGCGAAGCCATTCCATCATGCGCTCCTCCAGTTCTTCCGCCGCCGGAGAAGTAAGCCAGATCATGCATTGCGCGCCCAGTGTGGCGGACAACATTTCCGCCAATATGGAGGGTTCGCTTGCGCCGGTCGGGAAATAAGCAAAGAACTTAGGATGCTGCCAATGGGTCATACCCGGCACGATAATGTTCCGGAAATCCTGAAATATTTTTTCAAATGCTTCATGCTGATCCGGCGCGAGTTCAGGCAATTGATTTTTAATATCGCCCGGCTTGATCAGCGGCTTCACCGGATATCGTTGAAGATTTTCAATGTAATCCGCCATCCAGTCAACCAGCTCATGCGCCGCTTTCCGGAATTCAGAGTTATTCATGATTGTCTTTTTTAAATGCAGTTACGGTAAAGTTTCTTATTTGTGAATGATATAAAGTAGAAACGAAGCCGGAAAAAAACAACAGCAGAAAGCGGCAAATAATCAATCAGAGGCCCGCCCCGACTGCGCGGGAAATATTTCAAGGCAGGACCGCCGTCTGTCCGCAGAGTAATTTCCAACCGTCATTTCGCCTGATCAGGATACCGGTCTCGACAAGAAATAATTTCATGACTTTTCCCGATGTGTCGGTCATCGTCGAGTGCAGTCTTCCCGTGTACGTGGCCAATGCACCGCTGAGCGGTACGATCTTCAACGTGTCCCATGCATTTTCTACAGATCGAAATGACGGCGCATTCACTTTTATAATGGAAGCAACGGAGTCATAAGACAGCGCGGATGAATAGCCCGGCGGAACCCAGAAAAATTCGGAAGAATTATCAAGATATTTAAATTCCTGCGTCAAACCGCCGGTTCTTATATCGCGGTAGTAATTATGCAACGTCTCGCGCACACTCTCCATTACCGCGGTCCGCTGTTTTTCGGTCAGCTCCGGGCCAGGGCGGCAGGAGAAACCAGTCAGTAAAACAATTGCTGTGAAGATGAGTCGAGCGATCATAGATCATGAGCTTCTAATCAAATGGTAAGCGACTAAGAGCAGTCCGGCGACAAACAGCACGCTGAATATTAATTTGTTATTCTTTGCAAGCCACTCCGGCAGGTAGATATCGAAATTGTCTCGTCTGTCGGAAGTATATTTCATAGCTGCCGGTGTCAAAGGACAGGTCCATTTATTGACGATCAATACGGCCGTCTCAATTAATATGAGTCCAACCGATACCCAAAGTGCAGCATTGAATGTTCCTGTTATGCCGGCATACAGAATGTAGAAAACCGCCGAAGCCATGATCGCCCAAATGAACGTGTGAATGATCTTGATTGTTTTTATCATTTTGCCATGTCAGACAACATATTTACGGTTTTCCAGTTTCGGGTTGTAGCGGATACATTCAGCTTCTTCTCAAAAAAGCTATTGTTTATTTTTGTATTTCCATAGCCGCCGGGGCAGAATACATAGATTTCCCTGCCGGAAATAATAAACTCATCCGGCTTGAATGCTGCACTTTTGATTTCATTAACTAATACGGAATCCGGAATACGCGATAAGAATGTAACATGAAGTTTGGTCACGTCTTCTTTTCTTTTTATCAAAAAGGGGTTCTTCTCGATCACGCGATGAAGTTCGTTAGGCATTCTTAATACAACCGGCACGGAAAATCCGAACGATCGTTTTATTTTGTCTTCAATTTTCTTTGTTATCTCCGCGGGATTGGCAATCATGCTCTCGAACAGCACATTACCGCTTTGAATGTAGGTCTTCACATTCTTGAAGTTCAATGATTCGTACAGCGCTTTGAGCGCTTCCATTTTTATCATTTTTTGCCCGCTCACGTTAATTCCGCGCAGCATAGAGATATAGGTATTCATATTGAATGTGGTATTGGCGTAAACAAAATGTGCAGGCCCGTTTTCTAGTATGCCCCGCGAATTGTTTGGTCCGGAGCCCTTAAGTAATAATATTTTCCATCGGTATTTCTCAATCGAACCACAACGGTGACTCTTGTTTCCAACGCCAGTGAAGGCCAGTCGCGGGCAATACGGCTCAGGATGTGAGGCCGGTCGGTTCGAGCTTCGTCAGTAAAAAGTGAATTCCACACCCGGTTCCCGTCGATCAGCCAAACCTCATCCAGAGACACGCCTTTTGGAAAAGTATCTTTCGCCGCAGTCAGAACCCTCGCAGCAACTATCAACGGCTGCTCGTTATGTCCTTCATTGGAAGGCATCAGGCTCAGCCATACAGCAGGCCTCAGAATCAGATCTGAACCGCCAATGGTCACTTTATCCGGAGAGGAAAGCAATTCTTCAATAGTCAATCCATCCTGTTGAACAAGTAAGAATAACCATGCAATGGCAGTGCAAAGAGTATACATAAGGTGTCAAAGTTAAGTTTTTTCAATATATCCGGGAAGATCCGATCCTCCAGGGAAACGGCGGATTACGCATTCAACACATTCTGAATTTTCAAATTTTTATTTCGTAAGTCGATGCCGCCTTCGAGAACGGATTTTAAGTTGGTCAGATAAAACGCCCAGCCCTCACCGCAGCCGACGAACAGGTTCGTTGCCGGATTTTCGTCCATTGGAATATTTTCCTGGGTAAGTTCGACGATCGTTTCGCCTTGTTCGGATTTAATGGCGACGGAAACGGTGCAATCGCCGGAAAATGTGAATTGCAGGA
>CAZLWA010000062.1:0-18059 GCA_964563165.1 uncultured Bacteroidota bacterium | reverse complement strand
GTAGGGCGTAATGAGTTCGCCCTTGACGGTGATGCCGAAATCCTTTCCAAACGCTTCGCCGAATTTCACCAATGAATTGATCATCAAATAACTTGTCGGAAACCAGATCGGCCCGCGCCAATTGGAATTGCCTCCCTTGATCTTACTGGATGCCTCCGCCGGCTCGTATTCGACCTTTTTATTTCCGAAATAGAAGGGCTCGGTCTCATGATGCTTGGAAAGGCTGCGCAACCCCGCCGGCGACAGAAATTCATCCTCATTCCACATCCGTTCCATGATGCGCTTTAATTGATGGGCATCCACGATGGACAACACGTGGCGCTTCTGCCCGTTCTTCTCGTCGCTGTACACGCAGCTTTGGACAATGTCCGGACGATTGCGGATGAACCAATCCAAATTGGAGATGAATTCTTTATTCTGCTCGACGTCGGTATCATTCAGGATATCGATCGCATACATGGCGATGAGCCCGACAAGCGAGCGCACGCGGAATTTCTGATGCCCGGTTCCGTTGGGCAGCACCAACACGTCGTAAAAAAATCCGTCTTCTTCATCCCATAATTCGATACCCTGGCCGCCCATGTTCTTCATCGCGGAACCGACGTAGATATAATGCTGAACGAATTTCGTCGCGAGCCCTTCGTATACTTTATTATATTTCGCCAATTCCAGGCACACGCGCATAAGATTGAGACAGAACATGCCCATCCAGCCCGTAGCGTCGGATTGTTCCAGCACCGCGCCGTCCGGCAATTTCTCGCTGCGGTCCACCACCGTGATATTATCCAGCCCCAAAAATCCGCCTTCAAAAACGTTGTTGCCTGAACTGTCCACTTTATTGATCCACCAGGCGAAATTCATCAGCAATTTATGAAAACATTTTTCCAGGAAAGCCAGATCCGGTTTTCCGGTGCGGTCGCGATCCATCGTGTAAACTTTCCAGACTGCCCACGCGTGCACGGGCGGATTGAGATCGGAGAATTCCCATTCGTACGCGGGAATTTGCCCGTTGGGATGCTGGAATTGCTCGAAGAGCATGATCCAGAGCATTTCCTTGGAATATTCGATATCGAGATCCGCAAACGCGATGGTATGAAATGCCAGGTCCCACGCGGCAAACCAAGGGTATTCCCATTTGTCCGGCATGGAAATAATGCGCATGGAATTCAAGTGGCGCCAGTGTGGATTGCGAATATTCGCACGCGATTCCGGCGGCGGCATGTCCGGGTTATCTCCCTGAAGCCAGCGGTTGACATCGTATAAATAAATTTGTTTAGTCCAGAGGAGCCCGGCGTACGCCTGACGCAGAACTTTCTTTTCTTCTTCGGAGGCTTTTGGCGGATAAACGGTTTCGTAAAATTCGTCCGTTTCTTTTCGCCGCTGAATGACGATGGAATCAAAATTTTCAAAAGGCTTTTCCAAAATTTCCGGCGTCAGCCGAAGGCGGAATACTTTCGATTTTTTTGCCGGAATGATCTCGCGGTAATGGAAACAAGACTTCGTTCCGATGTTAGCGGGATTGATGCAAGGCTCCCGGTTGACGATATGCCGGTGAAATGCGTCCTTGACGTACGGTTTCGCACTGGGCACACCGTATAATTTTTCGCAGTGGGTTTCGTTGTCGGTGAAATAAATCTTCGGTTTGCCCTCGGCGTACAGGTATCTTTTTCCGAGCTGATATGAAAACGGCAGATTCTTAAAGGTTTCCATCGTCGAATCATCGCTGACGACGCTGACAAATTCTTTTCCCTTCGGACCTATTTGAATGGTCGGCTCGCCCGTTCGCGGAGTGGACCAACTCCAGCGATTGCGAAACCATAAATTGGGAACGTAGTGGAACGGCGCGTCCTGGCTGCCGCGGTTGAAAACTTCTACCCGAATTTGAATGTCTTCCGGTGCGCCCTTGACATACTCAATAAATACGTCAAAGTACTTATCCTGATCAAACAGGCCCGTGTCCAGCAGTTCGAATTCGTCGCCTTGCCCCTGCCGTTTCTTGTTTTCGTCTATCAGCCATTGATAAGGATATTCCGCCTGAGGATATTTGTAAAGGTATTTGCTGTACGCGTGCGAGGGAACGTTGTCGAGATAAAAATAATATTCTTTCACGTCTTCGCCGTGATTGCCTTCGTGCGGCGTCAGACCGAACAAACGTTCTTTCAAGATCGGATCTTTTTCATTCCAAAACGCGGGCGCAAACGTCATGACCTGATACCGGTCGCAAAATCCCGCGATGCCGTCTTCGCCCCAGCGGTACGATTTGCTGCGCGCCATATCGTGGCTGAGATATCCCCAGGCATCGCCGTCCGCGCTGTAATCCTCGCGCACGGTGCCCCATGAACGTTCGGAAACAAACGGGCCCCAGCGCCGCCACGGCGGCACGCCCGGTGTGAAGTCTTTCATGCGCGCATGTTCCGCGGTCTGAGCGCCGGGAGCCGGCGGTGGACTCGGATCGGATTTCAGTTTGATTTTTTCCTGTATTTTTTTGGATTCTTCTACGCCGAATATCAAGGTCTTCGGCTGGGACGTTTTTTTAGCCGTATCGACAGGTTTTTCCTTCGGGGGCATACTCTCCTCTCATGAAATTTAGAATGATCGCGAATGCGGGAAAGGGACTCAATGTAAATCGGCGGAAACAAAATATCAAGTCGAATCGTTTCAAATCTCCGCCTTCGGCAGTGGACCCCGCACGGCCATTCCGCAGGTAAACGAATGCGGGAAGGGACCTATTTTAATTTCCCGAGGTAGGTGCCCGCATAATTATATTCAATAAAATTCGTGACTTTTGTTTTCAGGCAAAGATTCCAATATTTCCTGGCGAGCTGCTCATCGCCTTTGACGAACGCATTCATGCCGATGTAAAACGAGCCTTCGCATAAATTTTCCGGTACGCTTTGGCCCGTAAAAGTCTGTGCGCTGTCGACGACCTGAACGTCGGTCAGTTCGCCGATCAGATGGCGTATGATGAATCCGACAAATTGAGGCTGCTCCAGTCTGGCGGTTATCCAATATGTTTTTAGATCCTGCACTGCCGCTTTTTTATTCTTCGATTTATTCTGAGCGAAAAACATCCACACGTGATAAAATTTGTCGTTCTTAATGGCGGACGCTTTGTTGAAGTCACTTTCGGCGGACGCGTAATCCGCACGGAAATATTCTATCATGCCCCGGCGAAAGTAAGCCCAATCCAAGTCAGGATTCAGTTCTACGGCGTGATTGTAATCGGCCAGGGCCTGATCGTATTTCAAAAGCCTCATGCGGTTGTCGCCTCGTGAGATGTAAGCCCAGGCGTAGGTCGGATCGACCGCGATCGCCTGCTCATAATCCTCGCCGGCTTCGGCCACCTTGTTCATCTGCGTTTTAACGTCCCCGCGAACGAGGAACGTATACGCATCCGTCGGCTTGAGCGCAATGGCTTTGTCCAGATCGCTTAAGGCTTTGTCATATTTTTTTAACTGCAGAAAAGCATCGGCCCTGCTGGAATAAGCCCAGGCAAAGGTGGAATCAATTTTCAATGCCTCATCATAATCCTTGATCGCTTCTTTATATTTTTTCAGATTTCGTTTTGCCAGACCGCGGTTGCCGTAGGCGAATTTGTTTTGACGGTCCAATTCGGCCGCTTTGGTGTAGACGGCCGCCGCATCTTCATATTTTCCGGCATTGAGCAGCACATTGCCCTGATCTACCAATTCATTGCTCGTTTGAGCAAGAATCTCATTCTCGTGCATCAGCGCGACGAGCGCAATGATGGCGAGTGCGCGAATACCTGTTGCCATACGTCCCCTTCCTTTGAATAGTAGCAGAGGAAATTAAGTTCGTTTTTTTTTGTAAAATAGTATAAGAAATTAACCAATGTAAGTCAACCGGCAGTAATTTCCGCACGGGCGGTCCGTAAAGAGACTTCAAATGAGTTTTCTATTGAAAGAGATTCTTATTGTAATTAAATTGGCTTGTTTTTAAAAATTCATTTCATCGATTCCATCGAAACGGTTAACGATTATTTTTTCCAAATTACAACGCGACAAGTTTAATTTCTGCGGGTACCTATGCATACGAACGTGACACGCCGTAACATGATCCTGACGACTATTGCCATAGCGGCGGTTTTAATTCCGGCGAGCGTCTTTGCCGGCGACGGAGAAGGAAGCCAGCATCACCTGATCGCGAGTATCGGCATCAGCATTCTGGCGGCGACGGTCATGGCGTTTCTCGCTCATTTTGCAAAACAGCCGCTGCTGCTGGCGTATATTGCGGGCGGTGTCGTGATCGGCCCTGAGATCGGTTTCGGGTTTATTCAAAGCCGCGAAGACATTACGGTGATCGCGGAAATCGGATTGATCCTCCTGCTTTTCATGATCGGGCTTGAGATCGACATGAAAAAGCTCAAGGAAGCGGGCAAGACGCTGATCCTTTCGGGCATCTTCCAGTTTGTTTTATGCGTGATATTGGGCGTCGGTTTTTTTCTGCTGTTCGGTTTCACGGTCGGCGGCGGTAAATATGATCTCGCGTATTTGGCTGTGTGCTGCGGTTTGAGCAGTACGGCGATCGTAGTGAAGTTGTTATACGCCAAATTTGAACTCGATACGCTCGCCGGAAGAATCACGCTCGGGGTGCTGGTATTTCAAGATATCTGGGCGATCGTCATTCTGGGCATTCAACCGAATTTAGCCAATCCGGATGTTCTTCAAATTCTATGGTCCTTCGCCAAAGGCGGGTTTCTGGTGGTGATGAGCCTGGCCCTGAGCAAATATCTTCTGCCAAGGCTTTTCAAAGCGATCGCCAAATTGCCTGAACTGGTTTTGGTCGCTTCCCTGGGCTGGTGCTTCTTTATTTGCGGCGTTGCAAATTATTTCGAATTGTCCGTGGAAATGGGTGCGCTGATCGCCGGCGTTGCGATCTCAACCTTTCCGTATAATCTGGATGTCATCGCCAAAGTCGTCAGTATCCGTGATTTTTTTGTCACGCTCTTTTTTGTTGCCCTGGGCATGCAAATACCCAATCCGATGAACGACCTGAGCCTGGTAGCGGTGGCGGGAGTGACCGCGCTGTTTTTAATGGCTTCGCGTTTTTTGACGCTGTATCCCTTACTTTATCTTTTGAAGAACGGTAATCGCGTAAGTTTATTGACTTCCATTAATCTGGCGAACCTGAGTGAATTTTCGCTGGTGATCGCGGCTTTGGGAACCGTCGCCGGCCATATCGGCGGTAATATTCTTTCGGTGATTATTTTTGTGTTTGTCATTACGTCCGTCACGGCGCCGTATATGATCAAGTACAGCCACCCGATTCAAAAGGCGTTAAGCGGAATTTTAGAAAAGATCGGATTTAAAGATATCGGGATCATGGAAGAACTCAAGGAAGAGGATATTCACAGAGAAATCGCTCTGCTGGGATTCTTCCGCGTGGCCAGCTCTCTCGTCAAAGCCATGGAAGACATGAAAACGGCGGACGGTTCCGATGAAAATATACTGGACAAGATCGTGGTGGTTGATTTCAATCCGAACGTTCACGTCAAACTGCAGGCGATCGGGGTCAAGGCGATCTACGGGGACATCAGTCATATGGACACGCTGCATCATGCGGGTATTCACAGCGCGAAGATCGTCATCTCGACGATCCCGGATACGGTGCTGGTCGGCACGGACAATTTGAAAATGATCAAGCAGATCCAGACCATTTGTCCTCATGCTAAAATAATCGTGACGGCAGAGAGCGCGGCGCGGGCGCACAAAATGTATGCGGAAGGCGCGGATTATGTGTTCCTTCCGCGTGTGCTGGCGGCGGATCATCTGAACGCCGTGATCCGGGAAATTTTAAACGGCGATATTCAAAAGCTTCGAAACGATCAATTGGAACAACTAAAATCACGTGAAGAAATTATCAGTTAATCGCTTCCGCGCGGTCCAAAAAAAGAGGCAGTTGATCAAGCGTGCGAAACGCACGCTGTCGGCCGTAATCAACAACGTATTTTTTCAGATCACGGTCGGGCTGATCGCGCTGGACGTGCTGGCCGGATCGCTCGTCACGTATTTCGAAAGGGATTCGCCGAATCAGTTTTTTGGGGATATATGGAAAGGCTTGTGGTTTACCGTCGTAACGATATTTACCGTAGGGTATGGCGACGTCTATCCCGTGACGGCGGCCGGCAAGATCATTAGCGTTCTCGTGATGATGGGCGCGGCGGCAATGATCTCGGTGCTGACCGCAACTATCTCCTCTAAATTTGTCGAACAACGCATACGAAAGGGGCAAGGATTGGAAAAAGTAAAACTGAAAAATCACGTCGTCATTTGCGGATGGAATTTTAATGTGGATGATATCATACTGGCTTTGGAAAGAGAACTGGATTTTCCGTCGATCGTTCTGATCAATTCCTGCGATCCATCGCTCATCAATGAAATGACCAATCGCCACAAGGAATCCGAGATCAGTTTTGTTTCGGGCGATTTTTCCAAGGATGCCGTCCTCGATAATGCCAATGTGCGGCACGCCGAGTGCGTCATTATTGTTGCGGATGCGAATGAGCTCTCCGCCAACAAAGCCGACGAAAAAACGATCATCACGACGCTCACGATCAAAAACATGAATGCGAAGATCCGGGTGTATGCGCATATCACGAATCCCGAAAACGAAAGCAACCTGAAGCGCGCCCGGGCGGACGACGTCGTCGTCAGCGATAAATACAGCGGGTACTTGCTGGCCATGCACGTCACCAATCCCGGTGTGCCCCGTGTCGTTGACGAATTGCTGTCGTTCAAATTCGGACAAATGATCATGCGGATCCCGCTGCCGAACCACCTGATCGGAAAGACCTTTTGGGAAGCGTGCGATTATTTGAAACAGCATAACAATGCCATATTAATAGGACTCGGGAAAGAAACTCAGGCGATGGCGCTCAATGAAATATTAACGGACGATAATTCGTACATCGATCAGTTTATCCGGCAGCGGCTCATGCAATCTGAAAAAAAATTCGGCGAGGAAGAGCGCTTGTCCATTACTGTAAATCCGGAAAGAGACAGGATTATCGAAGCCAATGAGATCGGCATTATTATCACCGATGAATAAGTAACGGTTATATTTTAGAATTAAATATTGGACCCGAAGGCTATGCTTAATATACAATTTCTGCAGGAATTTCCGATCTTCACCGGCTTAACCGAAGAGAAGTTAGTTAAATTGAGCGCCGTCATGAAGGAAGTGGAGTATCCCGGCGGATCCGTGATCATAAAGGACGGCGATCGAAGCAATGAAATGTTTGTTCTGCTGGAAGGCGACGTAGAGATCACCAAGCAAATGGTCATGAAACCGACGCATCAGGACGTGGACAGCAAGGACAAATCCCTGATTCGTTTGAGCGCCAAATTTCACGCCTGTTTCGGGGAAATGGCGCTGTTTGAAGAGAACAGCGAGCGCTCGGCCACCGTCTCCTCATTGAATCATTGCAAATTGGCGGTCATCACCCGGGCGGATTTTACAAGGTTAATTGATAACGATCACGAGGTGGGATACATCGTCTTTCGTAATTTAGCCGGCATTATCAGCGACCGTTTAAAAAGAGCCAATAAAGATATTCTGAAATTGACCACGGCCTTTGTGATGGCGGTTGAAAAGTAACTCCCTTCCTTCCACTTCGTGTTATTCGATGCCTCTCACTTTGATTTCACCGGAAAAGCTGAAGGCTGTCAGCTGACAGCTATCAGCTTTAACGCGTCAAGGAAATGAATATGAAATTTTTGTATTTCTCTTCAATGCTGCTCTTGTTTTCATGCGGTACCAAGGAAAACGCCGATCTGCTTCTGATTCGCGGGAACATTGTTACGCTGAATGAAAAGAGCCCCAAAGCCGAGGCGGTAGCCATTCGAGGCGGAAAAATTATTGACGTCGGCACCGGCGACGCCCTGAAGAAAAAATACGTAGCCACACGGATCGAGGACCTTCACGGCGCCACCGTGCTGCCCGGATTGATTGACGCCCACCTGCACATCATGGGATTGGGCCGGTCGCTGATGGAACTGAACGTCATCGGTGTAACCCGTTCGGACGAGATCGTATCGATGGTCGCGCAGAAAACGAAAACGGCTGCGAAAGGGAAATGGATCAAAGGCCGCGGCTGGGATCAGAATCTGTGGGCCAGCAAAGAATTCCCGACCGGCTCGCAACTCGATGCGGTCAGCCCGGACCATTATGTGATACTCACGCGCGTCGACGGGCATGCGGTGTGGGTCAACAGAAAGGTTATGGACGCCGCCGGTATTTCAAAGAATACAAAGGATCCGGACGGAGGCAAGATCATCCGCGACTCTTCAGGCAACCCTTCCGGCGTACTGATCGACAATGCCAAAGGCCTGATTTACAAAATAATTCCGGTACCGACGTACGCTGAAGACAGCCTGGCTTTGGAAACGGCGATGGATGCCTGCGCGAAATTCGGCCTCACCTCCGTTCATGACGCCGGTGTGGGAATGGAAACCATCAAGCTGTACAAAGATTTCGCAAAAAGAGGTGACCTGAAATTACGAATTTATGCCATGCTGGACGGTACCCAATCCTCTTTACTCGAATCCTACTCCAAGATCGGGCCGGAAAAATTATTGGACGGGTATTTTAAGAACGGGCCAGAAAAGAATCTGTATAACGATTTTCTGACGATTGCTTCCGTGAAACTTTACGCCGACGGCGCCCTGGGCTCGCGCGGTGCGGCATTGCTCGAGCCGTATTCGGACAACCCGAAGAACTACGGGCTCGAGCTGACGTCCAAAAATGAAATTGAAAAAATAGCCGAACAATCCCTGAAGCACGGATTTCAGGTTTGCATCCACGCGATCGGCGACCGCGGGAACCGCAATGCGCTGGACGCGTACGAAGAGGCGCTGGCCAAAACGAATTCCATCGGATCGCAGAAACGCCTGCGCATCGAGCACGGGCAAATTGTGAATGAAAATGATATTCCCCGATTTGCAGCCTTGGGCGTGATCGCCTCCATGCAGCCGACGCACTGCACATCGGATATGTACTGGGCGGAATCGCGCCTCGGGCCGAAACGCATCCTCGGAGCGTATGCGTGGAAAAAATTGACGGACAGCGGCGTGACCGTTGCATTCGGCTCGGACGCGCCGGTCGAATCGTGCAATCCGCTGTGGGGCATTTACGCCGCCGTGACGCGGCAGGACCAGAAGGGATTTCCTGACGGCGGATTTTATCCGGATCAACGCATGACGCTGATGGAAGCACTGCAAGGATTCACAATACACGCAGCGTACGCGGCATTTGAAGAAAATGACAAAGGGACCATAGAGGCCGGCAAATTAGCCGATCTGGTCGTGCTGTCCAATGACCTCACCGCGATCGAGCCACAGGAAATCTTGACGACGGAAGTCAAACTCACGATCGTGAATGGAAGAATCGTATACCGTTCTAAAAATTAGCCGGACTCAAAAATAATCTGCTTACCATACCCTTTGTTTTATTCCCCTTCATTTTTATATTAAACAAGCCATGGCGGCAGCCGTCTAAGCTTCATTCATCTCAAGGCGAGCCCTTTTGAAAAAACGCATCAAAATCCGGATCGGCGATTTCTTACTGGTCCTGCCCCTTCCTCAATTCACCGAGGAACAGAATAAGACCTGGATCGGTTTGTTACTTTCCATTCTGATCAATATCCTGTTCATCGTCTTACTGATGCTCTTTCTCAAACCGGAGAAAACGGTTAAGCCGCTCAGCGAAGACCAAAAAATGGTACTTCTCAATCTCAAGGAAGACGACCTGATACAAAAAGCAAGGGAGCTGCTGGATAACCCTAGGGCCAATGATATCCAGCCGAACGACGCCAAAGTCTTATCGGAACGGAATTCAAAATCGAATGTGAAAGAAGTTCCGGGCGGTATGAAGAATTCGCAGAGCGTTGCGGTGATCAAAGACGAGTCCAAATCGGACACTAAGGAAATCAAATCCAAAGAAGAGAAAACACAAGAAGACGAATTCAAGAACAACCAGCCGATCTTCCCTTTCTTAAAAAATCAATCAAGCCGCTCGCTGAAAGAACAAATCACCGGGCAGACCGAAGGCGAAGCTCAAAAATCCATGGGCGAAAAATATGAGCTCAGCACATACGCCTGGGAATACGCACCCTACATGCTGAAGTGGAAGAATAAAATGAGCAGCAATTGGTATAAAATCACCTCCAAAATCCTGTTCAATCCTTATTCCAAGCTGGGAAGCATGAGAATTTATGTCAAGATGAACCGGCAAGGCCAGCTGCTTGATTCGAAGGTCATGGATTACGATTGTGATTATTCTTTTGTCGCGCCGGCGTACGCGTCGGTGGTCAATTCTTTTCCGCTCGACCCCCTGCCCGAAAATTTTCCGAAAGAGATGCTCGAAACCACCTGGACCATATCCATTATTAATTAAATTTTTTTACCACGAAGGCACGGAGACACAAAGGTAAAAAATATTCCATCCTGAAATTTCCGTGCCTCCGTGACTCTGTGGTAAGGAAACTTCAGTTCTCTTTCACAAATTTCAAAACCAATTCACAGAATTTTTCTTTCGCTTCGTAATGCAGCCAATGCCCGGCCCCTTTAATCATCACGATGCGAGCCGCCGGAAAATACCGTTTAATTAATACTTTCTCTTTGGAAATATCATATATCGATTTGGTCCCTCCGATAAATAACGTCGGCCCGTCGAAGCGGTGAGTCTCATTCATGGAAAATCGTGCGATCTCATGGTCTGCAAATTTGCCGAGCGCGTGAAGATTCACACGCCAGCTCAAACGATCGTGATGGCGCACCAAATTGGTCAAAACAAACTGCCGTGTGACGGAGCTTTTTATTTTATCCTGCAGCGCCGTTCCGATGCTTTTTTTTTCTTTGAATTGCGACAGGTCGACCTCACTCATTGCCGAAACGATCTCTTTGAGCCCTGTTCCGTAGGCGCGCGGCGCGATGTCCTCGACGATCAATCCGTTTAATCTTTCAGGATGGTGAAATGCGAAATTCATCGCCACATGCCCGCCCATGGAATGTCCGAGCAGAAAGAATTTCTTCAATTTCAGATGGTCCACACATTCTTCCAGGTCGTGCCGCATCGTTTCGATAGTATGCTCGGCGTCGTGCGGCGACACGCCGTGATTACGCTGATCGGGAATGACCAGATGCATCTTCGGTTCCAGCATTCTTGCCGCGCTGTGCCAGTTTTGCGCCGAGCCGAGCAGTCCGTGCAAAATGACGAGCGTGCGCGGCCCCGAACCGTATTCGATCGTGTGCAATTTCATTTTGAATTAACGTATTTTAATTCTAAATTTTCAGAAGCAAGATAGTATATTGAAAAGTGATTTCAAATGGTATTCATCAGCGCAGGGTTCCGGACGGCGGAACGGGCGTAACCCAATAAAAAAACACTTTGGAACTGCAAAAGATCATTTTCATTCACGGGCTCGCCGATGTTTCAAAATCGTGGCATCGTTTGAAGCCGTTTCTGGAATCGCACGGATTTCAAATTACATTTTACGACTACGCCACCCTCAAGAATAATCTGGACATTCCGCAGATCACGGGCGGGCTGGCCTCGTTCATCCAAAAAAATATCGGAGATGCGCCGTTTCAGCTTCTTGCGCATTCACAAGGCGGGCTGATCGCCGAATGGTTTGATTTCTTTCACAATGCAAACCGGCAGCTTAAGAAAATCACAACCATCGCAACTCCGTTTCACGGTAACAGCATGCCTCTGTTCGCTCGCCAAATTCTGGAGCACATCCCCGTCAGCCGGAAACAGATCGAAGGACTATCCTGTTTCAGCCCGGTCCTCAAAACATTGATCCAAAAACGCCTTGAGATCCGCGCAGACCCTACGGAATATTTTTGTTTCATCGGTTATCGGAAAAGGCTGTTCAAGATCGAGGGTGATTTCGTCGTTGCGGTTTGTGAGGCCAATCGCCATGCGCTTTACTATGAAATAGCGGGCTCTGACATTTTGCCGATCCGATCCCCGCGAACCGTTCCTTTTAAGATTCTGAAAAAGAATCACATGCCCCTGAATTACGTTCGCCATCTGTCGTCTGATCAAAACAGTTTTGCCGCAGATTTGATTACGGTTCTCACAGGCAATATGAAGGAAGCGGGTTCGATGAACGGGTTGTCTCAATGCGCTCTCGTCATTCCTAAAAACCTGGAGGAAAAATTGAAATTTCCCCCCGGCGTAAAAAAAATTGTTTCCAAAACAACGGCCGACGCACACTATCGGCTGATCTACGCCGAACTCACCGGCCCGGCGGAAAGTTTCGCGGATGTCGGTTCTCATAATCTTCAGCTCCAGGCGGGACATTTTAGCTACCTGTTCGATGCAGCTTTGCCGGATAGTCACAGAGGCACAAACAAATAGAAATTACAAACCTTTGATAGTTACGTCCGGCGCCGCAATTAAATAAATTTCCTTGAATCTCATGACAATACGATTTAAGTTTATCCCATATTCCTTTCGTCAAATAACGGCTCCCTCTAGTTCAATTTAACCAAAAAAAACTATGGATTGGCAAACGGTTGGCTTCATTGCGGCGGCGACGGTCGTGCTGCTGCTTATTGCGCGTCTCGTGACGCAATTTCTGATGCACGAAAAAATGACCGAGGCGCTGACCCAGCGGGATAATGCCGCGGTAGGGGTCGCGCTCGGCGGATATTTGTTCGGCGTCATGATGATCATCGCCGACGTGCTCAGCGGCCCGGGTCACACTGATTGGACGCGCGACGCGATCGGCGTCGCCATCTACGGCATCGGCGGAATCATTTTCCTGGCGTTCGTGGCCACGGTCGAACTGAAATTGATTTTATCCAAAACCGCACTGCAAGCGGTTCACGAAGGCAATATTGCCGCAGGCATCGTCACGTCGGGCAGTTTCATCGCCACTTCGCTCATCATTGCTTCCAATGTTTCCGGTGAAGGCAGCGGCGGAAATTATTACACGCCGGTGATATTTTTTCTCGTGGGACAGATCACGCTGCTTGCCGTAACGTACCTCTTCAGGCTGTTGACGGCCTACGACGATGCCAAGGAAGTTATGAGTGGGAACAACGCGGCCGCATTGAGTTATGCGGGCGTGATGATCGCGGTAGCCATTATCGTGAGCCATGCGATCCGCGGCGATTTTGTCGATTACGAAACGAGTTTGAAAGATTTTGGAAAATCGATTCTGGTAGTGCTGACCTTGTATCCCATCCGCCAATTTCTGGTGCAGGGGCTGCTGCTCGGCGCGGGATTCCGTATTTACGGCGGCAGATTGGATGAAGAGATCAGCCGCGACCGGAATTTGAGCTCGGGCACGATTGAAGCGATGATGTACGTCGCTGCCGCATTGTTGGCGGTAAGAATGGTGTAACTTTTCTCACTTTTTTTCCGTAGTCATTCCGGGTCCCGATTTATCGGGACTCAGAATGACGCAAGAGTGATCAAATTATGGTTGACGATAAATTACAAAGCGAAACGTATAATCACTTCGCGAAGAAATTATTCGACACGTGCATTATCAGCGATCCGTGGCTGGAAGGAAGCGAACGCTTCCGGATCGAACCGGTTTTCCTGTCCAAACAAACGTACGCTGACATGCGCCGCGCCGCGGAAGCGATCGGACGCGCCTATGAGGAGCTTTGCCGGTTGGTTTGGGAAAATCCGGAGTGGCTGGACACTTTCTTTCATCTGACGCCGTATCAAAAACTGATGTGGCTTTCATCCGGCGGCCGGTGGCACGGCATCGCGCGGCTGGATTTTTTTGTTCAGCCGAACGGGCGTTTGCAAATGTGCGAAATGAATTCCGATACTCCCAGCGGCGAAGCGGAAGCAGTGATCCTCAACAGGCTTTTGAAATCCCGTCATCCCGGCGCCGGTGATCCTAATTCAGATTTTGAAAACCAGTTTTATGATATGGTCATGGCCTGTCATCGCACCAACAACCCGGATCATTTTTCGCACGCACCGAATGTCGGAATTCTATACCCGACGGAATTAGCGGAAGACCTTTCGATGATCACGCTGTATGAAAATCTGTTTCAACGGCACGGATGCCGCGTCGTGCGGGGCTCGCCGTTTAATCTGCACCGCCTGCCGTCGGGCGAACTGACGATGTTTGACGTGCCGGTCAAGATCCTGATCCGCCACTACAAAACCGATTGGTGGGGTGAACGTTTGCCCGTATGGAGCGACGAAGAAGATTTTTTGGATCCCGATCCGCTGGACCGTCAGCTCCGGTACGTACTCGAAGCAGAAATGGCGAATCAGGTAACGGTCATCAATCCTTTCGGCGCGGTGATCTCGCAGAATAAACTCGCGATGGCTTTGTGCTGGGAAAAAATAAATTTGTTTTCCAAATCGTCACAGGATACGATCCGGCATTTCGTTCCCGAATCGTACCGCCTTCTCGATATTGATCCGGCAACTGTGACCAAGGACGCATGGGTTCTGAAATCCGATTACGGATGCGAAGGCGATGAAGTGATCATCGGGAAATGTGTGAGCGAAGAAATTTGGACAGCTTCTTTGGCCGCCGCCATTCCGCACCGCTGGATGCTTCAGCGTTATTTTGAATCTCAGCCGATTCAAGGAAACCTGATAGCAAACCACGGTATGTATTTGATCGGCGGCAAAGCCGGAGGTCTGTATACGCGCCTCTCGAAACAAGCGACTGACTACGCTGCCGTGTCGGCAGCTACATTCGTAAGACTATGAAACACCAAAATTCAAACTCCAAGTCCCAAACAAATTCCAATTTAGAAAGTTTCGAATTTTTGGATCTTGAAATTTATTTGTAATTTGGATTCTGTGATTTGTAATTTTCATCAAACTTAACCTTAAAGAGCCATGGACAACAATAAAAAGAATATCGGCGCCAGTTGGTGGCGCGAAATGCTCTCGCGGCGGGAAGCGAGTGCGCGGGTGGGAAAAATCGGCGTATTTGCAGGTTTGCTAGGGGTGGTTGGAATTAATAAAATGAGCTGCGGCGAAGACGAGGAGACCATAGACCGCGATTCGCTGGGTCTTCAAAAAGAACAAGGCTGGAATTTCGGTTCCGCCGACAAACCTCTGACATTTCCAGATGCCGTTTTGTCCGACAGTACAGGATCTCTCGGCTGGAGCAATTATTTGGACGCAGCCAAGTTGCAAAACGCGTATCAGCCAAAAAATTTGGTGTGGCAGCCGTATGTCGTTCCGACCCTGGTCCAATCGCTGGCGCAGGCGTCGCTGAAAAGCCAATTGAAGCCGGTCAATTCGCAGGCCATGAAAGAGTCTTATGCGCGCGGGCTCGGCATGAAAGACCTGCTGGCTAAAAGTAAAGATATGAACACGGCCGTTATCATGATCGATCTGCCGGGGCCTGAATCCATCGCGTTCGGTGCGGCGTTGGCCGATTCCGCCGATCTTGTGATTGCATTTGATAACTGGCCCCACCCGCTCGGCGTCGTGCCGTCACACCAAACGCTTGCGGCGATGTTGTTTTACGCACAGGAAGTTTCGGACAAATCGGCCAAGCGTCCGGATAAAGCGCCCGCCGTTATTCTGCTTGACAGCAATCGGCTTAACACTTACGGCGATGCGGACAATCAATTTGACAACCGCTACATCGCGACCATTCCTACGGCGGACAACCTTAAAAAATCGAATATTAATTCCGTTTTTTACGGAGTGCCGAATGAATCGACAAAAACGGAATCGGATGATTTGAATGACGACTTCTCGTCGTTCAAAGAAAAAGGCGTCAACGTCGCTTTACTTCCTATGACGAATTTTCAAAAACAGCGGGTTGCGCAAGACACAGCGCATGGGAAAACATCAGCGCTCGCCGGTACGCAGCCTGCCCAAAATGTTTATTACTACGGAGGCGGACCGTCTCTCTGGCCTTATTTTTTTATGTACTACGCCATGACCCCTCGCTATGGCATGCCATCCTATTCGTCTTTGCCGCGGACATCCATGCAAAGGCCCTCTTACACACCGACGCCGCGGCCGACCCTGTTTTCTTCGCGCAACGTTGGCGGCGTTTCCGGAATCGGCAGACAAAAGCCCACCGGCTTCGGACGCGTTTCCACCAACGTTAATTCATCCGGAAAAACCACGAGTATCCGCTCAGGCTCTTTCAGCCGAAGCAGCGGCGGAAGCAGTTCGAGTTAGATATTTATTTGAGGAGCTAATAATGCCGCTTTTCAAATGGTCGGACAAAAGATCGGAACTAATAAAAGAAAGTCCATTCCGTTTAGAAAAAGAAATTCAGGCGTTTGTAGAAAATAATCTAGAGTCTCTTTTTAGACTAAGTTTAGTCGGAAGCGAATTTCAACTAAATAGTTTAAGAATTGATACTCTGGGATTTGACAAACAATCGCAATCCTTTGTAATAATCGAATATAAGAAGGACAGAAATTTTTCTGTTGTTGATCAAGGGATGAGTTACTTAAGCTTGATGTTGAACAACAAAGCTGAATTTATTTTAGAATACAATGAACGTTGTAAGATGTCACTTAAGCGAAATGATATTGATTGGTCTCAATCGAGGGTGATGTTTGTTTCACCCACCTTTACAACATTTCAAATTGAGGCGATTAACTTTAAAGATCTCCCAATCGAGTTATGGGAAGTTCATCGGTATGAAAACAATACTATTCTTTTTGAACAGCATAAACCTACCGCATCTACCGCTAGCATCAAGACGATCTCCAAAAAGAATGAAGACGTGGAAGTAATTGCTCGTGAGGTGAAGACTTATTCAGAAGAAGATCATTTAAAAATTGCTGAGCCGGTTATTCGCGAGTTATATATTAGATTTAGGGAACTAGTCTCGTCAATAAGTTCTGAAATTTCTGTAAAGGCGATGAAACTCTATATTGCTTTTGCGGCAGATACAAACATTACAGACGTTTGTATTCAAAAAAAAACATTGAAAATTTTTATTAATTTAGAAAAGGGGAAACTTGATGACCCCAAAAAATTAGCAAGGGATGTCTCTCACATAGGACATTGGGGCAATGGTGATTATGAGATTCAAATAAATTCAGATGATAATTTAGAGTATATTGCTTCGTTAGTAAGACAGTCGTATAAGATTAATCAATCGTAATAAATTCATCATGCAACGACTTGGTCGGGTAATTTTTTATTTTGTTAGCTCAATTTATTTAAGTCAGATACTCGCCGCTCAACACGCTGACTACCCCTACCGGCCCGTGCCTTTCACGGACGTCCTGATCACAGATTCATTTTGGCAGCCGCGGATCGAAACGAACCGGACGGTCACGATCCCGTTTGCGTTCAGGCAATGCGAACAAACCGGGGAGCTCGACAATTTCGCTATCGCCGCCAGGATCAAATCGGGAGAACAGTGCGGCGTGTATCCGTTCGACGATACCGATCCGTACAAGATCATCGAAGGGGCGTCGTATACGCTGCGCGGGCATCCCGATGCGAAACTCGAAAAATATCTGGACAGCGTGATCGCGCTGATCGGCGCCGCGCAGGAAAAAGACGGCTATCTTTATACCGCGCGAACCAATAACGCCAAAAGGCTCATTGCATGGGCCGGCGAAACGCGCTGGTCAAAAGAACTCATCAGCCATGAACTTTACAATTCCGGTCACCTGTATGAAGCGGCCGTGGCGCATTATCTGTCAACCGGTAAACGCACACTGCTTGAGGTCGCCGTTAAGAATGCCAACTTGGTTGTTGACAATTTCGGTCCGGACAAAAAAAGAATTCCGCCGGGCCATCAGGAAATTGAGATCGGCCTCGTGAAACTTTACCGTGTGACCGGCGAAGAAAAATATATTCGGTTGGCAAAATTCTTTCTCGACCAGCGCGGAGTTTCTTACGACGGGCGCGTGCGGTGGGGCGAATACGCACAGGACCATAAGCCGATACTCGAACAGGTTGAAGCCGTCGGACACGCGGTGCGCCTTCAATATATGGCGGCCGGAATCGCCGACGTCGTGGCGCTCACCGGCGATACCGCTTATCAGAAACCTCTGAATAAGATCTGGGAAAATATTGCGGGTAAAAAACAATATATCACCGGAGGCGCCGGA